>JAICUB010000003.1 GCA_025936045.1 Polyangiaceae bacterium | reverse complement strand
TCACCACTTGATACCGTTCGCTGCGGGTGGGCAGCACCATGCGTCGAATCTCGTCCTGCGCTGCGCGGCGCATAATGCTCTCGCCGCGGAAGAGGATTTCGGACGGGAGTTCATGGCAGCGAAGAAGGCCGAAGGTCAGCCGGACGCCGAGTTTTGTGCAATTTTGACCGGCGCTGGCGCGAGCGAAGGATGACGCCGCCGAGACGCTGGTAAACCGTCCGCATCTTGGGGGACAACGAGGTGACTTCCGGAGCTGCGCGACCGTCGCTCCGACGCTCGTAGGTCGGAGCCTCCGGCGGCGCTTCCAACCTTGCGCGCGGTGAGTATCGCCACGCCCGCACGGTAGGAGCGCGCAGCCGGAACGAGCGAGGGCGGGATCAAAAGGGGGCATTCCCCGTTTTCGCGACGCCGATTCTCGATTCCTGGACGCCTGGCGCGGCCTTTTCGTGGCTACTGGGCGATTTTTCGGTTGGCCCGCGGGTTGCAATAGCTGCAGGCACGACGCGGCGAAAGCTGCGAAGGCCCCGTGTGCAACGAATCCGTCGGGAAGACCCACCCGACGGATTCGTTGTCCCTTAGAGCGCGTGGAGCGGGAGGACGACGGGGACCGGGCCGTTTGCGGGCAGCGTGAAGCCGCGGAGGGTGCAGAAGGGAACCTGCGGCATGTCGAGCGTGCACGCGTTCGGCGAGTCGTCCGTCGGCGCAGCGGTGCCGAAGGGAGCGCAGAATTCCGCCCAATAGTCGCCGGGCGGGACGCACTCCGGTGTCTTGCACGCCTCGTTGTCCGGTCCACAACTCCCAGGCTCGTAGTAGCGCCCGGACCAGCTGGTTCGATAAGGCGCCGAGGAGAGCTCGTGTCCGCATTCGAGGAGGGAATGGCACGTCGGGACCTCGCAGGTGTCGCACACCGGGGTGCAGTTCGGCGCTGCCTGGTCGAGCGGGTCCGAGTTGCCGAAGGCGAGCGTAAAAGGCGGCTGACCACACGGAGCACAGAGATTCGGCGGACCTGGGACGCCTTGGTCGTCGAAGCTGACGGCGAACTCGACCGACAGCGGGCAGTCACCGGCGGTGCCCGCTGTCATGCTTCCGGCCGCGCCGCTCGTGCCCCCGCCGCCGCTCGCGCCGCCCGCCCTCATGAGCGGGACTTCACTACGCGACCTTCCCCCACACGCAGCGAGCTGGCAGAGCATGAGCGCGGAGAGCCCGAGCGACGCGCCGCGCATCCGGCGCGCGTTGACGAAGGAAACTACCGGCACCAAATAGGACGCATGGTAGCCCTTCGCGGTCTCCGGCTCGAACGGGCCCAATCTTCGAGCCAATTTCGCGAAGGGACGTTTCACAACACCTCCGGTCTCGGGACGGGTCTCAAGGGAAACCCGCTCTCGACCATCGGTGAGTACTTTTTCGGCGGGCGCGCGCGGGTGCCCCAGGCGCCGCTGCCCGTGGAAAGCCCGCTTGCGGCGTGGGCGACGCCGGTGTCGAGCTCCGGGCTCCGCGTCACGTGGCTCGGTCACAGCACGCTACTGCTCGAGGTGGACGGCCTGCGCGTCCTCACCGATCCAGTGTTCGGTGAGCGCGCGTCGCCCGTCTCGTTCGCGGGCGCCAAGCGCTTTCATCCGACGCCCGCGTCCATCGGCGAGCTGCCGAAGCTCGACGCCATTTTGCTTTCGCATGACCACTACGATCACCTTTGTGCGTCGAGCATGCGTGAGCTCGCGAAGCTCGGGGTGCCGATCGTCACGTCGCTCGGTGTGGGCGCGCGGCTCGAAGCGCTCGGGTTCGCGCCGGAGCGCATCACCGAGCTCGACTGGTGGGAGACGCACGTCATGCCTGGGCGCGACCTTTCGTTCAGCGCGACGCCGTCGCAACATTTTTCCGGACGGAGTCTCACGGATCGCAATCGCACGTTGTGGTCTTCGTGGGTCATCACGACGGCGGAGCGGCGCATTTTCTTTTCGGGAGACACCGGGCTCACGGAAGAGTTCAAGCTCGTGCGCGAGCGCTTCGGCCCGCTGGATCTCACGCTGCTCGAAATCGGCGCGTGGCACCCGAGCTGGGGCGATATTCACCTCGGTCCCGTCGGCGCACTCGACGCGTTCGAGCTCCTCGGCGGCGGGACGCTGCTGCCGGTGCATTGGGGCACGTTCGATCTCGCCCTGCACCGTTGGGACGAGCCGGCTGAAACGCTGCTTGCTCTCGCCGCGGAAAAAGGTGTTCGCGTGCTCACGCCTCGGCTCGGTCGTCCGTTCGAGCCCGCGCACGTGGAGCGGCCGGACCCGTGGTGGCGCGCGGTTCACGCGGAGGTTTCGGACGAGCCTCGGGGTTCGGCCGGCGCTAAGGTACTGGCCGACGTGAAGGCGTGACATGGTAACCCTCAGTGAAACCTCGGGCGAGCCTTTGGTGTGCGAAAACATCGGCCCGCACGAGCGCGCGAAGCGCGTGCGCCTCGGCGTGGTTTCGCTCGTCGTCGGCGTGGGGCTCTCGGCGGCGCTCGTCGCGACGCACGCGGCGTACGGCTTGCGCCTGACGACGTTCCTGCCGTTTTTGCTCGCCGGTTTGGGCTTCTTTCAAGCGCGCGAGCACACCTGCGTCGCCAACGTCGCGCGCGGCGTGCGCAACATGGACGACGGCGACAAGCCGGTGACGGACGCCGCGGACATTCGGCAGCTCGCGCTGCGGGCGCGACGCGTCTACGTGCAAGCGTTCGCGAGCGCCGCGGCGGCGACCCTCGTGCTCTTGATCCTGCCCTGAGGCGTTCGCAAGGCTCAGCGGATCTCGACTTCGACGCGCTGCCCGAGGCGCAGCGGCACGGCTTCGTCGAGGCGGATCTTGACGAGGAGGACGCGCGTATCGACGGGACGCGCAGGGTCGAGCGGGCGCAACTGACGCGGCACGACTTCGTCGGGTATCTCCTCGATCGTCCCGCGCCACTTTTGCGGATAACCCTCGGCTCGCACCGTGACGGCCTTCCCGAGCGCGACGCGTGCCACGTCGAACTCGCCGATTTCGGCTTCGAGCCGGAGCTTGCCGAGGTCGACGATGCTCACGATCGGCGCGCCCGCCGCGACGAATTGGCCCGGCTCGACGAAGCGCTCCGTCACCGTGCCCGACAGCGGCGCGACGATGGTCGCCTTGTCTACCTCCGTTTCGAGCCGTGACGCGGTCGCGAGGAGGGCGCTCCGGTGCCGGCCGGCGCTCTCGGCGTCGTGGTTGCTCTTGTCGTAAACGGCGCGAGCGACCGCGTCTTGCGAGAATAGGTGCGCGCTGCGCTGCTGCTCGAGCGCGAAATAGCTCACGTCGGATTCGGCTTCTTTCACGCGCGCCCATGCTTCACGGAGCGCCGCCCGCTGCTCCTTCACGTCCACCTCGGCGATGACGTCGCCCGCGGCCACGTGGTCGCGCTCGTGCACGCGGAGCTTCACGAGCTTGCCGGGCAGCTCGGCGGCGAGCGTGACGCGAGCGTCGGGGTAGGGCACGAGGCGGCCTTCGGCCAGCACGGCCGCGCCCGCGGCAGGCTTCGAGTGGGCGGCGGCGACGGACACGAGCGAGACGCTTTTGGCTTGATGCCACTCGTAGCCGCCGACGCCGAGGCCGACAGCGGCGAAAATGACGAGACTTGCGTGGGCTTTGAGGGTTTCGACGAGGCGCATGCTGGCTCCTTGAGGGGGGCGGCGTGTCAGGCGGCGATGCGGCCGTCCGCGATGTGGGCGACGCGATCGGCCACGCGGCGAACGCGCGGATCGTGAGTGACGATCAGCAGCGAGCGTTGCTCGCGCCGCGCGAGCTCGCTGAAGAGCTCGAGCACTGGGGTCGCGACGCTCGAGTCGAGGTTCGCGGTGGGCTCGTCGGCGAGGATGACCGAGGGCGATGCCACGAGCGCGCGCGCGATCGCGACGCGCTGCTTCTGGCCACCCGAGAGATCACGCGGAAGAAACCGCGCGCGGTCGGCCATGTCGACGCGTTCGAGCAGAGCGCGCGCTTGCTCCTCGGCCTGCCGCCCGCCCACACCCTTCAGGTTGAGCGCGTACTCGACGTTTTCAGCGGCCGTGAGGGCGGGAAACAGGTTGAATTGCTGGAACACGAAGCCGATATGGCGGCGGCGAACCGCTTGCGCCTGCGCGGGCCGCGCGCCGTCGAGGGTTTCCCCCGCGATCGCGACGTGACCGCTCGTCGCCGTGAGCAAGCAGCCGAGGATCGACAAGAACGTCGTCTTGCCCGAGCCGGACGGGCCTTCGAGCGTGACCACCTCGCCCGGCGCAAGGCAGAGGCTCGCGCCGCGCAGCACCTCGACCGTCTGCTTGCCTTCGCGGAACGTCTTCGTCACTTCTTCGGCTTGAACGCTGAACATGCGAGCCTCCGTGGGTCAGGTGCGGAACACGAGCGCAGGGTCGATGTTCTTGACCTTGCGGAACGAGACGAGCGCGGAAAGCAGGCACAAGACGACGGTGCCCGCGAATACGGTCGCGGTGAGCTCGGGCAGGATGATGAGCTTCAAACCGGCGCGCGCGATCACGGGCTTCAAGAGCTCGGCGGGCACGTAGCCGAGCGCGAAGCCGACCACGGCCGCGACGGAAGCTTGTTGGCCGAGCATCTTGTAAATGTCGAGGTTCGAGCCGCCGATGGCTTTGACGGTGCCGAACTCGCGCAGGTGCTCCATCGTCGAGGTGTAGAGCGTCTGCGCGACGACGACGACGCCGACGAGGCAGCCGAGAAACACGGTGAGGAACGCGTTGAAGCCGATGCCGGTGTTCGCGACCCAGTAATCGCGCGAGCGCGCCGCCCACGCCTTGGACGTGTACACGTCGTTGTAGGGCAGGCGCCGCTCGAGCTCCGCCTTCACGGCGGCGGCGTCCGCGCCCGGCTCGAGCTTGACCACGATGTACGAGGTCTTGCCGCCCAGGAGATCGGGCTGGAGCTCCTGGGCGCGGTGATAGTCCATGAAAGCGAGGGGCGTCGTGGTGAAGCTCTTCGCCTCGCTCGTCTTGCCCACGATGCGGAAGCGATGGCGGTTCACCTCGCGAAAATCACCGAGCGCGAAGGGGCCGAAGCGCTTGGAGGCCGACTCGTCGAACGCGACGAACGAGCCGCTCTGTAGGCCCTCGAGCGACCCTTCGGCCATGCGCCACGGCACGCCCCAACGGCTGAAATCCTCCATGGCGTAGACGACCGCCGTCTCCTCGGCGCCGGTTGGTAGCGCCACTTGCATGAACGACAAGATCAGATTGTCGGCGCGCGCGACGCCCTGCACCGAGCGTGCGCGGTACAGGTTCGATTCCGGAAACTGATGCACGAAGTCGAGGTTCGGCGAGTTCTTCGAGGTGACCCACAGGTCGGCGCCGAGCTTTTCGATCGTGATCGTGGCGTTGTCGAGCAGGCCGACGAAGAGCCCGCCCTGCACGAGCACGAGGGTCACCGCGAAGGCGACGCCCGAGACCGTGATGAGGAAGCGCACCTTGTCGAAGAGCAAGGTTTTCATCCCGAGATCGACCATCACGAGCCTTTCTTCCGCCGGGGCGGCGTGTCGTCCTCGAGTCCCCACGGCTTGCCGGCGTCCTCGACGAGCACGCGCGCGAGGGCTGCCGTGGCACGCTCCGGTTCGCGCGCGAGCGAGCGGGCTACGAGCTCGAGCATGGCCACGAAGCGCTGCTTTTTGGGCCTGAATTCGAGCCACGGCTCGGTGTTCGGCAGCGTGAGTTCGAGCGCGGCGACGCCGTGGACGGCGGCCCACGTGGTTTGCGCGACGAGATCGGCGTCCGTGAGCTCGCGGCGGAGGAGGTCCGCGTCGAGCATGTTCTGGACGAGCAGGCGCACGAACACGTACGCGTTGTGCTGTGGGTCCTCGCGCTCGCCGGCCTCGGGCGGCGTCGGCGGCAGCCCCCCCATGAACATCAAGCGGTAGTGCTGCGGATGGCGCGCGGCGAAATCCAGATAGACGAGCCCGACGCGCGTGAAGCGCTCGAACGGATCGCCGCTCATCGCGACTTCGAGCAGGCGTTGCGCGAGCGCGTCGAAATCATGCCGGCAGAGCTCGCGCACGAGCGTCTCTTTGTCGGCAAAGTGCTTGTAGAGCGCGGTCGCCGAATACTCGATACGCCGCGCGATCTCGCGCATCGTCACCGCCTCGTACCCGCGCGTCGCAAACAGCTCGCGCGCGGCGTCCAAAATCCGCTGCCTGAGCTCGAGCCGCTCCCGCTCACGTCGTTCCGGAATACCCATGCGCGGCGTCCACCTTGGAACGGTGTACACATAGGTAACGACGTTAACTATGTCAACGGTGGTTAGTCAGACGAATAAAACACAGTAATTACGCAAAGATAACTTGATAGAAAATGGTTCAACCAGTTCGCGGTGGCGCGAGGTCGAAGGAGTGATGGGCGCCGCCCTGGGGCGCTGCGGGGTCGCGGCGCAAAAACTGAAATAAGTATACTTAGTTCAATTTCGAGGACGTACCCGCGCGCGGGCAGAGCAGTTATCGGCTCAGCGCGCTCCGGCCCTCAAAAATCCCCGTATCGCGTCCGCGAGTTTCCGTTCCGCCCGCTCCCGGCGCTCATGCGAGCTCCGATCGACGCGGTGAATCAAGTCCTCGAGCCGCGCTCGATCCGCCCGTGGGTGCTCCGTGATGAACGCGTCGAGCCCGGCGAAGCCTTCTCCGAGTAGCCGCGCGAGCCACCGCGCTTCGAGCCCCGGTGTGGCGTCGCCTGCTGCCGCGTCACTCGCTGGCAGCACCCCGAATTCGAGCAGGTGGCTCACTCGCTCGCGGATCGCCCCCCACTCCGTGCTGCGCAGCGCAATGCGGACGAGCCGGAGCTGCCGCTGGCGAGCCGGGGGGCTCGTGATGGCGTGCACGCCTGCAATCGGGTCGGCGATGTTTTCGGGGAGCTCGAGCGCGGCGAGCTGCTTCTTGCTCAGCTTGACGAGGTCGGTGCTGAGCCGCGCGAGCGTCTCTTCGACGACGCGGTTCGCTCGCTTCAAATCGCTGCGCGAGGTGAGATCCTCGGGCTCTTCGGACGGGTCGGGGTCGGGCGGGGTCACGCCACGCGAACGCATGGCCCCATCGTACTCAGTCGCGCCCGCGACGTCAGGCCGAGTGCGCCGCCGGCGAGGTCGCCGTGCCGAGCAGGAGTCGTTTCCATGCTCCTGCGAGCGTTTGTTGGCTCGTCGGCGCCTGGCGCTTGCGCCAAGCTGCCGCCCGCCTGCGTCCGGCAATGACGCGATCGATGTACTCGGCGAGGGTCAGGCGATCCACGGGGCTCGCGTCGACGAACTCGAACGCTTCGAGCTCGCCGATGGTGCGCACGGGCCGCACGCCGAGGTGAAGGGGCGCCTTGCCGCCCGGCAAGAACAAGTCGAGCCCGAAGCGCTGGTAGGGCCGAAACGCCGCCAGGCGGAGCCGCTGCCCGGTGAACTTGAGCACGAGGCCGGTCGCCGAGAGCTCGACCACCGTCGCGTACATGCCGTGCGGGCCGTTTCGGAAGAGCGCCCAGGCACGCGTCGGAACGCGTAGTCCGAGCCTGCGTTGGGGGTGCGGAGCCGTGTTCGTAGCCTTCGACACCTCGAGCATGCCCGCGACGGTGCATTTCTCGGGCCGGCCCGCGCGTTGTTTTTACGCCTCTCACGCGGGCAAGCCGCGACATGGCGCCACGGCGAGCCAGAGTGCCCCGCCGCTCACTCCGCTGCGACGAGCGCGTCGAGCCTCGGAATCAGACTCTTGAACTCGAGCTCCTCGAACAGGCGAGTGAGTCTCGCACGTGCCGCCTGGGTGAGCGGCGCCGCGAGCGGGCCGTCCCCGAGAGGCACGTCCCGCCGGAGCGTGGCGAGCTCTTCGTTCAGGAGCGCGCGTTCCGCGTGCGCCGCGAGCGCCTCCCGCACCTTGGGCGGCGTCACCCGCTCGAGAGCCGCGACGAGGGCACGTACGCTCCCGTGCTCGCGTACGAGCTTTGCGGCCGTGCGCTCGCCGATGCCGGGGACGCCCGGCAGGTTGTCGGCCGCCTCACCCACGAGCGCGGCGAACGCGGGCAGCTCCGTGGGCCGCACCTCTAAGCGGCGTTCGACCGCCGCTTCGTCGAAGAGCACCGGAGCCTGCCCGCGGGCGCCGATGAAGAGCACGGCCGTCGCCGGCCCGACGAGCTGAAAGAGGTCGCGATCGCCGCTCACGACGAGGGCGCGTTGCCCGCCGCCCGCGAGCCGCTCCGCGAGCGTCGCGAGCACGTCGTCCGCCTCGAAGCCCGGCGCGCAAAAGCAGGGCGCCTCGAAGGCCGCGAGCAGCGCGGGCAGGCGTGCGATTTGCTCGGAAAGCGGCGTCGGCGTGCGCGGGCGGCCGGCCTTGTAGGTCGCGTCGCGTTCGGTACGGAAGGTGCGAGCGGGCGCGTCGAGCGCGAAGGCGAACGCGCGCGGCCGGTACTCGCGCATGATCCGCAAGAAGAGCGAACACAAGCCGTAGAGCCCCGACGTGGGCTCGCCCCGGGACGTAGAGAGCGGCGGCAACGCGTGGAACGCCCGAAAGAGCATCGAATACGTGTCGAAGAAGACGGCGTCCGCGGCGGGCGCTCTTGGCGTTGCGTTCACTTTGCGGGGCATGGTCGCGAGCAAGGGTGCGGTTTTGGGTATTCTCGTGCGCTCTGGCGATGTCGTTCCCCGAGCTTCCCGCCGCTTCCGCGCTGATGTCGAGCCGTTGGTCGCGGGACAACCTGATCACGGCCCATCCTGCGCAGCTTTACGACGGTCGCGTGAACGAGCGTCTCGGTCCCGAGTCGATCGACTACTTGATGCAGGACTTGGCCGTAAAGCGCGGGCCGCTCGAGGTCGTCTCGGGGCGCATGGGGGTTTTTACCTGGGACATCCTGTGTAAGGACGAAGCGGGTCGCTTCGTCGCACAGGTGCCGCTCGCGCTCGACGAACCTTCGAGCCGTGGACGGGCCAAGCGCGATGTCCCCGAGCAGAACGTCGAGAACGCGCGTTACTTCCGCGAGCGCGGGCTCGGTCGCTTCGTGCTCGAGCCCGAGGCGCTGTGGCAGCTGAGCGGCGGCGTGCCGGCCGCGACGTTCGCCGCGCTCGAGCGGCACTTCCCCGTGCTGCTCGGCGCCGGTGCTGCCCGCTTGCGGCTGCCCGACGGCTGGCTCCTCCCGCTCGGCCCGAGCGGCACGGCCGAGCTGCTCGCCGAGATGGTGGCCGCGCTCGTCTACCACTACGAACCGGAAGTCGAGGGCGGGACCGCCGTCACCGACGTCTTCGTCAACGACGGGGACTTCGCCGTCACGCGCCGCAGCGACGGGTCGCTCGACGTGCGCCTCACGGCCGTGCGCCGGCGCGAGCCCGGCATCGGACCGAGCCTCTTCATCCTCTATCTCGTGCAGCTGATGGCGTACGAGGATTTCAGCGTCGACGGCGGACTCACGGGCTTGCCGGCCTTGATTTCGAATCCGTCCGTCACCTTCGAAGGTGTCGTGCGCGGCCTGCGCTACCGCGCGCGCGACCTCGGACAAAAGCCTGAAGACGGCGAGCACGCGGCGCGC
The DNA here is from genome assembly GCA_025936045.1 of Polyangiaceae bacterium. Classification (GTDB taxonomy): domain Bacteria; phylum Myxococcota_A; class Polyangia; order Polyangiales; family Polyangiaceae; genus PMG-095. The sequence goes on along the minus strand of JAICUB010000003.1, from coordinate 221,646 downwards.
GCCTTCATCACCGAGTTCGGCCGTTCCCGTGAAGGGCGCGCCTACCGCGCGTGGGTCGAGCGCTTTCTCGCGGGGCAGCTGCCGCTCACTTTCGGCGACGACCCGCGCGAACACTGGTGGCGACTTTTCCCGCTAAAACGCAAGCTGAGTCTGCTCGAGCTCAGCGGTCGCGCTTCGCCGCAATCCGACACGGCGGAGTCCGCCCGCGCGCTGCGCACCCTGCTCGAGCGCTTGTCGCGCGAGCTCGGCCGTGTGCCGGAGGAGGAGCCGGGCGCGATTTACCCGAACGATCTCGACGGTGAGGGTATGCGGCGCCTGCTCACAGAAGCCCAGGTGGACGCGGACTCGCTCGCTGCGCTGAGCGCGGCGACGTTTTCGCACTGGCCGTACCGCGGCCTCGATCCGTGGCTCGCTCGCGTTCCGGGCGCCCGCGGCCTCCGCCGTCTCAAGAGTCGCCTCACGTTCGGCGCCGCGCTGCCGCTCACGGAGGAAGGTTCCCTCAAGAGCCTCGGCCCCGCACCGAAAGCCGCGCCTCGGCGTCCGCTCGCGAACCACGAGCTCTTCGGCGCCCTCGCGCTGCCGCCCGCGTCGTACGCCGCGGCGGCGCGCACGTTCCCGACGTTCGAAGCGTACATGGACGCCGCGCTCCAGGATCCCGCGTGGGGCTACTACGGTCATCGTGTGGTCATCGGCAAGGGCGGTCACTTCGACACGCACCCCGAGGAGCTCACGCCGTATTACGGCCGTTGGATCGCCCAATGGGCCTTCAGCGCGTGGCGCGACATGCTCGCACACGGCGAGCTCGCTGGGGCCGACCCGTTTCCGGTCATCGAGTTTGGCGCCGGCAACGGCCGTTTGGCGTGTGATTTTTTGGATGGGGTTAGGCACGCCGCCGCCGACCCGGCTGACCCGCTGCGCGAGAGCTGGCAACGCTTCGCCGCCAGCGTTCGCTACTACGTCTACGAAATGTCGGAGTCGCTCCGCGCTCGCCAGCGCGAGCTCCTCGGCGAGCGTGCCGTGATCGCTCCCGGCGACGCCCGCCGGCCGCGCGCAGCGCTCGAACGTGATTTCCCGGCGGGCGTGCGCGGCTTCGTCGTCACGAACGAGGTGCCGGACGCTTTCGGCGTCCACAAGGTCGCGTTCACGGCGGACGGACACGCGCTCGCGGCGCTCGTCGTGCCGCGTCTCGAGCCGGCGTTGGTCGGCGCGCTCCCCGCGGTGCTGCGCACGCGCGTGGCCACCGTCGACGCGTCGTTGCGCGAGACGTTCGGTTTGGCAAACCACGTGCCGGACCGCTACCTCGACGCGGCCACCTTCTCGGACGTGATGGTCGAGCTCGCCACGCTCGATGTGGACGAACGCGACGCTCGGCTCGCCGCGCTCTGGTTCGAGGAAGCGTACGTCCCCGTGTCCGTCTTGCCCGAGCTCGTCCGGCACCTTCGCGACAATGCGCGGGAATACGCCCTCGCGCTCGCCGCCGAAGAGTCGGGCGTCGTCGCCTACGTCAACGTCCACGCCGACGGCTTCATCCGGGAGCTCGGTGCGTCGCTCGCGGCCGGGTTCGTCGTGACCATCGACTACGGCGACAGCACCTCGGGTCTCGTCAACGGCGCCCGGCGGGGTGATTTCCCATTTCGCGTCTACGGCGCCGCCCAAGCCTACATCCCCCGCCCGAACGACCCCTACGCCGCGCCCGGCAGCCAGGACCTCACGGCGGACGTGAATTTCACCGCGCTCACCCGCGCGGGTAGCGCGGCGGGCCTCACGCTCGTTCACTTCGGCCCGGAGCGAGACGTGATGGGCGCTGCCCTCGCGGCTGCGGTGCAGAGTGGCGCCGCCGGACGCGAGCCGCTGGCGAAGTTCGCGGGCAACCCGGGGTTCAAAGTCCTCGTGCTCGGGAAGCGCCCGAGTGAGGCGTTTTCGTCGCCGCTCGTCACTCCTTTACGTATCCACGGGCGCGAGCAGGACGTGCCGAAGTCGCAGCGCGACCGCCTGCGGCGGATCGAGCACGTGCTCTCGCTGCCGCAGGCCGATCCGCACGACGACGAGCCGTAGATTCGCGGGAAATTCCCGTCGGGCGCGCGTGATTCGCATTTTTGGCGCACCGCTGCTCGTTTTGCTGAAAAATTTAACTCTGCGCGTCAAAAGATCCTTCCCGATCTCAGATGCAATTTGGGGAACGAGGTGCGGGCATAACTCACACGACGGTCTCTTCTTGCGAGAAACACCAAGAACCGACGAGGTCAGTTTCATGGCTATGTGGAGGAGTGCAGTATTCGTAGCAGCCGCCTTCGGCGTGGGCTGCACGGCAGACATCCAGTCGCCGCCGGCCGGCATGGGCGCGAGCGGCAACGCCACCCCGGGCTCCGGCGCCGGGACGAACACCGGAAGCGGAGCCGGTTCGTCCGTGGGCGGCGGTGCGACGAGCGCGAGCGGAGGCAACGGCAGCGGTAGCGGCGGCACTTCGAGCCCCGGCTCCGGCGGAAGCTCCGGGGGCACCACGCCGGGCGCCGGAGGCTCGTCTAGCGGCGGAACGGGAATGCTGAACCCGAACTGCACGCCGCAGATCGAGGCCACCTCGCAGATCCCGCGGCTTTTGAACGCGCAGTACGACCGCACCATCCGCGACCTCCTCGGCGTGACGAACCTCACGGCGGCGAACGGCGTCGTGCCCTCTACCTTGCTCGCGACCGACCTCACGAGCGGCATGACGGACCTCGCGTGGGCGAACTACAAAGACGTCGCCGACAAGATCGCCACGCAGGTTTTCGCCGATCCGAAGCTCACGGCGAACTTCATCAAGTGCACCCCTGCCGCCGGTGACACGACCTGTCTACACCAGACGATCATCGACTTCGGGCGTCTGGCCTTCCGTCGCCCGCTCACGACGGATGAGGTCGCGCGCTTCGACAAGGTGATCGCCGCGGGCGCGACCATCACGCCGACCGGCGCGCCGATGGAGGTCGCCCAGGCGCTCCTCTATATGTTCCTCATCTCCCCCACGTTCATCCAGCGCGCGGAGACGACCGCGGTTTCGGACGGCGCCGGACACTTCACCCTGTCCAGCGCTGAAATCGCGCAACGCCTCTCCTACATGCTCTGGGGCACGACGCCCGACGCGGCGCTCAACCAGGCCGCTGACCAGAACATGCTGCAGACGCCGCAGCAGATCGCGGCGCAGGCAGCGCGCATGCTGCAGGATCCGAAGGCGCGCGACATGGTCTCCGCGTTCCACCAGCACTACCTCTTGATGGACTCGGAGTCGCATTGGGCCACCGCGAATCGTGACCCGGCCACGTTCCCGAACTGGAATCCCGCGGTCGTCGGCCCGATCGACGATGAAACGCTGAAGTTCTTCGACGCCATCACGTTCACGGCCGGCTCGACGTTCAAGGACTTCCTGACGAGCCCGATCGCCTTCGTGAACAAGGACACGGCGCCGCTCTACGGACTCGACGGAAGCAAGTACGGAGCCGACCTCACCGAGGTCTCGCTCGACGCGACGCAACGGCCGGGCTTCCTCACGCGTCTCGGCTTCTTGATGAACTTCGCGTCGCTCACGCGCACGAACCCGATCTACCGCGGCGCGTTCATCTCGAAGCAGATCCTCGGCATCGACATCCCGGCTCCGCCCGCGGGCGCGACTCAGACCGCGCTGCCGGATTCACCCGACCTCGACACGAACCGCAAGCAGGTCGACGCGCAAACCTCGGGTGACAGCTGCAAATCGTGCCACCACGGCTACATCAACCCGCCCGGGTTCGCGATGGAGGCCTTCGACGCCATGGGCGCCTGGCGCACCACGGAGTCGAACGGCGTCCCGCTCGACACCACCGCCGACATCACGGTCGTCGACGGCCAACCCACGGTGCACGTCAACGGTCCGGCCGACCTCATGGCGGCGATCGCGTCGTCACCGGGCGCGCTCCAGCAATACGTCAAGCAGTGGGTGGGTTACGCGTACCAGCGCCCGGGCGACGCGGCCGACCAATGCGACGTAGCGCAACTCTCCGCCAAGATGGCCGGCGGTAACTACGCCATCCTCAACCTGATTGCCGATCTGACCCAGACTCAATCGTTCCGACTCCGCGAGGTTTCCCCATGACGCCCACGAAGCGGCCTCCGATGCAGCGAAGAATCTTTTTGAAGGGAGTGGCGGGCGCTTGCTTGGCGGCGCCGTTCCTGAGCTCCGTCCACGAACAGTGGGCCAAAGCGCAGAGCGTGCCGGCGACGCCGCCGAAGCGCCTAGTCATCTTCTACACGCACAACGGCACGCTGACGACCCGTTGGTTCCCGTCGAAGGAAGACGGCGCGCTCGCGGCGAGCGACCTCACGGGCACGTACCTCGAGCCGCTCTCCCCCTACGTGAACAAGCTGCTTCTGCCGCGCGGCTTCCGCTCGATGAACTCGTATGCGGTCGGGCAATCGATCGACCCTCACGATCAAGCGTGCGGCTCGAAGCTCACGTGCGCGTACATCTCCACCGAGTCGAACCGCTACGCGACGGCCGAGTCGCTCGATCACACCATCGCCAAGCAGATCAACCCGGGCGACAAGACGCCGCTCGTGCTGAGCGTCGGCGCGCCCAGCACCCTCATCAAAGAGGTGATCTCCTTCTCGGCGCCCAACACGGCGTTCCCGTCGAACGTGAACCCGTCGAGCGTCTACAAGCTTCTCACGGGCGTCGTCATGCAGGGCGGCTCGACCGGCGGCAGCACGGGCGGTACGAGCATGACGCCCGCCGACTACCACGTGGCGCGCGGCAAGAGCGCGATCGACCTCGTCACGGACGATCTGCAGACGTACAAGCGCCTCAACATGAGCAAGGCGGACCAGGACCGCATCGACGCTTGGCTGTCGCTCCTTCGCGACACCGAGACCGGTATGACGGACCCCGCGATGCAGGCCGTGTGCAACGCCGCCACGCAGGCGACGCTCGGTATCACGGACGCGGCGGTGACGGCCGCGAGCCCGACGGGCAGCATCACGGCCGGCAACGTGCTCGGGCCGAAGGGCACGGCGGACGGCGACGCGAACCTCGCCACCTCGTTCACCAAGGGCGGCGACATGATGATGAACCTCATGGCGCTAGCCATGACGTGCGACGTCAATCGCACCTTCGTCTTCTTGTATCCGGGTTACGTCATCTACAAGTGGGACGGCTTGATGATGACGAAAGAGCACCACGGCCTCTCGCATCGCACCGGGGATTTCACCGTCGGCGGCAACTGCTACGCGGGCGTCATCGACATGATCGCGCAGATTGACACCTGGCTCGCCGGCAAGTTCACGCGTCTCGTGCAGACGTTCGACAGCATGCCCGAGGGTGACGGCACTCTGCTCGACAACACGGCGACCATGTGGCTGCCCGAGCTCTCGGACGGCGCCGCGCACAACCTGAATAACCTGCCCATTCTCATCGCCGGCAGCTGCGGCGGTTACCTCAAGACGGGCGCCGCGGTGAACGTCGAAGGCAAGACGATCGGCAAGGGCAACAGCGAGAGCTCGTGCCAGAACGGCGGCACCATCGGCAACACGGGCTCGAGCGGCGGAAACCAACCGATCAACAAGCTTTACGTCACGCTGATGAACGCCGTCGGTTGCAAGGCGGCAGACGGCGGTCCGGTGACGACGTTCGGCGTATTCGACGGCAACAAGGACACGGACGGCATCAAAAACCCGGGTGAAGTGATGGCTCTCAAGGCGTCCTGAGCTCGAACGTCGGCGTTGGTCTCCGGTCGTCCGCTATTCACTCTCGGCGTGCTCGCAGCCTTCGGCTGTGGCACGGGCAGTCCCGTTTTGCCGACTGACGTGGGGAGCGCCGGTGCCGGCGGCTCCGGCGGGGCGAGCTCGGCGGGCCACGCCGGAAGCAGTGGAAAAGCGGGAATTGGCGGCGCGGGCATGAGCGGTGCGACCGGTCCAGGCACCTTCAGCGACGTGGCCATGATCATGGCGAACAATTGCGGGGCATCCCAGTGCCACGGCGGTGGGCCCGGAGGGCAACCGCTCGTATACACCAACAAGGCGACGCTCTACGGCGTTCTCACGAGCACCGTCGTCGCCGAATGTATGAGCTCGAAGCTCGTCACGCCGGGTGATCCGGCGCACAGCGCGCTTCTGCTCCTGCCGACGTGGGTGTGTACGGATCCATCCGGCGGTCCCTTCGTGATGCCTCAGGGTTGCATCGACACGCCCTGCTTGAAGCAGACGGAGCTCGATTCGATCAAAGCGTGGATCACGGCGGGCGCGCCGCAGTAGCGGCCGGCCACGTTACTAGCGTTGCTCGCGCAACGCCGCCTCGAACGGTTGCTGCCCGGCGGCCCAGGCGTCGCCGAGCTCCGCGTCGCCTTCCAAGAGCAAGCGCATGACGGCGAGCAAGTCGAGCGGTCGCGCGTCGAGGTGATAGAGCTCCGAGAGGCCGAGCTGCAGGCCTGCGCTCACCGCCCGGAAGGCCTGAATCGGCTCGACGAAGCAGCGGCCACCGTGGCCTTTTGCCAAAAACTCGGCCCGACCTTCCGGTTCTCGCAGCTTGCTCGCGCACTCACCGGCGTCGAGGGAGTTCATGCCGCGGCAGGAGAGGGGCCGGACTTCGTAAATCGAGCAAGAGCCCGCTTCGAGGAACGCGCACGGGTGGGCCGGCGAGAAGCGCTCCGCCGACGAGAGGCCGCGCGCGCGCTCGTGCAGCTCGGCAACGCGCGTCTTCAGACGCTCGAGCTCGTCCGCCGAGCGCGTTGCTTCGAGGTGCGCGTGGATGGTGAGCGCCTCGGCCGCGGTGACGCCGACGACCTGGTGGCAACAGTGATCACAGCCGGATTTACACGCGAGCGCGCCGGCCGGGGCGCGCGCGAGCAGCGCCGCGATCAGCCGCTCCGTGGATGCGAGCGCGCTCCGCGTGAGCTCGAGCACGCCTTCGAGCGTCGGCTCGCGACGCAGTACGCCGAGGACCGTGGTCGCGGCCGACGCGGCGAGTTCGTTTTGCCACTGTTCCGCGAAGAGCGGCGCCTTCAGCGCGACGCGCTCGTGACCGTTCGCCGGATCGCGCTGCAAGACGAGGTGCACGCGGCCCGCGTCGTCGCGAAAAGCGCGCTCTTTACGGCGCTTTCGGGCCAGGGCCGCGCGTTCGGCCTTGCGGCTGCTCACGGCGCTCCGAGGGGAGGGTGCCCGCCGATGAGCGCGAGCGGCAAATGATTGCCGGGCGACACGAAGCGTAACCCGGCCTCGTGCTCCGCGGCGTCTCTCAGCCGGAGCTGGTCGCAAAGACTCGCGTCCATGGTGCATGCCGCCGCGAAGACCGCGGCCTGCCCGTCGAAGTTGCGGTCGACCATTCCGAAGCGGATGAGGAGCCGCGCGCGGCGCGCACCCTCGCGCTCGTCGAGTCGATCGAGCTCGAACTTCACGAGCTTTTGGGCGACCTCGGCCGCGCCGAGCGTCCATACGGCATTGTCCATCGCGCGCGCGGGCACGGCTTCGAGGCGCTTCGACTCCTCCGGAGCGAGCGCGGATGTCCGTACGAAGAGCTGCCCGCGCTGCGCTTTGGCGCGCATGGCGCCGAGCTCACCCGCGAGCACGGCGACGAGCACCGGGCCGAGCACCCACTGCACGAGGCTGAGCGGACGGGCCAGCGTCAAGGCGCGCTCCGCTTTTGAAGCACTTCTAGGGCCCTCGCGTCGCAGCGCGCCAGTTTCAATGCCCGGCAGCTCCGCTCCGCGGCAGCGACGTCGGGTTTGCCGCCGTTCTTCAGGCCCCGAAGGGCGACGACGAGGTCGAAGGCGTCGCGCTCGGGGACGCCGAGGGTCGCGCGCACGGCGTCCGTGTCGCCGCGGAGCAGGCTGAGGCTCGCCGCGTCCGCCTTGCCGGTGCCGTCCCGCAACGCGAGGCCGAGACGTGCGAGCGGCGTGGAGGTCGACGACTTCAGTGGACCGTAGGGCAAGAGTCCGCGGACTCCGAGCAGGTAGCCGAGCCCTGCGGCGGCGACGTAGGTCAGGACGAGTGCGACGCGCACGGGAGATTCGCACTCTAACACACGGGGCGAACCGTGCCCGCTCTCGGGCTATGCCGAAAGCCGCAGGACGAGGCGCGCAATCGCCTCGATGCTGGCGAAGTTCACGGCGCTCAGCTCTTCGACCGGTACGCGAAGCCCGAACTCCGTCTCCAGAAAGGTCGTGAGTCGCGTGATGCCCATCGAGTCCACGACGCCGAGCTCGAGCAGCGGTGTCGCGCGCTCGAGGCCCTCGGAATGGCCGCCGAGCAGGGTTTTTGCGATGAAAGAGAAGATGCGCGCTTCGACGTCGTTCGAGTCCATCCGTACTCCGTTCACTGACAGGCGCTCGCGATGGCGCTGCGATCGACCTTGCCGTTCCGCGTACGCGGCAGCGTGTCGAGCCAGACCACGCGATCGATGATCATGTAGCGCGGGACGAATTTCGCGCAGTGCGTCTTGAGCTCGAGCAGGGGCACGTGTCGCTCGGTCCGCGGGACCGCGACGGCGACGAGCTTCGCCTCCATGGCGGAGCCGACGACCGTCGCCGCCACCTCGCCGATTTCGGGGTGGTGGCGGAGCGCCGTCTCGACCTCGCCGAGCTCGACGCGGTGACCCTTGAGCTTCACCATGCGGTCGCGCCGGCCGAGGTACTCGAAGCCGCCGTCGGAACGCACGCGCACGAGATCTCCCGTGCGGTACGGGGCGCCGCGCGGATGCGGCGCCTGACCCCAATAACCGAGCATGACGGTGGGACCAGTCACGAGCAGCTCGCCTATGTCGCCTGTCGCGGCGCGCGAGCCGTCGTCCTTCACGGCCCAGACTTCGTCGCCGCTCGCGGCGGTACCGATCGGCACGGGCGTTTCGCCGTCGACCTCGGCGGGCGCGTCGTAAAACGTGCAAACGTTGGTCTCGGTAGGTCCGTACAAGTTCGAGACACGTACGCCCGGTAGCTCGCGACGCAGCAGAGCGAGTAGGCGCGGGGGAAACGGCTCGCCCGCACAGCACACGGCTCGGAGCGGCAGCCCCGGGCGCTCGAGTAGCCCGCCGTGCTCGAGCATGAGGCCGAGCGCCGAGGGCACCGAATACCAGATCGTGACACCGTGCGTCGCGACGAAGTCGACGAGCAATCGCGGCACGAAAGCCGCCATTTCCGGCACCAGCGCCACGCACGCCCCCGCGCTGAATGCGACGTAGACGTCGAGCACGGAAAGATCGAAGTGGAGGGGCGCGTGATTGGCGAGCACGTCCCCTCGCGTCACTCCGAGGTGTGCTCTCGCCCAGTCGACGAACGCGAGCGCGTTTTCCTGGCCGATGGCCACGCCCTTGGGGACGCCGGTCGAGCCCGACGTGTAGAGCACGTAGGCGAGCGAGCTCGAGGCGAGGACCGGTGCCGGCGGCGGCCTTGCGGGTGCGGCGTCGAGGAGCGCGCGTCCGGCGCCGTCGAGCTCGAGCAGGAACGGCCCACCGGGTTCGGCGGCGAACGCGGAGAGCCGCGCGCCGTTGCCCGCGAGCGCGGCGAGGCCGCAATCCGCCGCGATCGCCCGCACGCGCGCGAGCGGGCTCGTGGGGTCGAGCGGCACGTAAGCGGCGCCGAGGCGCAGCACGCCCTGCATGACCGCGAGCGCCGCGGCGGATTTCGGCATGAAAACACCCACACGGTCACCCTTGACCACGCCGCGCGCGGCGAGCACGTGCGCGACGCGATTCGCGAGCGCGTCGAGCTCGGCGTAACGGACGGCACCTTGCTCCGGACACTTGAGGGCGATCGCGTCCGGAGTGCGGGCTGCGGCCTCGAGCAAAAGATCCTTCAGAACGCGCATCGAACCGCTTCTCACAAGCCGAGAGCGCGCGCGATGAGAGTGCGCTGGATGTCGGAGGTGCCCGACACCGTGCGCGCCGGTAACGCGTCACGCAGGAATCGTTCGACGCCGCTCTCGCTTGCGACGCCGAGGCCGCCGAAGAGCTCCATGGCGTCGAGACCCGACTGCACCGCCGCCTCGCTCACGAAAAGCTTCGCGATGGCCACGTCGAGCCGCGCGTCCTCGTCGCGATCGAGCTTGAAGCACGCTCGGTAAAGCAGCGCTCGCGCGGCTTCGAGCCGCACCTTCATGTCGGCGATGCGGTGGGAAACAGCCTGAAAATCCCCGAGCGCGCGGCCGAATTGCCGGCGCGTCTTCGCGTGCTCGACGACGCGGTCGAGCGCCGTCTGCATGCTGCCGAGGTAAAGCGCGAACAGGCAGCTCCGCTCCCAGAGCATGGCGTGCTCGAAGAGAGGCGCGCCCTGGCCGAGCTGTCCCACGAGGTTGTGCTTCGGTACGCGGCAGGCCTCGAGAACGAGCGAGCACGTGGGCGACGTCTCGAGGCCCACCTTGGCGATTGGCTCTCCGACGCGTAGGCCCGGCCGCTCCTTTTCGACGACGAACGCGCTCACGCCGAAGTAGCCCGCGTTCGGCTGCGTCCTCGCGTAAACGAGAAAAATATCCGCGACGGGGCCGTTCGTGACCCAGGATTTTTCGCCGTGGAGCACGTAGTCGTCGCCGTCGGCGACGGCGCTGGTCGCGAGCGCGAACACGTCGGACCCCGCGCCCTCTTCGCTGATCGCGCTCGCGCCGACGAGCTCCCCGCTCGCGAGTCGCGGCAACAACGCGGCTTTCTGTGGCTCCGAGCCGCAGCGCGCGAGCGGCACCACGCAGGCGAAGAGATGCGCGGCGAGCGAGAACGTGAGACCGGCATCGTTCGAGCCGCACCCGAGCGCTTCGAGCAAGTGGGCCGTCGCCGCCGCGCCGAGTCCCATCCCGCCGTACGTCTTCGGAACCGGCAGCCCGGCCAAGCCGAAGGCGCCCGCGCGCCGCCAGAGCTCGCGATCGAAGCTACCGCTCCGGATCCGCTCGGCGGAGCCCGGCGCGAGCTCTTGCGCCGCGAAGGCGAGAGTCCGTGCGTAGAGCTCGGCGTCGTCCCACTCGAACGCGATCACGGCGCCGTTCCGCTCTCGGCGCGCGGGCTTTTGCGCGCGGCGTGCCCGACGTAGCGCACGAACTCCGCCGGCAGTCGTTTGAGGACGGCGGGCGCTTCGCGCGAGCCCTCGAACGAATTCGCGACCAGGTTCGACACGAGCAGCAGGATGCCAAAAACGTCGATCTGCTCGGGGCTGAAGCCGAGATCGAGGCAGAGTCCGCTCACGAGGGACGCCGCATTGACGGGGAGCCGTGTTTTCTGAAAGACGATCGGCGCCGCCCGCTGAACCAGCGAGAAATGCGGGCCATTCTCGCGTCCGTGTGCCCGCACGAGCGCGATGATGGGCGCGTTGCGCTCGTCTTGGTTGCGGAAGGGTGTGCCGAAACCCGGCGGTCGCGGGACCTGCTCGAGCTTGCGCTCGACCGCACGCGTGAGCGCCCCCTCGTCCGCAAGCTCCGCACCGAGCTCGCGCGCGAGCTCGTCGAAGAACCTCGCGACCGAGGCGAGCGCCGCGGGACCCACGCGGCCGCTGCTCATCATGATGAGCGGCCCGGCCATGCCCACCGAGAAGCGACCGTACGCGCTCATCAAGCGGCCGAGCTTCCACGGCCAGATGCGCGGATCGGGACCCACCAAGCTGGTCGCGAGATCGTCGAGCAGGCGGCTCAGCTCGGAGTCGATGCGCGGCCCGCCGATCGCGAGCGAGATCAGGCTCCAGTAGCTCTCGTGCCCGACGAGCTCTGCTCCGACGTCGAAGCCGCGAAAGCGATGGTGGTCGGGACCGACGTGACCCACGCGCGTGACGAGCACCGGGCGTTTTAGCGGCTCAGCCATCCGCGCCCTCGATGTAGCGGAACGCGGGCAGGTCCATCGGGTAGCTGAAGAACGCAAACGGCTTCACGGCGAACGCCTCGGCGAGCGTGGCGGGCAGCCCGGCCAACGCCAGCGCCGCCTCGATTCTCGGCGCGTCGGTGAGCCCCACCCCGTGGAGCACGCCGATGAGCGCTGCCAGCAACTTAGGTCGCGAGTTCAGCAGCGGGAAGCTCGCGCCGGTCTCCGCGAGGGCAGCGCGCAGACGCGCCACGGCATTCGCCTCGTTCGAATCGTCGGTCTGTGTGCTCGGCGGCGCGCTTCCGGTTCCCGCGTCGAGCCACGCGACGAGCTCGGTGTGCTCGGAGACGAGCTCACGCGCGCGCTCGGCGAGCCCCATGGCTGCGCCGCTGATGACGCCGCTCGCGTCCGCGCCGATCAGCCGCGCGAGTCCGGCAGCGTGCCCGGGCGCTTCGCTCACGGGCACCGGCGCGAGGAAGGCGAGCGCAATCTCGAACGCGCGTCCGTGTCCGCGCTCCGGTGCGACGCCCGTGAGCGCCGTCAGCGTGATCTCGGCGAACGAGTAGTGGCGCGCGAGATCGCCTTCGACATCGTAGCCGTGGATGCGCGGCGGGGGTCCCGCTTCGACCACGCGCGCCGCCAGTGTGGAAGGCCAGAGCTCCACGTCGATCGGCCCGGCACGCCGTACCGGACTGTCGCTCGGTCTTTCGGTCATGGCCGACTTTACGCGAATCTCCCGGAATTTCGCGTGGCTTCTCCTATTCACGCGTTCCTCGTCATTTTTTTGCCCGGGGCCGCGCGCCCTGCGCGAGCGGCGCGCGAAGGCGTGAGCCGACGATAGTTGACCTGTGGGTACAAAATGGGTATTGATCGGAGGCATGGGTCGCCCGCGCCTTTTCGAGCTCGACGCTGCGGTCGCCACCGCCCTGAAGCTTTTCTGGGAGAGGGGCTACGGCGCCACGACACCCGCCGAGCTCCTCGAGGGAATCGGGGTGGGCAAAGGCAGCTTTTACAATGCCTTCGGCAGCAAACACGCGCTCTTCGAAAGAGCGCTGCGCCGCTACGGGGACGACCGCGTCGCAGGTCTCGTCGGCTGGTTTGCCCAACCCGGGCCAGTTCGCCGGCGCATCAACGGGTACTTCGAACGACTCGCCGCGCCGGAGAACGAGGCGACTCTTCGCCGGGGTTGTTTGGCCGCCAACACCGCCGGGGAGTTGGGTCGCAGCGATCCGGTCGCGATGAGGCTCGTGCGGAGCACGTTCGAGCGAATGGAGAACGTGCTCGAAGCGACGCTCGTGGAGGGGAAGAAGAGCGGTGAACTCGACGATGCCCTCCATCCGAAAGCGGTCGCGAGTCTTCTCTTGGCTACTCTCGTCGGCATTACCGTGTTGGCGAGGGTCGATGGTCCGTCGGCAAGGCCGAAGCGCATCGCGCAAGCCGTTGCTGATTTGCTCGACACCGGGGACCACTCGCATCGAGCGTGAATTTTGGGTTCCCACCGGGTGTCACTCGACCCCGCCCAAGGCGGGCGTCGTTTCTCTTGCGCGGTTCGAACGGAAAGGGCTCGAGTCGATGACGAAATCACCTCGCGAAATCTGGGAACACCTCGTCTCTCATCAAGTCACGCGCGACCTCGAAGGCTGGTTGGAATGCTTCGCCCTCGACGGCGTGATGCAATGGCCGTTCAGGCTTAAAGGTGTGGCGGCGCGCCTCGAAGGGCGACAAGCGATCCGCGCGGCACTCGCGCCCGTATGGGAGCGCGCGACGCAGACGAACCGCCGGATTTCGGGGCACGAGAACGTGGTCTTTCACCAGACGACGGATCCCGAGGTCGGGATCGTCGAGTTCGACATCGTCGGCGAAACCCCGAAAGGACCCTTCCGGCAGGCCGTGGTGTACCTGCTCCGCGTTCGTGACGGTCGCGTGGTCCTCTTGCGCGAATTCGTCGACACGGCCGCGTTGAACGAGCTCTTTCAGGGCGGCGGCTAGCGCTCCCCGAGCCGAATCCGCGAAATCGAGCGCCCCGCTCCTTCCCGCGGCCGGCGCTAGGTTTTCACGAGCTCGGCCAGCTTGAGCGTCGTATTCCAGTTTCGAATCGTCAGGCTCCGATAAATGGGGAGCCCGACGACGCGAGAGAGCCGACTCTGGCTCGCCTTGCTGATCAGGCGCCGAAAGTAGAGGGCGTGCTTGCCGGCGTACGTCTCGTCGACGCCCGGCTTGGTCGGGACTTCGGCGAGCGCTCGTTTCGGCGTGAGCGGCTCCTTCACGAACAAGACGTCGTAACGGTACTTCTTCGGCTCCTCGCCGAAGCCGTGCGGCGCTTCCTTCACGACGCGCTCGAGCTCGCGACTCGAGAGGAGCACGATGCGAGACTCGTACGAAAATTCGAGGCTGAGCGCCGCTTCGATGACCTTCACGAGCGCGCGCTTGTCGCGCGAACGTGTCGAGAACAAGACATTGCCGCTCGCGATGTAGGTGGTGACCTCCGCGTGCCCGAGCTGTTCGAAGTGCGCGCGCAACGCGGCCATTTTGATGATATTGTTGCCGCCGACGTTGATGCCTCGGAGGAGCGCGACGTAACGAGTCGTGGTCATGGGGTTCGGTTCGATTCTAGCCGGCGTGAAGCTCCCGCAAGCGCCGCCGTCAGTGCCTCTTCACGCCCGGATGAACTTGCCGGGGTGGCCGCTCGCGATCGCGTGTAGGCTCTCGCGCGAGGACTTCCGATGTTTCGTTTCAGCTTGCTGCCATGGGGCTTCGGCTTCGCCGCCAGTATGGCGGGTTGCGTCGTGTATACCCGTCCTGCTCCTCCGCCCGGGCCGCCTCCTCCCGTCGCGGCCGCAGCGGTCGAGCCTCCGCCCCCGGACGGGGTCGACGCGTCGGGCGAAGCCCTCGCCGATTCGGAAGCAGCCGAGGTCGACGCCGCCACGCCGCCGCCCGATCCGATCCCCGAGACGCCACCGCCGTCGCCCGCTCCGGACTACGTCTGGACGAACGGCTATTGGGCTTGGTACGGCGGTGACTGGGTGTGGGTCGATGGTTATTGGACGGAGCCGCCGGTCGGCTACGTGTACGTCGGTCCGCGCTACGAATACCTAGGCGGCCGCGTCGTCTATTACCGCTCGTATTGGGCGGGTCCCGCGGGCAGACGCGAGTACGTGAGCTACGCGCCCGAGCACCTCCCGCCGCCCGCTTACCGCGCTCGTCCGGCGGCGCCGCCGCAGACCTGGCGCGCCGAGCATCACGAAGCGTGGCGCGCCGCGCCGAACGCGAACAGCTACCGCCCCGAGGTCGCTCGCGAGCACGCCTTCGCACGACGCAACGGCGCAACGCGCGCTCCGGCGCCCGCCCCGCGGCCTACTCCCGCGGGTGAAATGCACCCGGCCACGCGCGCGCAGGCTGCCGCCCGCCCGAGCGGCGGGGCGGTCACGCGCTTTCAGCCGGCGCCGGGCCCCGCACCCGCGCCGGGCACGCGTCCTGGGGCAGGCTGGAACGGCGCGCATCCCGTCACGCCGGCTCCTGCCCGCGCCCCCGAGCCTGCCCGCGCGCCCCGCCCAGCCCACGCTCCGACTCCCGTTCCGCGCGCTGCCGCCCCGCGTCCCACGCCCCAACCAGCGCGAAGAGCGGAGCCGGTGCCGGCCAAGAAGCGGAAGTGAGCTCGCCCGTTGTAAGAGCGGTCCCCGCGAGCAACTCGTGAACGCGCGGGACGACCTTGGTCCCGAGGAACTCGCTGCTCCCCAGCATGTAATGCGCGGCGCGCACCACCGACTCGGGGCTACCGCCGACGCCGATCCTCACGCTACGAGCGTGCCCGCGCGAACGAGTGCGCCGGAACGCGCGTGGCCTTGACGGAACCGCCCGGGCATGAGACCTAAATTCGAGGGTCGAAGCCGGGTCGAACGATGAAGAGACGCTGCCTGCTGCCCGGCGCCATGGCGCTCCTCGCGGCCGGCTCGGCACAGGCGCTGCCGCCGTCAGGTAAGTCGGGAGCGCAGCTGCTCGAGGCGCTCGCGCGCGGAACAGCGAGCGATCCGGGCGGCGCCGTCACGACGACCACCGGTCTCGGCCTGTTCGAGGCCGCGGGCGTGGGGTCGAAGGGCGACGCGGAGCTCACCCGCGTGATCGCCGAGGTCGACGCCCTCGGCGCGATCCTCATCGACTTGCGGAACGACTTTGCGCCCGTGCTCTCGTCCCTTCAGTCGGGGAGCGACGCGGCGGCGCTTCAAGCCGCGCACGCGAACATGTCGGCTGCGCAGGCGTCCATTTTGAACTGCGCCGCAGCGGTCGAAGCCGTTGCGTTGGCTCCGGGCACGGACGCGGCAGACGGCGCTCTCCTCGACTACGCCGAGCAGCTCGTCGGCACGCCGACCGGCCCCGCCGGCGATTGCACGTCCGTGTCGGCGGCGTTTGCGACGATCAATCAGACCATCGTGGGTGACGCTGCGAATAACGTCGAGGGGGCGTACCTGCCGCTCGCGCGCGCGATGCGGCCGACGTTTGCGTTCGAGCGCCTGGCGAGCCACTTCATTCAATACTCACTCACGCAACGGGCGGCGCTCACGCTGCTTCGCGGCGCGTACTCGCTGCTCGACAGGCAGGACGCGTTCCAAACCGCCCTCACGACGGCGCCCGATGACCTGCTGAACGCGCTCCACGACGAGGAAATCGCGTTCCTGCAAGCTGCCGATACCTACGTCGTCACCGACAATCCGAGCGCCTTTTCCGTCGCCCCGGCGGCGCTCGCGGACGCCGTCGTCCAGCGCCTCGAAGGGACGCGCGCTCAGGTCTCGACCTACTCGCTCTCGGCGATCGACGCTCCGGCGTTCACGCCCACGGTCCTCGACGCGAGCGAGGCCGCTGTCGCCGTGACCGACAAGCTCGCTAGTGACGCGGCGAGCTACTACGACACGGCCGATGCAAAGCTCCGAGCGGGGATCCCGAGCTGTGCCGGCGGGAACGACGGCTACTCCTACGTTCGCCCGTATCCCGGCCAGGGCATGGGCTTCAAAATCGGCTCGACGTGTACCGTGCACGTCGCGCGGCATCTCAAGCGGAACGTGACGGCGGACCCCGAGCACGCCTGGAGCGTGCGGGGCCGCTACTCGACCTCCGACCAAACGCTCGCGTTCGCTCCGCGCAACGCCGCGACGCTCGCGGACGAAACCAGCGCCGAAGCGTTCGCGCTCGCGGCCGACGCGACGGGGGAGGCGTCCGGCTCGACCGAGCTTCTCGTCGTCGCGGACGCGAGCGATCCGAGCGTCGTTTCGCTCGCGGTCGACCTGCCGAATCGGCCGAAGACGCCGATTCGTGCCGGTACGGCGCACGCGTTCGTCGCGGCCGGTACGGGCGAGGTGGCAAGCTTCAGGCGCGTGCCGTTCGGCCCCGACGCGCCGGATCGCTATGCGCTCGCCGTGAACGGTACCTACCTCGCCGTCGGCTCGGACGGCTTTGCGACGCTCGACGCGTCGCCCGTCTGGTTCGATTTTCGGCCGAAGCCGGGCGGTCACACCGAGCTCGCTTACGACGGCGGCGTCTTGCTCGTCGATGTTCAGTCGCTTCAAGCGTTCTTCGGTGAAGCTCCCGATACTTCACTCGTGAACGCGGCGAACATCGCGACCGGGCTCGGCTTCGCAGGCTGGACGGTCCCGAACGACATTGCGCGTCCGCCTCCGAGCGGGCAACTGAGCCTCTATCCGAATTGCCTCCAACCGAGCGGCACGAGCGACCCCGCCACTCCCGTCGCGCCCTACAACGTCGGTACCACGGAATGTAGCGACTTCGATTTGGCCTACCAAGAGTACGTGGCCGTGTTCAAGAACGAGGACAGCGTGCCGCGCAGCTTCCAATTCACGCTCGGTGCGACGGCCACGTGGGTGTCGCTGCCGGTTTCGGTGGAGTCCGGCGGTATCCATTGCTTTGCTTTTGGAATCGGCTCGCCCGACGACCACTTCGACATCGGAGACGTGGACGTGACTGCCGCGACGCCGAGCGCCAGCGTTCCTGCGTCCAAGTTCACGCCCGCGGGCTGGTATCTCACGGTGCCCGCGGCGGGGACTTTCGAGATGGGCTGCCAAGTCTTGGATTGGGGGAGTAACCCTTCCGGGCTCGTGCTCGACGACTTCACCGTGGAACCTTGCCGGGAGACGAGCGCTCCCGGCACCTGCACGGTGTACCCATGAGAGCGATTGGGTTCTCCCTCCTCGCGTTGGCGGCTTGCGGGAGCTCGCACAAAGCGAATCAGAGCTCGCCGAGCGCGGCGGGTGCCCCCAATCAGGCAGGCAGCTCCGGCAACGCCGGCATGTCGGGTCGCGGCGGGCGCTCGGGCGCGGGGACGAGCGGTACGGGCGGCGAGGCGGGCGCCGGCGAAGGCGGCAGCGCGAACGCAGACACTGCGGGCGCGAGCGCCACGGGCGGCAGCAGCGGGACGAGCGGTAGCGGCGGCTCGGGCGGTGGTAGCGGCCAAGGCGGTAAGGGCGGCACTTCGGGGACCGGCGGCACTTCGGGAACCGGCGGCTCGAGCGGCACGGGTGCCCAGCCCGCCACCGCGTTCGCGTCCTTTCAGGCGGCGGACATCGTCATCGGCCAGAAGGATTTCGTGACCAACGCCAAGGCGTCGAAGGTCGGCGCCGCCGTTCTCGACTACGCCGCGGGCAGCGCGGCCTTCGACGGCAAGCGTCTCTTCGTGCCCGACACGTACCGGGAGCGCATTCTCGGCTTCTCCTCGCTCCCTCCGGGGAACGGCGCGTCCGCGAAGCTCGTCCTCGGTCAAGCGTCCGTGTCCACGAGCGTCCCCGGTACTTCACTCGCGAGCCTGTACCTGCCGCAAGCGCTCCATACCGACGGCGTCACCTTGGCGATCGCCGACGCGGGCAATCATCGCGTGCTCTTGACGCCCGTGAGCTCGTCGAGCGGCGCCGCGGCGGACGTCGTCGTCGGTTGGCCGGCCGAGAACACGCCCGCGAGCGGCTGCACGAGTGCGACGCTGCGTTCTCCCGCGAGCGCCTTCATCGCGAAGGGCAAGCTGCTCGTCGCCGATCGAGCGAACAATCGCGTGCTCATCTGGAACGCCGTGCCGACGTCGAACGGCACGCCCGCGGACGTCGTCCTAGGACAAGGCAGCATGACCTCTTGCGTCGCGAACGACTGGCAGCGAAACGGGACGGTCGGCCTCCGAGCTGCGCACACGTTGAAGGGCCCGAGCGACGTCTGGACGGACGGGACGCTCGTGCTCGTCGTGGACCGGGACAACAATCGCGTCCTGGTCTGGAACGGCTTCCCGACGCAAAACGGCAAGGCCGCCGATTGGGTCATCGGGCAGGCCGAGCTCGGCACCGCGCACGACGACGCGTCTCCGAGCGTGCTCGAACGCCCGTCGGCGCTCGCCTGCGCCGGCGGGGCGCTTTTCATCGCGGACGCCGGCCACAATCGTGTGCTCGGCTGGAGCTCGTTGCCAGCGAGCAGCGGCTCCGCCGCCGATCTCGTGTTCGGCCAGAGCGACTTCAAGCACGTCGCCGCCAACGACGACGCCCAGTCCGGCACGGACGGCAGCGCGCCGACCGCGCGCACGCTGGCGTTCCCGGCCGGCATCGCCTTCGCCAACTCGTCATTGGTCGTGAGCGACACGCTCAATCGACGTGTGCTCGTGTTCCAAAAGCATTAGCGCACCGCCTGACTCTCTCCGCGGCGAACGCCGCTGTGAGTGAGAAAAATCGCACTCCCGCTCACGAGTTTTACACGCGTCGACGCGACTCGCTTTGGCTGGTCTACTCGCCGGATGGTTCGGTGGAGCTGGGTTCTTTCGGCAAGCCTCGTGCTCGGCGCGTTCGTCGGTTGCGCGGGGAAGGCGACGAGCCCGGCGCCGAAGCCTGGAACGACCGCAGGCATGTCGTCCGTCGCCGCGGGAGGCAGCGGCGCCGACGCCGGTGAAGGCGGCTTGGGATGGGCCGGCGCGCCTGTCGGGGCGCAAAGCGGAGCCGGAGGCTCGCGGGCGGCAGGTGCCGGCGGCGGCGGCGCGGGCAATGGCGGTCTTTCGGGTTCGAGTTCGACGAGCGGCGGCGCGGGACACGCCGCCGGTGCCGGGAGCGGAGGGCAAGCGGCGCTCGGCGGCAGCGCGGGCATGGGTGGCGGGGCGGTCGTCGTGCCCGCCGGCTGGACTTGCCAAACCAGCAAGTACGCGGACGGCAAATCCTGTGACTGCGGCTGCGGGCTCCTGGATCCGGATTGCGGGAATCAGAGCATCGAGAGTTGCGATGCGTGTAACCTCCTCGGCGGCTGCGCGCACGGGCCGTGTCCTTCGGACGTCGACCCGGACGACAACAGCCGTTGCTCGCTCCCGGCCACGTGGATATGCAGCGCGGCCGCGTACGGCGACGGCGTCTGTGATTGCGGCTGCGGTGCGCAAGACGTCGATTGCAGCAGCACGAGCCCCGCGGCGTGCGCGGCGTGCCCTTCGACCGGCTGCGCGCAGGACACCGACTGCAAGGGCCTCGATCCGAACGACAATACGCTCTGCACCACGCCGCCGACCCGTTGGACGTGCGAGCCCGGCGCGTACCGCGACGGTTCACGCTGCGATTGCGGCTGTGGCTTCTGGGATCCGGATTGCGCAAGTCATACGGCGGACGCGTGTGAAAAGTGCGACGGCGAGGGCTCGTGCTCCAAGCAGGGTTGCCCCGGCAACATCAGCGCGTCGGCCAACGACGCGTGCAACAAGGTGCCGCCCGCCGGCTGGACGTGCAGCGCTTGGCAGTACGCCGACCAGATGACGTGCGACTGCGGCTGTGGCGCCCCCGATCCCGATTGCCTCACGAGCGACGATCCGCGCGAGTGTGACAGCTGCGCCTGCGGCCATTGCCCGGAGTCGGTCGACCCCGAGGATCCGACCAAGTGCGCGCCCGCGCCGCCGGGCTGGACGTGCCCGGCCGAGGACTACGCGAGCGGCAGCTGCCACTGCGGCTGCGGCGTGATGGATCCGGCTTGCATCCCCTACGCCTACTGCCAAACCTGCGACGACGGCTGCGCGCACGGTCACTGTGAGGTCATCGACGAGAACGACATCACGCAATGTTCGTTCGTGATCCCGTCGAGCTGGAAGTGCCCCGATGCGTCTTACGGAGATGCCGTGTGCGACTGCGGGTGCGGAGCCGACGACCCGCTCTGCGCGGGCATCACCCGCTCGTCGTGTCAGTCGTGCACGACGCCGGGGAGCTGCTCCGCGCTCCCTTGCGACGATCCGGAAAACCAGATCAATCCGACGAATAACGCGGCCTGCCTGCCCCCCTAGGACACGCACCCCGACGGCGGGTATCTCCGCGTGCGGCGCGGCACGGCTGCGGACCCGAAAGCGAGAGTGTGGCGAATTTCGACACCGTCTGGCGGGCAGCGCGGGGAACCCGCCGGCGCCGCTAGGAGAGCGCGCTTCCGCCTTCGCTGGTAAACTCCGAGGCCAGAGGCCGATCAGGATGAGCGAGGCCGCGCCGCTGCTGCTCATTGACGACGACGACGCCGTGCGGACGACGTTCCGGCGCATCCTCGAACGCGCCGGGTTCGAGGTGTTGGAGGCGGCGCGCGGCGAGGCTGGGATCGCGCTCTGCCGCGAGCGGGACCCGGGGCTCGTGCTGCTCGACTTGCGCATGCCGGAGCTCGACGGTCTCGAGGTGTTGACGCGCTTGGTCGCCGAGCATCCGGAGACACCCGTGGTCGTGATTTCCGGGCACGGGACGATGCAGGACGCGGTGGAAGCGCTCCGGCGCGGCGCCTGGGATTTCGTGTCCAAGCCGCTGCCGGGCAACGAGATGCTCGAGCACACCGTGCGGCGCGGTATGGAGCGCTCGCAGCTCTTGCGCCAAAACCGCGCTTACCGCGCGAGCCTCGAGGCGGCCAACCAGCGGCTCTCCGCGGCCCTCGCCGAGCTCCACGCCGACGAGCGCGCGGCGCGCCAACTCCAGTTTCAACTCTTGCCGAGCGAGGAGCTCCGCGTCGGGTCGTTCGTCTTTCAGCGACGGCTGTTCCCCTCGCGCCTATTGAGCGGCGATTTCGTCGATTACTTTCCGCTGAACGAGCGCTACGCGGGCTTCTATTTGGCTGACGTGGCAGGCCACGGCGTGGCGTCGGCCTTCGTGACCACGATTCTGACGACGCTCGTCGGCAAGTATCGGCAGGCGCTGCTCTCGCGCGGTGACGAGACGATTTTGCATCCGTCCGAGCTCTTGCAGGAGCTCGACGACGACCTGAAGGCGCTCGCGATCGCCAAGCACGTGACGGCTTTTTATGCGGTCGTCGAGCTCACTTCGGGGCACATGGTGTACGGCAATGCGGGCGCGTTTCCGTTTCCGCACTTGTCGCAACGCGGGCGGAGCGTCGAGCTCGAATGCCCGGGCCGGCCTTTGAATCTGCCCGGCAGCGGCGGCTTCGGCGCGGGCGAAAGCGAGCTCGGGCCCGGTGATCGCTTGTTGCTCGCCTCCGACGGGGTGCTCGAGCTCGTGCCGAAGGTGTCGCATCGCACGCGCCGCCGAGAGCTCGGGGCTCTGCTCGCCGAGGCGTCCTCCCTCGAGGATGTCACGCGGGCGCTCGGACTCGTCGAGCAGACGCCGCTCACCGACGACGTAGCGCTCTTGTTCGTGCAGCGGGAGGAGAAGCGATGACGCTCGGACACGTCACTCATGCCGCTCGCAACGGCGTTCACGTGCTGCGCTATTTCGGCAGCGTGAATTACACGCTGGCGCCGGGCTTGCAGCGCTTTCTCGACGGGATCATGCAAGACGAGGCGATGTCTGGCTTGGTGTTCGACCTCACGGCGGCAGAATCGCTCGACAGTACGAACCTCGGGCTCATGGCGCGCGCGAACGAAGAGGCGCGTGGCGCGGGCGTCGCGCAGAGCGTCATCATCTCGAACAACGAAGACATCGACGACGTGCTCCGCAGCATGGGTTTCGAGCAATGCTTCGACGTGGTTCACTCCGGCACGGGGCCCGCGGGGGACGCCGAGCCCGTCCCGTCCGAGCCGCCCGCGGTCACGGAGCTTCAGCGCACGATGCTCGACGCGCACAGGGCGCTCGTGCGGCTGAGCGAAGCGGGGCGCCTCGAGTTCGAACCGGTGGTCGCGTGTCTCGAGCGCGACTTGTCGAACCGCCCCTGACGGTGTGGCACGCGAGGGCGTGGTATCCTCCTCTGATGGTGATGCGGGCCGATATCAAGCTGCTGTTGCTCGCGCTCGCTGCGCTCGCTCTGGGCTGCTCGAGCGACGGCTCCTCCGGCGCCGGACCGGGGCCGGGAAGCGAAGAGGCCCCGATCGCTTGTGATCCGCTCGCGCCGAGGCCGATCACGCTCGGCACGATCGTCGGCGTCGGAACGGCCGCGGACGGCACGAGCTACGTGGACGCGTCGAATGGCGTGTTCGTCTCGTCCGGCGCCGAGCTCGAGCGCCAGCACGTGACGGGCACCGGACAAGCCGGCGCCACGGAGTACCTCTACAGCTTCGAACCTCCGGACGATCCGGCGGCCGCGCAAACGCTTCTCGTCGAAACGGACGCTTCCGGCGTCGCGCAGGCGATGGCGCTCGGCGCGCCCGGCTCGCGTGAATTCCTCGACCAGAACGACGCGAGCGTGACGCCGCTCGTCCTGGTCGACCCCGCGTCGGTTTCGGGGCTCACGGTCGTGAACACGCCCAACGAAATTTCGTACGTGGCCGACGTCGAGAACGGAAGCGTGCTCTTGGCTACCCATCCGATGAATCCCGACCCGCAGAGCGACACTGGGGATCTTTCGATTTTTTACGGGCCTCCCGACGATGTTCAAGAACGCGAGCTCACGGCGTTCCAGCAATCGCTCAGCAACAACGGCACGGTCACGTTCCTCGTGGGAAGCGACAGCTACGTGCTCGCGTTCGGCACCTCGCCGCGCTCCGACGCCCCGCTCGGGGACTTCGAGCTCTTGTCCCTGACCCCTGGCTCCGGCGCCGCTCTTTCCGTAACGCTGCGCTCGCCCACGCCGAGCGAGCTGCCGCCGGAGCTTTCGTTCAGCTGCTTGCCTTACACCCGAGCTCGCTTGGGTGTATCGAAACAGGAAAGCACCGACGGGACAGACCACGCCAAAAACTATTGAATTTTGCGGGTCTCACCCAGCGGGACCCCAAAATTCACGATCGATGCGAGTGGTCCCCGGTGTAGGGCCCCGAGAGAATCGAGCCGTGCGCCGGGACGTTCGTCGCGCCCGCTTGCGGACGCCAATAGGCAACGACGTAGTACATGGCCCAAGCGACGACGCCGATCAAAATGACCCAGGCCCAGGTGGGAACGGGAGCGGGCGTCTCTGCTTGCGACGGTTCCCAGTTTTCTTCGCGCCCCCCGCCGAAGGCGTGAACGACGATGGCCAGCTGGCCTTCGACGACATCCCCGGGGGCTAGTCCTTGGACGGTGATGGCCGGTCCGTTCCTGACGGTGAACGGGATCGTGCTGACGCCCTTATGGCCACGCTGGTCCCACGCTTCGATGCGCAAGACGTGCTCGCCGTCCGCCAGCTCCCGGGTATCCAGCTTCAGGCCCACGGGCGCTTGCTCGCTGACGAGCGGCGCGCTCGCATCATCGAGGTACGCAAGCACGCGGTCGGTCGGTTCGTTCACGGGCGTCCCTCCTCGGCCGCCGACGTGGTGTCATCGAGTACGGCGCGCTTGATGTGCCGAGGAGCCTTTTCTCCCGGACGCAGAAGCAGCCAGAGCGCCCGCCCGAGCGCCGCGGCCACGATGATTGCTCCCAATCCGCCGATGCCGACGTCCCAGCTGTCGGCGGGGCCCGTGACGTGACCTTCGACTCCGACGGCGGCACAGCGAGGGCAAAGTCTCGCCGTCATCGCAGGCCCTTTCGGCTCATGGAGCGGCTCCTTTGCGCACGCGGGCGACGTCGCTCGCGGTCACCGTCGAGACGTGGTTTCCCCAGCTCGTGCGCTCGTGATTGACGATGGCGGCGATCTGCTCGTCGTCGAGCTGGTCGCCAAACGGAGGCATCGTTATCGGGTACTTCACGCCGCCGATCACGCGGCCCTCGGCGCCGTGTAAGACGGTGGCAATGTGCGCCGTGGCATCCGCTGCGTTCACGAGCGGGTCGCCTTTGAGGGGCGGGAACGTCGCGGGGACGCCTTCGCCGGTCGGTTGATGACAGGCAGCGCAATTCACCGCGTAAAGCCCGGCGCCGGTTCCGGTGACGATGCTCGGCGCCGTATTGACTTGCGACGGCTGCCCGAGCGGAGCTTGCTTCAGCGACGCGAGATAAGCGACGAGAGCCAGCGCGCGCTCCGTTGCCACGACCTTGCCCTCCGCGGGTGCGAAACGCTGCGGTACTGGAACCACGACGGAGCCTGCCGGAGGCTCAGCGTCGACCGTGAATAGCTCTCGAAACCTCGGCATGACGGACCAGGGGGACACCGCGCGCGGGTTGAAGAGATGGATGAGCTGCCACGCCTCGCTCGGCTGGCGCTTGCCGATATTGGAGAGGTCCGGTCCGACCCGCTCGGAGCCCAAAACGCCCGGCGTCTCTTGCCACCAGCTCATGCCGCGGAGCCGCGCGTAGTCGGCGGCAACGGTCGGCCGTCCCCACTGCGAATCCATCGCGAGCGAGCGGACTTGCTGCGTGTGACAGACGGGACAACCCTCTGCGATGTAGACGCGTAATCCGTGCGCGGCTTTGGGCGAAAGAGGCTCGGAGGCGGGGAGCGGCTCGTACTTCTCCTGCGCGTCGAGGGCCGGAGCAATCGCGACGACGCTGCTGAGCGCCAGAAAGACGACGAAGACGAGCCCGAACAGGAGCGCGGGCCGCTCGTAAAGGTCAAATTGCACGCGCCGGCTCCTGAGTGAGCGGCTCCGGCAGAGCGGGCGTGCGTCCGGGGAGCATGTGCCACATGTTGAAGCCGAAGAGGAGGTGCGAGCCGAACATCAACGTCCCGCCTACCGCGCGCCAGAGCCAGTACGGAGCCATCAAGACGACCGAATTTTGGAAGGGCTCGCCGTGCTTCCAGCTCAGTCCCTGGAGCGTTCCGCCGACGCTCAGTGAAACGCCGTAGATCATGAGTCCGATGAAGGCGAGCCAGAAATGGATCCCAATCGACAGATGAGGCGCTTCGCGTCCCGACAGCCGCGGCAAAAGCCCGTAAGCCCCGCCCCAGATCAGGAACGAGACGAAGCCGTACATCGTGATGTGCGAGTGTCCGACCGTATAGCTGCTGAAGTGCCAGAGTAGATTGAGCGAGCGCAGCGCCTCGAAGCTGCCCTGCATCGAGCCGACGAAGTAGTACACGACGCCGACCAGCAAGAACGGAACGGCGTAGCTGCTGCGGAGCGCATGGCCACTGCCGCGCATCGTCAAGAGAAAGTTCGCCGTGCCGGCGACGACCGGGACGATCATGCCGATGCTGAACAAGATCGCGACCGTCTGGAGCCACCACGGCAACGGGCTGTAGAGAAAGTGGTGCGAGCCGATCATCGTGTAGAAGAACATCTGCGTCCAAAACGCGAGGACGCCGAGTGAATACGAGTAGATCGGTTTATTCAGGAACTTCGGCAGAAAGTAATAGGTGAGCCCGAGTACCATCGGCGTAAACCACATGCCGACGCCCTGGTGCATGTAGTAGCCCTGAATGACGGTCTCGCCGAAGCCACGCTGATAGAACGGCAAGTAAGAAATGGTGATGAGCGTCAGCGTCCAGATGAGGGCGCCGAGCACGTACCAGTTCGAGATGTAGATCTCGCGCGTGGTGCGCCCCACCACCGTCCTGTAAAAGTTGTAGAGCGTCAGCGCCAGGCCGCTCGCGAACATCAGCATCACGGGCCAGACGAGCTCGCGATATTCTTGTGCTCCGTTGCTGATGCCGGCCGCGAGGCAGAGGTCGCCGGCGAGGACCGAAGCCGACATCAGTCCGAGCGCGACCCAGCCGAGACGGTAACTGTAGAGGCGACGCCGGCACGTCCGGGGCACGACGTAGTAGGCGAGACCGACCATGCCGTGCGAGGACCAGCCCCAAAATACGGTGTTCGTGTGGATCGGCCTCAATCGTCCGAACGACAGCCAGCTCACGCCGTCGAGCTCCGGCCAAACGAACTTGAGGCTCAGATAGAGGCCCACGAGCGTGCCGAAGACCAGCCACCACGCGGCGCTCACGAGGTAGGCGAACACCAGCGTGGTGAGTCCGTGGTCGTCGTCGATCAGCTCGTCGATGGCTGCCTTCGCTACCGCCAACGGCCGCCGCGTGAGTTTGCTTCGTAGCTGGGGGTCCATCGTCGAGGTGCGGTAGTTGCCCGCAGCTGGTGGCCGAGCGATCGCTCGCCATGACGGATGTCATGCCGCGAGTCGCCGCAAAAAGTCGGGCGTAGCGCCATCCACGCCTCAGCAAGGGGCGCGCCAAGCGACAAACGGCGCGCGAACCCTTGCGCCGACGCAGGGAGTGTTTCAAATCGAAATCTCGTGAAACGCCTAGTGCCGTGCGAGCGTCCCTTCGAGGCCGGTCGGTTGTGCAAGATGTGCGGACTTCGCCCCATGATCGGCGGTGTGCGGAGCTGCAGCCGCCTCGTCGCGCGGAGCGAGGCGATGCGCACGCTCTTGTCCAAGGTGGCGATCGTCGCCGGCAGCGACGCCCCGGTCGTCATCGAGGGCGAGAGCGGCACGGGAAAAGAAGTGCTCGCGCGTACGATTCACGCCAATAGCCCGCGAGCCGAAGGGGCGTTCGTCGCCGTGAACGTCGCCGCGTTGCCGGCCGACCTACTCGAATCCGAGCTGTTCGGTCATGCGCGCGGCGCTTTCACGGGCGCGACGGCGCCCAAGCCCGGTCTGTTCGAGACGGCCGCAGGCGGTACGCTCTTTCTCGACGAAATCGGGGAGATGCCGCATGCCTTGCAGGTGAAGCTCCTGCGCGCGCTGCAGGACGGCGAGATCCGCCGAGTCGGCGAGACTCAAGCGTTCTCGGTCGACGTCCGCATCCTTTGTGCCACGAACGCGGATCTGCGGGCAGACGTGGCGTCGGCGCGTTTTCGGTCCGACCTCTACTACCGCTTGCGCGTGTTCAGCTTCGTCGTTCCGCCGCTTCGCGAGCGGCGCGAGGACATCCTGCCGCTGGCTCACGTATTGCTGGAGCGCACTCGGCACGCATCGCGCCGCTTTACCCCTGCGGCCGAGCATGCGCTCGAAACGTACGCGTGGCCCGGCAACGTGCGCGAGCTCGGTAACGCCGTGCAGCACGGCGCGATCCTCTCGCGAAATGCGGACATCGACGTCGTGCACCTGCCGGACGACGTCGCTTCGATGACCGTTCAGCCGACGCTCGCGCGCTTCGACACGCTTGCTGCGGTCGAGCGCACGCACGTGCTCCGGGTGCTCGAGTCTTGCAGAGGCAATCAAGCGGCGGCGGCACGCATCCTCGGCATCGCCCGCACGACGCTCTGGCGGAAAATGCGGGAGCTCGAGCTCGCGAGCGCCGTCGGCGAGCCGCTTCTCCACGGCGGGTGAGAAACTCGGCGTCGCGCCGTGAGCTCAGCCCGGACGTAGGTCGGCGAGCGACAGCGCGGGCAGGTATTCGCCGACGCGGGTGCGTTTCCACACGTCGCCCGTTCGTTTGCGCTCTTCGCGCGTGGTGAATTCGTAGCGGTAGAGGGTCGCGCGGACGAAGCGCGGCGGCGTTTCCGGAAAAGGATTGCTCCGCAGCAGCGCGAGCGTCGGTTGGTCGCCCTGGAGCAGCCTTTCCACCAGGCGAATGAACCAGAGCTCGTGCCTGTGCGGGACGAAACCGGGGCGTTTTAGCGGGATGCGGAGCGGCAAGAACCACATGAGCCAGTCGAGACGGAGGTGGTAAGGCGCCCACTGTCGCGGGCGGCGCCGCGGATCTCCCGGTTTGCCCTTGAACTCGTACTCGCGAAACGCCGCGGCGTCGTTCGGCGCAAGCTCGTTGCCTCCCTCGACGACGACTTCGTACCGCTCGCGCGTGACGCTGCCGAACGCGCCGTAGCTGCCGACGAGGTGCAACGGATTGTAGGCCTCGTTCATGGCTTGGTTTTTGGAGACCAAGTTCAGCGCCGGCTTGACGCTGAGGAGGAGGGTCGAGGCCGCGAGCGCATAGAGCACGAGCTCGAACGCGAGCGGACGCGCCGCACCCGCGTCCGCTGCTCGGAAGGGCAGCGCGAGCCGGAGCGTGGCGTCGCTGAACGCGGAGAAGCCGAGCACGACGGTGAGCCAGTTGAGCCACGCGTAGTTGCCGCTCACGATGAGAAGCAGCTGGTGCACGATGATGAGCACCCCGGCGGCCGAGGCGACCGGCTGCGGCGCGAACAATCCGAACGGCACGGCGAGTTGAACCACGTGGCTGAAAGCGACGCTCATGCGCTGAAACGGCCGCGGAAAGTGGTGAAACGTGCGACTCAGCGGATTCGGCAGCGGCTGAGTTTCGTAATGAAAGTAGAGGCAGGTGAGATTCCGCCAGCACGCGTCGCCGCGCAGCTTGATGAGCCCGGCACCGAGCTCGACGCGGAACAACATCCAGCGGAGCGCGAGCACCGGCACGAGCGACGGCCGAAGCGCCGCCGGACCGAGGAACGCCGCGAAGAACCCGGCCTCGAGCAGCATGGACTCCCAGCCGAAGGCGTAAAACGTCTGGCCCACGTTCACGATCGACAGATAGAGCGCGTAGAGGACGAGCCAGAGCAGAAGTGAGAGCCACCACGGCCCGTGCTCCGAGACGCCCGTGAAGGCGACGAGCGACAACGCGAGCCCCGTCCAAACGACGCCGGTGAGCAGTCGATCGGAGTAGCGGAAGTGGAACAAGCTCGGTGCTTCACGGAAGCCGACGTGCCGGAGGTAGTTCGTCACGGGCAAGAGCCCGCGCTCGCCGAGCAGCGCTTTGAACTGGTTCAGCGCGCTGAGAAACGCCACGAAGTACACGGCTGCGAGCCCCCGCTGAAGCAGGAGCCGGACCAGGGATGTGCCCCCGAAATAGCTCTCGAACACGCTCGCCGTGGCCATCCTCTTCACGATCCAAGGAGCGTGCCAAGAGAGAACCGCTACGGCCGAATCAGGGGCGAGTCGCGGCGGGGCACGGCGTGCGACCGCTGGTTTTCGGCCACTTCTTCCCCGTCTTTGCCACGCCTGCGACGCTCGCAGTGTCTCCTGGGGGTGGCTGTAGTCAAATCATCAGGGCTCTGGATCGATCATCAGGGGACGGCTGCGCTCAACGTCCGCCGTCCCGATCCAACAAGCGCCCCTGAATCGCCTCACCGACGTGCGGCTCCTTCACGCGCTCTTCGCCCTCGAGATCCGCAATGGTGCGCGCGACGCGCAGCACTTTGACGAAGGCACGCGCGGAGAGGCCCAGTTTGTCGACGGCGAGCTCGACGAGACGGCGGGAGTTGCGCTCGAGCGGAGCGACTTGGTCGAGCTCGGCGGCGCTGAGCACGGCGTTGACGCGCGCGGAAAGACCGAGCGTCGCTGCCCGGCGCCGTTGCGCGTCACGCGCGCGGGCGACGCGGCTGCGGACGTCGGACGAAGACTCACCGTGGCGCGCCGACGTGAGCGCCGAGACTTCGACGGGCGGCACGGGCACGTGAATGTCGATGCGATCGAGCAAGGGGCCGCTCAGGCGCGCGCGGTAGCGCTTGCGCGCTTCGTCCGTGCAGGCGCAACGGCGGCGCGGGTGCGAAAAGTAGCCGCACGGACATGGATTCACGGCGCCCACCAGCACGGGGCGCGCCGGAAACCACGCGCGCGCTCGCGCCCTCGCAATGCACACGACGCCGTCCTCGAGCGGCTGGCGCAGCGCTTCGAGCGCGCCGCGCCGAAATTCAGCGAGCTCGTCCAGGAAAAGCACGCCGTGGTGCGCGAGGCTCACTTCGCCGGGGCGCGGTACGTCGCCGCCGCCCACCAATCCGGCTTCGCTCACGGAGTGGTGCGGCGCCCGAAACGGCCGCTCCGTGACGATGCCTTGCTCCGGCGCGAGCAAGCCCGCCACGCTATGGATGGACGTGCACTCGACGGCTTCGTCGAACTCGAGCGGCGGGAGGATGCTCGGTAAAAGACGCGCGAGTAGGGTCTTGCCGCTGCCGGGCGGGCCGATGAAGAGCAAATTGTGCGCGCCCGCGGCCGCGATTTCGAGCGCGCGCCGTGCGCCCGTCTGCCCGCGCACGTCCCGCAGATCGCCGTGGGTGTGCGCGGCGCTCGGTAAAAACGGGGTCGGTGCAGCGAGCGGCAGCGTGCGGCGCCCGGCGAGGTGCTCGAGCGCCTCCTGCAACGTCCGTGCGAGTCGCACTTCGAGGCCCTGGGCGATGCCGGCTTCGAGCGCGTTTTGGTGCGGTACGATCGCGCGTAGCAGGCCGCGCTGCCGCGCGCCGTCGAGCTGCGGCAAGAGGCCGCGCACCGGACGCAAGCTGCCGTCGAGCCCGAGCTCACCGAGGACCAGCGTGCCCTCGAGCGCCGCGGGAGCGAGCTTGCCGAGCGCCGCCAAGAGGGCGACGGCGATGGCGAGATCGAGCGTCGCGCCCGCTTTACGCAGATCCGCCGGCGCGAGGTTCACGGTGACGGCGTATTCGTCGAGCAACACGTCGAGACCGGCGAGCGCGCTCGCGACGCGCACCCGAGCCTCCCGCACCGCCGCTTCGGCCAGGCCAACCAGCTGAAAAAATGAGGGCCCGCGCGACGAGCACACCTCCACCAAGATCGGCCGCGCTTCGAGCCCGACGACGACGCTGGCCCGCGCGACGGCGAGCCCGAGCGGCTGGCCTTGAACGATGGTGACGGACGAGAGCGCCGAAGGCATGCGGCGTGAACGAGTGCAGCGGGCGTGCCGCGACCGAATACCCCATTGTCGGCGCCATTTTGAGGGGGCCGGCCGTGTTCGCCAGATGGCCGTCGCATGGCCAATGCTTGTTTGGGTGCTCCTCACGGCGACGCGCGTCGCGTGCTGCCAGCAGGTCCGATGCGGCGCGGTTAGTTGCCGCAGCGATAAGCCACGTGCGCGATCACCCGCGGAGCGAGGCGAGACAACGGCGGCAGACGCAAGAGCGCCTGCGCCGCAGGCCGCGCGGTCCAGGGCTCGGTGGCGACGGCCGTGCACTTTTGGGCGAAGGGGTTGTCGGCCAGCCGTGCCGGCGTGTCCGCCCAGCCGTAAAACGCGGGAAGGCCGCGCGCGTCCGTAGCGGTGAGCGGCTGGCCGCTCCTATACGGGCGAAAGGCGCGCGTGCCTTCGTAGAAGGACGCTTCGAGGCCGCCGCAGGTGTACATCGGCGCAAAGCCGTGAGCGGCGTAGAGCGTGAAGCCGCGCGGGGCCGCGGTGTCGAGCGCGTCGAGCAGTGACCACTGAGGGCGCGGCGGCTCGAACGTGAAGAGGCAGAAACCGAGGACGTTCGCCGCGAGGACGACGGCGGCGACGGGCGTCCTCAGTCTGGGCCAGGCGCGGGCGAACCAGGAGGAGGAGCTCGCCGTCGAGAGCTCTCGCTCGACGAGTACGCCGAGGAGCACGGTGCTGAGCGCGAGCGTCGGGAACAAGAAGCGCGTCTCCTTGTGTGCGAGCGCTATGTGGACGAGCACGAAGGGAGCCAGTGTGGAGGTCAAGAGGTGTCGCGGCAGACGCACGAGCGCGACGAGCGGCGTGATGACCCAAATCAGCCCGAGCGGTGGTACGAGGTCGCTCGCAAAAAGCGCGAAGTAGCCCCAAAAGGGCGCCGTCCCATAGCGGTTCGCCACGTGCTCGAGCACGTTCACGCGGAGGTAGTTCCAATACGGAAGCACCCACTCGCCGTAGCCCCAGCGGTCGAGTACCGCGCCGAGCGCGAGCGCGCCGACGAAGCCGGCGCCGAGCCCTGCCGCGAGCGGGAGCCGCGGGCGCGTATTGAACCAGAGCCAGAGGCATGCGCCGGCGATCAAAAATGCGACCTGATAGCGAGCGAGAAAGGCGAGCCCGAAAAGCAGGCCGGCCGCGGCACTCGCACCACGCCGCGCTCCGAGCAGCGCAGCGAGCCCGAGCAGGAAGAAGGCCTGCGCCAGATTTTCGCTCGAGGTGCGAGCGGAGAGCACCGGCACCCAATAAAAAAAGTGGATCGCGAGCAGCGTGACGCGGCGCGTGGCCCCGTCTTTGAGCCAGAGTGGCAGGCAGCGCGAGATGGCAGCGAGCCCCGTGAAGCTCAAGAGCGCCGCGAACGTGCGCATGACCCACGCGAGCGCGAAGGGGTCGCGCACGCCGGCGAGCGCGGAGAGGCGGATCGTCGGTAAAAACAGCGCCGGCAAGAACCACGAGCGCATCCGCGCCGCGTACTCCCAAGGCAAGCTCGTGATGCGCGTCGTCGCGACCTTGGTGCCGAGAAATTCGAGCACCTGGTAGTGCTCGTCACATTGATAAAAGCCCTGCGAGCGGTACGCGACGACGACGTGCAAGGCGAGTGAGAGCACGAGCGTGCCGAAAAGGAATCGCCGCCACGGAAGGCGCAGGCTGCCTTCGATAATTGCCGCGTGTGCGCGCGAAGCCATGAAAAGGGCGCGGATGATAGCCCAGCCGGTGGGGCATCCGCGCCCGCTGCGGCGATTAACCCCGGGCCCGCCGACGGTCGGCGCGCTCCCGGGCGCGCGTGCGGCTTCTGAGCCCTAGGAGCTGCAGTCGATCTTTTGGCACGGTGAATGCTCCGTGGGGACGGCTCCCCGAGCGGGTTCGATGAACGGACGGAGACGGCATGGCGCGAGCAATCTGGACTGGCACCGTAGGTTTCGGCCTCGTTCAAATCCCCGTTTCGCTCTTCGCGGGCGAAGAGAAGGACGAGCTCGACATGACGCTGCTCGACAAGCGGGATTTTTCGCCGGTCGGCTACCAGCGCATCAACAAGACTACGGGCAAGGAAGTGCCCTGGCAGCAGATCGTCAAAGGCTGCGAGCACGAGAAGGGCGAGTACGTCGTGCTCAGCGACGCCGACTTTCAGGCGGCCAACGTCGAAGCATCGCGCGCCATCGATATCCTGGACTTCGTCGACTTTGCCGCCATCGATCCGCGGCTGATCGATCGCCCGTATTACCTCGCACCGCAAAAATCCGGAAAAAAGGCCTACGCGCTCCTCCGCGAGACGCTGCGCCGTACCGGCAAGGCCGGCATCGGTAAAGTCGTGATCCGCACGCGGCAGCACCTCGCCGCCGTGGTGGCGCGTGACAAGGCGCTCATCTTGGTGTTGCTCCGCTTCGCCGACGAGCTCAGGGACGAGCGCGACCTCGACCTGCCGGAGACGAACCTCGCCAAGCTCGGCGTGACGTCCAAGGAGGTCGCGATGGCGGAGCGGCTCGTCGAGGGCATGGTCGCGAAATTCGAACCGGAGAAATACGTCGACGAATACCGGCGCGACCTCATGAAGCTCATCGCACGCAAGGTAAAAGCCGGAGAAGTGAACCAGATACCGGAGGCGGCGGCGGCTGCTCCTGCGAAACCGAAGAGCAACGTCATCGACCTCGCGAGTCTGCTCGCGAGCAGTCTGGCCGGCGGCCGCAAGCCGGCGCCGCACAAGCCCCCGAGCGCGAAGGCGGAAGCGCCTGCGTCGAAGCGCAAGCGGACCGGGACTCCACGTCGCGGCCGCTCGAACGGCCACGGCCACGCACATTCACACGCACACAAGAAATCGGCCTGATTGGGTCAAGGAGTCGGGCATGCCGGCCGCCCTCACGAAATATCGAAAAATGCGCGACTTTTCGCGCACGCGCGAACCGCGCGGCGAGCTCCGCAACACGCGTCCGCCGAAGAGAAAGACGGCGCCCGAGCTCACGTTCGTCGTGCAGCGCCACGACGCGCGGCGCTTACACTACGACTTCAGGCTCGAGCTCGACGGCGTGCTCTTGAGCTGGGCGGTGCCGAAGGGACCGAGCATGGACCCGCACGACAAGCGGCTCGCCGTCGAGACCGAGCCGCATCCCCTCGAGTACGCGAAGTTCGAAGGCACGATTGCGAAGGGTGAGTACGGCGCGGGCAGCGTGCTGATCTGGGATCACGGTACCTACAAGCCGGAGGGGGACCCGAGGAAGGACTACGAGCGCGGCAGATTGAGCTTCGAGCTCTTCGGGCAAAAGCTGCACGGAGCGTTCCACCTCGTGCGGACGAACGGCATGGGCTCGAAGCGCGACGCGGACGCGAAGAAGAATTGGCTTTTGATGAAGGCAAAGGACGACTTCGCGCGTGAAGGCGCCGGCACGCCAGAGGAAGACGCCCCCGCGCGGTCGCAAACGCGCGAACCCAAGCGGCCGCGCTCCAAAGCGGCAGAAATCGAGCCGGCGACGCTCGAGCCCGAGCTTGCGACGCTCGTGAGCGAGGCACCGGAAGGCGACGAGTGGGTGCACGAGCTCAAGTTCGACGGGTATCGCCTCGTCGCCGTGCTCGAGCATGGGTCGGTGCGCCTGCTCACCCGCAACGGCAACGACTGGACGGAGCGCATGCCGGCGCTCGCGCGCGCGCTCGCTCGCCTGAAGCGCGACGCCGTGCTCGACGGTGAGCTCGTCGTGCTCGACGAGCACGGTGTTTCGAATTTCCAGCGCTTGCAGAATTCGCTCAGCGACGGGTCGAGCGCGGAGCTCGTCTATTACGCTTTCGATCTCTTGTTCCTGGACGGAGCGGATCAGCGTTCGCTTCCGCTCGTCGAACGCAAGCGCGCGCTCGCCGAGCTCTGGAAGAGCGTGCCCGCGAGCGCGCGGAGCGTACTCCGAACGAGTGACCACGTCGTGGGTCAGGGCGGAGCGTTCTTTCGGACGGCGTGCGACCTCGGCGTCGAAGGTATCGTCTCGAAGCGCGCCGACGCGCCGTACCGCGCGGGCCGCGGCCGGGATTGGCTCAAGGTGAAATGTCTGAAACGGCAGGAATTCGTGATCGTCGGCTTCACGGATCCGAGCGGCTCGCGCTCGCATTTCGGTGCGCTCTTGCTCGCGGTTCGCGGCGAACGCGGTTTCGTGTACGCCGGGCGCGTCGGTACCGGTTTTACCGAGGCGTCGCTCCGCGAGCTCAGGAGCGCGCTCGAGCCGCTCGGCGCGAAGCGTGAGCTCGAGCTCGAGAACGCCCCTCGCGGTGCGCACGCCCGTGGCGTCCATTGGGTGGAACCGAAGCTCGTCGCCGAGGTCGCGTTCACCGGCTTCACGGAAGACGGCCTTTTGCGTCACCCGACGTTTCAGGGGTTACGCGAAGACAAGCGTCCCGAGGAAGTCCGCGCTGAACACGAAGAGGAGACGCCCGCCCCGGCGCGTGCGCGTAAACCGGGGCGCGCGCGTCAAGCGGCCTCCAAATCCGCGGCGCGGTCGCAGATCACGCCCGATTACCCGCTCAGCCATGCGGACAAGGTGCTCTACCCCGAGCAAGGCATCACCAAGCGCGAGCTCCTCGACTATTACGCGCTCGTCGCGGAGCGCATGCTGCCGCACGTCGCCGGGCGGCCGCTCACGCTGGTGCGCTGTCCGAACGGTTACGGCAAGCCCTGCTTTTTCCAAAAACACCCGGGCAAAGGCACGCCGGACGGCGTTCGCTCCGTGCCGCTCGCCGAGAAAAGCGGGACCGAGCCCTATAGCGTCATCGACGACGCGCGCGGGCTTTTCGGCCTCGTTCAGCTCGGTGCGCTCGAGATCCATACCTGGGGCTCACACGCGGCCGACCCGGAGCACCCCGATCTCGTCGTCTTCGATCTGGATCCGGATCCGAGCGTCGAGTTCGGCCGCGTCTGCGACTGCGCGCGCGAGCTCCGCGCCCTCTTCGCTTCGGCGGATCTCGAGACGTTCGTGAAGACGACCGGCGGCAAGGGTCTTCACGTCTGTCTGCCCGTCGAGCCTGAGCTTCCGTGGCAGCAGGTGAGCGACTTCTCGCGCCGGATCGCGGAAGCGCTCGTCCGGCGAGCGCCCGACCGTTACGTGGCGACCGCCTCGAAAGCCAAGCGCCGGGGTAAGATCTTCGTCGATTATTTGAGGAACACGCGGGGCGCCACCTTCGTCGCTCCGTATTCGACGCGGGCGCGTCAAGACGCGCCGCTCGCGCTCCCCATCACGTGGGAGGAGGTCGAGGCGGAGCTCGAACCGGCCCGTCTTACGCTGCGAAACGTGAGCGCTCGGCTAAAGGAGCCGGATCCGTTCGAGCGCATGGCGACGCTCCGGCAGTCGCTCCGCTCCTTGCTGAAGAAGTCGCTCTGACGCCCTGCGCGGTACGAAGCCCCGTGACGCGAGCTCAGTAGAACGAATCGAGCGGGAAATCGATGGGCACGTCGAGCTCGTCGTCGCCGTAAATGACGAAACGACCGAGGTCGACGGGAGTCGTGCGCGCGCGGCCGCTCGCGTCGAGCATGGTGGCGTCGCCGTAGTACGTGCCCGGCGCGAGCTCGATGCTGATCACGAACTCCTCGCAGTAGGCGTTGAAGTCGCCCACGACGTCGCCGGCCGCAGTCGTCACGACCACGTCGATGCTGTCTGCGCCTTCGTCCGAGCAATCACGCGAGTCCTTCGCGTCGCCGATCGTCCAATCGACGTCGAGCACGCCGTCTCCGACGACCGCGACGTCGGGCGGGCCGTCGTCCGCGACGCAGCCGGGGAGTGCCAGCGCCGCGAGCGCGCCCAGGAGTATCCATGATTTCATGCTGGTTCCTCTGCCCTTTTCCGTCGTGGTCACTCGCGGCGCTCGACGTGCCGGCGTGGCGGCGCGGCCCTCCGATAAGCCGGGGGCGCGCGTCGCACCTCGGTGCGTTCGCGCACGACCGGGGCACGCCTCACGACAGCGCGACGCTGGTAGAGGACGCGCGGTTCGTGCCGGTAATAGACCCAGCGCGGCCCGTCGCGATAATACCAGCGGTCGTTGACGAGATAGACGACGTGTCCCTCGTAGTACTCGTGCGGGTAAACCTCGACGTCCACGGCCGGTGCAGCGGTCTCATATTCCACGTCTGCGCCGGTGGTTGCCTCCGCGTAGCAACCCGACATCGTAGCGAGCACCGCTGCGACGACGATTGAACGTCCATAGAATGCGGCTTTCGGTGACACGCCGACTCGTGGTGCAAGCCACGTGCCGCGACCTCGCGCGCGCTTCGCGCTCGAACTCACGTGCTCACTCGATCAAAGAGGGCACGCCGCAGGTCCACCAACGCGCCGCACTCGCGCAGGAACGCCACAACACCGACCGCAAACGCGCTGCAGAGCTCTGCGTCGGCAGCCTTTCGCAGTGGTCCGAGCCTTGCACTCCGGGCTCGGTAGAGGCCTATCGCGGGCCCGCCGAAAGGAACCCACGATGATCTGCAGTGAAATCATGAAATCAGCGATCGAGTGCGCGGCACCGAACGATTCGGCGGGCTCGGCCGCCAAAAAGATGCGTGATCACAACGTCGGCTTCCTGCCCGTGTGCGACGGGAACCTGCAGGTGCTCGGCACGCTCACGGATCGAGACCTCGCGATTCGCGTCTTGGCGGAAGGTCGCCCCGATACGACGCCGGTCGCCGATCTCATGACGCACGAGGTGGTCGCCTGCCGCACGAGCGACAACCTGAGCCGCGCCGAGGAGCTCATGGGGCTCTTTCGCGTTTCGCGCATGCTCTGCGTCGACGAGGACGGCTTGCTCGCGGGCGTCATCAGCCTTTCGGACATCGCCCAACACGAAACGCTGAGTCGCGCCGCTCAAATCCTGAAAGACGTGACGATGCGCGAAACGGCGCCTTGATATTGTGAGGGTGGAGGCGGCTGTGGCGTCATGGCGTCCGCGGGCGAGCAAGAGGTGCTTCCCTGCCGGGACTTCTGAGTGATGCCGGCGGGCCTTCGGCCCGCTTCGGCTTCGCCATAATCGGGGGGCGGAACCAGTGACGGTCTGCGGCCGGCCACTCCGAACACGAACACTCACCTACTGACGCAACCTTCCAGAATCGCGCCGTCGGCGGTGGCGGCGACGACGCGGCCGGGCTCGGCGAAAATGCTGACGAACGGCGTGCGCCACTCGTGGTGCGCCCAGGCTTTTACCCAGCCGCCTTCTGCCGAATTGCCGAGCCAGAGCGCGCCCGCGCCACCTGCCCATGCCGAGCCGAGCACGTCGACGGTCACCGCAGCGAAATCAGTGCCTTCGGCGAGGCAACCGCCGTGCGCCTCCCCGTGCTCCACGCGGAGGATCGCGCCCTGGCTCCCGACCGCGACGGCAAGCTCGCGCTCGGGGCGGCTCGCGCAGCTCAAGAGCACGCGCGCGCGCACCTGCGGCAGCGGTTCGAACTCGAAGCGCAGCGGCGCGTAAATCCCGGCGAGGGCCTGACCGTCCACACTGCGGCCGGCGACGAGCCAACGCGTGTCCGACAGGCGGCAGAGGTCGAGCAAGCTCGCGGCGTTCGGCACCGGAAACGGCTTGAGCCAGCGGCCGCCGCTGATGGCGGCGAGCAGCGGCGGCGAGCCCGGCTTCTGCCCGATGGTCACGGCGAGATCCGTGAGCTCCCCGCTCGCGCCGAGCATCGTGATGTTCGGATCCTCCGCGCGGAGCAGCCGCGTCACGCCGGCGCGCGAGTATTCGGCGACCGCCCCCGCCTCGCCGCCGATGAGCCAGCGCCCCGCGCCCGCCGACGCCACGAAGCGCACGGGCCCGAGCCCGCGGAGCTCGGTCGCGGGCACGTCGTTCCAGCTCGTGCCGTTGAAGTACACGAGCCCGCTCGGCGTCACCGCCATGCAGTGCGCGTCGGAGTCCCACCCGAGCTTGATGAGCGAGAGCCGCGCGTGCGCGGGGTGCCGCATGGCGAACGACCAGCTCGGCAGCGAAACGGCCGGGGTCGGTCCCGCGGGCACGTGCGTCCGGCGCGTCGGCGGGCAGCTCGTGAGCCACATCTTGAGGCTCGCGGCGAAGCTCCGCGCGCTGTCGGGGCGGGCCGCGGCGTCCGGTGCCGTCGCCGCCGCGAGCGCGCGATCGAGCCCGAGGACGACCTCGGGGTCGTCCTTGATTTCCGGCGCGAGATGCGGGCTCGAAAGAATGGAACGTCGCTCCGTCGTTTTCGCCGCGACCATCGCGGTCATGCCGCCGGGAAACAAATCCTGGCCCGTGAGCACGTAGAACATCAGCGCGCCGGCGCTGAAAATGTCGGAGCTGAACGTGACCGCCTCGCTGCTCTGTCCGAGCTGCTCGGGCGCGATGTAGCCCGGCGTGCCGATTTCCGCCGAACCGAACGTCGCCTGCATGCCGACCGGGCGCGCGATGCCGAAATCGCTCACCTTGAACATCTCCGCCGTGCCGCTGCCGCAGCAGAGGATGTTGTTCGGGTTCAGGTCGCGGTGGATCACGCCCGCCGCGTGGATCTCACTGAGGCCCTCCGCGAGCTGATCGAGCAGGCGAAGCGCGCGCTCCGGCACGAACGCGTAGCCGCTGCTCTTCACGGTGCGATGCACGCGATCGTCGAGCGTCACGCCCTCGGCGCCGCCGTGCACGTATTCGAGCGCGAGCCACGGCAGGCGCAGCTCGAGCCCGCGCGCGGCGTAGTCGAGCCGGCCCGTATCGAGCAAACGCACCACGGCCGGGCAGGGCGGCACGCGCTCGTTGATGCGACCGAGCGCCACCGCTTCTTTCTTCACGACCATCTCCGCGAGGTCGCCCGACTTGGCGATGATCCCGGGCTGGATGATCTTCAATACGGCGGGTGACGTGCCCTCCGGCCCGAAGCGCGTACAAAAATAGGCGATCGCCGTGCCCCCGTCCCCGAGCCGCCGCTCGATGCGATACGCGACCCCCGGGCGCACCTCGGACGGAACCGTAGTCCCGACGAACGGATCGGGGCCTTGCGGAGCGGGCTGCATCCTCGTCCAACCCTTAGCACTACTCCGCCCGTGCTCGCGCCCCCGATGCGCGGGCATTTTTCAAGTGCGAGGCGCCGCCCGGTGTCCGGCCACGGCCCCTGCCGCGATCGGCCGCAGAGCGGGAGCACCGCTCGTCGCGCTCCCTCGCCGACCCCCAAACTTTCCCTCCACCCTGATTTACCGCCGCGTCGTCCTGGTTACCAGCTCTCGATCGGCTCCCGATCCCGCTCCGAAACCGCGATTTCGAGCGCGCCTTCGGTGAGCTCGGCGAGTCGTCGCGCGTAGGTCGAGAGGAAGCCGCGCTCGGAGCTCGAGTGCTCGGTGAGGACGACGCTCGCGCCCGCGCTGAGCAGCGCGAGCACGCCGTGGTGGGAGAGCTCGCCCGTGACGTAAGCGTCGAAGCCCGGAGCGCGCTCGAAGACGCCGCTGCCCGAACCCGCGCATACCGCGACGTTGCGCACCGCCGTGCCCGCGCGCTGCGGCTCGGTCGCCGCGACGCGCAGCGTGCTCTGCCCGAGGTGCGTCTTCAGTCGCGCGACGAGCGCTTCGAGCGTCGTCGGCTCGGCGAGGATCACTCCCCGGCCCATGCCGAAGCCCGCGTCCGGCCGCGGAGCGAGCGGGTACACGTCCCACGCGGGCTCTTCATACGGGTGGACGTCACGCAGCACGCGCGCCACGGCGCCGAGCGCGCGTTCCGGACACACCATCTCGAGCCGGATCTCCTCCACGCGTTCGAGCTTGCCGCGCTCGCCGACGGCTGGGTTCGTCTGCGTTCCCCCGAGAAACGTGCCGGTCGCGTTCGTGCGGCTCGAGCACTCCGTGTACTCGCCGATGACGCCCGCGCCCGCTCTCGCGAGGGCGTTCGCGACGGTGTCGACGTGCTCCGGCGGGACGAACGTCACGAGCTTGAACGCCTGCGTGCGCCCGAGCACGCGCCCGTCCACGAGCGGCACGCGTTCGCCCGCGCCCACGGCGCCCGCGAGCCAGTCGTTCACGCCGCCCGGAGCCGCGTCGAGCGCGGTGTGCGGCGAGTAAATCGCGACGCCGGCGCGCGCACAACGTTGGACCGCGCGGTCGGCGAGCGCTCGCGTCCCGAGGCGCCTGAGCGGCCGAAAGATCGGCGGATGATACGCGACGATCAGATCCGCGTCGCGCTCGGCGGCTTCGTCGAGCACCGCTTCCGTCAGATCGATTGTGACGAGCGCGCGCGCGACGCTCGGCGGCTCCGCGGCCGCGCGGCGATCGGCGAGCGGTTCGAGCAAGAGCCCGACGTTGTCCCACTCCTCCGCGTACGCGAGCGGTGCGAGCCGCTCGAGTAACGCGACGACCCGGGTGAGCGGCAGCGCCATCGTCTTTGCCGGCGTAGGCTCAGTGCCGCGGCTCGTTCGGCGCGTCTTCGAGCGGGGAAGCGAAGGGGCCGCTCGTGCGCTGGCTCATGATCGCCTTGAGCGCCTGCATGAAGGCACCGTCGACGCGCTGGTAGTAGACGCGCGTGAGCCCGATGGCGCGCTCGGCGTCGGCGCCCTCGAGCGCGGCGTTGAACTCCCGCAAATAGTGCGGAAAGCTCGGCTCGAGCACCCAGAGCGCCGGAAAGCGATCGATGATCTCGCGGTAGGCCTCCAAAAAGGGATTGGCGATCCAGCGCACGGCGACGGAGTGACCGGCGTCGACCAGAGCGTCGAGCCAGCGCTGGAAGCCGTGCCCGATGAGCACCGGATCGGCCCGCTCGAACGCCGCGATCACGAGCTCCGTGATGTCCTTGAGCCGCGCGATGTCGTCCTTGTCGGCGCGCTCCACCGCGAGCCGGGTCGCGAACTCGATGACGAGCAAGCGGCCGGGCAAAATGTCTTCGAGCAGGTGCAGGCTTTCCCCGAGATCGCCCGCGGACTCGAGGAACGGTGCGAGCAGCTCGAGCGTGCCGCTCTTGCGAAAATCAGCGACCGTGACGCCCTGGCCGTGCCGGACCGTGACGAGCCGCGCCTGCTCGAGCCGCCGCACCGCTTCGCGCAGCGTGTTGCGGTTCGTCTTGTACTCGGCGGCGAGCTCGCGCTCGCCCGGCAGCCGCTCGCCCGGGCTGAGCTCCCCCGCGAGAATGCGGCGCCTGACTTCGCGAAAGATCGTGGTCGCGATATTGCCGGCTGCGGGGCGCTCTTCGTCCAAGCTGCGTCCTTTCGTCAGAGGAGAAACGACGCTCCGAACGAAACGTACGGCCAGCCGAGCCGAACGGTGAGCCCCCCGCCCGGCCACAAGAGGAAGCGGCCGCCGCCCCAGAACACCGGCTCGAACAGGTTCAAGTAGCTCGCGTGGTAGCGGCAGTCACCGCCCGCGTTGCAGGGACCCTCGTAGTCCCAGCGGGCGTAGTGGCCGGAAAGGCCGAGCTCGCCGAAGACACTGATGATCTTCGTGAGGAAGAAGTTCCATTGGACCGTGACCGGAAACCAGAGCTCCGTCGCGCTGCACGTGTCCGTGAAGAAGTCCGGGTTGCCGCGGCCGTTGCACCGGTTGTCGTCACCGAAGTGGACCCAGTCGAGGCCGAAGGACATGCCGATGTTGTTGTTGATGGTCGAGATCGGGCCGTTGTGAACGAAGGGGACCGAAAAGCGCATGCCGATCCCGAAGCCGTCGTCCGTGTACGGCAGGTTGCCGT
Source organism: Polyangiaceae bacterium (assembly GCA_025936045.1). GTDB lineage: Bacteria > Myxococcota_A > Polyangia > Polyangiales > Polyangiaceae > PMG-095. The sequence goes on along the minus strand of JAICUB010000003.1, from coordinate 178,481 downwards.
ATTGGGCGAGGATGTGCGGCTCGAGCTCGAGCGTGTAGTGCGGGTGATCACCCGGTTGTTTGATGGTCGACTGGGCGCTTGCGGGAGCGGCTCCGCACGCGAGCAGGGCGAAGGCGAGCGCCGAACCGAGACAGGTGGCTAAAATACGGCGAATCATGGGTTATTGGCCTGACCGTTCAAGCCGCGAGCCGCTCTTCGATGTCGAGCACGAGCTCGCGCACGAGGGTCGGTGCCGATGCTACGACACGCGAGCGGAAAAGCTCAACCCATTCCCCGACGCGAGGCACGTCCTCGCTCGTGATTGCGAGCCGAGGGCGTGACGCGAGTGCGCGTTCGAGTCGTTCGACCACGCTCGAGCCCGAGGGTCGTTTTGCCACGCCACGGCCCGTGAGCGTGCGCGTGAGCTGCCCGAGGCGCTCGCCCTCCGCGCCTGCGAAAGACGCGCGCAAGACGAGCTCGGGATCGTGACCCACGGTGAGTGCCGAAAGGTAAGTGGCGCGGGCGGCGTCGCTCTCCGCGAGCTCGGCGTCGAGCAAGAGCTCCACGCCGACGTGCGCGACGGCCCGCGCCGTCCCGCGCCGCACGCCGCGCGCCGTCAGATCCGCTGCGGCGTCGCGATTGAGGCGTTGAAAGCGCTCGAGATCGTGGAAAGCGTGGTCGGTGACGTGATGAAAGCGCACGCCCGCGCCGAGCTGCCCGGACGCGGGCTCCGGCGGGCGGAAGCCGAGCATCGTGCAGAAATCGGGCAGCATCGCCCCGAGCACGAAGACCGGATCGGACTCGAAGCGTCCCGCGATGGTCGCGTGTCCGAAGAAGTTCATGCTCCGTCTTCAGAGTAGCATGCTACTTACGCGGAGATCCTTGGCTCGGACCGAGCGCAACGCCCGCATCGTGGTTCGCCGCCCGCTTTCGGAGCGCGTGAATGAGCTCGTGCTCGAAATCGAGGGGCCGGCGCCGTTTCGGTGGCGCGCCGGTCAATACGTCACACTCCATCCGGAAGGCGGCGTCGGCGCGCACGAAGGGCCACTCGCGTACTCCATCGCCTCGGCTTGGGACGGCGCGCAGCCGCCGCGGCTCGCGCTCGCGGTCGGTCCCGGCAGCGGCGCGGACGTGCTCGCGCCGCTCGGCGAGGGGGCGGAGCTCGCGGTCGACGGGCCGTTCGGCGCGTTCACGCTCCCGGACGCCCCGGGGGCGCTGCTCGTCGGCGCGGGCACGGGCGTGGCGCCGCTCCGCGCGCACGCGGGTGAATGGCTCGCACGCCCCGGTGCGGGGCCGGTAACGCTCGTGGCTGGCGCGCGCACGCAGGGCGACCTCCTGTGGCACGACGAGTTTACCGAGCTCGCGCGGCGCGACGCGCGGTTCGTCTACGTACCGGTCCTGAGCCAAGCCCCCGGCGATTGGTCCGGCCGGACCGGCTACGTGCAAGCGCACCTGGCCGATCTCGTCGCGCGCTTGCCGGCCGGATTTCTCGCGCGCCTCTGCGGAGCGAAGCCCATGGTCGTCGAGTGTTTGTCGGCCTTCCGCTCGCTCGGAGTTGCGGAGGAGCGGCTCGAGGCGGAGAGTTATTGAGCCCGCATGTACCCCGTCCGCCGCAGAGACGCCTTGAAGCTCGCCGCCGCGAGCGCGCTCGGCGCTTGCTCGCGGGCGCGCCACCCCGGGGATTTCGGCGACGGGCGCGTCCGCGGCCCGACCGAGGAGGGCGCGAGCGTCGAGGCCGAAGTCACGCCGCCGGCGAGCGCGTTCACGCTGGCGTTCGGCTCCTGCAGTCGCGCGCACCTGCCGCAACCGCTCTGGAGCGACGTGCGCGCGCTCGCGCCCGACGCGTGGGCCTGGATCGGCGACATCGTGTACGCGGACACGGACGACGTGGCGCGGACGCGGCGTCTCTATGCGGAACAAGCCGCGCGGTCCGAGTACGCCGCGCTCGTCGCGCAGACGCGCGTCGTCGGCATCTGGGACGATCACGACTTCGGGCGCAACGACGCCGGCTCCGAATACCCGTCGCGCGTCGAGAGCCAAGCCGCGCTGCTCGATTTTCTCGGTGAGCCGCCCGGCAGCCCGCGTCGCGCGCAGCTCGGCGCGTACACGAGCTACGTCTTCGGGGAGGGTGAGCGCCAGGTGAAGCTCATCATGCTCGACGGCCGCTACCACCGCGACGCTCCCGGTGCGCGCGGAGACACCCTCGGCGAGGCGCAGTGGGCGTGGCTCGAAAACGAGCTCCGAACCACGCGCGCGCGCCTGAACCTCGTCACCTCGGGCTATCAGGTGCTCCCGCTCGATCATTCGAACGAAAAGTGGGGGAATTTCCCGGCGGCTCGCGCGCGCTTGCTCGAGCTCATTGCGAGCTCGCACGCGCCCGGGGTCGTGCTCTTGAGCGGCGATCGCCATTTCGCCGAGCTCTCGTGCCTGAGCGGCGGCGCCGCCCGTTATCCGCTCTTCGAGCTCACGTCGAGCGGCCTCACGCACGCGTACGAGAACGCCGACGAACCGAACCGCTACCGCGTGGGCTCGCTCTACCCGCACCGAAACTTCGGCCGCGTGCACGTGGATTGGCTCGACGAGACGGTCACGATCGAAGCGCGCGCTCGCGGCGGGGCGGTCGTCATCGGCCACACGCTGCGGCTCGCGTCGCTCGCCACCTGAAAGCCGGCGCTACACGTGGAGCACCGCGCCGCCGGCGCTCAGAGCCCGATGCCGATGACGGTGCGCGCCCAGACGTTGCCGAAGCTCTCACCCGCCGCGAGCGTGTGATTGCGATCCGTGGCGCGCACGTAGACGCCGTTCGACCACCAGATGCGGCCAACTTGCCAGAGCAGTGTCGGTCCCACGTAGACGTGCGGCCCGAGCTCGAAGGGCCGTGTCTTCGGCCGGTGGTTTTCCGGAAATTCCCCCGCGACCCAAGTCTCGAGGCCCGGCTGCAATTGCGGGATCGGCTCGAACGTGACGCCCGCCGACGGATTGAGCACGAAGTCGCGCTGGTTATTCCGGTAGTAAAATTCCTGCTCCCCCGAGAGGTTCGCGATGATGCGCGCGATGCCGAACCGGCGTTGCAAGAGCACCTTGCCCTCGAGCTCGAGCTCGTGCTCGTTCTCGCTCACCTCGCCGTAGAGCGACACGTCGATGGGCCAGAAGCCGGCCGGCGCGAGCGCCCAGCGCAAGCGCTGCTTCATGCCGTTGCTTTCCATTGCGGGCGGTGCGTTCCGGTATTCCGCCGTCGGAGTGGGCACGAGCGTCACGTACAAGCCGAGCTCGAGCTGATCGGTGATGCCGGTCTCGAACTCGGTGATGAACTCGGTGAGGCCGTACCAGACGCGCTTGCCGCTCGTCACGTCCTGCGCCTTCGTGGGCGTGAGATCGACGAACTGTTCGACTTCGGCCTCGCCCGCGCCGAGCTGCTCGTGTTGGTACGTGAACGGGAGCGGGCGCGGGGTTGCGCGCGCGGGGAAGCTCGCAGAGAAAACCACGCTTGCCGCGAGCGCGGCGAGCCGAACCGGGGTGAGAGTCTTCATGTCGATTTTCAAAAGTCCGCGAGATTGAGCGGCTTGGCGCACACGCCGTCGTTGCCGCAGGCGAGGTGGCACGTGTTGCAGCCCCCGGCCGCGGGGTCCCCGCCGTACGTTTCGCCGTTCGGCGGTCCGACGCCTTCCCAGACGATCGACACGCCGTCGCTCCCGTCGTCCTTGTTCTGGAGCTCGAACCAGAACCAGCCCGGCAGGGCCGGTGGCGCCTCGTTGAAACCGGGACCTTGCTTGACCATCGCGAAGAGCTCGTGCGGGATCGTCCCGCCCGTCGCTTCCTTCACGATGATGGTGCCGAGGGGGAATGCGGTGAGCCCGCTCGGCGGAAGCTGATTGACGTACTCGGTGACGGTGCTGCCGTCGTGAATACCCGCGAGGTCGGCGTCGCCCGTGACGTCGTAGCTCGGCCAGGCGTGATAGCCGGAAAAATCCTTGGCGAACGCGACGAAGTTCGTCGCGTCGCCGCCGCCGTTCGTGTCGTCGCCCGAGCCGCTGCCGCCGCAACCGGCCGCGCCGGCCGCGAAAAGAAGCGAAGCCGCGGCAGCGAAGAAGAAACGGAGCTCCTTCATTGGTCTTCGGCGAAGCGACGGAAGCCGAGCGCCTCCGCGGCGCGGTTCATCCCGTCGACCGCGGAGCCCTGGACGTTCGGATCGACGGCGCTCTGCACGGCGGACCAGAGCTCGCCGAACGGTGACTCGAGCGCGTCGGCGGGGGGCTCCTCGGAGCTCCAATCCGCGGGCGGCTGGGGAATGGCGGGGCCCGACACCTCCGCGTACGCGGTCTCGAGCTCGCCGAACGCGTTCTCGACGTCGGCGTCGATGGCCGTGCCGTTCTCTTTGGTCGCGAGCCACGGCTGGAACAAGGCGTAGATCGCCCGCGTTCCCGTCAGGTTGTCGCGGATGTCCTGCATCGTGCGCTGAGAGTAGCGCGACTCCTCTTCCTCGGTCGCGGCCTTGTTCACCTTCTCGCGCTGCTCGTTCATCAGCGAAATCAGCCCGCCGAACGCGCCGTCGAGGTCGATCGCCGACGGTGCCCATACGTTCTTCAGCGTCTGGGTGTCGTCTGCGAGACGCTGAGCGAGTTTGGTCTTGAACTCGAGCGCTTCCTCGTCGGTGGCAGGCCAGGCCGCGGCCTCGTAGCCGGGGAAGTTCACCGGATCGGACTCGAACGCGACGACCGACGCCGGCGTGTCGGGCGCGTAGAGGATGCGCTCGATCGCGTGCATGCCCGTCACACCCTGATCGTCGAACAGATCCTGGTCGCCCTCGTCGCCGAGCTCCGCGAGAAAGTCGTCGTAGCGAGCGTCGATCTCGGTGTCGATTTGGGGGAAGAGCGGCGCGAGGGCGCCCTCCGTCCGTTCGTACGCGCTGCGCGCGCGGACCCAGGCGTCCTTCATGCTCATGACGGCCCCCGAGTCCGCGCCCGCGTCCCACGCGTGTTCGGGAGCCGCGGCTGCGAGGTCTACCGCCGCTTGGTGCAACGTGTCGATGTCGCCGAGCATCGAGTCGTGCATGCCTTGCGTTACGTTCTCTTGATAATCCTGGTCGGTCTTCGGGTTCGGCCCGCCGTCGCCGGAGGAGCAGGCGGTGAGCCCGAGCGCAGGCAGCAAGAGCAATAGAGCGATGTCATTCATGGAAATTCGGCGCTTTCTGCGGCTAGAGCCCCTCGACGAAATTCACGAGCGTCTGTTGGTCCGCGGCGCCGAGCGCGTCGAAGGCGTCCACGGCGGGGTTCGCTTCCGAGCCGTTGCCCCGGTGAAGCTCGATGGCGTCCGCGATGGTCTTGGCGCGGCCGTCGTGGAGATAGGTCGTATCGAAGCGCAGGCCGATGAGCGGCGCCGTGCGCCAGGAGAACGAATCCGCCTCGCCGTCGATGCTCGGGTCCGCGGGGAGGCCGTCGGCGAGCTCGTCGCCCATGCGGTGGATCAGCATGTCGGTGAAGACGGGCGCGTCCATGTCGGCGAGCGCGGCGAGCGGGTAGTCGGCGCGCGTGTGCAGTGACGGCACGTGGCACACCGAGCAGAGCGCCGCCTCGAAGAGCCCGGCGCCGATGTCGTCCGTGTGTCGCGACGGAATCGCGAGCCCGCGCACGTAGTTCGCGCGCTCGTTCACGCTGTCGAAGCCCACGTCGACGCCGGGCTTGTCGTCGTCATCGAGGCCGTCCGGATTCTCGATCTCCGTCGGGCGGAGCGGGCTCGTGATGCCCATGTCGCCCTGAAACGCGTCGGCGGTGAAATCATCGAGCGCGGGCACGCGCGCTTTCAAGCCGAAGCGGCCGATCAGCGTGTCCCCCTTCCGATACGTGTGAAAACGCGTGTCCTCGTTCGCTTCCGAGGCGTAGCTCACCCAATTGATGCGGCCGTGGATGCCGTCGTCGCGCGTCGCCTGCTCGGCTTCGACGCGCTCGATCTCGGCGTCGCTCACTGCCTCCATGTAGCCGCGCCCGAGTACGGGCGGTCCGAAGCGCTGCGTGAGCTTGACGCTCGGATCGTCGGACGGAGCGAGGATGGGCGTCTTGCCGCCCCCCGCCGTCAGCGGGTGCAGCGTGTGCCCGTAGGCGAGCTCGGATTGATCGGACGCGGGCGTGACGCCGTCCGCGTCCACCACCGACATCTTCTGCACGAGGCCGGGACCGCGCAGCGCGGACTCGTGGCACGAGGAGCACGCCGCGCGCGTGTAGAGCGGACCCAGGCCGTCCGAGTCGCGGAGCGGCGTGCTGAACAGGAGATCGCCGTCGTTGAAGTCGGCGAGGAACTCGGGCTCGAGGCCGGCGAGCGGTACGTCGAAGGAATCCACCTTGGCGATCGACTTTTTCGGGGCTTCCGCGGCTGGAGTGGCTGCCGGCGACGAAGAACAAGCGCCGAGGGCGAGACCCAAAGCCAAGCAGCCGAAAGCGCGCGGCAACATGGCGTCCGTATAGTGCAATGGCGCCGCGATGCAAATGAAAGTCACTATCAATATCAAATAGCGAGCCCGTGCGCCGCGGGTCAGGCGCGAGCCCGGTGCCGTGCCCAAACCCAATAAAATCCAAACGTTTGGCGGTTTGGTGGAGGTTCGGTGGAGTTCCCGCGGCGGAGACGACGGCTCGGCTGCGCGGTGCTAGTGACGCGCCATGTCTAGCGATTCCGGCGTGAGCGCGCTGTCGCTCTATGTGCCGCCGTTCCGGGTGAACCTGAAGGACTGGTGCGAGTGGACGGGCAACAGCTGGGAAAAGATCAGCGCCGTCGTCGGTAACAGCTTCCGCGTGCCGGGCCGGCACGAGAACGTCTACACGATGGCGGCCAACGCCGTCCTGCGCCTGATTCAAAAGAACGAGATCGAGCCGTCGCGGGTGGGCTTTCTCGGGCTCGGCACCGAGTCGAGCACCGACAACGCCGCGGGCGCCGTGATCGTGCGCGGGATGGTGGATCGCGGGCTCGAGGCGCTCGGGTTGCCGCGCCTTTCCCGGAGCCTCGAGGTGCCGGAGTTCAAGCATGCGTGCCTCGGCGGCGTGTACGCGTTGAAGAGCGCGCTCCGTTACGCGCAATGCGACGGCGCCGACCGGCTCGCGATCGTCGTGAGCGCCGACGTCGCCGAGTACGAACGCGGCAGCACCGGCGAGCAGACCCAGGGCGCCGGCGCCGTTGCGCTGCTCGTCGAGCGCGCGCCGAAGCTCTTTGCGGTCGATCTCGCGCACGCGGGCAGCGCGTCCGACTACCGCGGCCCCGATTTCAGGAAGCCGTTCGCGCGTCACTTCACGGAGGGCTACGCGAAGAACACGCGGCGGCTCGCGGATTTCCCGGTGTTCAGCGGGAAATACTCGACGATGAGCTACCTCGACGAGACGGTGCACGCCGTCGAGGAGATGCTCGGACGGCTCGGCGTGTCGGCCGGCACCTATTACGACAACGTCGCCGGCCTGTTTTTCCACCGGCCGTATCACCTGATGCCGGTGCAGGCGATGTCGTTCCTCTACGTGCGAGGGCTCGCGCGCGGCGATCACCGGCACGCGGAGCTGCGCGCTTTGTGCGACGAGGCGAAGGTGTCGTTCGACGACGTGCTGCGCGAAACGGCGTCGCTGCCCGACCTTTACGCGAACGTGCACGACGGCGGCGCGCCCGCCGATCCCTACGTCGCGACGAGCGCCGTCGCGAGCTCGTTGCGCAAACACCCGACGTTCCGCGAACTGCTCGCGAGCAAGATGAGTCTCGGCTCCGACACGGTGAAGGACCTCGGCAATCTCTACAGCGCGGCGTTGCCCGCGTGGATCGCCGCGGGCTTCGAGCAGGCGGTCGAAACCGGCGTGGCGCTCGCGGGCTTGCCGCTGGTTGCAGTCGGCTACGGCAGCGGGGACGCGGCGGAGGCGCTGCCGATCACGGCGCGGCCCGGCTGGGAAACCGCCGCGCGCCGCATCGGCTTCAAACAAGCGCTTTCACAAGCCGTGGATCTCACGCGCGCGCAGTACGAGGCGCTCCACGACGGCGTCGACGTCGAGGGGCTCAGCTACACGCCGGCGGGTGAGTTCAAGATTGCGCGGGTCGGGAAGAGCTACGACGTGAGCTTTCAGGATCTGGGCGTCGAGTATTACGAATACGTCGGCTGACGCGGGTAGTCCGTGCAACCCCCGAGCGTGCGCATCGACCGCTGGCTCTCGGCCGCGCGCATTTTCAAATCGCGTACGGCGGCGCAGGAGGCGTGCGCCGCGGGTCACGTGGCGGTGAACGGCGTTTCGGCGCGCTCGAGTCACGCGGTCGTCGTGGGGGACGAAGTGACGGCGCGCTCGCCGCGCGGCGACTTGATTCTCGAGGTGCTCGCGCTCGCGGACAAGCGGCTTTCGGCGGCGAAAGCGCGCGAGCTTTACGCCGACCATTCGCCGCCGCCGCCGCCCAAGGAAGAGCTCGTGGCGCCGCGCGAGCGCGGTTCGGGACGCCCGACGAAAGCCGACCGGCGCGCCCTCGATCGCCTGCGCGGCGGGTGAACGGAGCCGCTCGGCTTCGCATCGCTCCGCTGATTCCACGCGAAGCAACTTGCTCGCGTATGACCTCAACAAACTACTAGAGAACAGAGTGAAAACGCGGACGGTCACGCCGTCGGGTCTTACGTCAACGAACGCGATGACGCGAGTGCACGTAGCCGAGATCCATCGTTCGCTGCCGGTGCGGGAATCGCCCTTTCAGGTGCGGGAGCGGCAATCCTGATAATCGGCGGCGCCCCGGTTGTTGGGGGGGGCGCTCCTCGTTGCTGGAGGCGCTCTCCTCATATACGACGGCGGTCCGAGGTCTCAAACCGGTTCAGGACGCGCAAAAGAAGGAGCAGGACCAAAATTCAACGCTCGCCAATGAGCGGAGGCGAAGTGAACCCAACGATTGCTCAACAGACGATTAGAGAACAGGCAAATCAGGAACGACGCCGCCTTGAGCGCGTTCGGCGTGCCGCGCCATTCATTTGGGCGTTCGTGGCCCTGCTTACTCTGATCGGTCTGTTCAAGGTCTACTGTGCCGCACGCTTCGCGAGGGCCTACGGCATCGGACCGTCAGGTGTTTGGTCGCTCGTCACGATGCGGAACTCACAACGGCTTGAGAGGGCGTTCGCAGGATATGAGGTCATCGTCCTGGACTACGTGATGGCGGCTGGTGCTGAGTTGGTTGCCGCGGGAATCGCGGCACTATTCATGCTAATTCATCGGAGCCCGGCTCGTCGAATGTTGAACATCGTCGCGCATGCGGCGCGTACAGAAGGGGCCGGGGAACCGGAGCGTGAACAGCCGGCCGCAGCCGAGCCTCATTGATGAAGGAGGCTGATTTCACCCCTCAGCCACAGACCATCGTGCCTCAACCAATCGAGCCCCGAAGCCGCTCCGGGCACGGTCCGCGAGTTTTATCGATCGGTTCTACAGGGTCGACGGCAGCGGGGTGAGCGGCGTCGACCCCTGCAGATCACGACGGCGATGGCGTTCCGCAATCCCTCGTTTTCGCGACGGTCGAGGCTAAAGATCGGCCGTTCACGAAGAGGCCTAAATCGTGCGCCTTCGTGCTGGTCGATCAGGCGGCTTCAAGGGAGGTTTTTCGGAACGGTCTTGAACGCCCGGTTACGATGGACGACGTGGCTTCCAACGGCATGATGGTTGGGCGCGCGTCAGCGCTGGCGTGCTTCGATGGCCGCACGGACGACCGCAATGGCGGCAGAAAGATCCTGCATGATAACCTCGGCGGGGACGCGAAGCACATGGAAGCCGAGGCGGGCGAAATCCCGATCACGCCGCACGTCCGCGGCGCCCCGGCGAGCGTGGATGGCACCATCCACCTCGACGACCAGGCGCAGCGACGGAGCGGCGAAGTCCGGTTCATGGGAGCGCTCTCGCGCGGAGGCCGCGTACTATTGCGCGGGCGCTTCGGCGGACGCGGAGGGTGCGGGTGCGGCGCTCTCGGCGGGTGCCGCCGATGGTTGCGCGTCGGGCGCTTGCGGCTGTTGGGGCGCCGGTTCGGCGGGGGCGTTCGGTGCGGCAGCGTTGGGTGCCGCGGGTGCGGCGGCGCTTGGTGCGGCGGAGGGCGCCGCGGCCGCGGCTTGCTGTGCGCGCGCCTGCGCGGCCTGAGCCATCGACTGAGCGGCGGGCGAGCCGGGCCGCAGCGCGCCTTGAATGCGTGAAAAGAGACCCCCGAAGCTCCCGCGCGGCATCGCCGGCGCCACGGTCGTCGGAGGCGCCGCCGGAGTCGGCGTGGGAGGCGGCGGGGGCGGGGGCGGCTCCGGGCGGTCGAGGCGCGGCGAGAAGCCGCGCTTGCCGAAATCGGCGACGGGCGCGCGCATCACCGGGCGAGGGGGAGTCGAGACCGGCCGCGTCTCACCCGTGCCTCCGTAGGTGTTCTCGTTCGTCTCGACGTTGGCGGGTGTTCCGCCGAAGAGGCTCGACGCGCCGCGCGATGGCGGCTCGAACTTGGCGTTCGCGACGGGCACGCCGATTTCACTCGGCACGAGCCCGACGACGACGATCACGTAAACCATCGACGCGGCGAGGAGGCCGACGGCCGGCGCCCAGCGCCAGGTGATGAAATCGGTGAGGAGCTTCACCAACGGCTTCATCGTGCCACCCGAGCCGAGCATAGCCGAGATCCGGAGGTCGGTCATCCGTTGGGGGGGCGCTCAGCCGCCGGAGAAGGCGTCTTCGGCCTCGGGTGGTGTGGCGTCGTCGCGCTGCTCGAGATAACCGTGGGGCAAACTGACCGTCTGCGTTCCCGCTGATTTGCCGCGAGTGACGCGCATCGCGCTCGGCGGAAACTTTTCGGTGGGATCGAGCGAGTCGAGGAGGGCGTCGAGCTCGGCGAGCGTTGAAAGATTCATGGCGCGCTGGCGAATGGCCGCGCTGCCCCGGAAGCCCTTCGTGTACCAGGTGCTGTGGCGGCGGAAGGAGCGCATGGCCGTCCCTTCCCCGAGCCAGGCGCAAAGCAGCGCCGCATGCTCGCGGATCACGCCCGCCACTTCGCCGAGCGTCGGTGGATCCTGGGGCTCGCGGCCGCTCATCACGTCGGCCAGGTCGCGAAACAGCCACGGCCGCCCGAGGCAGCCGCGGCCGACCACCACGCCGTCACAACCGGTCTGGCGCAGCATGCGGAGCGCGTCCTCTGCCTCCCAAATGTCGCCGTTGCCGAGCACCGGGATCCGGAGCGAGCTCTTGAGCTCGGTGATGGCGTCCCAGCGCGCCTGCCCGTCGTAGAGCTGCGCGGCCGTGCGGGCGTGGAGCGCCACCGCGACGACGCCCTCTTCTTGCCCGACGCGTCCGGCGTCGAGGTGCGTGATGACGCGATCGTCGATGCCGATGCGGAACTTGATCGTCACGGGCACGTCGCCCGCCGCGCGCACCGCCGCGCGCACGATCCCGGCGAGCAGGCGCGGCTTGGCGGGAATGGCGGCGCCGCCGCCTTTGGACGTCACTTTGCGCACCGGGCAGCCGAAGTTCATGTCGATGTGATCGACGCGCCCTTCGCCGACCAGGCGCCTCACCGCTTCCCCCACGTAATAGGGATCGACGCCGTAAAGCTGGAGGCTCCGCGGCTCTTCGCCTTCGCCGAAGTCGGCGATTTTGAGCGTCTTCTCGTTGCCCTCCACCAGCGGCCGCGCCGTGATCATCTCGCTCACGTAGAGGCCGGCCCCGAAGCGCCGGCAGACCGCGCGAAACGGATAGTTCGTCACGCCGGCCATCGGCGCGAGCACGACCGGCGGCGAAACGACGAGCTTCTTCCCGAGCGCGAGCGGCGAGACTTCGCCCGGGCGCGCCGGCGGCACGTCGCGGTTGATCGCGCTTTTGTAAATCGCGTCCAAGGCGTCAGTGCTTAGCGGCCGGTACGTCGCCGGGCAAGGTGGCGCGCGGTTTCTTGCCGCGCCAGGGCCGCCAATCCTCGCGCGTCGCGGGCGCGAGCGCGTCGTCGCACGCGGGCCCTGCGCTGGCTCCGAACCGCAGATCGGGAGCCGCGGACTCCGCTCCGAGAATGTTCTCGTGCTCGTCGATGAAGTACGCGCGCTCGAACCCCGGGTCGCGCCCGGACGGCCACGCATAGGCGACGAACCGGCGCTCCGCGGCCTCGTCGTCGAAGTGCGCGTTCGGATCGCTCGAGAAGCCGCCGCCCACCACGGGCAGGCAGATCATGAACCAATAGCCGCCGATCTCGAGCGCTGGGCCCCCGTGCGTGCCTTCGACGCGCGGGTAGTTCTCGAGCAGGGGCGGCGTGAGACGAGCGGCGTTGCGCATGCCGGTTTCGCCGGTGAGCTCCCCCAAAAGCAGGGCGGAGCCGATATGGTCATTGTCCGGATCGAGGCTCGCGCTCCGCCGCGCCGCGTTCTCCGCGAACTCGAACTCGCGCAGGCGCGAGACGGCGCGCTGGCTCGCGGCGCCGGTTCCACCCTGGACGAGCCCAGGCATGGCATCGCGCACGAGGAAGAGCGGCACGGCCACGGTCGAGGCGAGCGTCGCGACGACCAGCGCTGCGCGGTGCCGCTGCTTGACGCTCGGCGGAGCGACGGGCGCCGCCAGAAAGCTCAAGAAGACGAAGAGCGCGGCGGGCAGCGCGAGCTTCGAAAACGGGAGGGAGAGAAGCGCGAGCGCGAGCGCGAGACCGGTGCGCAGCGTCGCGGCCGCCGGCAAGCGCGCGCGCCGGGAGTCGGCGACGGCGGTGCTCATGAAGTTCCGCTACGGTTTACCTCAACGCACTAGCTGCTGCGCGGTGCGCGCGAGACACGCGGCGCTCCCGGGACGTGCTCGGGGGCAACGCTGTTCGTCATCGAGTAACCGCCGGGCCGGCCGCTCGTGGTGTTCTGCGGCGGGATGTCGCTCGGAGGTCCGGGCGGGGTGAGGCTCCGCTTGGGCATGGCGACGCGCAGCGCCTGGCCGCCGGAGGACGGGGGAGGCAGCACGGCGCCCCGCAGCTCTTCGGGCGGAAACGCCCCATGGTCGAGCTCGTGCGGGCTCGGAGCCGCGCTCGGCACCGCCATGGGCGGAGGCATGGTCGGCGCGGTCGATGCTGCCGACGGCGGCGAATCGGGGGCGGGCAAGATGGGGCGTGCGGTTTCCGGCGGAGGCAGCGTCGGCGCGGTGCGCAAATGCGGCGAGGAAATCCCGCTCGGAATCACCGCGGCCATGCGCGCCTGACTGGCGCGTGCCGGATCGCGGCCGAGATCGACGAGCGCCGCCTGCGCTTCATCCCGCTGCGCTTGCACCTTGAGGAGCGTCTCCCGCGCGCGGTCGCGTTCACTCAAGAGCTTCTCGTTCGTCTTTTTGGCTGCTTCGAGCTCGTGCCGGAGCGTGTCGTCGCTCGGCTCGACCGCGACCTGGGCCAGGTTCGGCAAGGTGGGGAAGCCCGCGGCCCGCAGGCTCGGACGCTGGCGCGCGGCTTCGATCTCGCGGTTCAGCTCGGCGATGACCTGCTCGTGGTCGTCCATCATCGCTGCGATGAAGGCGTCTTGTTGGTCGAGGATGTACGCGCGCTCCCGCTGCGCCTCGACGTGGGCCCGCTCGAGCGACTGTTCGAGCAGCGCGACGCGGTTCTTGAGCGCGAGCTGCCGCTCGTTGGCCGCGCCGAGCAGATCCGACATCCCCTCGAGCTCGCGCAAGAGCTGCACGTTGGCCTCTCGCGCGTTGCTCACGCCCGAGCTCAGGTCGCGGATGGCCCGCATGAGGGTGCTCAGGCTCGCCTCGGCGCGCCCGCTCGCCGACAGGGCCGCGTGGAGGTGCGCGCTCGAGTCCCGGCCCGACCCTGGAGGACGGCTCAGAGGCCGGTCGCTCGTCGTCATGGCTTTGGGGGCGGGCTCGGGGGGCTCGGAGTCGGACATGCTACCCTCCCATAGGCTTTCGCACCGCCGACCGCGGCAGGCAATTCGATCCGGCCATGGCCCGAGGAATTGGCTCAAAACCGGTCCCGACGACGCCCGTCGAGCTCGACCTCGCGCTCGACCGGCTCGACGCGGCCGCGCCCCGCTTGGCGGCGCTGCCTCCGCTCGAACGCGCGCGCCTGCTGCGCGACGTGGGCCGCCGCTTCCACGAGCTCGCGCGCCGCTTCGTCGCGCTCGACGTGGCCGCCAAGGGCATCGACGCGCTGAGCGCCCGGTCCGGCGAGCCAGCGCTCGAGGGCCCCGTCATCATTCTGCGCTTCATCCGCGAGCTTGCCGCGACCTTCGAGGGGCCGCGACGCATCGGCCCCGCGCGGGTGCGCGAGGAGCACGGTCGCACGGTCATCGAGGCGCTCCCGCTCGACGCCTACGACAGCGCCGTCTTTCGTGCCGTCCGCGGCGAAGTGTGGCTCGACCGCGCGGTCGCCCCCGACGCCGTCACGACCGACCCGCGCACGCTCACGGCCCGTGAAGGGGAGCTCGCGCTCGTGCTCGGCGCCGGCAACGTCGCGTCCATCGGGGTCGTGGACGCGCTCGGCCAATGTTTCATCGAGGGGCGCGCGTGCGTGCTCAAGCTGAGCCCCGTCAACGATTACCAGGGCCCGCTGCTCGAGCTCGCGTTCGCTCCTTTGATCAAGGAGGGCTACATGGCGCTCGCGTACGGCGGCGCCGAGGTGGGGGCCTACCTCGCCGCGCATCCGGCGATCGACGCGATCCACATCACCGGCGCGTACGAGACGCACGAGGCCATCGTCTGGGGCGCGGACCCTGCCGAGCGCCGCGCGAACAAGGCTCACAACGAGCCGATTTGCCGAAAGCCCGTGACGAGCGAGCTCGGCAACGTAAGCCCCGTGGTCGTGGTGCCGGGCGCGTGGACCGATCGCGAAATCGACCACGCCGCGCGCAGCATCGCCGGTTCTTTCGCGTTCAACGCCGGCTTCAACTGCAACGCGACCAAGCTCGTGGTCACGCCGCGCGGCAGCTCGCTCCGCGAGCGCCTACTCGCGCGCCTGGCCGAGGTGCTCGCCGCAATCCCCGTACGCGAAGCGTACTACCCAGGCGCCGCCCAGAAATACGAGCGCTTCACCACGAACGGCGGTCGCGTGCAGACGTTCGGCACGCCGGCGCACCCCGCACGGGGGGCGACGCTCGGCAGCGAGACACCGTGGGCGCTCGTGACGGGCCTCGAGCCGGCGATGCAGCCGGCGTGCTTCGAGCACGAGCCGTTCTGCGCCGTGCTGTCCGAGGTGTCGATCGCGAGCGGCGATCCGCTCGAGTTCATCGCGGCGGTCGCGCCGTTCTTGAACGAGCGGGTGTGGGGGACGCTGAACGCGATGCTGCTCGTGCCCGCAGCGGTGGAGCGCGACCCGGTGCTCGCGCGCGGTGTCGACGCGGCGATTCGCGAGCTCTGCTACGGCTCCGTCGGCGTGAACGTGTGGCCCGCCGTCGCGTACGGCCTCGGCACGCTGCCGTGGGGCGGGCACCCGTCCGGCACGCTCGCCGACGTGCAGAGCGGGCTCGGAGTCGGCCACAACGCGCTCCTCTTCGAGCACGTCGAGAAGTCCGTGCTGCGCGCGCCGCTCGTACAGACGTTACCGAAGCCGTTCTGGTATCCGGGCCACCGCACGCTCGACCGCTTGGCGCTCCGTCTCATCGATTTTCAAGCCGCGCCGGGACCGCTCGCGCTCGCGCGGGTCGCGTTCGAAGCGGTTCGCGCTTGAGCGCTTGCTTCCCAACCGCGGGTTGCCATCCAATAAGACTACTGTGGGTAGTATGTCGGTGGCGTGTTCGCGCTCGAAAGAGCCGCATGGTGCCTACCTACTGGGGCAGGTGTTCGCCCGGTTGGGCAATATAGGTGAGCATGGAGATGCGTTCGCCAAGTCCTCTGTCAAGGTGGCGGAAACAGCAGCAGTCGCGCGGGTCCAGACTCCGTGGCTGAGCGAGGCGAGGGCTTCGACGATCTCGCGGGCGAAGGCGCGGACGACGTGGAGGCATGCGAGCAGGTGGAGCAGCTCGAGCGGGATGTCGTTGGCGAGGGCAGACAAGGCGCGAGTCAAAGAGCTTGAGCGCGAGGTCCACGAACTCGGCGCATCAAGCCCGACCCGCTCGCGCGCGTCGCGTTCGAGGCCGTGCAGGCCTGACGCAGCGAGGGGGTTCGGGGTGGCCCCGTTACCCCGATCCGTGATCTAGTCGCGGCCGGGAGCCGGTATGCACGAAGACAAACGGGTCCGCATCGTTCGCGTCGTCGCCGCGCTGGAGGCGTGCGCCATCGCGGAGTTCCTCGGGCTCTTGCGCTTGGGGGGCCACGCCTCCGGTTACGTCACCGAAAACCACGGCGGCAAGGGCTTACGCCCGCTGCTGTTCGCGCTTCCGGTCGCAGCAGCGCTGCTCACGGGCATCGCCGTACATGTCGCCTTCGTGCGCGCGCCGAGCGAGCGCGAGCGCAACCGCTACGAGCGCTGGACCCTGCGCCTACTCCCGTTGCTCGCGCTTTGGCCGCTGCCGGCCCTGCTTTTTCGCGGTGTCCTCAAGGAGAACGAGCTCTTCGTCATGCTGCTCACCGGCGCGATGGTGTGGGGTTTGGAGCAGGCCTTGTCGAAAGCGCCGCTCCCCTTCTTCGGCGCGGAGGGGCCCTCGCTCGCGGTTCCGCCGGTGCTTCGCAAGCCCTGGGTGCCGACGGTCGTCGCGTGCTTGCTCGTGACGGGCATGTTCGTCTTCGCGTGCCTCGGTAGCATCCGCATTCACGACAAGATGCTGACGTCGAATTTCGACTTCGGCATCTTCGAGAACCTGTTCTGGAATACGCTGCACGGCCGCCACGGCTTTGCGCTCGAGCGCTCCTACTTCGGCGAGCACGCCGAATATCTCCTCTACGTGCTGCTCCCCGTCTACGCGCTCGTCCCGCGCTCGGAGACGTTGCTCGTGCTGCAGTCCCTGTTCATCGTCGGCGCGGGCGTTCCACTCTACTTTCTCGCGCGCCGCTGGCTGCGCAACGCCTGGCAGGCCGTGGTGTTGGTCGCCGTCTACCTCGCGTTCCCGACGGTGCAGGGTTGTGTCTTCTACGATTTTCACTTCCTGCCGCTGAGCGTCTTTTTCGTGCTGTGGGCGGCGCTCTTTTACGCACAACGGCGCTACGTCGGCTTCTGGATCACGGTGTTTTTGGCGGCGGCGTGCCGCGAGGACGTCGCGCTCGGGCTTGCGGCGGTGGGCGCCGCGCTCGTGCTCGTCGGACGCACGAAGAAGCTCGGGGCCGGCCTCGCCGTGCTCGGGAGCGTCTGGTTCGTCTACGTGAAGTTTTTCTGGATGCAACGCTTCGGCAACCAAGTGTTCTTGGATTACTACGCGGACCTCGTGCCGCCCGGCGCGCAAGGCTTCGAGGCCGTCGTTCAAACGTTGGTCGCGAATCCCGTGTACGCACTAAGCCGCGTGCTGAGCGAAGACAAGCTGCTCCTCGCGCTCCACCTGCTCGTGCCGCTCGCGTTCGTCCCCGTCCGCCGCGCGGGCACGTTGATTCTATTCTTGCCCGGCCTGCTCGTGGTGGGACTCGCGACCAATCGCTCCGCGATCACGCAGTTTCAATTCCATTACTCGATGCACTTCGTGCCGTACTTGTTCGTCGCCGCGATCGTGACGCTCGCCGTGCGGCGAGAAAGGCGGCGCTGGCCCGCGCTCGCGGCGATGCTGCTCGGTTCGCTGATTGGCGCAGTGCAATACGACGCTTTCAACTGGGACACCTTCCACACGAGCTTTCAGGAGGTGTCGTTCGGCTGGTCCTCGGCGGACGCGCACCGGCGCGCCAATTTCGACGCCCTGGTGCGGCTCATTCCGCCGAATGCTTCGGTGAGTGCCGGCGAGTACGAGGGCCCGCACCTGTCGCACCGGACCCACTTGATGAGCGTGAAGGAAGGGCTCGGGAAGATGGACTACGCGATTTACAGCTCGCGCAGCCTGCGCTGGGGTGGAGAGGAACCGCTCCTCCGGGCGCTCCGGCAAGGGGACTTCGGCGTGGTGGAGACGCGCGGCGATCTGACGCTCCTCAAGCGCGGCGCCGACACGAGCAAGAACGCAGCCGCGGTCCATCGTCTCGAGCACCACCCCTGAGCGAGTAGCCCTCCTTGCATGAGCGCCCCCGAGCAGCTATAGCTGAAAGCGGGAGGTGCAGGTGCGCACTGTTGGTGGTGGTGTAATCGTTGCTACGGGTCCGTCGACGACCTCGTCGTTGAGGCGTCACTCCCAGGAGTTATTAGCAGTCGCGCTGGTCGTAACCGGCGTGCTCGCGGTGCTGGCACACGAGCACGCGTATGCGCCGTTTTTCACGGACGACGGCTTCATTTCGCTCCGCTACACGGATCGCCTGCTCCATGGCGCAGGCCTCACCTGGACGGATCACGAGCGCGTGGAGGGCTATTCGAACCTGCTGTGGGTGCTCTTGTGCGCGGTGCCCGGCTTGTTCCGGATCGATCTGCTCACCGGTGCACGTGCGCTCGGCGTCCTCTGCACGGCGGCGACGCTCGGTGCCGTGATTGCCGCCGTGCGGCCGACGCGCGCGTGGCATTGGGTGGGCGCAGCCCTCGTGATGGGTCTCTTCGTCGCGTCCGACTCGATCGCCGTCTGGAGCATGGGCGGGCTCGAGTCGCCGCTCGTCGGCGCGCTCTTGAGCTGGGGCGTCGTGAGCGCGCTTCGCGCAGCGCGTGACGGAGAGCGCGCGGCGACCGTCGCGGCGGCGGCTTGCTTCGGCTTGCTCTGCTGGGCGCGGGTCGATGGTGCGCTCTGGGCGCTCGCCGCCGCCGTCGGGCTCACGCTCGCCTTCCGCAAGCAAGCTCTGCGTGTGTGCTGCGCAATCCTCGGCGGCGCGTTCGCTTTCGGCGCTGCGCAGCTCCTCTTTCGGCTCGCTTATTACCACGACCTCTTGCCGAACACGGCGTACGCGAAGGTCGTGTTGAGCGACCAGCGTCTTCAAAGCGGCCTCGATTACGTGAAGAACAGTCTATGCCCACTCGCCGCGAGTTGGCTCGCGCTCGTCAGCTGCGGCTTCCACGGGCTCCGGCAGCCGCGGCTCCGCCCCGTGGCCATCGTTCACCTCGTGCTCGCCGCGGTCTGGACGGCGTACGTGGTCCGCATCGGCGGCGACTTTTTTCCGGCGTGGCGTCAGCTCACCTACGTCGTCGTACTCGCGGGCCTCTTCGTCGCGTTCGTGATGGGTGACGAGCTGCGCGCACCCATCGCGCCGGCAACCTTGCGGTGGACGGCGAGCCTGGTCGTGCTTGCGGCGCTCGGAAGCCACTTCAACAACAACTGGGCGAAGGACGAGGTCTGGCAATGGGACGGCATCGTCGTCGGCAAGACGCTCGGTCGCATGTTCCGAGCCGAGCAGCCGCTCGTCGCCGTCGACGCAGCGGGAGCCATCCCGTACGCCTCGGGCCTCCCGGCGCTCGACATGCTCGGACTCACCGATCGCTACCTCGCGCACCATCGCCCGAAGAGCATGGGCAGGGGCGCCATGGGCCACGAGCTCGGCGACGCTTCGTACTACCTCGAGCGTGCGCCCGACATCGTATGCTTCGGGGTGCCGCCCTGCCAGCGTGACGGAAAGTTCGCCGCCCAACGCGAGATGGTCGCGCGGCGCGCTTTTCAGCGCGCGTACGTACCGCTCCGCTTCGAGGCGAGCGGCAACGGCCGCACGCTCACCGCGCCGCTCTGGGTTCGACGTGAGGGCCCCATCGGCATTCGCACGACGTCCGACTCCGTCTTCGTGCCGAGCTACTTCCTCACGACGCCCGAAGGCGCGGTCGCCCGGCTGGGCCCCGCGGGTGCGATCGAAGCGGATCTTCCGAGCGGGGCCCGAAGCCGCGTCGAGCACCTGCGCTTGGGTGTCGGGAGCTGGCGGCTCGAGGCGCTCGCGCCTGCCGGTACCGCGCGCTTCACGCTCGCGGTGAACGGGAGCATCGTCACCGCGGGCGATGCCGCCAAGCCGCTCGAGTTCACGTTGCCTCAAGCCTCGAGCGTGGACCTCGAGCTCGACGTTCAGGGCGGCAGCTTCTTCACGACCTCCGGCGTGCGCTTCCGTGCCGGCGGTGCCTGACGACGTTCCCGCTAGCGCTCTGCCCGCTTACGACCCCGTGCGTGTTCTTTTTTGAGCGCGCGCATGAAGTCGTCGAAGTCGACCTGCATCGTGTGGCGCCGCGAACGGACGTAGCGGCGGGCGACGCTCGCGCGCTCGGCCTCGGCCTCGCGCCGCATCTCGTCCGCGGGCGGCGGCACGTAGCGCCCGGCCAGGCAGTCGGCGATGAGCTTCGCCTGCGCCTCGGCGATCGGCATGATGGCCCCGAGCGGCTGCGCGAGGCCGATGAAGAACAGATTCTTCTTCTCCGGGTGCAGCGTGCGAAAGTAGAGCTCGAGCTCATTTTCCGGCGCCGAGACGAACGCCGGCTCGAAAAACGGAAACGAGACCTGGTAGCCCGTCGCGTACACGACGGCGTCGATGAGCTCGCGCGTCCCGTCCGCGAACTCGACGGCGTCGCCGTGAAAGGCGCGGATGCTCGGCTTCGGCCGGACGCGTCCGGCCGCGAGCATCGGTAAGAGGTCGCTCGAGACCGTCGGATGGGCGCCCCCGAGCCGATGGTCCGGCTTCGGCAAGCCGTGCGCTTGCAGATCCCCGACTACCCGGCCGTAAAACAGCTCCGAAATCCGCATTCCGATGCTCGGCGGCAGAAAACTCATGCTCCCGGTCAGCTGATCGAGCGGACGGCCGAGCACGTACTTCGGCAGCACCCACGCGCCGCGCCGGGTCGAGAGAAACACGCGCTCGGCACCGCCGGGGCGCGCGAGCTCGCACGCGATATCGACGGCGCTATTGCCGAAACCGAGCACGACGGCGCGCCGGCCGCGAAAGTCGTACGGCTCGACCGGCGAGACGTAGCGCGACGAGTGCAGCGTGGTGCCCGCGAAGGCGCCGGGGAAGGGAGGATTCGGAAAATGCGGCAGCCAATGATGACCGTTCGCGACGATCACGGCGGCATAGCGCTTGGTCACTCCGTCCGACGTCGTGACGGCGTAAGCCGAACCGTCGGCCTCGACGTGCTCGACGCGCGTGCCGAAACGGATGTGGCGCCCGAGCTCGAAGCGCTCGGCGTAAGCCTGAAAATAGGCCGCGATGTCGGCGTGCCCCGGATAGTCGGGCAGCGTTTCGGGCATGGGAAAGTCCGCGTACTGCATGCGAGCGCGCGAGGTGTTGATGCTGAGCGAGCGGTACGCGGCGCTCTTGCCGTTCTTGTTGCCGAAGACCCACAGCCCGCCGACCCGGTCGCTCTCCTCGAAGCAATCGAAGGGCACGCCGGCGTCGAGCAGGGCCTTGACGGCGACCATGCCGGATGAGCCGGCACCGATGATGCAAGTCTCGTTGCTCACGCTGGGCTCCCTAGGCGGCGAGCCGTTCCACGGCCGCGGAGACGGTGTCAAGCCGGCCCCTCGTATCGTGAGGCTCGGAAACCCTCACGTCCCGTCTGGAGCGCCTGTCGGCAGATGTAGGAGAACCGCGGATTCCACGTCCGGCCGCAGGGCACGGGCCGCGCAAAGAGCCCGCGGGGGTTACTTCCCCCTGGCGCCGAGCCGCTCTACTCTCGCAGAAGAGATGCGCAAAATCCTCGTGGTCGAGGACTCGGCGAGCACCCGCGCATTCGTGAGGAGCACGCTCGAGTCGTCGATAGCCGACGTAGAAGTCTCCGAGGCGACGAGCGGGTTCGACGCGTTGCGCCTGCTGCCGCGCGGGCCTTACGCGCTCGTCATCAGCGACATCAACATGCCCGACATCAACGGGCTCGAGCTCGTGCAGTTCATGCGCAAAACCGACGCGCACCGGAGCACGCCGATCCTGCTCATCTCGACGCAGTCGTCGGAGCGCGACCGGCAGCGCGGCCTTCGGCTCGGAGCGAACGGCTATCTCGCGAAGCCGTTCGCGAGCAAGGCGCTCGTGGACGAAGCGGTCCGTCATCTCGGTGACGAGGGTCCGCGCAAAGAGGCGCCGCGTGGCTGATCCGACGGAGCGCGCCCGCGACGAGTTCCTGTCGGAAGCGCAGGAGATCGTCGAGACGCTCTCGCGCAACTTACTCGACCTCGACGCGTCCGTGCGGAGCGGCTCGATCGATCCGGCGCTCATCAACGAAGCCTTC
The DNA here is from genome assembly GCA_025936045.1 of Polyangiaceae bacterium. Classification (GTDB taxonomy): domain Bacteria; phylum Myxococcota_A; class Polyangia; order Polyangiales; family Polyangiaceae; genus PMG-095. Next base: position 156,443 of record JAICUB010000003.1, on the reverse strand, counting down.
CGTGCCGTCCACACGCTGAAGGGGCTCGCGGGGCTCTTCGGAGCGCAGCGCCTCGGGCAGATGTCGCATCGGCTCGAGGACCTGCTCGACGACTTGAGGCTCGGGCGCATGGTGCTCGGGGCCGAGGTCGTCGACACGCTGTTTGTCTCGGTGGACGTGTACGGGCGACTGCTCGCGATGGAGCGCGAGGGCCGTGACGAGCCCACGCCCGCGGTCGACGATCTCCTCGCTCGCCTCGACAAGCTCGGCTCCGAAGCGCCGAGCAAGAGCACGCCCGACAGCGAGTACGAGCTCGAGCCCGGCCTGCTCGCCGTCCTCACCGAGTACGAGGAGCACCGGCTGCGGGCGAACCTCGAGCAGAAGATGCGGCTCTACCGTCTCCGCGTCGAGTTCGATCTCACGACGATCGACAAGGCGCTCGAGGACATGAAGGCGCGCGCCAAGCGCCACGGTGAGATCATCACCTACCTGCCCGCCGGCGAGGCGACGAGCGCGGATGCCATCGAGCTCGACCTCCTGATGGCGTCGCGCGACGATTTGGCGACGCTGATCGGCGCGCTCGGCGCGGACAACGTCGTGATCGAGGAGATCCCGCGCCGGCGGCCGAGCCTCGTCGGCGGGGAGCCGTCGCGGGCGCCGCTCGGAGAAATCTCCGTGCGCGGCGCCGAATCGGTCACGCCCGGGGGCGCTCAGGACGCTGCGCTCGACCAGGGGCCGAGTCTGCGCTCGTTGACGCAAACCGTGCGCGTCGACATCCGCAAGCTCGACGCGCTCATGAACGTCGTCGGCGAGCTCGCCATCGTGCGCGGCTCGATCGCCCGCCTGGCCGAGCGGCTCCGCGCGGAGGGCCAGCGCCAGCTCACCACCGAGATTCAGCGGCTCCACCGGAGCTTCGAGCGGCGCCTCGCCGAAATGCAGGCCGGCATCCTGGAAGTGCGCATGGTGCCGCTCGGCCAGGTCTTCGATCGGCTCGCGCGCGTCGTCCGGCAAATCGGCCGCGAGATGCAGAAGGAGATCCGCCTCGTCATCACCGGTTCGGAGACCGAAATCGACAAGCTCATCGTGGAGGAGCTCTCCGATCCTCTGATGCACATGATCAGGAACGCCATCGATCACGGGATCGAGACCTCGAGCCGGCGGGCGGAGGTCGGCAAGCCGCCCGCGGGCACCATCGCGCTCAACGCCTATCAAAAGGGCAACCACGTGATGATCGAGGTGGAAGACGACGGCCGCGGCATCGACGAGCAAGCGTTGCTCGAGAAAGTGGTGCGCCTCGGCAAGCTCGACGCGGACGACGCGGCGGAGCTCAGCCGCGAAGAGGTGCTCGGCCTCGTGTTCTTGCCTGGCGTCTCCACGCGCGACGTCGTGAACGAGACGAGCGGGCGCGGCGTCGGCATGGACATCGTGAAGACGAACATCGGGCGCCTCGGCGGCATCATCGACGTGCAGAGCGAGCCCGGCATCGGTACGAAGATGACGATCACGCTGCCGATCACGCTCGCGATCGTGAGCGCCCTCATGGTGCACGTGGCAAACCAGGTGTTCGCGATCCCGCTCTCCACGGTGACCGAAGCGCTCTCGCTCGAGTCCGCGGGCTCGCGCATGCTCGACGGGCGCGAAGTCATCACGCTGCGCGGCGCGACGCTGCCGCTCTGCCGTCTCGATCGTGTGCTCGTGCTCGAGCGCGGCCGGCGCCCTCCGCCCCGCAAGAGCTACGTCGTCGTGGTCGCGCTCGGCAACCGGCGGCTCGGCCTCGTCGTCGATCACCTGATCGGCCAGCAGGACATCGTGATTAAGCCCCTCGGGCGCTCGCTCGCGTCGGTGCGCGGCTTCGCGGGCGCGACCGAGCTCGGCGATCAGCGCGTCGGCCTCGTGCTCGACGCGGCCGCGATCGTGGACGAAGTGTTGTCGGGCAGCGACGTCGGCCGCGAGCGAGGACGGCTCCATGGTTGATTTGGCGCGTGCGACCCGGGGTGAGCGGCTCGCGCGGCGCGCGAGCGGCCGCGGGCCGGTGCGGGAGTTTTTGACCTTCGTGCTCGGCGCGGACGTGTTCGGCGTGGAGCTCGCGCGCGTGAAGGAGATCCTGTCGCCGCCGCCCATTACCCCCGTGCCGCGCGCGCCCGTCGAGGTGGTCGGCGTCTGCAGCGTGCGCGGCTTGCTCGTCACGGTCGTCGATCTGCGCGTGCGGCTGAAGCTCGAAGCGCGTCCGAACACGCGCCGGACACGCATCCTGCTCGCGGTCGCGCAATCGGGGGAGGCCGTCGGGCTCTGGGTGGACGAGGTGCTCCAGGTCGTGCGGCTGTCGGAAGCGGACATGGAGCTCGCGACGACCGGGGTCGGCACCGAAGTGAGCGAGTACGTGCTCGGCGTCGGCCGGCCGCAAGGCGAGTTCATCGTGCTGCTCGACCTCAACGCGCTGGTCATGGGCTAAAATGAAGATGGCGGCGAGCAAGCAGCGTCCGGATCCGAGAAAGAGCCTCGTCGGCTTCGTCGTGGGCGACGTTACCTACGCGGTGCCGATCGCGGCCGTGCAGGAGATCGTCGCGCCGCTGCCGCTCACGGAGCTCCCGCACTCGCCCGACGTCGTCGCGGGCGTCGCGGACCATCGCGGGCAGGTGATACCGATCGTCGATTTGCGGGCGCGCTTCCGGCTGCCGAGGGTGCCGGATCGGCGGCGCGCCAAGTGGATCCTCGTGCGCGTGGAGGATCGGACCTTCGGTCTTGCCGTCGATCGGGTGACGGACGTGTTCGGAACCGGCGGCGTCGAGGTACGTCCCGCGCCGTCGCTCGGCGGCGGTGAAGACACGCGCGGCATCGTCGGCGTCACGAGCTACGAAGGCGCGCTCGTGTTCGTGCTCGACGTGAGCCGCCTTTATGCCCTCGTGAGCGCCTACACGGACGACGACTTGGCCGCGGGGGCCGAATGACGAGTCCGTCGATTCCGGGCGGCGCGCTCACCTCCGACGATCCGGAAGAGCGGCGGCGCGCCGCGCGGGCGCTCCTCGACGTCGAGCCGGTGCTCGCGGCGGCAGGCCTCGTCACGCTGCTCGGCGACGAGGATTGGCGCGTGCGCAAGGAAGCCGTCTCCGTCGTGCAGGGCCTCGCGCCCGAGCCGAATCTCCTCGCCGCGCTCGTGAGCGCGCTCAGCCCTTCGGACAACGTCGGCCTGCGCAACGCGGCGGTCGAAGCGCTCGGAGCTTTCGGCGTGGACGCCGTGGACGCAATCGCGGCCGCCCTGCGCGGTCTCGACGCCGACGGGCGCAAGCTCGGCGCCGAGGCGCTCGCCCGCACCGGACAGGCGACGGCGCTGCCCGTCCTCGGCGGTCTCCTGCGCGACCCCGACCCGAACGTCTGCGTCGCGGCGGTCGAAGCCATCGCCGGCCTCGGGATCGACGGCGTGCTCGAAGTCGTTCCGGCGCTCATCGGCTGCCTCGACGCTCCGGACGAGTTCACGCGCCTCGCCGCCGTCGACGGTCTGCGCGCGCTCGGCGTCACCCTGCCGTGGGAGCGCTTGGCGCGTCTCAAGGACGAAAAGCTGCTCGAGCAAGCCGTGCTCGCATCGATCGGACGCACCGGGGACGCCCGCGCGGCGTTGCCGCTCGTCTCCGCTTTGCCGAGCGCACGCGGCGGGACGCTGGTCGAGACGCTCCGGTCCGTGGTGGATCTCGCGCGCGCGGGGCCCGTTTCGGCCCGCGCGCTCAAGAACGAAGCGCAGGCGCTGGACCCCGCGACGCGCGAGCGCGTCATCGAGCTCGCGTCGAGCGCGGAAGGTCGCGACGGCCGCGGCGTGGCGCTGCTCGCGCTCGGCGCGCTCGGTGTGCAGGGCGCGGCCGGTCAAGCCCTCGATGCGCTCGACGACGAGCTCTTGCAGGGCGCAGCGGAAGAGTCGCTCGATTGGCTCGGTCCGCTCGCCGTCGCGCCGCTGCTCGAGCGCGCCTCGAATTCCGCGCCGAGCGGACGCGCCGCATGTATCGAAATCGCAGCGCGGCTCGCCGACGAGACGAACGCGGCCGCGGTGCGTACCGAAGCGTTGACCGCGCTCGCCGATCCCGCGCCGGAAGTCGTGCGCGCGGCCCTCGGAGCGCTATCCGCCGTGGGCGACGAAAGCTGTCTCGAAGCCGTCGCGCGCTTGCTCGGAGGCGACGCGACGCCCGCCGTCCGCCGCGCCACCGAAACCTCGCTCGCCGTGCTCGCCGCGCGCTTCGCCGACGCCGCGCGCGACCTGGCGAGCCGCGCCCGCCCGGCGTCGCTCGAATCGCATGCGGCCGCCGTCTTGATCCGCGTGGTGGGTCCGCCCGTCCGCGGCAGCCTCGAAGCTGACGTCGATTTCCTCGCCGCCGCGCTCACGAGCGCGTCGCCTTCCGTGCGTCGCGCGGCGCTCCCGGCGCTTGCCGCGGTCGGCGGAGCGCTCGCCGTCGAGCCGATTGCGCTCGCGCTGACGGACGAGGAGCGCGAGGTGCGTCTCACGGCCGTGCGCTCGCTCGGCCGCCTGCGTTCGGCCGAGGGCGAGGCGCTCGGTGTCGCTCAGCTCGTCGCGCTCGCCGAGCGCGCCCCGGACGACGAGATGCACATCGCGGCCTTGCTCGCGCTCGGCGAGACGAGCGATCCGCGCGCGCTGCCGATCCTGCGTCCGCTCGTGCGCTCGGGCGATCCGAAGGCGGCCGTCGCCGCGATCGAAGCGCTCGGTGCGTTCCCCGAAGCGCGTCGCATCGAAGCGCTCATCGACGGCCTCTCGCACCCCGCGTCGGAGGTCGTAAAGGCCGCCGTGCGCGCTCTCGGCGAGTCGAGCGACGGCCGGGTCCTCGCGCACCTCGCCGTTTCGCTCGATCACGAGGCATGGGACGTGCGGCGTCTGGCCGCGGACGTGCTCGCCCACTACGGCGACATCGCGACGCCGCCGCTCCGCGCGCGCCTCGCCGTCGAGGAGGATCCGCTCGTGCGCGAGGCCATCGGGCGCGCCCTCGAGAGCATGGTCGGTGCCCATCGTAGCCCGCTGCCGACGCGGGGGAGCTACCTGCCGCGATGATCTCCTCACGCCTCTTGCCCCACGCGCAGCTCGGAACGGAAGAGTTCCGGCTGCTGCGCGATCTCTTCTACGAGCACGCCGGGCTCCACTACGACGACGACGCCATGTTCCTTTTCGAGCGGCGCCTCGTCGATCGCGTCGAGGCGCTCGGCCTCGAGGATTTCTACGGCTACTACAAGTACCTCCGCTTCGACCCGCGTGGCCCGGGCGAGCTCGAGGAGGCCATCGAGCGCCTCACCACCAAAGAGACGTACTTTTTTCGGCAAGAGTACCAGCTCCGGGCATTTCGCGACCAGCTCCTCCCCGAGCTCGCTCAAACCAACGCTACGCGGCGCCGCCTCGGAATTTGGAGCGCCGGCTGCGCCACCGGGGAGGAGGCGTACACCATCGCGATCCTCCTCCTCGAATCCGGGCTATTTCGCAATTGGGATCTGAAGGTCGTCGGCAGCGACATCTGCCGCGGCTCGGTGGCCGCTGCCCGCCGTGGCATCTATCGCGAGGCGGCATTCCGTACGACTACGCACGAGGTGCGACATCATTTCTTCGCCCGTGTCGATGACGGCTGCGAGGTCGCGCCCGAGCTCAAGAAGATCTGTCATTTCGGGCAGCTCAATCTGATGGACGGCGGCCGCGCGCTGATGATCCCTCAAGTCGATGTGATCTTTTGCCGCAATGTGCTGATCTACTTCGACATGAAGTCCCGCCGCCGCGTGATCGACGGCTTCTACGAGCGCCTGACGCCAGGGGGTTACCTACTGCTCGGTCATTCCGAATCGCTGCTCAACGTATCGACCGCATTCGAGCTCGTGCATCTGAGGGAAGACCTCGTGTATAGAAAGCCTGTTGGGGCCTGGCGCTTCAACGGACAGAGGACGTAAATGCCGAACGAAGGGGTACCGCCGCTGAAGGTGTTGATCGTCGATGATTCGGCGTTCAACCGCCGGAGCATCGCCGAAATCCTGTCCACCTCTCCCACGATCGAAATCGTGGGTCGAGCCGCGGACGGTGAAGAGGCGCTGCGCATGGTCTCGTCGCTCAAGCCCGACGTGATCACGCTCGATCTCGAGATGCCGAAGATGGACGGTTTCACGTTCCTGCGCATCTTGATGAGTCGCACGCCCGTCTCCGTGATCGTGATCTCGAGCTACAGCCAGAAGGAGAACGTCTTCAAGGCGCTCGAGCTCGGCGCGCTCGATTTCGTCGCCAAGCCGGATCGCTATATCGATCCCGAGCTCAAGAGCGTGCGTGAAGAGCTCTTGCGCAAGGTCGAGCTCGCTCGCAGCGTCCGCGTCTCGGCGCCCGCGCGTCGCGAGCCCATCGTCACGTCGCCGATGCAGAAGGCGCACTCGGGGCAGGCACCGCAGAACATCATTGCGATCGCCGCCTCGACGGGCGGACCGAGCGCGCTGCTCGAGCTCTTCAGTCGCCTGCCCACGAAATACCCGCATGCCATCGTGGTCGCCCAACACATGCCGGAGAGCTTCACGCGCACGTTCGCCGAACGGCTCGATCGCAGGAGCCCGCTCGCGGTGAGCGAGGCGAAGGAGGGCGACATTCTCGAAGCCGGCACGGCTTTCGTGTGTCCCGGCCGGCAATGTCTCGAGCTCGAAACGAGCGCGCGGGGCATGAAGATCCGCCTGCGCGCGCCCGAGCCGGAGGATCGCTACGTGCCGAGCGCGGACGCCATGCTCCACAGCGTGGCGCGCATCGCGGGCAATCGCGCCGTCGCGGTCGTGCTCACCGGCATGGGCGACGACGGCGCGCGCGGCGCCAAATCGATCGTCGATGCGGGCGGCACCGTCGTCGTCGAGAGCGAAGCGACGGCGGTCGTCTACGGCATGCCGGGCGCCGTCGTGCGCTCGAAGCTCGCGAGCCGGAGCCTGCCGCTGCCGGATCTCGCGCTCTGGCTCGCGGGGCTCTGACGTAACGCGGGCGAGCGTGGGATGAACGTCGTCATTCACCTCGTGCACGAGGTGCGAGCATTCCGCCTCTCCGAAGAGCAGCTCGCCGCGCTCCGCGCGCGGTACCCTGCGCTGAGCTTCGTCGCCTGCGTGTCGGAGGACGAGTTTTTGAGGGTGCTCCCGACTGCCCACGGGGCGCTCGTGTGGCGCTTCGACGCCGCGTGGTACGAGCGCGCGCCGCTGCTCCGCTTGGTCGCGACGCCCGCCGCGGGGCGCGAGCGCGTCAAACCGGATCCGAGCGGGCGCGTGCGCCAGGTGCACGGCGCGTTCCACGGGCAAATCATGGCCGAAACGCTGGTCGGCATGGTGAGCTACTGGGCGCGCCGTTTCGATCTGGCCGAAGCTCAGCAGCGCGAGCGGCGCTGGGAGCGCGACACATTTTCCTCGACGCTGCGGCTCGCGGAACAAAGCGCGCTCGTCGTCGGCTACGGTTCGCTCGGACGGCGCTGCGCCGCGAGCCTCAAGGCGCTCGGCATGCACGTCGCCGGCGTCAAGCGCAACGCCGCGGTCGAGCCCGCGCCTGCCGACATCGTTTACCCCGCGAGCGAGCTCCTCACCGTGCTCGGCACCGCCGACCACGTCGTCGCCACCCTCCCGGGTGACACGGGCGCCGATCACCTCTTCGACGACCGCGCCTTTGCCGCGCTGAAACCGGGTGCCTACTTCTACAGCCTGGGTCGTGGCAACGTCGTCGACGAGCCCGCGCTCGTACGCGCGCTCGAGCAGAACAGGCTCGGCGGCGCCTTCCTCGATGTCTTCGAGCACGAGCCGCTACCCGCGGATTCACCGCTCTGGAGCGCTCCGCGCCTGCGCCTCTTACCGCACGCGTCCGCGATCGGCCGTCATTATCTCGATCTGTGGTTCGCCGAGCTCGCGCCCGAGCTTTCGCGCCTCACGGCGGGGCACCCCGGCACCCCGCGTGTCACTTCTGCCCATTGACGCAACTCACGGCACGCACCTAGCGTCCGGCGCGGAGGTTTCCTCGATGTCTCACGCCAAGTTCAACTGCTTCGTTCTCGGCTCGGTCGCGCTCGCGCTCTCTGCGTGCGGCGGCGGCAATCAGAACACGCCGCCCGAGACGCCCGCCGCGACGAGCAACACCGCGCTCCCGACCTCGGACGCCTCGACGCCCGCGGACGCCGCCGCGCTGCCCGCCGCCGGCGCGAAGACCGTCGAAGTCACGATTCAACCGAAGAGCAACTCGAGCATCAACGGCAAGGCGACGTTCGTCGAGGTGCCGGACGGCGTGAAGGTGACGCTCGCGCTCGCGAACGTTCCGCCGGGCGACCACGGCGCGCACGTGCACGAAAAGGGCGACTGCAGCGCGCCGGACGGCTCGAGCGCGGGGGGCCACTTCAACCCCGCCGGCAATCCACACGCCTTGCCCGCGACGAACCCGCGCCACCTCGGGGACCTCGGCAACATCACGGTCGACGCCAACGGCAAAGGCACGCTCGAGATCGTCGCGGCCGGCGCGAACCTCAAGCCCAACGACCCGAACTCCTTCCTCGGTCGCTCCATCATCATCCACGAGAAGAAGGACGACGGCGGTCAGCCCACGGGCAACGCCGGCGGCCGTATCGGCTGCGGCGAGATCAAATAGCGGCGCCTTTCACTGCTTCGACGTGCTCTCGATAGTGGGCGAGGGTGCGCGCGCGGACACGGTGCATTTTTGCGGCCTCGGGGGGGCCTTGCTATCCAGCGCCTGGTTCTGAAAGACTGGCGCAGCAAGCGGGCCGCCAGGCGGGTTCAGCAAGCGCGGCCGCGAAGGGGCAAACGAATGGCGATTTCTTTCGAACGGTTCCTCACACTCACGGCCGCGCTCGCGGCGGCGTCTGCAAGCATGGCCGGGTGCGGTGGGGACGACGATGCGACGGCATCTCCCGCCGGCGGGAGCGCCGGCAAAACCAACTCCGGCGGAACGAGCGCGGGCAAAGCGGGCGCAGCGAGCGGCGGGCAGAGCACGGGCGGAACGAGCGCTGGCGGTAAGGGCACCGGCGGCGCACGTGCTGGTGGCTCCGGCACCGGCGGGGCAGCGGGCGAAGCAACCGAGTCCGGCGGAGCCGGCTCGGGCGCTACGGAAACGGGAGGCTCCGCGACTGCGGGCCGTGGCGGTGTCTCGGGCAGCGAGAACAACGGCGGTGAGAGCAACGCCGGCGTCAGTGGATCGCTCGGCGGCGTTTCGAACGGCGGTGAAGCAGGCGATCACTCCGGCGGAGCCGGCGCGGGCGGCACGGACGAGGGGCCCTGCTTCGGCGACGTCGGGCCGGCCGATTGCTTCTCGCTGACGGCCGGTGATTTGCCGAGCGATGAGTGCAGTACGGGCATGAATCCGGAGATGCGGTCCTGCGTTTACAGCCAGAGCCTGTTGCGGCCCGGGGTGATCGACGGCCTCGGGTCGTGCCTCGTCCCGATCACGGATCCGTGCACCATCGGCGCCGCCGACGCGACGGATAGCTGCGAGCGGACCGCGCTGCGGCGCGCGTGTCCGAACTCGGAGGGTGCGGACGCCTGCGCGAACGGCATCGACCTCGGCGGTGGAACCATCCTGCCCTCGCCCACGGCGGTGTGCACCGACGGCACCCTCACCCAGACGAGTTGCGCGCGCGCGCTCAGCGCCGTCAATTCGGACGCGCTTCAAGCCGTCGTCACCTGCGCCGATCCCGCCGGGTACTACGGGCACTATTTCTCGGGCACCTGCGCCGAGCGCCTGCAGTTCTGCGTGTTCCCGCATGCGTCGATCTATCCCTGACCCGGGCGCGAAGGACGCGAGCGGAGGCGCACTCGCGGCGAACGGGGCCGAGCGCGTGCTCCACGCGCTCACGCGGCCCGTACGTGCCGCGTTCCCGTGGGCGGAGCCGCTCCTGACGGCCGGCGTCACGGGGACGAACGGCAAGACCTCGACCACGCACCTGCTCGCCTCGATGTTGCAGGCGGGGGGCCACCACGTCGTCTGCGAGTCGACGCTCGGCCATTTCTTCGACGGCGAGGAGGTCGCGATCGAACCGAGCGAGCGCGGCTTCTACGCATCCATGCGGCGTGCGGCCGCCGCTGGTTTCCGCCACGCCGTCGTCGAGGTGACGAGCAAAGCGCTCATGAACGGCTACGCCGAAAAGTGGCGCTTCGATCACGGCCTGTTCACGAACCTCACACGCGATCACGTCGCCGAGCACGGGTCGTGGGAGCATTACCTCGCGAGCAAAGCGCAGCTCTTCGTGCACCTCGGCCCCGGGTGCACGGCCGTCCTCAACGCGTGCGACGAGTCCGCGCTGCTGCTCGACCGCGCCATCCCGGCGGACGTGCGGCGCGTCTGGTACGGAGCTCCGTCGCGTGGCCCGGCCCTCTGCGCAGCGGATCTCGCTGCCGAACGGGTCGAACCGACGCTTGCCGGAACACACGTTCGGCTCGCGCCGTCGCCGTTCGCCGAAGAGCTCGGCCGTGAGGTCACGCTCGGTTTGATCGGCGAAGTATACGCGGAGAACGCGCTCGCGGCCGCGGCGTTCGCGCTGACGAATGGATTGGCCGCGGGCGCGGTGCAGGCGGGCGCGCGCGCCTGTTCGCGTCTCGCAGGCCGCTTCGAAGTCGTCAGTGAGCGGCCTTACGTCGTGCTCGACTACGCGCATACGCCGGACGCGCTCGCGCGCACGTGCGACACGGCGCGGCGCCTCGCGGGCTCGGCGCGCCTGCTCGTCGTCTTCGGCGCGGCCGGCGGCTACGACAGCCCGAAGCGCAGCGCGATGGGCGAAGCCGTCGGCGCGCGCGCCGACCTCGCGTTCGTCACGAACGAGAACCCGAAACACGAGGACCCGCTCGCCATCATCGACGCCCTCGAGCGCGGCTGCCGTCGCGCGGGCAAAGCGGCGGTTCGCGTCGTGGTGGATCGGACCGAGGCGATCCGGAGGGCTCTCGACGAGGCGCGTGACGGCGACTTCGTGCTCGTCACGGGGCGGGGCCGCGACGAGGGGATGTGGACGCGCGACGGAGCCGTCGCGTACTCGGACGTGGACGTGATCGCGTCGGCCCTACGCCCCGGTCACTTCGGCCAATTTGCGCGCGAGCTCGTCGCGGCTGAAGGGCTTTTGCAAAAATAGCGCGCCTTCGAGTCGCATCTCCTGCATGTCGTTCGAATAGCCGGACATGAAGACGACCTTGAGCCCGCTGCGCAAGCGGACGAGCTCGGCGGCGAGGTCGCGGCCGTCTTCGCCGGGCATGGCGATGTCGCAGAGCAAGAGATCGATGCGGCCGCCGTGCGCCGCGGAGCGGTCCATGGCCTGCGCGACGTTGCCCGCGTCGAGCACGTCGTAGCCGAGACTCTGCACGAGGCGCCGGGTCGTGCGGCGCACGGCTTCTTCGTCGTCGACCACGAGCACGGTGCCGCGCGCCGCGACCGCCGTCGGCGGGGGCGCGGTCTTCGGCGTCACTTCGTCGCCTGGCGCGAGGCAGGGCAGGGTCACGACGAAGCGCGTGCCGCGCTCCGGCTCGCTCTCGACGCGGATGTCCCCGCGGTGCTGCTGGATGATGCCGTAGCTCGACGCGAGCCCGAGCCCGGTGCCCTGCGATTTGGTCGTGAAGAACGGCTCGAAGATGCGCGTGCGCGTCTCCTCGTCCATGCCGACGCCGGAGTCGGTCACGCTGAGACGCGCGGTGCCGTGCGGAGCGGCGCCGCCGGGCACGCTGTCGACGCGGATTTCGAGCCGGCCACCCTCGGGCATGGCGTCGCGCGCGTTCACGACCAGGTTCACGAGCACCTGTTCGAGCAGCGAGGCGTCCGCGCTCACGAGCGGCCTGCCCGCCGTCACGATCGAAATGGCGATGCGCGGCCCGACCAGGCGCTTGATGAGGAGCTCGACCTCGCGCACGAGCACGCCGAGATCGACCGTGCGCCACACGACCGGCTGCTTGCGCGCGAAGGCGAGCAGCTGGCGCGTGAGATCGCGCGCGCGGAGGGCGCTGTGGCGGATCGTCGAGAGGTCCTCGCTCACGTCGGGGGAGACGTGACCGTCGATGAGATCGAGCGAGCCGAGCATGGCCGCGAGCAGGTTGTTGAAATCGTGGGCGACGCCGCCCGCGAGCCGCCCGATGCTTTCGAGTCGGCTCGCGCGGTGCAGCTGCTCTTCGAGCAAGCGCTGCTCGGTGATATCCATGGTCGTGCCGGCGAAGACGCGTCGCGTGCCGGTCACGGTGAGCCTGCCGTAGACGCGCGCCCAGCGCGTGACGCCGTCGTCGCCGACGATACGGAATTCGTGTTCGAGCGTCTGGCCGTGCACGCCGCGGGCGAGCGCGGTGATGCGGTCGTTCACGCCGGCGCGCTCGTCGGGGTGAACGTGCTCGAGAAACGTGAGAAAGCCGCGCGTCCCGTCGCCCAGCTGGAAGATGTCGTCGAGGTTCGGCGACCACCAGCCGCGATCGGGTCCGGGCTCGTACTCCCAGACGCCCATGCGCGCGGAGGCGAGCGCGAGCTCGAGCCGCACGGCGCTTTCACGCAGCGCCGTCTGGTCGAGGATGCGATCGGTCACGTCCGTGAACGTCGTGACCGATCCGGTGACGCGCCCGTCGTTCGAGCGTATCGGCTGCGCGGCGACGCGCATCCAGCGGAGCTCGCCGCCGTTCGCGAACGAATACACCTGGCCGCGCTCGGGCCTGCCCGTCGTGAGCACGCGGATGCTCGGAACGTCCTCGGCAAGGACGGCTTGGCCGGCCTCGTCGCGCACCATCACCTCGGGCGCCAAAACGTCGCGCTTGCCCAGCAAATCCACGGGGCTTTTCACGCCGAAGAGCGTGAGCGCCACGTCGTTCGCGAAGAGCACCCGCGCGTCCGCGCCGCGCAGGAGCACGGCGTCCGGCAGCGAGGCCACGAGGCCCTGGTAGCGCGCTTCGCTTTCGTCGAGCGCCGCTTGGGCCATGTCGGGTCGGTTCACCTCTCGCACGCAAATGATCATGTGATCCGGCGGTGCGGGAATGAAGCGCAGCTTGATCAGCTGTGTGGCTTCGGTGCGATCGTGCCGTCGAAAGTCGAGCTCTTGCTCGACCACGACACCCTCGTTCACGCAGCGATTCGCCGCGGCGCTCATGGCCGGCTGGTCATTGTAGAGGTGCGCGAGCGGACGCCCGATGAAGGCGGTGAGGGCGGGGCTCCGTTCGCGCGCCGCCGCGTTCAGCTGGGCGAGCACGAACTCGTCGCCCTCACGACGGAACAGGTAGCAAAAGAGCGGCGCCTCTTCGAGGTAACCGAGATCCATCACGCCTTACGCCGCGCGGCGGAAACACGAGCCGGCACGCAAGCCGCAAACGGCCGCCCTTGTACGCAGGGTAATACCCGGTGCTACTTTTCCGTTCCGGGACCGACGTGGCAGCCCTGGCTGCGGGTCAGCGGCGCAGCGTGACGACGGTCGAGCCCAGCAAGCACGCGGTTTCATTGAAGATTTGTGCGTGGGAATCGCCGGCGGCCCCGGCGTGTTCGAGAAGGCGAGCAAGCATGAAACGTCCCGTCTGGCACCGTCCCCTAGCCCTCGTCACCCTCCTCGGCCTTCTGCCGCTCGGTTGCGCCCGCGCCGCCACCACCTCGGGCGGAGTGCATCAAGACGTCGCGCCCGAGACGAGCACTTTGAGCCGCGCGCCGGTCACGATGCTGCCTTCCGCGACCCTCACCGCCGCCGGCACGCCGGGTCAGGCGAGCATCGCCGACATCACCGAGCGCGTGCTGCCCTCGGTCGTCAACATCTCGATGACGAAAGTGGCGAAGATACAGGGCGGGCCGCAGGGCTTTCCGTTTCCGTTCTTCTTCGGCCCGCAAGAGGGCGGTGAACGGCGCGAGCAAGGTATGGGCTCCGGCGTCGTGATCGCGAACGACGGCTTCATCATCACGAACAACCACGTGGTGGCGGACGCCCAGGAGATCAAGGTCACGCTCTTCGACAAACGCGAGTTCGACGCCGAGGTCGTGGGCACCGACCCGAAGAGCGACATCGCGGTGATCCGGCTGAAGAACAGCCCGCCCGATCTGCGCGCCATTCCGATCGACGACTCGGCCAAGCTCAGGCTCGGCGACGTCGTGCTCGCCATCGGCAACCCCTTCGGCGTCGGTCAAACCGTGACGATGGGCATCGTTTCGGCCAAGGGGCGCTCCGATCTCGGCATCGAGGATTACGAGGATTTCATCCAGACCGACGCGGCCATCAACCCCGGTAATTCCGGCGGTGCGCTCGTGGACATGGACGGCAAGCTCGTCGGCATCAATACGGCGATCCTGTCGCGGAGCGGCGGCTATCAGGGCATCGGCTTCGCCATCCCGACCAACATGGCGATTCCGATCATGGATAGCCTGCGTAAATACGGCAAGGTGTCGCGCGGCTGGCTCGGCGTCTCGATTCAGGACGTCGACCAAGAGCTCAGTCAGGCGATGAAGCTCCCGACGTCGCGCGGCGTTTTGATTGCGGACGTGCAGACCGGCTCGCCCGCCGCGAAGGCCGGCGTCCAGCGCGGCGACGTGGTCGAGAAGGTGCAGGGCCGCCAGGTGTCGAGCACGGGCGAGTTCAGGAACGCGATCGCGGCCGCCGGCGCCGGCAGCAAGGTCGACCTCGAGCTTTATCGCGAGGGCAAGCTGCGCGTCGTTCCGGCTTCACTCGGTGAGGCGACGGCGGACAACGCGAACAGGCCCGGCTCGGGCGCGCATCCCGCGGCCCCGCGTGGACTCGACGGCATCACGCTCTCCGATCTCTCCCCCGAAGCGCGGCGCCAATTCGGTATCAACGACGAAGCGACCAAGGGCGTCGTCGTCACGCAGGTGCTGCCGAACAGTCCCGCGGGCCGCGCCGGCTTACGCCCGGGCGACGTCGTGATCGAAGTGAACCGCAAGGCGGTCGCGAACGTCCGCGACTTCGAGGACGCGTACGGCAAGGCGCGCGGCAACGTGCTCCTGCTCGTCAATCACCACGGCGTGACGGTGTTCGTGGTCGTGAAGCGCTGACCGACACCGCCTTACATCGGCCGTGGGCTTTGCGGCACGGGATCGATGGTAGGATTGGGGGCCCCATGCCCGAACCCTCGGCCCCGCGCCCGCAGATGGTGCCGGTGTATCCGCCGGAGCCGAAGCCGCGTACGGTGATGCCGAGCTCGGTGTCCCTGAGCCGGCATTGTTCGAAGTGCGGCGGGCGCTTTCCGGCGGACTTTCGCGTCTGCCCGCGGGACGCGGTGCCGCTAGACGACGCGCCGGAAGACGAAGATCCGCTGCTCGGCCAGGTACTCGCCGACTCTTACGTGATCACACGCGTGCTCGGTGAAGGCGGCATGGGGCGCGTCTACGAGGCGAAGCACACCCGCCTCCGTGACAAGCGCTTCGCGGTGAAGTTCCTGTATCCGGATCTCGCTCGGCAGCCGGACGTCGTCACGCGCTTTCAGCGCGAGGCGGAGGCCGCGAGCGCCATCGCGCACCCGAACGTCGTCGGCGTGCACGACGTGAACGTGACCCCCGAAGGGCAGCCGTACCTCGTCGCGGAGTTGCTCCAGGGCGAGGAGCTCGGCGAGTACCTCGAGCGCGCCGGCAAGCTGCCCGTGAGCGACGCCATCCGCATCGTGCGCCAAATCTGCAAGGCGCTCGGTGCCGCGCACGACGCGGGCGTCGTTCACCGCGACGTGAAGCCGGAAAACGTCTTTCTCACCGGCGACGTTTCGAAGCTCGAGACGGCGACGGTCAAGGTGATCGACTTCGGCATCTCGAAGGTCGCGCAAGCGGGCGGGGAAGCGCTGACCAAGACGGGCGTCGTGATGGGCACGCCCGACTACATGGCGCCCGAGCAGGCGCGTGGCGACCACGTGGACAAGCGGGTCGACGTGTACGCGGTCGGCGCCATCCTCTATCGCGCGCTCACCGGCAAGAAGCCGTTCGAGGGGCTCGACGCGATGGCGACGCTCACGGCCGTGCTCGTGCAGGAGCCGGGGCGGCCCACGGTCGTCAATCCGGAGGTGCCGCTCGCGCTCGAGCTCGTGATTCAGCGCGCGATGGCGAAGGACGCGAAGGATCGCTACCAGAGCATGGCGGAGCTCGAACGCGAGCTCGCGGCCTTCGATCCCGAGCTTTTGAGCCGGCCCTCCGCCCTCCCGCCGCCGACGTCGTCTCCGCCCGATCCGAACGCCCAAACGGTGGTCAAGCGCCTTTCGCCTCGGCAGGCGCGCGCTCGCCTCGAACAAACGCAGCAAAGCGTGCGCGTCGCGCGGCCCGGCCTGCTCGTCTTTTCGGGGCTCGGCTTCGCGTGGCTGGTCGCGAACGTCGCCGTCGCCGTCGGCGGGGTCATCCGCATGAGTCGCGGCGACTCGTCCGACCTCAGCCAGGTCGAGTCGGTGCTCTCGATCGTCGGCGTCACGGCGGCGCTCGTCACGCCGCTCGTCTTGTGGGTCCGGCACCTCGCGCGTGACGTGTGGCCGAGCACGCCGCGGAGCCTCGAGCTCATGGCGCGCCTGCGCGGCACCGTGCTCTATTCGGCCGCCGCCTACGGCATCGCCGCGCTCGCGGTCGAGCTCGGCTTCGCCGTCATCGAGCGCCGCTCGGCCCTGATTTCACGCTCGGTCTGGGCGCTGTTCATGTTCGTGATCGCGCTCGGCACCGCCGTCGCAAGCTGGCTGCTTTTGAGCGCACGAAAGCGCTAAGCTCGCCGAGATGCCGGCGCGCCTGGTGGATCGAAGCGCGCCACTTCGTGCCGGCTTTTTTTATTTGGGTTTGGGCGCTCTCGGGTGCGGACCCGGCGCGCCGCAGCTCACCGCCCACCCGTGGCCGGAAGCAAACGCGCTCTTTACGAGCGATCCGCTCTGGCTCGGCGGTGACGGCGCGTACAGCGTCGATCTCGGTAACGAGCGCGTGCTCTGGCTCTTCGGCGACACGTACGTCGCGACGTCGGCCGCGCACCGCCGCGACGAGTCGTACTTCGTCCGGAACAGCGTTGCCGTGCAGACGGGCTACGACCCGTCGCGCGCATTCATGCGCTTTTACTGGGGTCGCACGGAAGAACACCCGCGGAGCTTCGTGCCCGAGGACGGCGCGACTTGGTTTTGGCCCGGACACGGCATTCGCCTCGGTGAGCGCGCGCTTTTGTTTTACGGCCGCGTCCACCAGGCGAGCGAGGGCATGTGGGGTTTCGCGGCGGGCGCCTGGACGGCATTTCTCGTGCAAAACCCCGACGACGAGCCGAGCGTCTGGCAGCTCCGCGAGGTGTCGGCTGCTTCCGAGGGCGGCGACGTAGAGCTCGGCGGCGCCGTGCTCGAGGTCGGCGCCTGGCTCTACGTGTACGGCAACGCCGGCGACCACCACGACATCTACCTCGCTCGTTTCGACACCGAGCGCGCCGTGAAGGGCGACCTCTCGTGCCCGGAGTGGTGGAGCGGCGAGGGTTTCGGCGACTTCGCGTCCCGCGCGCCCGTGCTCACGCTGGGCGCGCCCGAGTACAGCGTGAGCTACGCCGCCCCGCTCGGCGCGTATCTTCTCGTCGAGACCGAGGGGTTCGGCGCGTCCACGCTCGCCGTTCGTTCGGCGCCCGCGCCGGAAGGACCGTGGACCGAGCCACGCGACGTGCTCCGGCCGCCGGAATCGTTCGGGGACGATCCGTTCGTCTACGCCGGCAAAGCTCACCCCGAGCTCACCGGCGCCGATCTCGTCGCGACGTACGTCCCGTCGAGCTTCGAGGACGGCCCGCCGGATCCCAGAGAGGTGCTCTATTACCCGCGCTTCGTGCGCATCGGGTACAAGTGAAGACGCTCGCCGCGCTCTTTACCGCCGCTTCGCTGCTCGCCGCCGCGAGCAGCGCCGTCGCGGCGGATTGGCTACCGGGCCGTAGCCGAGCCGTCACTTACGAGGACTCGGCCGATCCGTCCGCTCCGGTCGTGAGCTACGCGTACGGTCCGCGCGCGCGCGCGACGCTCGGCGGCGACCTCGCCTTCGTCTCGCTGCCTGGTAGACGCATGGATCTTCGGCTCGGCGGCTCCGCGCTCGTCGCCTTCGAAAACGCCCGTGGTGCGCGCGTCGTTCCGGAGCAGACGCTCGAGAGCGTCGTCGCCCTCGGTGCCGCCTGGGCGTTCCCAGGCGCCGCCAATCCGCTCTCTCGCACGCTCGGCACGCTCGAGCTCGCGGTCACGCTCGGCAACCGCTCCGCGCATCGCGTCTCCGCGTTCGAGCTCGGCGACCGTATCCACACGACCGACGTGCCGTTCGGCGCGGGCGGTTCGTATCTCGGTGTCGAGCTCGCGGCTCGGAGCCTCGCGCGCTCGCCGCTCGTGCTCACTCCGCGGCTCGGTTTTCGCCTTTTTACGAACCTATTTCCCGATCTCGTCGGGCAACGCGTCGCGAGCGACGTCGTGGCGGACGAGCTCCGCGAAGGGGCAGAGTTCATGGATTTTCTCGAGCTCGACATGCGCTGGATCCAAAATCCGCGCGTCCAGCCGCTCTTCGGGCTCTACACCGACGCCATCTTTCCGCACGACGACAGCGCGCACCGGCGCTGGCTCGGACGCTTTTTGTTAGGCGTCGCATTTCCCGGCACGGCTTTCGAGCTCACGCCGTTCGTCGACGGTGAGCTCGGCCATGGCCAGGGGCTGCTCGTGAATCGCAGCGAGGCGCGGCTCGGCGCGGGAGTTCGGCTGGATGCGCGCTAGCGGTCCGTGCCGAAGGTTGGGATGGGAGGTCTGGCGGCTGCCTTCGCCAGGCTGCGCTGCAGGTGCGGCGCTCGTGAGCGTTGCGAGCGCGCTCTTCGGCTGCGCGGTGAACCTGAACCCCGACGCGTCGCCGAGCCCGCCGCCGCCGAGCGCGGCCGTCCTCGCGAGCTGCCTGCCGCTCGAAGCTCGCGCCGCCGCGCTCGAGGGTCGCGTCGGCGCCCTCGCGCTCCCCGACGGCATGCCGCTCTTTACGGCCGAGAACGCGACGATCGACGGACGGACGGCGCCGACAGGCTTCGAAAGCGCGGACGCTACGGCGTGCCTCGGCAACGCCGAGCCGCTTGCAGCGCGCCCGCTCATCGACGTGAGCGCGCTCGGTCCGGCGCTCGAACCCGGGACGGTCGCGCACCCACTCGGCGGCGTCACGACGGACGCGGCGTATCTTTTTTTCACCGCCGCGCAGGGGCTCGGAAGCGGAGGCATCGGCATCGCCCGCTTCGATGACGCGGCGGGACGCTTCGTCGCGGTGAGCATGCTGTGGACCGCCGATCGGCCGAGCTACGGCAGCGCCGCGCTCGTCGACGGCGACTACGTCTATGTGTTCGGCGGGCTCGCGGCGCGCTTCCTCGATGCGGACGCGTACGTCGCGCGCGCGCCGCTCGACTCCGTGACGGAGCCCGCCGCCTACGAATACTGGGCGGGCGGCGGGGATTACGCGCCGAACGCGGACGAAGCCGCGCCGCTCGTCGCCGCCGGGACCACGCCGAGCGTCGCGTACGACGCCGTTCACTCGCGATTTCTCCTCGCGTACGTCACGCCGCTCGCGAGCGAAATTAGCGTGCGGAGCGGCCTCGCCGTCACCGGGCCGTGGTCACTCCCGGTCACGCTCGGTCGCTGCGATCTGCCCGCCGTCGATCCGGATTCGTTTTGCGGCGACGTGACGCTCGTCCCCGCGCTGGCCGGCGGCACGGACATCGCCGTCACGCAGGCGGTCGCCTCGTTCTCCCGCGTCGCCTCGGCCGCGCCGAGCGACTACTGGACGCGGCTGCTCACGGCGTCGTGGCCGGAGTCCTTACCGTGACGCTCACGCGCTCCCGGCGTTTCGCTCGCTGACTGCAGCGAGGCCGGCGGGCTACGGCTAGTTTTTGACGGCGCTCGGCCCGATCATGTCCTCGGGGCGGACCCAGCGGTCGAAGTCTTCGGCTTTGACGAGGCCGAGCGCGAGCGCCGCGGCTTTCAGCGTCGTGCCCTCCTTGTGCGCTTTCTTCGCGATCTTGGCGGCGTTGTCGTAGCCGATGTGCGGATTGAGCGCCGTCACGAGCATCAGCGACTGCTCGAGTTGCTGCTGAATGCGCGGCAGGTTCGGCTCGAGCCCGACCGCGCAGTTCTTGCGGAAGGAGTCGCAGCCGTCCGCGATGAGACGCGCGCTCTGCAAGAAGTTGTGCGCGATGAGGGGCTTGTACACGTTGAGCTCGAAGTTTCCGCTCGCGCCGCCGATGTTCACGGCGACGTCGTTGCCGAAGACTTGGGCGGCGAGCATCGTGAGCGCCTCGGATTGAGTCGGGTTCACCTTGCCCGGCATGATCGAGCTGCCAGGCTCATTTTCGGGAATCGTGAGCTCGCCGATGCCGGAGCGCGGTCCGGAGGCGAGCCAGCGCACGTCGTTCGCGATCTTCATGAGCGACGCGGCGAGCGTCTTCAGCGCGCCGTGCGCGAACACGATCGCGTCGTGTGCGGCGAGCGATTCGAACTTGTTCGGCGCCGTGACGATCGGGTGGCCCGAAAGCTCGGCGACCTTCTTGGCGACGCGCTCGGCGTACTCGGGATGCGCGTTGAGCCCGGTGCCGACGGCAGTGCCACCGAGCGCGAGCTCAGCGAGGTGCGGCACCGCGCTTTCGAGGTGCTTCATGCCGTGCTCGAGCTGCGCGACCCAGCCGCCGATCTCCTGGCCGAGCGTGAGCGGCGTCGCGTCCATCAGATGCGTGCGGCCGATTTTTACGACTTTTTGAAACGCCGCCGCCTTCTCCGCGAGCGTGTCGCGCAGCGCCTGGACGGACGGGAGCACGCGCGTGCGCACGGCGTGCGTGCAGGCGAGCGCCATCGCCGCCGGGAACACGTCGTTCGACGACTGTCCGCGATTGACGTGATCGTTCGGATGCACGAGCCGCTCTTCGCCGCGCGCTCCGCCGAGGAGCTCGCTCGCGCGGTTCGCGACGACCTCGTTCATGTTCATGTTGCTCTGCGTGCCGCTGCCCGTCTGCCAGACGACGAGCGGGAATTCGTCGTCGTGCTTGCCGGCGATGACTTCGTCGCACGCTTCGACGATGGCGCCGCCGAGCTTCGCGTCGAGGGTGCCGAGGTCCTGATTCACGAGCGCCGCCGCTTTTTTCACCGTCGCGAGCGCGTGCAGCAGCGCGAGCGGCATGCGTTCGCCCGAGATCGCGAAGTTTTGCAGGCTGCGCTGGGTCTGCGCGCCCCAGAGCCGGTCGCTCGGGACTTCGATGGGGCCGAAGGTGTCTTTTTCGATGCGCTTGGCGGACATGCTGAGGCCCCTGGCGTACCAGAAATCGCCGCGGATTTGACCAGACCGAGGGCCCCTAGTAGTTCCGGGATGGATGCCCATCGGCCGTCGACTCCCAGGGCTACTCGCCTTAGCCCTGCTCGGGCCCGGGCTTGCCCTGCCCGCGAGGGCCGCCGACGACAAGAAGGCCGCGCCCATCACGAAAAAAGCCGCGCCGAAGGCCGATCCGGCGAAGGCAGATGCCGCCAAGGCCGACCCGAAGAAGCCCGGCAAACCCGCCCCCAGCGCGAACGCCAAGGAAACGAAGAAGCCAGACGCGCAAGCGGTGCCGAAACGGGCCGAAACACCGGCCGCGGCACCTGCGAAGAAGCCGGCCCCGCCGAAGCCGGCCGTCGTCGCGGGCTCGCTGCCTCCACTCGATGCGTCGGACCCGCACCACGGCCAGGGCACGCGCAAAATCGAGGCTCGCCCCGCTCCGCAGCCGGCAGCGGCGCCCGCGCCGAAGCCCGTCGAGGCAAAGGGAGCCGCGCGTCGAGGCGCGCCGCCGAAGCACCCGGCCGCGACGCTGCCGCCGGGCACGCCCGCGCGTCCGGTCGATTTTGCGACGCGCCGTCAGATCGCCGGCGGCGCGACGGCCGACGAGCTCCGAGCGACGAAGGACGATCCCGAGCTTAGCGAGCTCGAAGAGGCCGAGCGCGTGCTCTTTCCGCGGCCGGTGAACGGCATCGCGCCAGGGTGGTCTTGGGAGCTGCCCGCCGTGCCCGACGGGGCCGCAGCGGCGTTCGACAACGGACTCCCGCCGAGCCCGACCGCCGTACAAAGCGCGCCACCGAGTCCGAAAGAAGCCGACTGGCTCCGCGGCTTGGCCGTGCCGAACCTGCCGGTGCGCTACGACGATCGGCTCGTCAAATACCTGAAATTTTTCCGCGACAGCCCGAGCGGCTCCGCCGTGGCCAAGGTGTGGGCGAGGAAGAGCGGGCGCTATGAAGCGGCCGTGCGCGCCGCGCTGGCGCAGGCGGGCTTGCCGACGGACCTCGTGTGGCTCTCGCTGATCGAGAGCGGGCACAATCCGAGTATCGTATCGCCGGCGGGCGCGGTCGGGCTCTGGCAATTCATGCCGGAGACGGCGCGCACGTACGGGCTCACGGTCGATCGCTGGGTCGACGAGCGCCAGGATCCAGAGCGCGAGACCGAAGCCGCCGTGCGCTTCCTCGCCGACCTCTACCGCCGCTTCGGCAGCTGGGATCTGGCGATGGCGGCCTACAACATGGGCCACGGCGGGCTCACGCGCGCCATCCGCAAGTTCAACACCAACGACTTCTGGGAGCTCGCGCGGCACGAGGCCGGAATCCCGTGGGAAACCACGCTCTACGTGCCGAAAATCCTCGCGACCGCGATCGTGATGAACAACAAGCGCGCCTTCGGGCTCGACGGCATCACACGCGACATGCCGGAGAGCTTCGACGTGGTTTCGGTCGGGCCGGGGCTCTTGCTCGGCGACATTGCGCGGGCCGCGGGCGTCGACCCGAGCGCCGTCGAGGCGCTCAATCCCTCTTACATCGTGGGCCGCACGCCGCCGCTCGCCCCCGGGCACGCGTCCGTGAGCTACCCGGTGCGGTTGCCGCGCGGGGCCAAGCCGTTGCCCGGCCGCCTGCTGGCGCTCGAGAGCGCGCGCGACGAGCTCACGTCGTACAGCGTGAAGCAAGGGGATACGCCCTCGAGCGTCGCGCGCGCCACGGGAGCGAGTGAAGCGACGGTGCGCGGCTTGAACCGCATCGGAGCGCAGGAGACGCTCTCGGCCGGCACGCTCCTCATCGTGCCCAAGCTCCCGCCGGCCGCGCCCGCGGGTACTCCGCGGGACGACGACGTCGTCGTGATCGCCCGCGATCCCGCGCCGCCGCCCGACACGACGCGTGTCTTCTATCCCGTGGTCGCGGGGGACAGCGTGGACTCGGTGGCGTCGGCGTTCGGCGTCGCGCGCGCGGACGTACTCGCCTGGAACGCGATCGACGGCGAGGCGCGCTTGCAAGACGGCATGGTGCTCCAGCTCTTCCCGCGAAAATCGCTCGACATGCGCCGGCTCCGGCACCTACGCGAGAACGACGTGAAGATCCTGATGGCCGGGACGCCGGCATTTTTCGACCATTTCGAGGCTTTGAACGGCAAGCGCCGTCTGGTCGTGACCGTGAGGCACGGTGACACACTGGCGTCCATCGGCCGTCGCTACGACACTACGGTGGGTTGGATGGAACGCATCAATCGCCGCTCGCGCAACGATGAGCTCCACGCGGGGGAGACCGTCGTGGTCTATGCCGACAGAAGCCGCTATCCCGCGAAGCCAGCGCCCGTGGCGAGCACCCGGGCGCTCGCGCGAGCTCCGGCGACGGACAATCCGTTCGCGTCCGCCGACGCACGCCCGTCGCCGGCCGAGGCGACCGGCGCGGATCGCGACTCTTCCGAACACGATTCACCATGAACGACGTCACGGCCGTGGTGCTCGCCGCGGGGATGGGCACCCGCATGAAGAGCAAGTTGCCCAAGGTGCTGCACCGCGCGGCCGGCACGCCGCTCGTCGGATACGCGGTGCGCGCCGCGCTCGACCTCGGCGTCGCGGAGGTCGTGGTGGTCACGAGCGGGCACGCGGAGATCGACGCGTATCTCGCGCACGCGTTCGGCGCGAAAGTGCGCACGGTCGTGCAGGATCCGCCGCGCGGTACCGGTGACGCCGCGCGCGTCGGTCTCACCGCCGTCGCCACGGAGCGCGCGCTCATCTATTACGGCGACGCGCCCCTGCTCACGACGCGCGAGCTCGAGAAGATCCTCGCGGCGAGTCGTGAGGTCGAGCTCGCTTTCGCGAGCGCCGTGCCGGAGGACCCGGCCGGTTACGGGCGGGTGCTCCGAGACGGAAGCGGTCGGGTGCTCCAGATCCGCGAGCAGAAGGACCTCCGAAGCGACGCCGAACGCGCCGTGTGCGAGGTGAACGCGGGCATCTACGCCGCGAAAAAGACAGTGCTCGATCGCGCCATTCTGGAGCTCCAGCCGATGAACGCGCAGGGCGAGCTCTACCTCACGGACGTCGTCGCGTCCGTGGCGGCGTACGGCCGCGTGAGCGCGCTCGTCGGCTCACCGGACGCGCTCGTCGGCGTGAACGACCGCTCGCAGCTCCGCGAAGCCGAGGAGCTGCTCTACCTCCGCACGCGCGAGCGACTCGGGCGCGAGGGCGTGATGGTGCACGGCGACGCGCGCGTCGACGACGGCGTGAGCGTGGCGCCCGGGGCCGAAATCGAAGCCGGCGTGCGGCTGCGGGGCGCGACCAGCGTCGGTCCGGACACGCACATCGACGTGGGCTGCGTGCTCACGGACGCGACCGTCGGCGCGAAGGTCGAGCTCAAGCCGTATTCCATCGTCGTTTCGAGCCGCATCGGCGACGCCGCCGAAATCGGCCCGTTTGCTCACCTGCGTCCCGGGAGCGACGTCGAAGCGGAAGCGCACGTGGGTAACTTCGTCGAGCTCAAGAAGACGCGCATGCGCCGCGGCTCGAAGGCGAACCACCTCTCGTACCTCGGCGACGGCGACATCGGCGAGCGCGCGAACGTCGGCGCGGGCACGATTTTCTGCAACTACGACGGCTACCAGAAGCACCAAACCGTGATCGGTGAGGGTGCTTTCATCGGCAGCGACTCTCAGCTGGTCGCGCCCGTCAGGGTGGGCAAGGGCGCTTTCGTGGCGAGCGGCACCACCGTCACCCAAGACGTCCCCGAGGACGCGCTCGCGATCGCGCGCACCCGCCAAGAGAACAAGCCGGGCTACGGTGAAAAGCTACGCGCGCGCCTGAGCGAAGCCGCGCGTCTCGCGAAGCAAGCCAAGAAGTAGCCCCCGCTCGGCGACGGAGGGGCTCACATCGGCGCGTTGCAGGGACTCGAGAGCGTCACCACGTAGCTGCGGCCGTCGACGGCGGTCACGTCGAGATCCTGAACGTAGCCGGCGAGCAGCGTTTGGAGCGGCAGTTCGACGTGCGAGGCGTACGGGTCATTCGTGCCCTCGAGCGAGACCTCTGCGTAGTCCCTCACCAAAAAGACGTGGGCGGAGAGCGCGGGCGCGAGCCCGATGTCCTTTTGGATGGTGCCTCCGGGCAACACGGGCAGCGGCAGGCATGCGGACGTGAGCAGGGCGGTGCCGGCGCTCACGCCGATGCCGAGTTCGGCGTAGCGCGGGCCGCCCGGCGATTCGCCGCAACCGGCCGCGAGCGCGGTCGTGGCCGTGAGAACCAGCAGCGCGCGGACGTGACGGGCGAGCAAAACGGGCCTCATGGATTCACCACGACACGCACTCCGAACATGACCCAGGCATGCAGCGCGCGATCGTCGATTTTGTATTCGTATTTGCCGCGGCCGCCCATGTCCGTCGTCGTGCGATTGAATTGGCCGAGCGCAACCTCGAGAAACGGCCCGAAACCGACCTTTTGTCGGATGTCGAGCCCGGCCGAGAGTTGCGCGTAGGTGACGCCAGAGCTCGTCACCGACTCCTGGAGCTTGTGGTATTTGTCGTCGAGCGACGCGCTCGAGCCTTCGATGCCGATGCCGTAGCCGACCCACGGATTGTAGTGTTGGTCCGGCTGAAACGAATACTGCATCTCGAGTCCGAGCCGGAAGGACGCGGCCGCGCACACGATATCGTTCTGCCCGTTGTCGTCGTTGTCGGTGCACGCGGCGTCGACGCGCTTGTCGCCGCCGGTCGCGCCGACGCCGAACCCGAAGTAGCCGCCGAGAAAGAACGAACGCGCAAAGCGGCCGCCGAGATCGATGACGATCGGGATTTGCCAGGCGTAACGGCGCCCGAGTGTGTCCCCGGGCGCGCCGGAAGCCTTGCCGAACGGGAACAGCATGCCGGTTCGGAATGCGACTTGAAAACCGCTCGCCGCAGGCGGCACCGCGTTCAGCGGAGCCTGCGCGACCGGAGCGGCCGGAGCCGGCGGCGTGGTTACCGGCGGTGGCGGCGGTGGTTCGGGGGGAGCGACCGGGGGAGGCGGAGCCTCGGGCTCGCTCGACGCGGGCGCGGGAGCTTCAGCGGGCGGTAGCGCCGGGGGCGCGGCTGGAGCGGCGCTGTCGACCACCGAAGGCGGGGGAGTGCTGCCGGGCGGTGCGGCTCCCGGCTGGGCCCCGAGCGCCGGAGTCGTGGCAAACAGCGTCACGGCCGTCCACCAAACGACGCCCCTTCCATTCGAACGCTGCATTAAACGAGTCGAGTCTACACGACGTTCACGGCGATTGCGCGCTGACGAACCAGGTGCTCGAGGGAGCAAACACACCGGCCGGCCTCACGAACGGCGAGAGGGCCGTCCGGAGCGCGCGGTCCACGCGTTCCGTCTCATGAATTCCCTGCGCGGCTGCGAGTCGGATCATTTCCCCGGCCGGACCGAGCGCTTTCGCGAACGCGAGCGCCTCCTCGAGGTCCTTCCCGATGCAGATGTCGGCGTCATGGCGCTCGAATCGCACCTTTTCGTACCCCGCGGCGACGAGCTGTGCGCTCACGGTGTCGGCGCCTGCCATCGAGAACGGCCCGGGCCCACACGTCGGTTCGTCCCCGTGCTCCACGGGCGGGATGATCGCTTTTACGGCGAGCTCACCGGCGTGTATCCACGGATTGTCTTCGCGCCGGCGCCACACGACCATCAGCAGCGACGCGCCGGGCGCGAGCGAGCGCTTCACGTTGCGCAGGGCCGCGACGGGCGAGGCGAAGAACATGGTGCCGAAGCGCGAGAAGGCGAAGTCGTAGGGACCGCGCAGATCATCCACCTGCACGTCGGCGGAAAAGTACTCCGCGTTGTCGACGCCGGCGGCGCGCGCCGTTTCGCGCGAGGCTTCGACGAAGTTGTTCGCGCAATCCACCCCGACGGCGCGGCCGCGCCGTCCGACGAGCCGCGCGATTTCCACCGTGGCGTCCCCGAAACCGCAGCCGATGTCGAGCACGCGGGCGCCTTCGACCGGGGGAAGCCGGTCGAGCGCGACGGTGCCGTGCAACCCGAGTCCGGTCGTGAGCACCTCGCGGAAGCGCGAGAACTTCTGAAAGAGGACCCCGTCCCAGGCCTCGATGGCTTCGGTGTTTGCGTCCGTCAAAAAAGGCTGCCCTCCTCGACGCGTGGCGGGGACCCTAGCTCGCGAGCGAGCGCTTCTGGCCTTGTTTTTCGGGTTCCGGCGGCGTCGCTGAGGTCGACGGCAGCTCATGCTGCATCAGCCGGCGCTTCGTCTCGAGGTAGCCGGCGGAGAACGGCGTGGCCGGCACGAGCACCGGGAGGCGGCGCTCGATCACGATGCCGAGGCGCTTCAGTGAATCCACCTTGGCGGGGTTGTTCGTCATGATCTCGACGGACTCGACCCCGAGCTCGCGCAACATGGCCGCCGCGACATCGTAGGTGCGTGCGTCCACGGGCAAGTGCAGCTGCTCGTTGGCAGCGACGGTGTCGGCGCCCTCGGCCTGGAGTGCGTACGCGCGCACCTTGTTCGCCAGGCCGATGCCGCGGCCTTCTTGCCGGAGGTAAAGGACGGCCCCGAAGCCGCGCTTGGCGATTTCCGCCTGAGCGCGCTCGAGCTGTTCGCGGCAGTCGCACTTGAGCGAGCCGAACACTTCGCTCGTCAGGCACTCCGAGTGCACGCGCACCGGGACGTTGCGCCGGCCGCGCAACTCACCCATGACGAGCGCGCAGTGCTCTTTACTGAGCGCGGGGTGCGCGTGCGGGTCGTCCCAACGAAAAACCTTGAGCGAAAACAGCCCGAAGCGCGTGGGGATCGGCGCTTCCGCCAGCTGCTCTAGCGCTGGTGTGACGAGTTCGGACATCTCAAGCTTTCCCATCCCGAGCGGTGCCTGTGCCAAAAGCCCAATGCTTTTGCTTGTGTTAGCGCGGCGCTCGTGAGTTCTCCAGTAACATGAAGCGCCGAAGCGCCGGGGTCAAGCCCCGCATAACGAGCCCGGGCGCCGCGTGCGTTCGCGCTTTTTTGCGCGATTTTCGGGAACCTTTCGGCGGGTCCCGAGGGGGTGGCGCTACGGGGCACTCCGCGTCTCAGGCGGCTGGCCTGCGGGTCTTCCCGCCACCGATGAGGGTGAGAATCGTCCGCTCGAGGGACGCTTTGGGCGGACGCTTCGAGCCGCCCTTCAAATCTGCGTCGAGCTCGGCGAGGCGCAGGATGAAGCGCTCGAGGTCCGCGGGCTCGAGGCCTTTGAGCTGCTGAGCGAGCTCGCGGGCCTTGAACGGCGGAGCGCCGGCGCGCGCGGCCGCTTCGTTCATGCTTGCGCCGGCGCGCTGCGCGGCGTCGAAGCGCACGAGCTGGCGCGTGGACCACGCGAGCACGCCGAGCAGGCGCAAACCGCGGTCGGCGGGATCGTAGACTTGATCGAGCGCACGGAGCGCGGCGCCGAGATCGCGCCGGCCGACGGCACCGACGAGCTCCCACACCGTGGAGGGCCGGAGCTTCACCACGCACTCCGCGACGGCGTCTTCGGTGATCTCGGCGTCTTCACCCACGAAGAGACACAGCCGATCTACGGCGTCCGCCACTTGCGAAAGCTCCGGCCCGCTGAGCTCGGCTACGAGATCCGCGATGTCGGGCGCGATGCGCGCCTTGCGCTCGCGCACTTCGCGCTCGACGAAGCCGGGCAAGCTCGCGCGATCGAGCGACTCGCAGCCAACGAGAAACCCCGCCGTGCGCGCCTGCGTGAAGAGGCGGCGCCGCTTGTCGAGGCCGCTCCCGATGAGAACGAGCACCGTCGATGGCGAGGGCGACTTCGCGTACTCGGCGAGGCGGTCGAGCGGCGGCTCGCGATCCTTCGTGTCGCGCGTCTTTGCTTTCGGCTCGTCACCGGCGTCGTCTTCCGCGGCGCGCGGCTCCCAGCGCTCGAGGCCGCGCACGACGACGAGGCGCCGCTTTGCCATCATCGGCAGCGTGCGCGCCGCCGCGAGCACGCGCTCGACCGTCACCTCGCCGGCTTGCAGGTACTCGTCGTTGAGGCCGGGCACGGAGCCGGCGAGCGCGGCGCGCTTGAGCTCGGCGAACACGAGGCGTTCGAGGTAAGGCTCCTCTCCCGCGACGAGATACACGGGCCGGAGCTCGCCCGCGCGCGCTTCGGCGATGGCTTGCTCCGGTGTCATGCGCGTCCTCGGAGGTAGCGGTGCCCGGCCGTGCACGCAACGAGTTTTCTCCCCGGCGCGGTGGGCGGGTCTTTGGCGCGAGCAGCTCGCGAGCGGCGCAGGCATGCTAATAAGGCCGCCGTGTCGGCTCGTCGCGTCGATGGCTCGTCCGCTTTCGCGGCGCCCCCGGGCGGCTCGCTCGTCGTGATCGGCAACTTCGACGGCGTGCACCTCGGCCACCGCGCCGTGCTCGAGACGAGCAGCCGCGAAGCGCGCGCGCACGGCTTGACGACCGTGGCGTTGACGTTCGAGCCGCATCCGGCGGTGGTGCTCGGGCGCGGCGCAGAACCGACGCTCACGACGCTCGAGCGCAAAATCGAGCTCTTGGGGCGCGTCTGTCCGGAGCTCACCGTCGTGGTGGAGCCGTTCACGCGCGAGCTCGCTGCGCTCTCGCCGGCGGACTTCGCCGAACGGCTGCTCGTGCGTGCGCTTTCGGCGCGCGTCGTCGTCGTGGGCAAGAACTTCCGCTTCGGGAGCGGGCGTGCGGGGGATCTCGAGACGCTCGAAGCGCTCGGGCGCAAGCTCGGCTTCGAAGCGCGCGCGGAGCCGCTGCACGGCGACGCGCATGGGCCGTACTCGTCGAGCCGTATTCGTGAGGCGGTCGCGGCGGGCGACCTTGCGACCGTGGAGACGCTGCTCGGCCGCCCGCACGCCCTCACGGGCAACGTGGTGCGCGGCGCGGGGCGTGGGCGCACCATCGGCGTGCCGACGGCGAACCTCGACGGCGTGGCCGAAGCGCTCCCGCCGTACGGCGTTTATGCGTGCGTGGTGGATCGGCTCGAACCAGGCGAAGCGCGTGCGCTCGCCAAGGCCGTGATCAACGTGGGGGAGCGTCCGACCGTCGGCGCGGGTTTCAGCGTCGAAGCGCACTTGTTCGATTTCGACGGCGATCTCTACGGTGCGCGCCTTCGCCTGCATCTTTGCGCGCGCCTGCGTGAAGAGCGACGCTTCTCGGGCCTCGACGAGCTCCGAGCTCAGATCGGGCGCGATATGGCTGACGCGAAGGACGCGCTCGCGGCGCGTACCCCGACGGGCGCGAGCTGGTACTGAGCGCCAGCGCCCATCATGATTGCCTCGGGCGAGGCGCTTTGCCGCGCCGTTGGCGAGGACGCACAGCGAGCGGGGTCGTAATCGATAGCGCAGACGTGACGCCGCGCTGCGTAGAGACACGTGGCATGCGACCTGCGTCCCTTCCAGGGATGAAGCCCGAACACTGCGCGCACGTCGGAGCAAGCATCCTGGTCGCAGAGGCAGCGTTCGCGGTGACGCAGTTCGCGACAGGCGGCTTCTATCATTCGTTCATTCGCCCTTACGGGCACGTCATCGATGCGGCGCTCACCGTGATTTGGCTCGCCGGCGCCGTAAGCCTGTGGGTCGGGCGCTTCGCGGGCGCGGGGTTTCTTTCGGAGCTTGCCGCGCTCGTGTCGCTGATTCACGGCGTCTTCTTCATGCTCGCCGCCCCGCGCACGGCGTTGGGCCTGCCTTTCATCGTGGCGGGCGTCGCGGTCGTGGCGTGCGCGCAGGTCTCTCGGCGCCCGTGGGGCAGCCTCTTGGACGGCTCCCACCCGCGTTACGTCGGCCGCTAGTGCTGTGCCTCAAGAATTGCGATGCAATTCTTGAGGCGCGTGGCCGCCCCGGGACGGGGCACTGGACTCAGCTTAGCGCCGAGCGAGACGTGGCAGTCAGCCTGCGGCTCGGCGTTTGCGGGTGAGAAACTTCGGGTTCAGCGCGAGGATCACCGCCGGCAGGAACGCGACCGTGGCCGTGCTGCTCGTCACCATGGTGAGCGCGACGAGCACGCCGAGCAGCACGTGCACCTTGAAGAACGAGAAGCAGAGGCAAAGGTAACCGCCCGCGACGGCGCTCGCGACGTACGCGATGGCCTTGCCGGAGGTGAGCAGCGCCGCCGCCGTCGCGTCCCGGAGCTCGCCCTGGCGCTGGAACTCTTCGTTCACGCGGAAGATGAAGTAGACGGCGTAGTCGGCGCCGATGCCGACGGCCATCGCGGAAATGGCGGCGGTACCCATCGAGAGCGGGATCCCGGTAAGGCCCATCAAGCCGAGGTTACAGAGGGCGGCGGTCGCGAGCGGCAAGAGCACGAGAAAGCCGCCCGTGATCGAACGCAGCAGGACGCTCGTGATCACCATCACGAGCACCCCGATCTGGATGAGGTTCACCGTCTTTTTGTCGACGATTGTCTCGTTTAGCGCGATGGCGTTGGTCACGCCGCCGCCGACGGACGCCTTGACCGGGAGCCCGGCGAAGAGGCTCGTCGCTTCCTTTTGGAGGGCGATCGTAAAGAGGCGCATGCTCGGAAAGTCGTCGGTCTTGACGTAGGCCGTCACGACGGCGTTCTTGAACGCGGGGTCGACGACGCGCGCCAGGTCGTCTTGGTCGCCGGACATCGAGTAGAGCAGGAGGAATTGCGCGACCGCGTCGGAGCTGTCGGGCAGCGCTTGCTCGGGGTGCTCGGCGTCGATGGCGTGGCCGATCTGCTTGAGCACGTCGACGAGGGAGACGACCTTACCGATCGGGAGCTTTTGGTGCGTGATGAACGACGACAGCGTGTCCATCTGCTTGAGCACCTTCGGGTCCTTGAAGGTGTCGGGCGTTTGCCCTTCGAGCAGCACCTGGATCACGCGGGTGCCCGCGAGCCGCGAGTCCGCCATGCGGAAGCCGTGCACGGGGCCGTTCGCCTCGAAGAACTGCGCGCCGAGGCTGTTGCCCACCTCGAGGCGCGAGAGGCCGAAGCCGGCGACGGCGATGAGCGCGATGAACACCCATAAAATCGGCTTTTCGCGCTTTTGACGCACGAGCTCGGCGATGCGCTCGAGGAGGTGGTCGAAGACCTCCTTGTGCTGCTCGCGATCGGTCTGGTGCTTGGTCGGGGGCGACATGAGCATCCGGACCGACGGGATGAAGGTCATCTCGACGACGAGGGCCGCGCTGATGCCGAACGCCGTGCAGAGGCCGAAGCTCCGGATGCTCGGCAGGCCGAAGGCCGCGAGCGACCCGAAGGAGAGCGCCGCGATCGCGCCGGCGGCGAGCATGACCGCGCCGACCTTCACCGTCGCTTCCACGACGGCGATGCGGTTGTGCTCGGCGCCGCCGAGCTCGGGATTCGCTTCGCGCGACCGCGCGTACTCCTCGTAGTAGCGCTTGAGGATCTGGACGGAGTGGCCGGCGCCGATCGCGAGCAGCAGGATCGGCGTCATGATGTTCCAGGGATCCATCGGCGCCTGGATCAGGCCCATCAAGCCGAGCGCCCAC
Source organism: Polyangiaceae bacterium (assembly GCA_025936045.1). Classification (GTDB taxonomy): domain Bacteria; phylum Myxococcota_A; class Polyangia; order Polyangiales; family Polyangiaceae; genus PMG-095. The sequence goes on along the minus strand of JAICUB010000003.1, from coordinate 123,846 downwards.
ACGACGCCCATGATGGCGGTGACGAGCGGCACGAACATGCCCTGGAGCGTGCGGAACGCGCGATAGTGGAGGTAGCCGATCATCGCGAGCGCGACGAGGAACAGGAGCGCGACGCGCCGCGTGTAGACGTTCAGCCAAAAGAGCACCGACGGCGCGCCAGCAGGCAGGATTTCGAGCCCGGGCTCGCGCTCCGGCTGGATGATCTGCTCGAGCTTCGGATACACGCCTTGCGGGCCGCCCGCTTTGACGAAATCGTCGAAGTCGACGAACACCGCGGTCGCCCGTCCGTCGTCGCTGACGAGCAGGCTCGTGATCACCTTGTTGCGATCGACGCGGGCGCGAAACTCCTTCATCTCCGCGTCGGTCTCGGGAACCTTGTCGGCGAGTTGCTTGACCTCGAGCGCGTCCTCGGTGCTGTTGATGTCCTTCACTCGCTTCGACATGAGCGAGATGACGCTTCCGGGTTTCACGCCCGGAAGCTTCTCGAGCGCCTCGGTCACGCGCTTGACCTTGGCGAGGATCTTCGGCGAGTAGACGCTGCCGCTCTCGGGATAAAACCCGACGACGGTCATGTATTTTCCGCCGAACAGCTTCTCGATCCGTTTACCGACGATCACGCGCTGGTCCCCGGGGGGGATCTGCGAGTCAACGTCGATGTTGACCTTGAGGCGGGGGATGAAGATCGCGAGCCCTACCGTGACCGCCATGATGAGGGCGATCACGAGCTTGGGCTGCGCGACGACGAGGTTGACGTAGCGCCTGAGCATGGTGGTCCGTCGAGCGAGGCGCGGTCAGTCGCACGACGCGAGGCGCGCGGCAAGCGACCGTCCTCCGCCCCTCGCGCAAATCTCCAATGGTACGGAAACGCGGGCTGTCGGGCGCGTAGGAGCCCAAGAGCTTGACCGTCCCCCGGCTCGCGGGCGAAAGATGAGCGAAATGTCAGTCGATCCGAGCCTCGATCAGCTGACGCGCGAGGAGCTCGTCGCGCGAGCACGCGAGCTCGGCGCGCGCCGCCCCGAAGTGATGACGCGCGTGGAGCTCCGCGACGAGATCGTGCGTCTGAGCGAGCCGGACCCCGCGGTGCGGCGTCGGTCGCGGGGCTGGCTCGGCGTCGCGCGCGATCTCGTAGCGAGCGTCGTCGATGCCGGCCTCAGCATGCCGGGCGCCGCCGCCGCGATCCGCGGCGATGCGCGACCCGCCGAAGAGACGACCGGGCCGCCGCCCGTCGCGACCTTGACGCTCGCCGAGATCTACCTCGCACAAGGTCATGTCGAGCGTGCGCTCGGAGTGCTCGAGGAGGTGCTCGCTGCGGAGCCCGAGCATGCCGCTGCTCTCGCGTTGCGCGAACGTATCCTCGCGGAGCGCGAAAGCGGAACGGTTCGCCGCCGTGCGCCGAGCGCAGAAGCCGATGCGGGCGAGTTCATTTCTGTCGCGCCCGCCGCCGCGCCGTTCGTTGCGCCGTCGCCCGTCGCGCAAGCGGAGCCGCCCGTTGCGCAAGCGGAACCGCCCGTCGCGCAAGCGGAGCCGCCCGTCGCGCAAGCGGAGCCGCCCGTCGCGCAAGCGGAGCCGATCGTTCCGCCGGAGCAGCCGCCGTTCGACCTCGTGACGGAGGCGCCGCCGGTCGTCAACGTGCCGCTGCCGCACCTCGAGGTCGCGCCGCCGCCCTTGCCGCACGCCCGCGCGCGCGAAGCCGCACCGGAAGCAGGCGCGCTCCACGTGATCCCGGTGCCCACGCTCGCGGCTCCGCCGGGTCCCTTGCCCCGCGACCCGAGGGTCGCGCCTGCCTGCGCCCTCGTACAACGAGGGGGCAAGGTCGAGGCACGCTACCGACTGCCTTCGGGCGCACAGCTGCCTTCGGGCGCACGGCAGGTGCTCCTCCGCGTCGTTTGGTTCGTGCCCGGCAAGGAGGGACCGAGCGAGGGCAACCTGGACGTCGTGCTCGATCCCAAGGAAAGCCGCGTGGAGCTGCCGCTCGTCGAGCAGGGCGCACATGTGCGGGGCGCGCTCGGCATCGAGGAGGAAGGCGCGTTCAAGCCGCTCGCCGTCGCGTGGGTGTACCGCGCGGGCGACGCGGGCTTGAGCGTGGAGTTCGCGCCGCCGGGCGTCGAGCCCGCAGCGCTGCTCGATTCGGCGCAACTCGGGCGCGGCGCGGCCGATTCGCCCGTGTGAGGACGATTTCATGCGGGTGCCTGCTCGTCGCGGGCGTGGCGTTTCCCGTACTTCTGCACGCTGAGCCGCCGGCGGCCGCGGGACGCGGCGAGGAGCTCGGCCGAACGGGCGACGCGAGCGTGACGATCGGCGCCGTGCGTGAGCAAGGCGACGTGCGCTCGGAAGTAGCCGGCTTCGTGAGCGTGGCCTTTCCGTTCGAGCGCTTGGCGGCGCCGCGGCGGCTGCTCGTCGCCACGGCGGACGAAGCGGCGGAATCCGTAGAAAACCAGCCGTACGGCGCGGACGCGCCGCCCCTCGCCGGCGGCGAACCACGTACCGACGAGGGGACGGACGGCGCCGCCGCCCCAGCGCTCGCCGCCGAGCTCGTCGGGCGGCTCGCGCGCGAAGCCGTCGCAGCTGCGGAAAGCGCGCATGGCCTCGCCGCGCACGAGCGCGCCCTCGACGGAGCGGCCGCACGTGCGCGCGCGAGCGCCGCCTTGCCGGAGCTCCGGCTGCGCGCCGCCCGCTCACGCGATGAAGCGCTGAGGCTCACACCGACGACGGACGACCCGTATCGGTTTTCGCTCGCGGGCGGAACGGGCACGCTGCTCGAGGCGCAAGCGACGTTTCGCCTGAACCGGCTCGTCTTCGCGGACGAAGAGGTGCCGCTCGAGCGCGTGCGGCTCGAACGCGAACGCATGAACGAGCGGCTCGAGGTGCGGGTGACGGCGGCCGTGGTCGCGTGGCACCGAGCGCTCTCGCGCGAGCGCGCCGCGCTCGACGCCGACGAACGCGGGCGCGCGGCGCTCGCGCGGGTGGATGCCGAAATCGCGCTCGACGTGCTCACGGACGGCTGGTTCGGTGCGCGGGTGCGGCGGCTCCCGGCTTCGCGGGTGGAACGGCGCGAACCGGGGCCGAAAACCCCGGTCGAACCCAAGCCCGCCTCGATCGACGAAAGCCGGGAGGAGCGGCCCGCCGTCGCCGACTTCACGGCGCGCCCGGTGTCTGCTACATCGCGGTCGCCATGCTCGCGGATGCTCGCAACGGACTCCAAGACCTTCTGCGGCGCGTCGATGCGCTAAGGGGGTCTCTTTGACGTCCCTGCACTGCGCCGCTTAATCGACGAGCTGGACCAGCTCGGCTCCGAGCCCGGCTTCTGGGACAACCTGGAGAAGGCGCAGGCGCAAATGCGCAAGCGCTCCGCCGCGGTGGAGAAGCTCGAGCTCATCGAGAAGCTCACGCGCGACGTGTCCGACGCGAACGAGCTACTCGAGCTCGGCGCGTCCGAGAACGACCAGAGCGTCGTGAACGAGATCGAACACCAGCTGCCCGAGCTCGCGGCGCGCGTGCGGCAAACCGAGCTCCGGCGCATGCTGTCGGGGCCGGTCGATCACGCGAACGCGATCGTGAGCGTGCATCCTGGCACGGGTGGCACCGACGCCAAGGATTGGGCGGAGATGCTGCTCCGCATGTATCTCCGCTGGTGCGAGCGCCACGGTTACAAGACCGAGGTCGTCGATTACCAGGCGGGCGACGAAGCCGGCATCGACGGCGCGTCGTTCACCGTGCAGGGGGCGAACGCGTACGGTTACCTGCACGCGGAGGTCGGCGTGCATCGCCTGGTGCGCATCAGCCCGTTCGACGGGAACGCGCGGCGGCAGACGAGTTTTGCGGCGATCGAGGTGACGCCCGACGTCGAGGACGAGATCAACATCGAGGTGAAGGACGTGGACCTCGAGGTCACGACGATGCGCGCCGGCGGAAAGGGCGGGCAGAACGTGAACAAGGTCGAAACGGCCGTGCGCATGAAGCACTTGCCGAGCGGCATCGTGATCGTGTGCCGCGCGGAGCGGAGCCAGCATCAAAACCGTGCGATGGCGCTCAAGATGTTGAAGGCGCGTCTCTTCGAGCTCGAGGAAGCGAAGCGCGAAGCCGAGCAAGCGCGCTACGAGGCGGCGAAGGGCCAAATCGCGTGGGGCAATCAGATCCGGAGCTACGTGCTCCAGCCGTATCAGCTCGTGAAGGATTTGCGGACGGAGCACGAAACGAGCGACGTGCAGAGCGTGCTCGACGGTGATCTGGATCCGTTCATCGAAGCGTATTTGTTGAAAAACGCCGAGCCCGGCAAGGCGGCCTCGTAAGGGCGCTGCCGCAGCGAACGGGGTCTCCGCTGCTCAGTCGTTGCCGGGGTTTCGGCCCGTGATGGCGCTGCACGAGCCCGCGCCTTCGTACGCGGCGATGTTCGGTAAGAGCGCGCAGTAGGCGAAATCCCCGAGGGTCGCGACGACGATGGGGTCGCCGCCTTGCGTGAAGCAGCGCCACGGCGCCGAGGTTCCCGCGCCGTCGCTCGGCGCGAAGTAGAGGCCGCTCGTCGCGAAATCCTCGACGTGGACGTTCCAGAGCTCGTCGAAGGTGATCTCGCCGTCGCCGTCGGTGTCCGCGAGCGAGAAGGGCTCGAAATGAAGCGGCGTCGATGGATCACCTTGGAAGAGCTTCTCGGCGTGGAGCTCGATGTCGAGTGTCGCCTGCTCACCGCTCGCGAGATCGAGCACGCCGAGGTCGCTCGTGCTGTCGGGTCGCCCGGCGCAGTCGGCGTAACGGACGCTCTTGCGGAAGGGCCACGCAAAGTGAAAAGTCTGGTCGCCGCGGACGGCTTCGCCCTCGACGTAGACGGCGATCCCGACGTTGGTGCTGTCGGGGTCGGCGCCGCGCGTGCGCATGAAGTCGTCGTCGCTCGCGTCGGCGCCGGCGCCGACGAGGCTCGTGTCGTCGGGCGGGCGGATGCGAAAGCCGAACGAGCACTCGCCCGTGGCGTAGGCGACGCCGAGAGTCGCCGGCGCCGCGAGCCGTTTGAAGTCGAAAATCCGCGTGTAGCTCGGGTTCGAGTAAACGTTGCAGCTCGAATCCGCGTCCCCGCCGAGCTCGGCTTCGCCGAGGTTCACGACGAAACGCTCGATGGTGATGGCGAAGCCGTCCGCCGTGAGCGAGCTCGGAATGTCGCCCGTCGTGAGCGAGCTGCTCGTCACCGTGATCGTGACCTTCGCGGGGGGCGGCCGCGTGTCGTCCGGCAAGCAGCCGGCGCAGAGGAGCGGCGCGAGCACGAGCGAGCGCAGGCGCATCAGAAGCCGCCCTCCACGCCGATACTCGGAATCGTGACGGGGCCGATCTCGGTGTCTCCCACCGTCTCCTTGTGAAAGGTCGCGTTCAGCAGCTCGAGCACGCAGGAAATCCACCCGCTTTGCTTGATGTTCCAGCGCTTCTCGAGACGCAAGTCGAGGCGAAAAAAGCCGGGACCGCGCGCGACGTGGGTCGGGTGCGGCGGCTTGATGAGTCCGTTCGGCACGTCCGGCTGCCGCGGCAGGCCCGTGTAGTAAATGACGTGCGAGCTCGCGCGCCAGTTCGCCCCCAGAGCGTAGGCGAGCGCGACGTTCACGATGTGCGTGCGGTCGAACGCGCTCACGAATTTTTCGTTGCCGATGCTGCGCGTGGTGCGAGACAGCGTGTACGAGAAAAGGCCGCCGAGTTTTGCGGTGAGGTCGCGGTGCACGTAGAGCTCGAGGCCGTACGCCTCGCCGAGCGAGCGCGTGTCGTTCGTCACCGCGAGGCTCGTGCCGAGAGCGTCGCTCATGTCGAAGAAGGCGTTGTGAAAGAGCGTTGCCGTGGCTGAAATGCCGGCGGGCAATCTGAACTCGGTGCCGGCGCTCGTCTGCACGCTCGTCTGGAGGCCGCCGCCGAGCGTCGCGGGCACGAGCCCGGGCACGGGCACGACGAAGGCGGGCGGCTGGTGCGCGAGGCCGAAGGCGCCGACGAGCTTTACGTCGCGCGTGAGCCGCAGGCGCGTCGCGAGCCGGCCGTCGAGGCTCGGTTTGGTGGTGCCGTTCGATTGAAAGAGATCGGCGCGAAGCCCCGGCGTGATTTCGAAACCGGGGGCGGCGTCGAGCACGACGTCGGCGTAGGTGCCGAACGCGTAGTCGTTGCGCGGCGGAAAAAGCGCGGCAAACGTGTTGACCTCGGGATCGTCGGGATCGACGTAGCGGGCGCGCGCGACGCCGTACGCGTCGAGGGTGCCGTCGGCGCCCGCGTGCAGCACGGCGTTCGAGCGGAGGCGGTGGGTGAGCTCCGTGCGCACGCCGAGCATTCTGTCCTGCGAATTGCGCTGCACGTCCAGGTGCGTCTGATCGAAACCGAGGGTGACGGCGAAGCGCAGCCGATTGTCCGCGCCGTACGTGTGGTCGTAGCGAAGATCGAGGCGATAAAACTCGGTGCCGAAGAGCACGCGCAGCCCTTCGGGCTGCTCTTGGCCGAGCAGATCGTAGGAGCCGAACGCGAACGCGGTCACGCGATCGTGCGGCGTGAAGTCGTAGCTGATGCGCGCTTGGTAGTCGCGGTAGTCGAGCTTCACGTCTTTCACGACGAGCGAGAGCACGGCCGCCGTGTAGGAATAGCGGCCGCCGAGCAGCACCGTGCCGCGGCCGCCCGCGAAGCCGCCTTCGACGACGCCGCCCACGTCGAAGATGCGTAAGTTCCCCTCGCCGTGAAAATCGCTGCGTGGCGCCGTCGTCTCACCCGACACGATGGCGCCGGCGAAGCGTCCGAAGCGCGCCGGATAGCCGCCCTTGTAGAGGTCGACGCTGTCGACGAGCGCCGGGTTGACGATCGAGGGCCCCAAGCCGACGTGGTAGAGGTACGGAACGCGGATGCCGTCGAGAAAGTAGCCGACGTTCCCGGGTGGTGAGCCGCGGATGTAGAAGTAGGGCAGCCCCGAGACGATGGGCGTGACGCCGGGCATCGACTCGATGGCGCGAAAAGGGTCGCCGAACGCGCCCGGCAGCTGCCGCACCTCGGCGCGTTTGAGCGACGTCACGGCCGGCGCCGGGCGTTCGCCTTCGACGACGACTTCAGTCGGTTCGGCGAGGGGGGGCGAGGAGCTCGGAGCCGGAGCGGAGCCGCTCGGAGCCGGAGCGGAGCCGTTCGGAGCCGGAGCGGAGCCGTTCGGCGTGTTCGCGTCGGCCGCGGGCGCCACGAAGCGCACCTCGAAGCGGATCGTCGCGGCGACGGCTTGCCCCCCGCGCGTCGCGGGCTCGAAGCGGAAGCTCCGTGCGGCGCGCGCGGCCGCGCTCGCGAACGGCTCGTCGCCGTGCGTCGCTTCCGCGGAGCGCACCGTGCCGTCGCGATTCACGACGAGCCTGAGCGTGACGAGCGCGTCGCCCGTCGCCCCGTCGGGGTAGGCGACCTCCCCCCCTTCGACGAGGCGCGGCGGGGCGAGCTCGGGAGCGCTCGGTGGCGCGCCGGCGGGCCGCGAGTCAGCCGCGTTCGCGGCGCCGTGCCCCCAAACCAAACCAAAACACAGCGCGATTCCGCGCGCACTCCAGGCACGACGCGCACGGGACCCGGCACGCCGCGTTCCGGTGCGCGCGCCCGCCATGCACGCTAAACCGCGCGGTTTTCGTCCGCCTCGACGAGCCCGTCACGCATGCGGACGACGCGGGGCATTTGCTCGGCGAACGACGGATTGTGGGTGACGACGATGATCGTGGTGCCGTGCTCGCGGTTGATCTGGAAAAACAGGTCGTGAATCGCGTGGCTCGTCGCGGTGTCGAGGTTGCCCGTCGGTTCGTCGGCGAGCACGAGCTTCGGATCGAGCGCGAGGGCGCGCGCGACGGCGACGCGCTGCTGCTCGCCGCCGGAGAGCTCACCGGGACGATGCGTGGCCCGCGAGAGCAAGCCGACCTCCTCGAGCAGCGCGTTCGCGCGCTTTTCCATTTCACGCCGCGGCCGGCCCTGGATGAGCCCGGGGATCATCACGTTCTCGAGCGCGGTGAACTCGGGCAGGAGGTGATGGAACTGGAAGACGAAACCGATGTCGCGGTTGCGCACGGCCGCGAGCCGCGAGCTCGACATGGTCGTGAGCTCTTCCTTGCCCAGGCGGATGCGGCCGCTCGTCGGCAGGTCGAGCGTGCCGACGCAGTGGAGCAGCGTGCTCTTGCCGGCGCCGCTCGGCCCGACGATGGCGAGGATTTGCCCGGGGTAGACGTTGAGGTCGATGCCGCGCAGCACGTCGAGCGTGCGCCCCATGTGGTCGAAGCTCTTTTTGAGCCCTTCGATGAGAACGAGTGCTTCCAAGGTCGGCTTTCGAAAAACGCGCGCTATTCGTAGCGGATCCCGTCTACGGGACGCAAACGGCTCGCTGCGAGCGCGGGGTACAGGGTGGCGAGCGTCGTGATGGCGAACGCCGAGAGGGCGACGATCAAGAAGTCGAGCGGATCGACGGAGATGGGGAGGCGATCGATGTAATAGACCTCCGGGTCGAGCCGGACGCCGAACCACAGGAGGCCGAGCGCGCCCGAGAGCCCGGTGACGACGCCGAGCAGCGTGCCGATGCCGCCGATCATCATGCCCTCGGTCATGAAGATGCGCAGGATGGCCGGATCACTCGCGCCGAGCGACTTCATCACGGCGATCTCCTTGCTCTTCTCCGTCACCATCAGCAAAAGCGTGCAGATGATGCAGAAGCTCGCGACCAAGATCGTGAGCGAGAGGATGACGAAGGTCGCGATCTTTTCGAGCTGGAGGGCGCTGAAGAGGTTCCGGTTCGACTCCTTCCAGTCGCGCACTCTGAGGTCGGGGCGATCCTTGATGATCTGGAGCAGGCCGGGGCGCACGTCGCCGACCTTCTCGGCGTCGTTGACCTTGACCTCGAGCGTGGTCACGCGACCCGGCACGTCGAGAAACGCCTGCGCGACCTCGAGCGTGACGTACGCCTGGCTCTGGTCGTACTCGTACATGCCGCTGTAAAACACGGCCGCCACGTGGAAGCGCTGGCTCTTCGGCAAGACGCCCATCGGGCCGAGATCACCGAGCGGCGAGACGAGCGTGAGCTCGTCGCCGATGTAGACGTGGAGCGTCTTCGCGAGCTCGCGGCCGAGCACGATGCCGGGGTACGCGTCGGACGGCACGAGCGCGTCCTTCACGGCGGGATCGAGCTTGTCCTCGCCCTTCGTGTCGCTGTCGAACTTGAGGCTCGGGCCCTTCAGGTAGGTTTCCCCGCCCGGACCGAGGCCGATGGGTTCGTCGGGCGGGAGCTCCGCGAGGCTCTTCCAGTCCGTGAGGTACTTCCAGCGGCCGACCTCGACGTTCTTCTTCAGGTCGATCACGTCCCCGATCGTGTTCGGGTCGATGCCGCGCAGCAGCACCCCGGCCGTGTTCGACGAGCTCGACGCCATGGCCTCGCCGCCGGCCACGGGCGTCGCGGCGCGCACGCCCGGCACCTTGCGTACCTGGTCGAGCAGGTCGTGCCAGTCCTTGAAGCTGCCGCCGTTGGTCGCTTCGATTTTGACGTGCGCGTTGTTGCCGAGGATCTTGCGCTTGAGATCGGAGCCGAAGCCGCCCATCACGCACACGACGATACAGAGCGCGAACGAGCTCACCCACACGCCGGCGATCGAGAGCAGGCTGATGACGGTGACGAAGCCGCTCTTTTGCGAGCGCACGTGGCGCGCCGCGATGAACGCGACGAAGCTTTTGCCCTCGAAGCGGTCGAACGCCTTCGGAATCAAGAGCACCATCGCGCCGAAGACGAAGCCCATCCCCGAGAGCACGGCCGCGAGGCGCACGATCTGGTGCCACAGCACGAAATACGTGCCTCTCGGCGTGGGCAGCCGCACCGCCCACAGGCCGAAAATGCCGAGGCTCACGAACGCGAGCGACGTGAAGCCGCCCACGAGCCGGCGCCAGCGCCCGCGGGAGAGCTGGAGCAGCGCCCACACTGCGACGCCGAGTACGAGCGCCGCGAGGATGCCGACGATGACGATGCGCGGCCACATGCCGAACGACTCCCAGAGTCGAATCAGCGCGGGCTCTGTCTGGCCGCCGACGATCGTCGAGTTCTTCGGGACGGGGATGGGGCGCGAGGAAGACGGCGCGAGCAGGAGCAGCGGCGTAAACTGCATCATTCCTCGGGGCGCATCAGCGGGAACGCGATCACGTCGCGGATCGAGGGCTGGCACGTGAGGGCCATCGCGAGCCGATCGACGCCGAGCCCGAAGCCGGCCGCGGGCGGCATGCCGTGCTCGAGCGCGAGGATGTAGTCCGCGTCGTAGTCCATCGTCTCGGCGTTGCCCTTGTTCTTGAGCTCGACCTGGTGACGAAAGCGCGCCTCCTGGTCCGCCGGATCGTTGAGCTCACTGAAGGCGTTGCAGAGTTCGCGGCCGTCGACGAAGAGCTCGAAGCGGTCGACCAGCGTCGGATCCGCGTCTTTTTTGCGGGCGAGCGGCGAGACCTCGAAGGGATAGTCGATGATGAACACGGGGACGCTCTTCGTGCCGTCGGCGTTCCGGTAATCCTCGGCGAGGAACGGCTCGACCAGGTACTCGTAGGCGACGAACAGGCGCTCGCCCGCGGAGCCGCACGCCGCGAGCGCGCGGCGCAGGTTCGGCCAATCGACGCGGTTCGCGCGTTCGCTCCTGGTCCGCCAGATCGCGACCCAGCCGTCGGCGTCGGCGTGCGCGGCCGCCTTCGTCTTGTTGTCGAAGGCGAGCGCCTCGAGCCGGTCGAGCACCTCGCTGCCGAGCGACGCACGTTCGAGCGAGCGCTCCACGCTCGTCCGCATCGGTACGCGCGCGAACGGCTCCGCGAGCGTGAAGGGCCGCTCCGCGTGCCAGCGCTTCACGAGCGTGCCGAACCCGAGCTCCTCGAGCGTCGTCGTCAAAAACTCGTCCACGTAACGGAAGAGGGCCTCCGTCGTGTGCATGAGCGTGTCGTACGTCGCGTACGCCTGGTAGAACTCGAGCAGCGTGAACTCGGGGTTATGGCGCGTGCTGATGCCCTCGTTGCGGTAACAGCGGCCGATTTCGTAGACGCGCTCGAAGCCGCCCACGAGCAGGCGCTTCAGGTAGAGCTCGGGCGCGACCCGCAAAAACAGTGGTAAATCCAGCGCATTGTGGTGCGTCGTGAACGGACGCGCCGTCGCGCCGCCGACGAGCGTCCCGAGCGTCGGCGTCTCGACTTCGAGAAAGCCCTCGCCGTCCAAAAAGTCGCGCAGCCCCTGCACGATGACGCCGCGCGCTCGGATGACGGCCGCCGCCTCGGGCGTCGCCACGAAATCCACGTAGCGGTGCCGGTAGCGGAGGTCGGCGTCGGTCATGCCGTGCCACTTGTCGGGCAAGGGGCGCATCGCTTTCGAAAGCACGCGGAGCTCGGAGAGCTCGAGCGAGAGCTCCCCCGTCTTCGTCACCATGGCGCGGCCGCGCGCCTCGACGTGGTCGGCGAGGTCCACGTCCTCGAGCGCGGCGAACGCCGTGCCCATCACGTCCTGCTTCGCGAAGAGTTGGAGCTCCCCGCTGCGATCGCGCAGGCGGAAGAAGCTCGCCTTGCCGAAGCCGCGGCGCGCGACCAGGCGCCCGAAGACGTGGAAGCTCCTGCCCCCGGCGAGCGTCGTCACGCGCTCGGCGTCGTAACGGAGCTCCGCGGCGTCGAGCAGCGCCGGAGCGAACCCCGCGCGCAGCTCGGCGACGAGCTTGCGATCGCTCGTGTCGACGGCGTTCGCGAACGGGTTTTTTCCGCGTTCGCGCATGCTTTCGAGCTTCTGGCGGCGTGCCAGGAGGAGGGCTTCTTCGCCGCTTTCCATGGGGCGGCGCAATACCCCGATGCTCGGGGCGCGTAAAGGAGCCTGCAGCGTTGCGAGTGATCGCAGCCGTAGCTCGCGGTCGCGCAGAGAAACCCGTACTCTTTCGTTCACTCGCAGCCGACGAACGCCAAGAAGGCGGCCGCGTCGCCGACGGGGTGACGAAAGCGACGGCGCCGTGCCGCGAAGCGATTCCACGTCGCCACGCGCGCGCGGTACTCGGCGAGCTCGCGTTCGCGCCGCGCGTGGGCGCGGGCGAGCTCGTGCGCGTCGTTCGCGCCCTCGAAGTCGGCTTCACACGCCGTGGTCGGGAGCAACGGCAGGCGTGCGAGCCCGCCGGCTTCGTCGAGCTCGGGGTCGAACGGCCAGAGCTCGCAGTCGCGCGGGCGCGCGGCGTGCACGCGGCAGAGCTCGTCCGCGCCGAGGAAGGTGCACGCGGCCCCGCCGGCGCGCTGAGCGAGCACCATGAGCCGGCGTCCGGCGGCGAGCTCGACGAACGCGTCCGGCTCCCCGGTCATGTCGACTTCGTCCGGCGCGAGCCAGGCGACGAAGTCGCGCGCCGGCAAGCCGGTCGCCGCCGTCAGGCGCGAGACGTCGTGATGCGTCACCGCGGCGCGCAGCGTGCGGCAGCACGAGCCGCAGCCGGTGCAGCGAAAGCCGAGGTTCGGCAGCGCCGCGCGCGAGGGCGCGGCAGCGGCGAGGTGCGGCGAGCTCATAGCGGCAGCACGGCGAGGACGTCGCCGTCGGCGGCACCGAGCACCGACGCCGCGCTCTCGGCGATCGTCACGTGCTCGCGGCTCGTCGCGGCGGGCACGCTCACGGCGCGAAAAAATGGCGCTTCGGCGAAGCTCCGCGCGACGAGCGCGTGAGGCGTGCCGGCGCTCGGTTCCGCCGCGCTCCGCTGAAGCGGCAGCCTGAGCGAATTTTGGATCAGCGTGACCTCTTCGACCGGTGCCACGAAGTGCGGGCCGCCGTCGAACGGATCGATGCGCCGCGCGTAGCGAAAGCCGACGCGGCGCAGCATCTTCTCGACACCCTTGGTTTGCGCGCCGACCTTGCCGATCACGGAGCGCGCGTCGGCCGAGAGCAAGGACGCGTACACGTTGCCGCTCGGAAAAAGATCGCGGATGAACGACTTGTTCTCGCTCGAGAGCAGGTCCGCTTCGGCGTAGCTCATGCCGGTGAAACGCCGGCCGAACGCCTCCCACAAGTGGCTCGTGCCGTCGGGCTCGAGCGGCGGGAGCAGCTCGGCGAGCAGCTGGTCGCGAAAGAGCGTGCGGTGCTCCGCGATGTAGAGGAAGCGCACGGACGAAATCAGACGGCCGAAACGCTCGGGAGCGTTCCGGTGCTCGGGCGCGACCACCAGGCCGCCGAGCTCGGTCGGGCCGTCGTAGGAGAAACCGATGCGCAGCACCGTGTGGTGAAAGTGGCGATCGAGCGCGCTCGAGTATTTCTCCTCGTCGATGACGTCGAGGTAGATGTACGGCGCGTCGCGGCGGCCGAGCTGCGCGATGATCGTCGAGGTGCCGAGCGCGCGACCGTTCTCGCGGTCGCAAATCAAAAAGACGAATTTGCGCTTTCGCTCCGGCACCTCGCCGCGAAAGCTCTTCTCGCTGTGCTCGAGCAGCCTGCGGACGTGCCCCCGATCGTTCGGCAGGTTCACGCTGTTCAGGTGCCGCGCGAGCTCGAGCAGCGCTTCTTCGTCCGCGCCGAGCGCGCCCCGAATCTCGTAGCGAGACACGAACTCTTTCGTAACACAGCGAGCTCAGGGGCTTTTCCGGGAGCGCGTCCGTCTCGTCCGGGGCCGCCGGCTGGAACGGAGCGGCCAGGCGGCCAAATCTCGACGGACCGGGCCCGCCGCTACAAACTCAAAATCACCCGGCGCGAGCAGCTTTCGTCCCCGGGGCGCCGGCCGGATTCCTGGAACCTCTTCGAAAGATTTCGTGATAAACGAGCCCGCTCCGATGATTTCACGCCCAAACGCGGCGTGTTCACGAGCGAGCTACCGGTGAAGTCGATGATGTCATGGTCCTTTCCACGCGCTGAAAGCCTTCCCCCGTACGGGTTCGTGATCACGGACGCCGTGAAGGCTCGCGTGCTGGCTACGGGCGCCGACATCATCGATCTCGGGCTCGGCAATCCCGACCAGCCGACGCCGAAGCCCATCGTGGATCGCCTGCTCGAGACGGCGGTGATCGGTAAGAACCATCGCTATCACCCGGGCCGCGGCATCTTGCCGCTGCGTGAGGCCGCAGCCGCTTGGTACGCGAAGCGTTACGGCGTGAAGTTCGACGTCGAGCAAGAGCTCGTGATCACGATGGGCGCGAAGGAGGGCATGAGTCACCTCTGTCTCGCCATCCTCGATCGCGGTGACACGGCGCTCGTGCCGGACCCCTGCTATCCGATTCATGCGGGGGCGCCGCGCATCGCGGGTGCCGACGTCGCGCTTTATCGCGCCGCGCTCGACGTCGAGCCGGCGGATGCGATCGCGGAAGGGATCGAGCGCGTCGAAAAGAGCGGCAAGCGCGTGAAGCTCGTGATCACGAATTACCCGCAGAATCCGACGGGGCAGGTGATTTCACGCGAGCAGATGGGGGCGCTCGTGCGCGTGGTGCAGCGCTCGGGCGCGATGTTGCTTCACGACATCGCGTACGCGGATTTCGACTTCAGGTCGCGCTACGCGCCGAGCATTTTCGACTGTGGCCTGCCCGCGGACGAAGTGAAGGAGTTCGGGGTCGAGACGTTCTCGATGTCGAAGAGCTACAACATGCCGGGCTGGCGCATCGCGTTCATGGCCGGCAACGCGCGGCTCGTCGGCGCGCTCCATCACATCAAGACGTACCTCGACTACGGCACTTTCGCGCCGCTCCAATACGCCGCGGCCTGGGCGCTCGAGAACGGCGATCGTTTCGCCGAGGAGCTCCGCGATTTGTACGTGCTGCGCGCGCAGGCGCTCGCCGCGGGGCTGCGCGGCGCCGGTTGGGAAGGCGTGACGGAGCCGAGCGGCACCATGTTCGTGTGGGCGCCGATTCCGCGGGTGCTTTCGACGAAGGGCTCGCTCGACGCGACCACGCGGCTCATCGAGCAGGCGCACGTCGCGGTCGCGCCGGGCATCGGCTTCGGTCCCGGCGGCGACACTCACGTCCGCTTCGCGCTGATCGAAGATCCGCCGCGCATCGCGGAAGCGTGCGAGCGCATCGGGCGGCTGTTTGCCGTGCCGAAGCGCGCCGCGGGGGCGTGATCGGCGGGCCCCTCGGGGCGGCCCGCCAGGCCGGCTGCCGTCACTTCGCGGGCAGATAGAACACGCCGCGCAGATCTTCGGTCGTCGAGATGGCCGCGGCGCTGCCTTTGCCGGGCTGGCGCCAGGAGCTCACGCGGAACTGGTAGTACATGCCCGGGTCGAGCGGCCCCGCGTATTTCACGCTGACGTTCTCGGCGCCGTTCACGGCGGGGAGCTTCAGGCTGCTCCAGACTTCGTTGCCTAGCGCGTCGAAGACGTGCAGGTCGTACCAATCCTCGCTGGCATCGTCGACCCAGACGAGGTCGGGCGCGGCCTGGACGGCTTCGGGGGCGTCCGCTCCGGGGCTCACGGTGCCGAGCGCGGCGGTCACCTTGAACGAGGTGCTGAGCGTCACTGCCGGCTCTCCGGGCGTCACCTCCAGATGCACGAAGTCCGTGCCGGCGATGTTGGTGTCGGGATCGCGCACCAAGCCGTCATTTTCGTACGCGGCGAGCACGACGTATTTGCCCGCGGGCACGCCGCTGATGCTGAAACTGCCCGCCACGTCGGGGGCTCCGCTCTTCGGGGCCCGCAGCCCGCGCGGCACCTCGCCGCGCGCCGCGTCCGCGTCGAACGTATCCTCGACGACGAGAATGACGCTCGTCGCGGCGCTGCCGCTGGCATTGACGAGCTGCACGCTGCCCGAGACGGCCGTCGTCGGCTGATCCAGTTGGTCGAGTGTCACGCCCTCGAGCGGCGACGCAGTGACGGATACGGACTTGCTCTCGATCTGAATGTCGGCTCCGTACGCCTTCAGCGTGTAGTCGCCGACATCTGCGTTGAAGATCGTAAAGTCGCCTGCCTTGTCGCTGAGGCCGCTCGTGGCGCCCGTGGCGCCCGTGGCGACGACGAGCACGCCTGCGACGCTGCCCCCGCCGCCTCCCTCGAGCGCCACGATCGAACCGGAAATCATGGAGCGGGCGCCCGCGGGCAGCTCGATGAGATCGATGGTCGTGAGGGAGTTCTCGACGACGTAGCGCTTGGCGTCGGCCACCGCGGTCGACACGTCGATGGGCAGCGCGACGCGCACGCCGCTCGGGAAAGCTTGGTAGTTCTGTGCGGCCGCTCGCAGCGTGAATTGTGCCGCGGCGGGCGTGCCGTCGGTGTGGCGCGCGACGGGGAGGGGGAGCTCGTAATTGCCCATCGCGTCCGTATGCGCCACGGTGGTGACGGCGACGCCCTCGTCGTTGAGTGCCATCACGAGCGCGTCCATGATCGGGCCGTGATCGCTCGCGTCTTCGACCTGGCCCTTGAGCACGACTTCGCCGAAGCAGTGGTGCGTGCCGTCCTCGACGTCCGAGCAGACGAGCGAGTCGTCGCAGTGGTCGTTCGCCGGGTCGCACTCGCCGCCCTCGCCCACGAGGCAAGTCGTCGCGGTCTCGCCGTCCTTCTTCGCGCAGCTGTCTCCTTCCGCGCAGCCGCCGCGGGCCACCGTGTCGTTCGTGAGATCGCACGCGGCACCTGCCGGAAGCGTGCAAACGTCGCCGCCCGTGTTCAGCGCCGTGCATTCGAGTCCCGCCGCGCACGACGCCGCTCCACTCGGATCGCAACTGCTGCCGAGAGCGCCCTGTTGCGGCGCCTTGGTATCGCCGCCGCCGCAGCCGGTGAGGGCGGCCAAACCGAATCCACCGAGCAACATCGTGGCAAACGAGGGTCCGAAACGCATGAATGGTACCTTTCGCCGCGGCCGAGACGGCCCCGCTCAGCATTGGGTGGGGGCTGCACTCGAATGTTCTCATTGCCGGTAACGATCGAGTGGTCGACGGTACTCGAAGGTGCTGCCTGCTCGCACCTGCGGCGTCTGCAATTGTCAGGGGCCGGCCGGCCGCCACCGTGCTCGCTGCCGAGCTACCGGTCGACGAGCGCCATTTGCTTCGGGTTGTAGCGTGGTCCCGCGGGTGGCGTGAGCGCGTCGAGCTCGGCGCGCGCCGCTTGCGTGAGCTCGACGTCCGCGGCGGCTAGGTTCTCTTCCAGGTAGGTGCGGCGCTTGGTGCCGGGGATGGGCACGATGTCCTCGCCGCGTCCGAGCAGCCATGCGAGCGCGACCTGGCTCGGCGTGGCTCCGAGCGTTTCGGCGATCTCGCGCACGCGCGTGGCGAGACGCACGTTGGCGTCGAAGTTCGCCCCTTGCAGCCGCGGATCCCCGCGGCGGTAGTCACCTTCCGGATACGTTTCGGCGCGCTGCGCGGCGCCCGTGAGGAAGCCGCGACCGAGCGGCGCGAACGGCACGAGGCCGATGCCGAGCCGGCGGAGGAGCGGGATGATGCGATGCTCGAGGTTGCGCTCCCACAGCGAATATTCGCTTTGGAGCGCGGTGATCGGATGGACGCGGTGCGCGCGCGTGAGCGTGTCTTCACCGGCTTCGGAAAGCCCGAGAAAGCGCACCTTGCCTTCGCGCACGAGCGCCGACATCGCTCCGACCGTGTCCTCGATCGGCACGGCTTTGTCGACGCGGTGCTGGTACAATAAATCGATGTGATCGGTGGCGAGGCGGCGGAGCGAACCTTCGACCGCTTCGCGCACGTGTTCGGGTCGGCTGTCGGTGCCGATGCTCTTGCCGTTCTCGATCCGGAAACCGAACTTCGTCGCGATGAACGCTTGCTCGCGGCGCCCTTCGAGCGCGCGGCCGAGGAGCTCCTCGTTCGTGAAGGGGCCGTAGATTTCAGCCGTGTCGAAGAGGGTGACCCCGAGCTCGAGCGCGCGGTGGATCGTCACGATCGATTCGGGATCGTTCGGCACGCCGTAGGCGTGGCTCATCCCCATGCAGCCGAGCCCGAGGCTCGAAACCTCGGCCCCCTGTCGTCCGAGCTTGCGTGTCGTCAGCATCTCTACGCGAACTCCTCGATCATTTTCCGGTTGAACGCGGGAATGTCGTCGGGCTTCCGGCTCGTGACGAGGCCGTGATCGACGACGACCTCCTTGTCGACGACGTTGGCCCCCGCGTTGGCGAGATCGGTGCGAATCGACGGCCACGACGTCACGGTCCGTCCTTTCACGACTCCGGCGTCGATGAGGAGCCATGGTCCGTGACAAATTGCGGCGACGGGCTTGCCCGCGTCGAAGAACGTGCGCACGAAGCGGGCGGCGTCCGGCTCGAGCCGCAGCTTGTCGGGGTTCATCACGCCGCCCGGGAGTAGGAGAGCGTCGAAGTCGTTCGCGCGCGCGTCAGCGAGCTTCATGTCGACCTGGAACGAGTCGCCCCACTCGGTGTGCTTCCAGCCTTTCACCTGACCGGTCTTCGGCGAGACGAGCACCGTCTCCGCGCCCGCGTCCTCGAGGGCTTTGCGCGGTTCCGTCATTTCGACCTGTTCGAATCCGTCCGTGACCACGATCGCAATGCGCTTCCCAGTGAGCTTGGCCATACCCTACGAGCGAGCAAGGTGTGGGCCAAGCTGAGCGCTTCGTGCCGACTTTTGTGGTTGTTGGGTGCGCGCCGCGGCGTGTCGCAGACGCGAGGTCGCCTCACCGGGGCGCTTTGGGCATGCGCAAGGGCGATGCGTCCCGCGAGGTCGGATTTCGTGTTGAGGCGGTTTTGGTGCGGTTGCAGTCGCCCTTCTTTGCGACCTTTGGTGCGCCAAGAGAAGCGCAGGGGTCCACGGGCGTCTTGGATTGAGGGATTGTTCTCCTCTCGAGCTGCGCATCGGCGCGTTTCCCCGAGCGCAGAATCGGTATGGCCGTGTATCCGTGCGCTCGAGGGCATGGTGAAACAATAGGATAAGAGACCCCCGTCTTCGGCGAGCGCAGTGAGCTGGGTTCGCGGGGAGGTCTGCCAGAAATAGACGTGGGTACGGGGTGCCTGCAGCGCGCGCGGGAGCGGCAGGATGCCGCGGCCGGCAGATCGCCGAAGACCCCCCTCTCGGCGTATGTGTCCGTGCTGCTGGCGGAGTTACAGACTGCGCTGCCGACATTGCGGTGACAGGGTCAAGTCGCGCGCAAGAGTCGAGGGACTCATAAAAGACCTATTGGCCTACCCCGCCTGCTGCGGTATCGAACATTCCGCGAACTCTGGGACAGCCAAAGAAGGGGTTGGGGCATGAAAAAAAGCAGTTTGGGGAATCTTGGGCACCGGTCTCGTTGCTATCGTTCCGACGGTCAACGTGACGACCTGCTTCAACACCGCCGGTTCTGCTTTCCACGCGGTGAATGGGTCATCACAGCAGTGTCCGACCTATCCGGTTAGAAGAGCTTGAGAAATCGCTCGAGCGGCCTGCCGGGACGTCGGTTTTGGTTGGGCGTGAGTGGAATGCGCGTGTTCCTAAAGGGCACGAATGTTGTCGCGCCCGCGCGGCGGGCGTTTCGTTGATTGATGAGGAATAAAGGAAGAGGAGATACGATGAACGAACTGAAATCGCGACGGAGTACGTTTTTTTCGATCTTGACAGTTGCCGTGACGACATTGGTCAGCGGGCCGGCCCTGGCGTCGAGTTCGACGGGCTGGGTCAGCGTACAGATCGTAGAATATTCGGAAGCTACTCTGAGGTTACAACTCGATGGAAGCGTGAGTTACTACGCACAGGTCTCTGGGACTCCCGGGACATGTTTGAATCAGAACCTGGATACGATCAAGATTTGGCAAAGCCTCGCGCAGTCTGCCTATCTCGCGGGAAGGCATCTGAGTGTTACTTATGACACGTGCTCTTCCAAGAATTACATTACAAAAGTAGACTTGGCTGACTAGATTTGCCCTGCTTCATGCGCGCGTAGTTAGTAAAAGAGAGCTCATCGTCGGCGCCGTGCGCTGCTGCAATAGTAGCGCACGTCGGGCCCATCTGGTGAAAGGTAAAGCCAATGGCCAAAGATGGTTGTCGGTGGAGTGACTACAGATCTATTGGACTGGTCATCGCACTATTTGCGGTCGGATGTTCCGGTAACGGTAGTGGCGAGCCGATAGCAGAGGAGCATCAGGAAACTAGGTGTGGTACCACCTACGACTGGCAAGACGTCGAGTTCTACGATGGCTCGGATTCAAGCTTTGATGCGGGGTTCGTGGCACGCTATCAAGGTGCGTTCGGAATGTACTGCTCGGGGACGCTGATCTCGCAGGATATCTTCATCACCGTGGCACATTGCACGCCGGGGGTGGGTGGGAGGGTTGGTTTCAATTGTCAGCTCGATGGTACTCAGTCGTACCCACCCATGACGACTCAGGCGGAGGTCGATGCTGCCAACGCCGCTGCCGCCGCTCGTTGCGACTACTATACCGTTAGCGACGTGTTGTACCTTGGTGGCAGCGGTGATCCGGACATTGCGGTGCTTCGGCTCGACGGGACTCCTGGGGCGACCTACGGTTGGATCACTCCCTCAAATCGAGTCCCGACAGGCGAGGAAGTGGCTGTTTTTCAACATCCACAAATGCGCGCGGGTGCTTATCGGCGAAAGGTTGTATCGTTTGGCCCGCTCGTTGGTAGCAACAGCACCGATCTTGATTACTCCGCTGACACGTATGGAGGGTCTTCGGGTGCCGGTGTGCTGGACGCGATGGGGCGCCTCGTTGCGGTGCATCGCGCGAGTGGTTGCACGGACACGGGCGGTTACAATGCGGGCACGAAGATGGGATACATCATTAGCAACGTCCAACCCGTGGCGCAGGTCGCGACCAGCGTTTGGCAATCACCCTTTGGTCCCCTCCTCTGAGGTCGTTTCCGTCGCGCGTGGAGGTTGCGGCGCAGCGGCCTCCTTCGTGCCAGCGCTCCGGGGAAAGGCGAGCCAACAAAGCCACGGCCATGCAGGGATGGCAGGCAGCGCCTTGCCTCCACGAAGTGGGCGGCCCTGTGCCCACGTTGTGGTACGTGTCGCCGCTATGGAAAATTTCGGCGGAAACTATGTCGCGAAAATGGACAGCCTACCTCGCACGAGGTTTCGATGGTTGATTCCTGCCCTTCGTCTGGCTCCCACCGATCATGTTGTCGACTTTGGCTGCGGTAGCGGCAGTCTTTTAGATGTCATCCACAGCCGGATCGAGCACTATACCGGTGTCGATTTCTCGCCGGACTTCATCAGTTATGCGGAGAAGCGAGTGGCTGAGGCCGGCATCACGAACGCGCGCTTCGAATGCAGTCAGATCGTGGATTTTTGCGCTCGACATCCAGCAGAGTTCGATATCGCCGTCAGCGTCGACATGGCCGGCTATCTGAACGACGCTGAGTTTGAACGCGTTCATGCTGCGATTAGGGGTTCCCTCAATCCGCGCGGACGCCTTTTTCTGTACATGGCAAATGGTGCTTTCTGGCTCGAACGGCTCAAGAAACGCGGTTTGGCGCCCGTGAGCGCCGCGCCGTACTCGTCGGTTCGGACCGCACCGGAGTATCTCGAGCTGCTCCGTCAATCTGGTTTCGGCGACGTGCGCGTCTCGTTCACACCCCACTACAATGCACTACGGCGCCTGCACTTTTTGAGTGGGCTGCCCGTCGTCGGCGGGACCTTCCGCGCGAAGGTGCTCGTCGAAGCGCGGCGCTGAGCGCTGCGCCGGGACTGACGCGCGTGAGGCACTTCGAACGGAAAAAATTTCATCTTTGCGCAACGCCGGCCAGCGCTGCGTCACTGTGTGCTCGCAAGTGGGCTCATATATGCCGAATAGGGTTTCGGCGACGGGATCGTTGGATTTGTTATTGGAGACAGCCGACTGCGGGATAATCGGATGCTGAGGCCCATCGTGCCATCTATGCATGATTGCAAAGGTATCTCGACCTGGCCGACGGCAATGCTTAGTTTCAAAATGCGAAAACTGGTACGTTGTTGAGTTGGGCTTTTGTGACCGGTTTCCTGCGGCCTCGTGCTGACCGACTAGCGGCGATCTCCACGAATCCTATCTCTGGGTCGCTTCCAATTTTGGTTGCACGAGTGCTCTTGATAAAGTAGAGGTTAAAGGTGCCGTTCGGCATGGGTGCCGTGCCCACGTGCGCGTGCGCAGTGCGCTGATTTGGCGGGAGAAAGATGGAAGCGGGCCGCGAGGCTGCGGACAAACGGTGCAGTCGATGGCGTGGTACGTAACTGTTGGGCAGGAGGAAAGCATGTTGTGCGGTAGTCAGAGCCTTATCCAGGTGCGAATGACAAGGCGACCTCGTGTAGTATTCTTGATTGGAGTGGTGTCTATCGGCTGTGGCGGCTCCGTAGCCGGCTCAGAGCCGCAGGGCACCGTTCGAGAGCCGGCGATTTGCGGCACGACTGACTGGCAAGAGGTCGAGTCCTACGATGGTACCCGTGGTCCAACGATAGATTTTGTAGAGGAGCACCAGGCTGCCGTTGGTAGGTTGCACTTTACGTATACCGATACAGACGGGAATCATTCGGGATACTGCAGCGGGACAATGATCGCTCCCAGCTATTTCTTGACAGCTCATCATTGTACGTTTCCTGGGAAGAGTCCGGTATACGTGGTTGACATGAATTACCAGACGGATGCGCAAGGACAGCTCGAGGTGAAGCAAAGTTACGATGCCAACGTGATTGAGTCCGGCAATGGCGGTCTCGACTATGCAATTCTGGAAACCGATGGGCCGGCGGGAACGGATTGGGGAATCAATGTGCCCGCGGCCTTTTCGGAGCCGGCTGGGCAAGCCATCACCCTCATTCAGCATCCGGGCGGGTCGACAAAGAAGATCGACGGCGGGACGCTGATGCTTCTCGACGACCGCCGAATTGGCTTCGATGATCTCGATGCGATCGGTGGAAGCTCGGGCTCTGGTGTGCTGCGGACGGCGAACGGGAATGTGATCGGGATATTTACCGGCGGCTCCACCACGTGCGACGCGAGTCATCCCAACGACGGTCGGTCCATGCTTGAGTACTCGGAGCAATCTCCCATCTTGAATGCTCTCGCGATCGATGCGGCGAAACTGGTGGCCCTCCGGTGATGCTGCGAATCATCGAACGATGATACTGCTCTCCTGAAGGACCGCCATGAACGCGGGTTATCACCGCGCTCACGCCGTGCGCTCGAGCGCGCGCTGGAAGACTTCGGGCAAGAAGCCTTCGTCTTCGGCGAGCGCGATGAGCCGCGCGTTGGCCGGCAGATCCGTGAGAAACAGGCGCGCGTATGGCGTGCCCGCGAGGCCTTGTAGGCGGCGCTGGAGTGGTGGGATGCCGCTGCGCACGACGGCGCACGCTTCTTCGGTCTTGCCGTCGTCGACGAGGGCGTCGTGTAGGGCGAGAAAAACGGCCGATTCGTTGAGCAGGCTCGGCGCGCCTTGTTCCACGAGCGCGACGGCCTCGCGAGCGAGCTCGAGCGCGGTCGTGAGGTTATGGCACCCTCGTTCGGCTTCCGACCAGGCGCTCAACGCGACGGGGAGCACGTCGCGGTGGCCGGCGGAGCGATACGCTTGCGCGGCCATGCGCAAGAGTCCGAGCGCACGACGAGCTCCTTCGGGCTTCGAGCGCAAGAGCTCGCAGCCGCGATAAAAGAGCAAGCCGAGGTTCGCGCGATCGGGTGATGCCCAGATGCCGGAGCCGGCCGCATCCGCGTTCGCGCGTACCTCGGCGAGGTGCGCGTCGATCTGCTTGTCGGTGCCGAACGTGCAGGCCCAACCGAGCAAGATCATTTGCGCGTGGCGCACCGCGCCCTGGCTGCCGATCGCGTCGGCGAGGGCGAGTCCGTTTTCGATGGCGGTGCGCGCCTCTTGGCGAGCGCCTATGGTCGTGAGTGCGAAGCCGAGGTTCGTCGTCAGCATCGATTCGCGCTCGCGCAGGCCGGCGGCGCGCGCGGCCGAGGTCGCGTTCCTGCGGGCGTCGAGCGCGGCGGAGAGCGCGCCTTGCGTCTGGCGCACGACGGCGACCGTCTGATAGCCGTCGACGGCCGCATAGGCGATGCCGCGTTGGGCGAGGCCGAGCAGACGGCGCGCTTCCGCTTCGGCCAGCTTGAATTGCCCTGCAAAGGCGAGCCTCGCGGCGAGCACGGCGGAGCAGCGCGCTTCTTCGTCCTGCAAGCCGAGGCGCGCGGCCTCGTCTCGCGCCTCGGCCAGGCGCCGGCTGATCTCTTCACCGGAGCCGCGCGCGTCGTCGTAGCGGGCGCGCGCGCCGCGGGCCCGCAGGCCGCTCGCTTCGTCGTGCACGTTGGATTCCATCGCGTGCACCGCTGTTTCGCGTTCGCCCGAGCGCGGATCGAGCCGGCTCCACGCTTCGTCGAGGTAGGAGGCGCGCTCGAAGGCGCGCTCGGGATCCTCCGCGAACGCGAGCGAACGCTCGGCCATGCTGAGCGCGTCCTTCAAGGCGTTGGCCGCGAGCGCGCGCTGGGCGGCGCGCGCCCAGTGTTCGGCGGCCTTCACGTGCTCGCCGCCGAGATCGAAGTGGCCGGCGACGGTCGCCGCGTCCTCGCCCATCGCCGCGAGCCAGGTCGCCGCGAGTCCGTGGAGTTGCTTGCGTTCCGCGTCCCCGAGCCCGGCGTACGCGACCTCGCGCACGAGCGCGTGCTTGAACGTCCACTCGCGCGCGGCCGTGAAACGCGACGTGTTTTGCTCCACGAGCACCTCGGCGGCGACGAGGGCGCGAATCACGCCTTCCGCGCCCGGCATGCCGAGCGCTTCGAGCGCGGAGTCCCAGCAAGTGAGGCCGAAGACGCTCAGGCGCCCGAGCGCGTCGCGGCACTCCTCGTCGAGCGCGTCGAGGCTCGCCTGGATGGCAGCCTGGATCGTGGGCGCCTGTTCCGCCGAGCGCCCTGCCGCCGTGAGCCGTGCGAGCTCCTCCGCGAAGAGCGGCAACCCCGCGGCCTGCGCGGCGATGCGTTCGACGACCTCTTCCGGCGCCGCGTCCCCGAGGACGGCGCGCGCGATGGTGCGCGAGGCGCGCTTCGACACCGGGCGGAGCTCGATGCGCACGTGATCGCGCCCGGCGAAGCGGTCCGGCGCCGCGGTCCAGAACTCCGGCCGCACGCAGGCGACCACCACGAGCGGTTTGTGGCTCGCGCGGCCGAGCAAGTGGTCGACCCAGCCGATGCTCTCCGGATCCGCCCATTGCAGATCCTCGACCAGAATCGCCACCTCTTGCTCGGAGGCGACCTGAATGACGAGGTCGGTCATGGCGAGCCAGAGCGCGTCGCGTGCGCCGCGGGGATCGAAGCCGGCCGGCAGCGGCTCGTTCGCGAGCAGGCGCGCCAAGAGATCGCGGTTGTCCGCCGTGAGATCGTTGCGCGTCGCCGGGCCGAGGCTCGACACGATGGCCATTTCGGCCTCGAGCCGCGTCGCGCCCTTGGGCAGGGTGACGAAGCCGCGCAGCACGTCGGCCGCGGCGCCGAGCGCGTGCCCCTGGCCGTACGCTTCCGAGCGCTGGAGCACGACGAGCGGCGCGTCCGCCTGCGCGCTGATGCGCGCCATCACCTCGCGCCGGAGGCGGCTTTTGCCGATGCCGGGCGCGCCCGTGATGCTCACGAGCAGCGGCGTCGAGTTGTTGCGCGAGCGTTCGAAGGCGCCGAGCACCTGGGCGAGCTCGGCGTCGCGTCCGACGAACGGCGCGCCGCCCGAGCGCTCGCCGCGCAAGCCGCGCACCGGCTCGCCCACGATCGCGGAGCCGTCGTCACGCGTCCTGAATTCGTAGCGGCCGCGGCCGAGCTCGCTCGTCGTGGCATCGACCATGACGCCGCCCGGCGTGCCGTCGCGCGCGAGGGCCGAGGCGCGGTCGACCACTTCGCCGATCGGCCGCGCGTCGCCGGTTTCGGCGCGGAAGCTCATCCGCGCGCGGCCGCTCGCGATGCCGACGCGGGCGCCGAGCCGCGCGAGGCGCCGGCCGAGCTCGAGCGCGACGGCGGCTTCGTTGCCGACCGCGCGCCGCGCGCCCAAGTGCGCGACCACGGCGTCTGAGCCGATGGGAGCCGCGTCGGCGCCGCGCTGCCTCAGCATCTCGAGCGCACGTTCGCGCACCTGTCCGGTGGGGAAACGCACGGCGACGATGCTCGTGACGAGCCGCGAAATGCTCGTGCCGAGCCGCGACGAGCGCGCGGGCGGCTCGAGCTCGTGGTGCCAGCTCGAGCGGTTCGCTTCGCGCGTGGCCTCGCCGAGCAGGTCGAGCACTTCACGCATCGAGCTCGGCCGTGACTCGGGGTCGGTCTCGAGCATGCGGCAAACGAGGCCGTCCACGAGCGTGGGCACGTCGGGGCGGACCTCGGACAAGCGCGGCGGCACGGTCGTCACGAGGCGCGCGAGCGTCGCGATCGCGTTCGGGCCGACGTGCGGTGGGCGTCCCGCGAGAAGCTCGAACAGGGTCGCGCCGAGCGAGTAGATGTCGCAGCGCGCGTCGATCGGCGCGTCACCGCGCGCTTGCTCGGGCGCCATGTACGCGGGCGTGCCCACGACGTCGCCCGTGCGCGCGATGTGCACGTCCGTGTTCGCGGCGACGCCGAAGTCCACGAGCTTCGGCCGGCAATCGAGCAGGGCACCCCGCACGCCGCTGCACAGAAAGATGTTGCTCGGCTTGATGTCGCGGTGAATCACGCCCGCCTCGTGAGCGGCTTCGAGCGCCTCGCCCACGCTCTCGGTCAGCTCGAGTGACTCGACCAGGTCGAGCGGCTCGCGCTTCTGCCGCGCGGCGAGATCCTCGCCTTCGAGCCATTCCATCGCGACGTAGGGGAGGCCCGTATCGTCGAGCACGCCGAAGGCGACGGTTTTGACGATACCGGGGTGATGCAGGTTTGCGAGCAGGCGCCCTTCCCGCGCGAGCCGCTCCTCCTCCTGGGGCGCGACCCCCGCGTCGGCCGCCACCACCTTGAGCGCCACGATCTGCTGTGTTTCGAGATCGAACGCGCGGTAGACCACGCCGACCCCGCCCCGCCCGACCTCGCGCTCGATCGCAAACCGACCGCCGAGTCGGCGCCTGCTTTCCGGCTCGAAATGGCTGCTCTCCAAGCCAGGTAAGGCTAATCCGGGCGCCGAGCGAGCGCGAGCACCCCCGGCGAGACTCACAAAAGAACGGCTGGCCGAGGAGGCGCCGTCTCGGTCCGAGTTGTCGAGTACCGCCTCACGTCGGTGCGCGTCGCGTGCTGCCAGCAGGTTCGGCGGCACATGCCGCGCGGGTGGGGGCATGCCCCGCGTGTGGGTAGCATGCGGCGCAGGTGAGAGTTGAACTAAGTATACATATTATGAATTTTCGATAGAAATCGGCCGCTTGCGCATTTTTGCTCGGGGACCGCGGGAGACCCGGTGCGAAGGAGCGAAGTACTCGGAAACACGCATGAAGTTCGGTCTACGTATACATACTTCGATTTCCACGTCCAAACCCCGGACACCGTGGCGTCAGGCGGCGTGCTCCTGCGGCAAGTTTTGGGCGCGCCGCGGAGCGGCCGGCGCAACCTGCTGGCAGCACGCGACGCGCGTGCCGTGAAGCGGAACCCTTCACCTCGGACGCGCGGTTATTTGCGCGCCCAGCGTCGGGGGGCGCGGCGGCGCTTGGTCGTTGCGGCGGGCGCGAGGGGCGTGGGATCGGGGCGCGCGGGCGTGCGCTGGTCGAAGCCGGCCGCGGCGAGGTCGTCGGGCGTGACGGCGCGGCCGCGGGCGACGCGCGCCGCGCGCAAGATCACGCCGTCGAGCTCGAGCTCGTTGCCCGGCCAGAGGTGCTCGACGAGCAGCCGCAAGGCCGCGGGATCCACCCCGAGCGGCTCGCGGCCGAGGCGCAAGCTCGTGCGCGCGAGCACGTCGAGCACGAGCGCCCGTAGATCCTCCGGGCGTTCGGCGAGCGACGGCAACGCGAGCTCCGCCGTCAAGAGGCGCGCGAGCGGCGGGACCAGCTTGCCGAGCTCGAGGAGCGGTTCGACGGGCGCGTGTACGCTCGCGACGAGCACCGGCGCGGGCAGCGCGTCTTCGCCGGGAGCGCGCGTGAGCAGCGTGCGCGCGAGGTGCTCCTGGATCGGTAACGGCAGCGCTTCGATGCCGAGCACGAGCAGCGTCCCGCCGTTCGAGAGTCGGCTCGGCGCGTGCTCCGGATCGTTCCAGCGCTCGAGGGCGCGATCGGCGGGCAACGTCGCGTCCGCGATCACGAAGGGACC
This sequence comes from Polyangiaceae bacterium, assembly GCA_025936045.1. Classification (GTDB taxonomy): domain Bacteria; phylum Myxococcota_A; class Polyangia; order Polyangiales; family Polyangiaceae; genus PMG-095. The sequence goes on along the minus strand of JAICUB010000003.1, from coordinate 95,832 downwards.
CCCGGCGCGCGAGCTCGCGAGGTGCGCGTGCGCGGCCCAGCCCGTGGGATCGATGCCGGGCGGCGTCACGAGCGCGAAGCCGACGCCCGCACGACCGAGCCGTTCGAGGCCGTCGAGCGCGAGGCGCGAGGCCGGCGCGTACGCGGCGCTGCGAGCCCGCTCCGCAAAGCGCTCGGCGACGGCGCGGTGCCGGGCGGCGCGGCTCGCGACGGCTTGAGCCAAACGGTCGCGCTCCGTCACGAGCGATGCGACCTCCGCCGTCGCGCTCTGTTCGCGCTCGCGAGCGCGGGAGAGCGCGGAGGTGACGCTCAGCAGGGCGCTGATGCGATCGGCGAGCACGCGCACGGCCCGCGCTTCCTCGAGCGTCATGAGGCTCGTGCGTTTGGCTCGCGGCAGGAGGATGAAGCCGACCGGGCCGTCCTGGTCCATGACGACGGTCGCGGAGAACGCTTCCCGCGCCTCGAACCACGCGAGCACGCCGCGCAGATCGGGACGCCGCACTTCGACTTCGCGCAGCGCGTCGGTGCGGACGGTGCGCTCGGGTTCGCTGAGCGCGGCTTCGTAGAGACGCGCGGGAGCTTCCCCGGGCGCGATGTGCAGGTAGCCGGCGACGTCGACGCTCAGCACCTCTTCCGGATGGTTGCGCCAGATTTCCGCGCGCACGCTCGTGTCTTGCGTCGCGCGATCGAGCGCGTAGAGGGCCGCCGTGAGCGCCGCGTCGGGCTCCGGTTGGAGCGAGCCGCGCGAGGCCGCGTCGATCGCCGCGAGCCAGCGCGACGGCTCGGGACCGAGCGGCCGCGCCACGGCGCGCGCGACGAGGCCGATCACGATGGCGAGCGCGGACGAGCCGAGCACGATCGCGCCCGTGTGGCCCGGCGCCTCGCGGCCGAGCACGGAGGCGCCGAGCACCACCGGCGTTCCGAGCATCATTACGGCCAAAATTCCGCGGAGCGCGCTCGACACGGTAGTCGGCTCGGCGATCGTCGAGGCCCAGGTCGAAAGTGCGGCGCCGAGCACGACGGCGACCGGCAGCACGCGATCCGGCGCCGCGACGTCGAGCGCCGCGGCGGGTACCGCCACGCTGAACGCGGTGATCGCGAGCGCGAGCGCGCCCGCGGCCCGATCACCCACGCCGAGCTCGAGCCGCCGGAGCACGCGCAGCCGATACGAGGCGGCGATGGTGAGGATCAACGTCGCGACCGACGCGCTCGTCGTCGCATAGTCGATGGCGAGCGGGTCGAGGACGACGCGGTAACCGGGTAAGAGCGCGTAGGTGAGCGCGAACGCGGTCGCGAGCGCCCACATGAACCCGGCGAGCAGCGCCGCGTCGAGCGAAGCGGCGGCGCGCGGCGGCGTGAGCATGCCGCCGAGCCCCTCGATGCGGGCGAGCGCGACGAGTCCGGCGACGGCCGTCGTCCCGATGCCGGCGTTGGCTGCGGCGTCGAGCGCGGCATTACCCTCCGGTCCGACGCGCGCCGTGACCCAGAGCGCGAGGCCGAAGGCCGTGGCACGCACCACGCGCGCGCCGCGCTGTCGCCCGGGGGCCGTCTTGCGCCACGCCACGGCGAGTAGGCCGACCAGCAGAGCTGCCGCGAGCCATGGCCCCGGGCCACGCCCGACTAGAGAGCCGGCGATCCCGACGTAGCCGACGCAGAACGCCGCCAGCCAGAAGCTTCTTCGTGCCGGGACCACTCCGGGACTTTAGCCTGGGAGAAAGCGCGAGGGAAAAGCACGAGGGAAAAATGCCACTGCTTCCCGCCGGGTGGCTCGCCCGCGAGCATTTGCAATTGCCGGGAGGGGGACGAAAGGCTATCCGCGAAAGAGTCTGGAAGGCGGGTGTGAACGCTCGCCCTCGGCGCGTCCCGATGAAGAAGACCTACGTCCTCGACACCAACGTCCTACTCCACGACCCGCACGCCATCCGGAAATTCGAGGACAACGACTTGATCCTCCCGATCTACGTGATCGAGGAGGTCGACCAGTTCAAGCGCGAATCCACCGAGCGGGGCCGGAACGCGCGCACGGTCGTGCGTCTGCTCGACAGCCTGCGTGAAAGCGGCGGTTCGCTCTCGAAGGGCGTTCCCATCGGCGACGGCGGCAGCCTCACGGTGTTCGTGCCCGATCGCCGTCCGGAGCTCGCGATCGCGCTGAACCCGAGCTCGGGGGATCACGCCATCATCGCGACGGCCCTCTTGTTCCGGGACGCAAACCCGGATCAGCCGACCATCTTCGTCACGATGGACGTGAACCTGCGCATCCAGGCCGACGCGCTCGGCCTCGCCACGGAGGCGTACGAAAACCAAGCCGTCGACGCCGAGCGCCTCGAGACGGGCATCGTCGAGCTCGCCGTCAGCGCGCCGGACTTCGATCGCTTTTTCGCGGAGGGCGCCCTCGCGCCGCCGAGCGGCGAGCGGCTCTACGCGAACCTCAGCGTCATGCTGCGTGACGACGCGCCGCGGCCGCGCACGGCGCTCGGGCGCTACCACGCCGACAAGGGTGAAATTCGCGCGCTCAAGACCCCGCGCGAAGCCGTCGTCGGCATCAAGCCGCGCAATCGCGAGCAAGCCTTCGCGCTCGATCTCCTGCTCGACGATTCGATCAGCCTGGTCACGCTCATCGGCAAGGCCGGCACCGGCAAGACGCTGCTCGCCCTCGCCGCAGGCGTGAAGCGCACCATCGAGGACGGGGCTTATTCGCGCCTGCTCGTGAGCCGGCCCGTGATGCCGCTCGGCCGCGATATCGGCTACTTGCCCGGGGACCTCGACCAGAAGCTGAACCCGTGGATGCAGCCGATCTACGATAACCTCGAGTTTTTGCTGGTTGCAGGCGGAAAAAAAGGCCGGAGCGGCATGCGCGGCTTCGAGGATCCGTTCCAGAGCGGGCAGCTCCAGGTCGAGCCTTTGACGTACATCCGCGGGCGCAGCCTGCCCGGTCAATACGTCATCGTCGACGAGGCGCAGAACCTCACCCCTCACGAGGTCAAGACCGTCATCACCCGCTGCGGCGAGGGCACGAAGATCGTCCTTACGGGTGATCCCTTCCAGATCGACAACCCGTACGTGGACGCAGCGACGAACGGCCTTTCTTTCTGCTCCGACCGCCTCCGCGGCGAGCCGATGGTCGGCCACATCGTGCTCAGCAAGGGTGAGCGCAGCGAGCTCGCGAACGTCGCCGCGAACAAGCTCTGAGCACCCACGAACGGCGCGCCGGCTCAGCTCCCGTGCGCGGTTTCGAGGTCGCTCTCGATGTCTTCGCGCTCGCCCGTGACCTCGAGCCCGTTGTCGGCTTGAAAATCCTCGATCGCGATGCGCAAATCGTCCGGTAGGACCTCGCCGTTCGGTCGTAGCAGGTAGCCGAGGTTCATGAGGCGCTGCTCGACGCCGCTCTCGGTGTCCACGGGATCGAGCGCCCCGATGTTGAGCGGGTACTCGATCTCGTCGATCACGAGCGTGCCGCGGGTGACGTGTTTCGCGACTTCGACGCTCAGGTTGCCGTCGCCGTCGGTCGTGAGCTCCTGCTCTTCGGGTGCGGTCTCGGCTCCGTTGTCCGGCGGTTCCACCCGCAGCGTGACGGCGGCGTCTTTGTTCGGCTTGCCGTCGGGCAAGAGCAGGCGAAGCTTGAGCGTCAGGACGTCGAGGTTCACCTTCACGTCGTGCGACGAGCTCGTCGCGCGGCTCAGGGTGAGTCGCACGTGATCCGGGACGAAGACCTCGTCGCCGGGTGCGAGCAGGAACGGATCGCCGCGGAGCTCCTTCAGGCTCGCGTTCTTCGGGTGCTCCCAGAGGACGGAGTAGTTCTCGAAACCGAACGCTTCGGCGATCGAGCCGAGATGTTCCCCCGGACGGACGATGTGTGTCGCTGGCAGCGCGTACCTCCTTTGCTGGAGCGTAGCCCAAACGGGGCGGCCCGAACGCGAGTGGCGCGTGACGGGGCACGGGGCACGAGGGGATAGCGGTGAGCCCGCGTTGCGGCTAGCATCCGAGACCGCTACGGCAGGTGGGAAGAGTTTGGACCGACCGCGAATGGGCCGAGGCAGGTGGCAGAGGTAGACGACGACGCGGACGCCGGCGCCGCGCCCGGTGCTCAGGCGACGGAAGCGGGCGCGGCCGCGCTCTTGCCGGCGAGCGACAGCGTGGTTTTCAGCGTCGCGCCGTCGGCGAGCAGTCGCTTCAACACGCTGCGCCCGGCGCTCCGACCGAGCGCGTGTTGGCGCATCGACGATGCGCGCTTCGCCTTCGCCTCGTCGTTCATTCGGCCGGATGCCGCTCGCGAGTTCGCGCTGCTTGCCGGGCTCCGCGCGCCGGACGCGAGTGGGGACGCCGCGTTCCGGCTCGCGGTGTTCGGCCACGCCGACCCCACGGGCAAAGACGACGACAACAAGCAGCTCGCCGGCCGGCGCGCGACGGCGGTGTACGGGCTCTTGGTGCGCGACACCGACCTCTGGGAGGAGCTTTACTCGTCGCCGTTCAAAAACGACAAGTGGGGGATCGCGTCGGTGCAGATCATGTTGCGCGCCGTGGGCCAAGACGGAGCCAGTAACTCCGGGGTCTTGGATCGCGCGACCGAAAGCGCGCTCAAGCAATACCAGGCCGACAACGGCTTGCCCGAGAGCGGCTCTCCCGACAGCGCCACACGCAAACAGCTGTTCGCCGATTACATGGACGTGATTTGCAACGACGGCAGCGACCCCTTTCAGTACCAGCCGGCGGATTTCGTGTCGCAGGGCGCGAGCAGCGACGGCAAGGCGGACCGCCAGGGCTGCGGCGAGTTCAATCCGGTGCTCGTTTTTTCCGAAGAACGAGCCAAGGAGAATCAGGATCCGAAGAAGCAAGCCGAGCGGGACGGCGACAACCTTTCGAACCGGCGCGTCGTCGTTTACATGTTTTCGTCGGCGTTACCGATCGACGTAGGCAGCTGGCCGTGCCCGACCGTCAAGGACGGCGTCGGAGGCTGCAAGGCGCAGTTCTTCAGTGACGGCGACGACCGCCGGAACCCGCAAGAGAAGCAGCGGCAGTATCTCCGGAACGGACGCACCTTCGCGTGTAAGTTCTACGACCGCATCGCGCGCGGGTCGCCCTGCGAGGGCGTGCGCCAGAACATCGTCGTGTTTTTGTTGGGTGAGGACGGGTCGCCGTCGAAGAACGCGCCGTATCGGCTGACCTCGGGCGCGGAAGTGCGCGAGGGCAAGAGCGACGAGGACGGGCGCGCCTTCGAACAGCAAGTGATGGCGGGCATCAGCTGCGAAATCGAGTGGGGCACGGCCGACGACGACGGCAGCGACCCCGTGCTGCCGAACTTCGCGGAGGTGCTCCTCAACACGGGCCCCGACGACGAGGACGCGCGGCTCCCCCAGAGGCAGCTCTATAACCTCGGCTACCGAAACACCTCCAATCGCTTGAACCGGAAGGATTTCGGCGTCGAATACGACGATTCGGACACGAGCGACGACGCCGTAGAGGTCGCGCACGTGAGCGGCAAGCCGAAACAGACGCGCGTGGAGCCCGCCTGAGCCATGGCCGAAACCTCGCTCACGGCCGTCGCGACGGCGCAATCGACGCACGTCAGCATCCCGAACGCGATTCGGCGCTTCAAGGAGATCGTCGGCGATCCGCAGCTCCTGAAGAACGGCCAGTTCATCTGGGGCCAGCACTACACGCTCGAGTTCAAGAAGGCGTTGAACGCGGTCATCATCGCCCAGCCCGGCCCGGTCAAGGATTTCTGGAGTAAACAGTCGGGTCCGCGCGTGACGGTCGGGAGCGAGCTCATCCGCGTGGCGCGCGCGAGCCGGAAGCCGGGTGACTCGGCCGCGCAGGACTTCGAAGATCGCGTTCGCAAGGTGCTCGACGACAAGAGCTGGCAGGACGGCTCGCTGCAGGCGCAGCAGCTCACGACCTGGCTCAAGGATGCGGGCGCCGGCGGACCCAAGGCCTATCGCAAGGCGAACGCCTTCTTGTCGGGCGGCCGGCGCGTGCTGCCGCAAACGCCGGAGTTCCAGCAGTGCTTTCCCGCGCCAGTCTTGAGCTTTCGCGGCCTTCTGCGCATGTTTCAGATCGCGGGGACGAGCTGCTTCGACATGTCCCGCGCCGTGTGTCGCTTCGTGGCCAAGCAGGGCGGCATCGGCGTGGCCCCGACGCGCAAGGTCAACGATCCAGGTCAGGTCTTCGATCAACAAAAGAAGATTGCGCGCTTCTTGCAGCCGCTCGGCGATCTCGTCGTCTATAGTCCCGGCCTCGGCGCCGCCATGAAAGCGGCGCAGCGCGCGCTCGACCACGGGCACCTCTTGAGCGCGGGTGTCGTCTCCGGCATCACGCTCGGCGGCCCGATCGAGCAGGCGGACCACTTCTTGCCGATCCTGACGTGGGAGCGGAGGAACAATCCGATTCCGCATCTCGCGTTCGCTTTTTGGGATCCGGACGCGACGGTGACGACGGCGCTCGAGCCGGGCTTCGGGCTCTTGTTCTTTCTCGAAGGCAAGGTCGCGAGCTCCGAGTCGGCGAGCGGGTCGAACGTCGGCACGGCGCGCGACCCGAAGCGCGATTCGGGTCCGGCCTACGACGCGAATTTTTTCCAACGAGGTCGCTTCGGCACCGCCCTGCAGGAAGACACGGTGACCTGCGACGGCAACGGCGCCGACAAGAACAAACAGCACCGCTATCAGATCACCACCATGGAGGCGATTCCGGGGCGCACCGCTCCGTGAGCGCACGAGGTGGCTGAATGACCGAGCAAAAACTCACGAGCGCCGAGCTCACGGACGGGGTCGAGTTCGACGCGAACGCGTCGCATCGCATCACTTTGCTCTCGGCCACGCGCCTGCGCCTCGTCGGTTTTTTCTTCGACCTCGACAAGTGCTTCCTGCTGCCCACCGCCGTGCCCGGCTTGAAACGCCTGACCAAGCAGTACAAGGCGCACCCCGAGGCGCATCTGCTGGTCGTCGGTCACACCGACACCTCCGGGCGCGACGCGTACAACCTGACGCTGTCGCTCGAACGCGCCGACGCGGTCGCCGCGTACCTGACGGACGACGCGTCGAAGTGGCAGGCGTTTTTCGGCGCAGACAAGCCGGAAGAAAAGCGCTGGGGCACGCTCGAGGTGCAATACATGCTGTCGGTGCTGCCCGAGGACGGTCCTCCGTTCTTCGCGGGGGAGCCGAACGGTGAAAAGGACGCCGCGACCACGCAGGCGATCAAGGACTACCAGAAGAAGAGCGACCTCGCGGTGGACGGCATCGCCGGGCCGGACACGCAGGCGGCGTTGATCCGCGATTACATGGCGCTCGACGGCACGACGTTGCCGGACGGCACGTCGCTCACGACCCACGGGTGCGGTGAGAATTTCCCGATCGACGACACGGGGGACGACGTGCAGGATCCGGACAACCGCCGCGTCGAGATCTTCTTCTTCGACGGACCCATCGAGCCGCCTCCGCCGGGCAAGACGTCGGCGCGCGGGTCGACCGAATACCCGCGCTGGCTCGCGCAGGTCGAAGAGACCGTCGACGTGGGGACGGGCGGTGTCACGGGCGACGTGCTCAGGTTGCGCATTCACGCCGACCCGGACCAGGTCATCCACATCGACGATCAGTTCCGACTCTTCGACGACGACGGCTTCGAGCAGATCCTCGACATGCCGGAGGACGCGGACGAAGACTCCGAATTCGTCGATCTCACGTTCACGAACGTGCCGACCGACTCCGTCTTTTCGCTCGAAGTGCTGTGTCCCGACGACGAGGACTACCTGCTGCTCGACCACGTTCCTTTCGGCGACATTTCGGCGCAGAGCGCCGACGCCGGCGACGTCGAGACCATCGACCCGCAAGAGCTCGAGCCGGGCCCCGACGACGACGACGACACGTCCGGTGGCGAGGTCGTCGCCGGACTCGAGCCGGACGAGGACGAGCAGGACAGCGCGGACGGCGACGAGGAAGACGCGGCGGACGGCGCTGACGAAGACGCCGCGGACGGCGACGAGGCCGTCGCATGATCACGCGCACCGCGATACGAGCGCACCGGAGGCGTCATGGCGGACGGTGACGACAAGAATCCGAAGTTCAGCAAGCGCGCCGCGCCGGCCGGGACGGTCGACGACGGCAAGCCGACGCTGCACGTCACGCTCGATCCGCTGCAATCCATCTACATTTACGCGGACGAGCTCAAGGACAAGGCCGGCAAGATCATCAAGGGCAAGCTCGGCGGCAGCGTCACTTTCGTCACCGAGTCCGGGGTCAAGCGCCCCGTCGCGCTGCTCTACACGCTGTTTCCGCCGGGCACCTACTTGATCGAGCATCCCGTCGCCGACTCGGCCGGGCGGATCAAGCCGTTGTTCGCGCCCAACGTCCCGCAGTCGGTGATCGACTCGCTGAACGATCCCAGCAAGCAAGGCATGTCTTTGCTGCGCTGGGCCGAAACGGACGAGGATCACAAGGTCATCTCGAACATGCTCGCGCGCAGCGTCGGCAAGAACCTCCGCGTCGTCGTCAGCTACTCGCGCGCGACCGGCGGCAACGTGCAAAACGTGGGAGACAACCTGCCTCTCACCGGCACGCCCGTCGATCCGCTCTCCGACCCGAAGCTCGCGCTGATGTACCTCCAGTTCATGCAGCATTTCGGCGGGGTCGATCCCGATTTCAACCTCGCCGAAGACGGGCTCACCCGCGACGAGATCGACACGGTGGAGCAAAATAAGCCGGAGCTCATCGCGATCACCGATCTGTTCCTGCAAGGGTTCAGCGAGTTCTCCGCCGCCAAAAAGAATGCGACCCCGGCGCCCGGACTCGATGAATTTCAAGCCATGGAAGAGGCGATTTTCTTCCAGAAAAAGGTGAAAAACAGCCTCGCGCTCCGCAACATGCTGGAGATCGCCATCGGCACGCTGATCTTCACGACCGAGAACGGTGATCGCGGTTTCAAGGACGACATCGGCGTCCGCCGCCGGTCAGTCACGGGCAGCGATCGACTGCTGCTCTACGATCGTTTCGGCAACGCGGTGCGTAGCATCGTGAGCGGCTTCGTCGACACCGAGTTTCGCTCGACGGATCTCGAAAAGGTGAACCGCGATCTGAATATCCCGTTTCTCGATATCCACGTTTCGGATCGGGCGCTTTATCTCTTCCTTCGAAATCTCGAGCAAGAGCTCGGTCACCCCGTCCGCGAAATCGAAGCGCTGGTCGCGAGCTACTACAAGTATCACCTGTTCATCACCGCCGAGATCACCCGCCGTTACAACGGGGAAATCGGCAAGCGCCTGCTTGCGATGGCGCCCTTCGTCGTCGGCTTCTTCGTCGCTCACGCGTTCGTCGCGGCGCTCCTGCGCGCGCAGCCGGTGGCGGGCGTGGCCCTGATGTTGCTGCTCAAGGGAGCGGGGGCCGTGCTCGGCTTCAACCAGCTCCTGCTCGACACGTCGCTGCTCGCGCAAGCCGGTCGCCACTTCACGCAGATGGAGCAGCTGCACCGCGAGTCCGGCGACAAGACGCCGCAGCTGACCAAGCTTTCCGAAGGCCATCTCAAAGCGGGTGCGGCCGCGCTGCTCGACGCCATGGCCGACTTCATCGCGCTCGGCGTGCTCGTGGTCGGCAGCTTCGCGGCCAGCAAGTTCGGGCCGGCGTTGGTGCGAGGGCTCAAGAACGCCGCGGCACCGAAGTCCAAGCTTACGATCGAAAACGACACGATCACCAAGATCGAGCCGACCGATCCGATGAAGGACGTCAAGACTCCGAAGGTCAAGGCGGACGTCAAATCCTCCAGCATCGAACCGGCGAAACAGCCGGAAGGTACCGACGCGAAACCCGTCGAACAGCCCGACGCGTACAAGGGTGAGCAGGTCTTGGGCAAGCAGCCGGCGTCCCCGGACTTCAAGCTCAACCGCCCGAAGGCGCTCGATCAGAGCGCCCAGGAATTTGCCGCGGACAAGCCCGCGCAGTCCGAGCTCTTCCAGCGCGCGGGTGAAGCGGTCGCGCGCCAAAACAAATTCATTCGGAAGATCCTCGCGGACCTGGACTTGAACCCCGATTTCGGCCGGTCGATCCCCAAGCGCAAGACCCTGGCGGATTTCGCGCAGAAGATCATCGACAAGGTCGGCGGGCGCAAAGGCTACCCGACCGTGGGCGGGATGACGGACATGATTCGCGGTCGCGTCAACGTGGAGGATCCCGCGGACGCGGAGCGGGTCTACCAGGCAATCCTCGCGCAGATCGAGTCGAGGCCTCTCAAGTGGCAGCGGCCTCGCGCCGTGGCCGACGTCCCGAACGGCTACCCGCGCTTTCATATCGATGTCGAGGACCCGGAGACGGGCATCACGCACGAATGGCAGATTGGCACGCAGCAAGTCACCGACTTCTACGAAACTCCGGGTATCGATCCGGCTGGCGTGCACATCGAGCCCGGAAACACCAACATTCACGATATCGAATACGACATTTTCAAATCAATCGACGAGCCGAACAAGGACCTCCCAGCCGATCAGCAGCAGGCCTTGCGAGAACTGGCCGCGCAGCTGAACCTGCACCCGTTCCGACAAAAGGTCGCACAGTTTGCGGCTCGCCTCGGCGGGGAGACGGTGCCCGCCGCCGAGTTGGCAACGACGATCAAAGCCGTACACGCGGAGGCGAGCGCGCTGCTGAGAGAGCTCGTCAGACTAAAGGGTACGGCATTCGTGGAAAGCTTCCTGCATTGATGGAGCACCAATGAGTGATGTCAGAAAGCGAATTCATTCGCAGCTGCTGGTCGGTGTCGAAAAAGATCACGACGATCACCGTGGTGCGGCGCCGATGCACGGCACCGGCGATCTCGTTTTGTTCGGGGACGACGACGAGACGGATGCCCATAACTGGTACGTCGAATTCAGGTGCGACGTTTGCAATCAAATCGTCCACAGCGGCTACGCCGACTTGCTCGACATCGTCAGGCAGGCGCTCAAAGAGGCCGGCATCATCGCCGAGGCCGGCACGTTCAAGTAGCGCTGCGCCGTATTCGAGGGGTGCCGATGCCGGCCGTCAAAAAACGAATTCATTCGCAGGTGCTGGTCGGCATCGACAAGGATCATGCCGATCACCGGGGCAAGGCCCCGATGCATAGCACCGGAGACCTCGTCTGGTTTTTCGACGACGAGACGGACGCACGCAACTGGTTTCTCGAATACGAGTGCGAGGTCTGTAACGAGATCATCCAGCTCTACGCGCCGGACACCCTCGACCTTGCACGTCGAGCGCTCAAAGAGGCCAACATCATCAAGGATGCAGGGACGGTCGAGTAGCATTCCGGGGCGAGGCACGAATGAAAGCTGGAGGGTTAGCCGTGTTCGACGTCAAAAAGCGCATTCATTCATTGGCATTACTCGGCATCGAACGCGACCACGATGACCATCGTGGCGCCGCCACGATGCGTAGTACGGGAGACCTGGTCCAAATTTTCGAGCCGGAGGACGATGCCCGCAGTTGGTTTGTGGAATACAAATGTGACGTCTGTGGTGAGTTGGTCGAAGAGTGGAATGCAGATACGCACGACCTGGGGCGCCAGGCGCTGAAAGACGCCGGTATCATGGAAGCAGCCGGCTCGTTCGAGTAGTGGCGCCGCCGCGCCGTGCCTCAGGCCGCGCTCGCCGAGTTTTTGATCAAACGAACGACGGCCGACGCGCTCGTGAGGCCGATGATTTTCGCGAAGCCGTCCTTGTCGGTCACCGTTTGGAAGACGGTGCCGTCGTCGCACGTGATGCTGAATTTCGCGCGCGGGATCGGATCGCCGCTCGGTTTCACGAAGGTAAGCTCGAGGAAGCGGCCGCTTTCGTCGCCGCCTTCGACGGGGATGATCTCGCGCGTCGCGCCGGAACGCGTCTGCATGTCGACCTCGTCGAAGTCGGGGAAGCAGACCTTCGCGTTGCCGTCGTCTTTGAAGCCGGCGACGCGCGCCCAGCCGTCGGGGTCCGTGACGCCCTCGTGCTGGGTGCCGTCGGGGAGCTCGATGGTCCAGGCGCGTCCCACGACGCCGTTGCCTCGTTGATCGAGGAGCCGTACGGCGATGAAGCTGTCGTCGGGCGCCGGCGGCGGCAGCGGCTTTAGTGGCGGCAATTCGGGCTCGCGGAAGGTGCGCTCGCGCAGGCTGTCCGCGAAGGGCGTGAACTCGAGCTCGAGGCGTTCGCGCGCGATCTCGAGATCGACCAAGCGCGTGAGCTCGCGGAGCTCGTTCGGCGTCGTCCCCTTGCGAGCGTCGAGCTCCGCGCTGCCGCCCGCGACGGCGCTGAAGAGCTCGCGCAAGACGTCGAGGGCCGCTTGCGACGACTCCGCTTCGTAAGCGAGGTTCGAGCGCGCTCGCGCCCGCCTTTCCACCGCCGCGGGAGACCAGTCGAACGTGCCGTCCGCCCGTGACCAGCGCCGAACCTGCACCACTCCGACGGGCGTCTCGACCGTCCACGCTCGCCAAAACTCCACGTCGAGAGCTTAGGAGAATCCGCGGCCCCCGGCCAGCGGGCTGGGCATGCGGGCGATCGAGCGTGACATGGGCGGGGTGAAACTTCGGTTGCCTCTGCGGTAACATGGGGTGATACCTAGGAGCGGGGTCCGGGTCCGACGATGCTTCTCAGCCGAACCGCGATGTTCGCGAGCCCTCTGGGGGAAAAACTCGCTCTTTACTCGATGTCCGGTCGAGAGGCGCTGAGCCGGCCGTTCGTTTACGAGGTCGACCTCCTGAGCGAGGACGAGTCGCTCGACTTGCTGGCGCTGCTCGGCAAGCCGGCGTCGGTCGTCTGCGAGCGCACCGACGGAACTCAGCGCGAGTTCAACGGCCTCGTCACGCAGTTCGCGCTCGTGGGCGAGCACGGGAACTACGCCAAGTACCGCGCCGTGCTGCGCCCCTGGCTCTGGTTTTTGGGACAGAACGTGTTCTCGCGCGTCTTCCAGCCCGAGACGGTGCCGAACGTCGTGACGGCGCTGTTCCGCGAGCGCGGCTTCAGCGATTTCGAGCTTTCGATCGCGTCGGGCTCGTACCGCAAGTGGGATTACATCAATCAGTACCGCGAGTCGGACTTGAACTTCGTCTCGCGCCTGCTCGAGCACGAAGGCATCCACTACTTCTTCAAGCACCAAGGCGGTAAGCACATCCTCGTCCTCGCGGACTCGAACGCGGCTCACAAGCCGCAGCCCGGCTACGAACGTGTCCTCTACTACCCGCCGCTCGAAGTCGAGCGCCGGCACGACGAGCACATCGAGCATTGGACGACGTCGCGCGAGATCCGGCAGGGGACGTTCAGCTCCGCCGACTGGGATTTCATGCAAGCCGCCATCGTGCAGGCGAGCACGAGCTCTCCGCTCAAGACGGAGATGGCGAACGCCGAGATCTACGAGTACCCCGGCATTTTCGATACGAACGACCTCGGGGACGCGCTCGTCAAGCTGCGTCTCGAGGAGCAGCAGGTCGAGCACGAGCTGGTCCAGGGAGCCGGGTCCACGCGCGGCCTCGGCGCGGGTGTTCGCTTCGCGCTCGCGCAATTCCCGCGCGACGATCAGAACAAAGAATACGTGATCCAGAGCGCGGCCTACGAAATCCACGTGAGTGAGTTCGAGGCGAACGCGCTGACGGAGAGCGACCGGCAGTTCCGCTTCACGTTCAGCGCGCTCGACGCCAAGCGACCGTATCGCCCGCCACGCGTGACCAAGAAGCCGGTGGTCGAAGGACCGCAGACGGCCATCGTAGTAGGGCAGGAGAACCAGGAGATTTTCACGGACGAATACGGTCGCGTGAAGGTCCAGTTCCATTGGGACCGCGAGGGAAAGTACGACGAGAACAGTTACGCCTGGGTCCGTGTGTCCCAAGGCTGGGCGGGCACGCAATGGGGCGCCGTGCATCTGCCGCGCGTCGGGCAGGAGGTGATCGTCGAGTTCTTGGAGGGCGACCCCGACCGGCCGATCGTGACCGGCCGCGTCTACAACCAAGAGAACATGCCGCCGTACACGCTGCCGGACAACCGGACGCAGAGCGGCATCAAGAGCCGCAGCACCCCCGACGGCGCGCCCGACAACTTCAACGAGATCCGCTTCGAGGACAAGAAGGGCTCCGAGGAGTTCCACATCCAGGCCGAGAAGGACATGACTTCGCTGGTGAAAAACAACCAGTCGACGACCGTCCAAAAGGATCGCTCCGCGAGCGTCGGCGGTAGCGACTCGGTGTCGGTGACCGGCAACCGTTCGCTCAGCGTGCACGGCAATCTTTCCGTGAGCGTCGACGGCTCGGGCGGCAGCCCGCCGCACAGCTCGCACACCGTGACGGGCCAGCACAAGCTCCACGCCTCCGACAACATCGAGATCGACGCGCCGAACTACATCAAGCTCGTGTGCGGCTCGAGCTCGATCCTGATCGAGCCGAGCAAGATCACGATCGCCGTCGACGGCGGCGCGAGCATCGTGCTCGACCCCGACATTCTCGCCAAATCGAAGTCCGGGACGCAGCTCAAGCTCGACGCGGACGCCGGCATCGAAGCGAGCACGGGCGCGAAGCTCAAGCTCGACGCGACCGTCAACGCCCAATCGCAGGCCTCCGCCCAAATGCAGCTCGACACGAACGCATTGCTCAAGGCCAACGCCGACGTGACCCTCGACGGCCTGAACGTCACCGCGAAGGGCAAGGTCCAGGCGACGCTCCAGGTCGGCGGCAGCTCCGTGCAGTGCAGCCCCGCGGGCACGCAGGTGGGCGGACCGATGGTCAATGTGAACGGCACCGGCATGGTCTCCATCGCCGGTCCGATGATCAAGATCGGCTAGGTTTAGGCCGCCCGAGCATGGAAGCGTACTCGGAGCCGCTCGATCGACTGCGTGAGGCGCTGCGCTGGTTCGTCGCCGTGCGCGAGCTCCTGCTCTTGCACGTGACGAGCGGCCCCGAGCTTCGCACGCCGGGCCTCGAGGAAATTGCGCGCGCGCAGGGACGACGGGAGTGTCGCGAAGCGATCCTGGTGTGCACTGCGCCCGTGGTCGACGGCGAGGCGGACTTCACGGCGCGGAGTGAAGAGCTCGGGGAGAGCATCGCGCTGGTCGCCGAGGAAGCGGGCAAGGGCGAGCCGCCGGTACAACTGCGGGCGCCGCAGGGCTCGCCGGAGCCCGGGTTTGCCGGCTTTTGCAAGCAGCTGCGCCGGAGCGTGCAGGCGCTCGAGCCCGCGTTCGAAGGGGTCATCGTCGTGCTCGCGCCCCAGGGCATCGAGCAGCCCGCCGCGTGGCTGGCCGATCTGCGACGCCTGCTCACGGATCGCTCGCTGCAGAAGGTGCGCTTCATCGTGCTCGAGACGGAGCCGGCGCCGGGCCGTGCGCTCGCGACGGAGCTCGCCGGGCTCGGTGACTCGGTGGACATTCGCATCGATCCGGCCGCCTCGCGCCGCTACCTGCGCGCGCTGGTCGACGGGATGAAGAGCGCGCCCGCCGGCGCCGATCCGCATCGCGTCGCCGGCATGGCCGGGCCGCGTGAGTCGCCCCCACCGCGCGCAGGGCGCGGCGCACCGCCGCCGGAGGTCGCCGCGAGCGAGCTCCATGCCGCCGGCCTCTCGCCGGCCGTCGCTCAGCCGGAGCTGATGAAGGAGCTGCGCGTCGCGGCGCTCTCCGCGAGCCTCGCTCAGCAAGAGGGCCGGCCGGAAGAGGCGATTCAGCAGCAAATCAAGGCGCGGGACGTGGCGGAGCGTGCCGGGATGGTGCGTGAAGCGACCCTCATGCAGCTCATGCTCGGCGGCTACCTGCTCCAGAGCGGCGGCTCCGCTCAGGCGCTCGGCGTGTTCGACGAAGCGGCCAAGCGCGCGAAGGCGCAAGGTTTGACGGAGCTCGAGGTGCAGAGCCACATGGCGCGCGGCGGCGCACTCTTGATGCTCGGGCGCCCCTTGGACTCCGCGCGGGCGTACGGCGTCGGCGCGCAAGTCGCCGAAGGGTCGCCCTCGAAGTCGCTCGCCGTCGAGTGTTACCGCATGGTGGGTCAAATCCTGCTCGCGAACGGTCACGAGTCGGAAGCCGCGACGGCTTGGCAGCGCGCGCTCCAGATCGCCGAAGGCGCGCCGCCGGTCGAGCGCGTCGCGTCCTCGGCGCCGATCGCCGCGCGTGATCTGGCCGCGCTCTATCGGCGACACGGACTCGGCGCGCAGGCGGACGCGCTCGAAAATCAGGTCAAACGCTGGGAGGCGGAGGTACCGGCGCCCCCGGACGAAAGCGCGCCCGCTGACGCGCAGAACGGCGCGAACGGCGCGAACGGCGCGAACGGCGCGAACGGCGCGAACGGCACGAACGGCACGAACGGCACGAACGGCGGAGCGCACGCATGATCGCGTCTACGTGGACCGATCCGGTGCTCGGCGTCGACACGCACATCATGCTCGTGCCGACGCCGGCCGGCCCCGTGCCGACGCCGTTGCCGCTGCCGTTCACGGGCATCGTGCTCGACCCCGCCGGCATGGCGATGAACATGGCGATGGGCGGCTCGCTCATCCTCGTGAACAGCTTGCCCGCGACCAACTGCGGCACGAACGTGATGAACCTGCCGCCGCACTTGCCGGTGCCGGGGCCGCCCGCCAAAGGCAAGCTCGACGACGACGCGCTCCTGATCTTCGGCGCGCTCAACGTCGAGCTCGGCGGCTCGCTCGCCGTGCGCCTCGGCGACATCGCGATGAGCTGCAACGACCCGGTGCGGCTCCCCACTTCCGTCGTGCTCGCCATGCCCAAAGGTCCGCTGGTGCTCATCCCGCGGCCGCCCGTCCCGGATTTGAAGCTCATCGCGACGCTGCTCGCCTTCAAGGTCGCCGGCATGCTGCTCAAGGCGCTCGGCAAGCTCGTCGGTAAGGCGATCCGCAAGCTCCAGCAAGGCATCCTCTCCGGGTTCTTCAAAAGGCTCTCGAACGCCTTCAAATTCGCAGAAACGAAGGGCAGCCGGCGCAAGCAAGCGTGGAACGACGCCGTTTGCTTTCTCACCGGTCACCCCGTCGACGTCGCGACCGGCCGCGTGATCACGAGCCAGACGGATCTCGAGCTCTTCGGCGCGCTGCCGCTCGCCTTCAGTCGCCGCTACGACAGCTCCGCTTCGAATCGTCCCGGCCCTCTCGGCTTCGGTTGGGCGCACCCGTTCGATCAGGGCATCTTCCCCGAGCGCGGCGCCATGGTCCTACGCGAAGCCGACGGCCGCGAAATCGAATTCCCGACCCTCCAATTCCCCGACCACGTCATCGCACCCGGCCGCGAAGTTTACCTCGAGCGCGAACGCCTCACGCTCCGAGCGCACGGGCTCTTTCATTTCAGCGTCACCGACGCGCGCGGCACCACGCGTGAATTCACGCGCGTCCAGGGCGGCCCGGATCGCGAAGCGCGCCTCCTTCGTATCAAGAACCGGCTCGGCCAAGAACAAACCTTCGGCTACGGCCCCGACGGCCTGCTCCAAAGCGTCACGGACCCCGCCGGCCGCATGCTCGTCTTCCACCACGACGCGCAGCGCCGCCTCGTGCGCGTCGAAGTCATCGGCACCGATCGCGCCGCGCACATCGTCGGCAGCTACCGCTACGACGCTGCCGGCGACCTCGTCGAAGCCCAAGACGCCTTCGGCTTCTCCTACCGCTTCGAATACGTCGAGCACCTCCTCGTCAAAGAAACCAACCGCAACGGCCTCTCCTTTTACTTCCAATACGACGGCGTCGACTCGACGGCCCGCTGCGTCCGCACTTGGGGCGACGGCGGCATCTACGACCACGTCATCACCTACGATCCCGTAGCAGGGCGCACGCTCGTCGAGAACTCGCTCGGGTTCATCACGCTGTATCAGCTGAACGAAGCGGGACAGGTGGTCTCGATTACGGACGCATGCGGGGGAGTCACGACGTACGAGTACGAGCATGCGAGCGGGCAGAAGACGAAGGAAATAGATCCCACGGGTGCGGAGACGCTGCGCACCTACGACGACCGCGGCAACGTCACGAAGATCATCGACCCCGCCGGCGCCGAAGTCAGCATCGAATACACTCCGCTCGACCAACTCACGCGCGCCGTCGACCCAATCGGCGGCTCTTGGCAATGGGCCTACGATCCGAGCGGCCGCCTCATTGGCCGCAGAAACCCGCTCGGCGAACGCACCCAATTCCAATGGGATGGCCCGCACCTCGCCCGCGTTATCGACCCAGCCGGCCAACAAACCGACCTCACCTACGACCAAGCGGGCAACCTCCAAGCCCTCACCACGCCCGATCGCGCCATCACCCAGTGGAGTTACGACGGCCTCGGTCGTACGCGCAGCACGATCGACCCGAACAACAACACGCGGCGCCTCGAGCGGGACGCGCTTGGGCGAGCCGTTCAAGTGGCCGAGCCCGACGGCAATCAACGTGTCCTCAACTACGACCCTGAAGGCAACGTCACCCGCGCGCAGGACCGTCACTACGACGTTGCGTTCGAGTACCGCGGAATGAACCGCCTCGCGGCCCGCATTCAAAACGATACGCGCGTCGAATTCCTGTACGACACGGAGGACCAGCTCGTCGGCATTCAGAACGAGCACGGCTTCGTGTATCGCTTCGTGCTCGGTGGAACGGGCGATGTGGACGAAGAGTGGGGATTCGACGACTTACGACGCCGCTTTTTGCGAGACGGTGGAGGACGCGTCGTCGAGGTCGCGCGTCCCAAAGGACAGACCACCAAATATGTCTACGATTCGGCGGGTCGCGTCACCGGCGTCGAGCACAGTGACGGCACCAAAGAGGCGTATGGCTATCGTTCCGACGGCGCAATGCTCAGTGCCGAAAACGATGCCGCAGCGCTTACCTTCGAGCGCGATCCGCTCGGACGCATAACCAGAGAGAGCATCGGCAGCAACTGGGTGAGCTCGGAGTACGATGCACTCGGGCTTCGCCGGGTCGTTCGATCCTCGAAGGGGCTATTTCAAAAGATCCGTCGCAACTCGATGGGCGACGTCCTCGGCGTCGACGCTGAAGTCGTCGGTGGCGGCGCCGCGTCCACGGGTGGGTCCAGCAAGCCAAGCGGCGGCCCCCGCGCAGCGGGTGGCGCCAACTCGAACGGCTCACAGCGCGCAAATTTCAGTGCGAGTTTCGAGCGTGACCGACTTGGCCTCGAGCTCGAGCGCAACCTCCCCGGCGGTATCCGCGCACGTTGGCAACGCGACTCAGTCGGACGCCCCCTCCGCCACGAAATCTGGCGCGGCACCGACTTCCAAAGCGCCAAACAGTACGTCTGGGACGTGAACGACCGCCTCACCCGCATCATTGACGCCATGACCGGGCCGGTCGACTACTCACATGATGGGTTCGGCAATCTCGCAGCGGCCAAATACGCGGACGGCCGAGTCGACCTGCGCATGCCGGACGCTGTAGGCAACCTCTTTCGGACAGGGGACAGGAGCGATCGGAAATACGGTCCTGCGGGGCAGCTTCTCGAAGCGCGGGACGCGCATGGTGTGACCACGTACGAGTACGACGCCGAGGGCAATCTGATTCGCAAGACGGACCCGGACGGTGCGGTGTGGAGCTACGCGTGGAACAGCGCCGGAATGCTCGTGCGCGTCGTGCGACCGAATGGGCACGTTGTCGAGTTCACGTACGACGCGCTGGCGCGGAGACTTTCGAAGTCGTACCGGGGCAAGACAACGCGGTGGATTTGGGACGGCAACGTGCTGCTCCACGAGTGGATCGAACGCGCACCAGACGCAGTGGACGAAGACTTCACGGCGCGCGAGCGCGAAGAGGACCGGGTTGCCGCGAACGAGCGCGCTCTGAAGGCGCTGCTCGCTGGACGGCCCGCGCAAGGGCCACCGGCTGAACAGGAACAGCGCTTCAAAGCAGCGGCGCACGGCGGAACGGCGGATGCTCCGGTGACGTGGGTGTTCGAGCCGGAGAGCTTTGCTCCGCTCGCGAAGCTCGTCGGGGGCGAGACGTACGGCATTGTCACCGATTATTTGGGCACGCCGAGAGCGATGTTCGACGCACGCGGCGCCGAAGTGTGGGGCGCGGATATCGATGCTTACGGCGACTTGCGCAACGTGCGCGGGGAGCGTCAGGCGTGTCCGTTTAGGTGGCCGGGGCAGTATGAGGATGAGGAGACGGGGCTCTATTACAATAGATTCAGGTACTATGACGCCTCGGCCGGACAGTATACGAGGCAAGACCCGATCCAACTTACGGGCGGGCCCCGCTACTACGCATATGTTCCAGACCCGCTTCATTGGTTCGATGCTCTCGGTCTAAGCTGTCAGGCGCAGGCAGAGCTGGATGCGCTGGGGCCGCTCGCGGGTAAGAGCCGAACCGAAATCGAGGCGGAGCTCCGCGCGAAGGGATATAACGCTGTGCCTGCACATAGCGGCGGTCAAGTCTGGACTAAGCCCACGGCCGATGGCACCACTGCCGCGGTCAGACTGGATCCTGCTGAAGTTAGATCGCCGCCCAAAGGATGGGCAGATGAGGTTCCGCACGCGCACAAAGAGATCGTTCCCAGTTCAGCCGTTCAAAATGGCAACTACCCAGCGAAAGCAGCCACGAAGCTCAACGACGCGGGCTTGCCCGCCGCGAACAAGGCCGAGGCCCACATCCCGATCAAGTGGTAATGCGGAGAATCGTCGAGCTCATTAGTCAGCGGGTACCGTCATCCGACGAATTCCGCTCCGCCTTCGAGGCACTCGCAAAGGGCGAGGCCGACCTCGGGAACATCGTGGTCATGCTTGTTGGCTCTACCTCGTACGAGAATGTTCGGCGGGCCATGCGCGATTTGGAGTGGCTCGCTGGACTGTCCCCGGACCTGGCCATCTTGCTCATGACGGGCTTGTATGCGGTCGCGGAGGGGTTGTTCGCCCATGACGTCTGCGATTCCATCGAGCTTTGGCTTGAAAACGAGGGCACAAGCGCACTCGTCGGACCGATCCGCGCGCAGTGCGAGCGGGGCGCAATTGCCACAAGCAAAGCTGTTGAGTGGTCAGATATGATCGCACGGAATGGGCGAAGGACCATAAAAGAGAGCTAAGTGCGTACGAGTCGTAGGGGCACGACGCAGCCGGCAGAAGTGCGCCGTATCGGGGAAACATAGTTGTGGCTCGAACAAGAATCGTCCGTTCAGCTAAAGGACATCACTGACTATGGCGATCCCGTCGCGGGGGCACGCTCGTCGAGAACTCGCTCGGGTTCATCACGCTATATCAGCTGAACGAAGCGGGACAGGTGGTCTCGATTACGGACGCGTGCAGGGGAGTCACGACGTACGAGTACGAGCATCCGAGCGGGCAGAAGACGAAGGAGACGGATCCGACGGGGGCGGTGACGGCGCGGGCTTACGATGCACGGGGGACCCTCATGAAGCTCACGGATCCCGCGGGCGCCGAGCTTAACCTCGAGTACAACGCGTCCAATCAGCTCGCGCGCATGGTGGATGCGATCGGCGGCGTGTGGCAGTGGGGCTACGACGGCGACGGACGGCTCATCGGCGCGCGAATCCTCTTGGTGAACGGACCCAGTTCGAGTGGGAGGGCGCGCGTGTGACGCGCATGGTCGACCCGGCGGGGCAGCACACACAGCTAGGCTACGACGCCGCCGGCAATCTGGTGGCGGTGACGCCGCCCGGTGGTTCGGCCAGTCAATGGAATTGCGACGGTCTCGGACGCGCGCGCTCTTGGAGCGATGCGCAACAGAACGTGCGCCGGCTCGAGCGCGACGTGCTCGGCCGGGTCGTGGAGGTGAACGAGCCCGACGGCAACCAGCGGATGCTGGCATACGATGCAGAGGGCAACCTCGTTCGCGCACAAGATCGTCAATACGACGTAAGGTTCGAGTACTCTGGAGTGAATCGCCTTTCTGCGCGCGTTCAAAACGAGACGCGGGTCGAGTACAGCTATGATACGGAAGGGCTTCACTCCAGAGGATTTGAGCAAGCTGTCGAGTGTGTTCTCGAATAAGAGCGGGTTATGACGCCTTTGGATCTTCGGCCTGGAGCGACAATGACTCTGCGAGGAGTGGATGGTGCGAATTTGGCGCACTTTGTCGTTGCACAGGTTAATCCGAAATCGAATGTCCTATGTCGATGCCAGCTGTTGGATTTAGCTGATCGCATCGAAGTAAGGCTGCTGAAAGAGCTCGTTGCAGGGGCTGACGAGCTCGCCTTTGCAGTAATGGCCAGTATCGAAGAGGATCTTGCGATGCTTGGTGTCGTGCTCCAACAAGGGGACACCCGCTTGGCGCTCGGCGTCGATTTCTTCGGTTTGGTTCTGACCGAAGGAGGCGTTCGTGCGGCGTTCCAATTGGCAGTTCGGGAAGCGATCGGTCCGTAGAAGACAGCACCACCTACGACCGTGACCGGAATCCCGACGATGGCAAAGCTCTGTGCGGCAGCGGTCCGAATGGTGGTGTAGAACAGGGGTGGGTTGCACACCTGCCCTGAGCCAGGTTCCATCGCAGGTCGCGTATTCATCGTCGACTATCAAGCTCGAACGCGTCGAGCCGCCCACCCGAGTGCCTTCCTCACGCGTCCAACGCCTCTGCGAGGCCGTGCATGACGACGCTCGGCGGCAACGTGCAGCCCACGCTAGCCGAGCCGCGCGAGGACGGCATCGCGGCGGGCGTGGCGGCCGCACGCCGGGTGTGGGGTGCGCACCATCAACTTCGAGGACGAGCCGCGTGCTGGCGCAGACGAAGTCACAGATGTAACTGCGAGGGGCACTTGACGATGGAAGGACGCAACCGAGGTTGTGGTTGGTTGAGCACGAGGTCCGGTGGCGACGAGAAGGCGCGCATGCGCCGAGCGCGAGCGCGAATGCCGATGGTGGTGCGGGCGCGAGAGCGCACAGGAGCCTCCTGCGCCCGGACGGGCCGAGCCCGAAACCATTCTGGCGCAGGGTCTGTGCCAGACCCTCACCGTGATGCGCGAAGCATTGCGCGCCCTGGCGCGAGAGTGGGTCTGACCCAAAATGGCGTCGAAGTAAACGCGTATCCGGGACCGCCCGCCGGCGGCATCGAGCACTTGCGCACGTCGAGCAAGCGGGACAGAAGGAGACGCGGGTGCTGATGCAGGATTACGTGAAAAAGGGGAAGGTCGTCGGCCGCGCGGGCGAGGTTTATCCGGGCGACCCGGCGCTATCGAAGAAGGCAAAAAAGACCGTGCGAGACAACCTTCCCGACTTGCAAGCCAAGACGCGTTCGGTATTTCATACCGGAAAATGCTGAGGATGAGCGAGGCGCGACTCGTGACCGCGCATACCCCGCGCAGCGCTCTCCGCGTCGCCAGAGATTTCCCGGCGGTCGCCGGCCGCGGACACGGCGAATAAACGGATGGCCCACGAATACTCGATTCGTTTCGAAGACGGACGCTGGTACAGCGCCCATCGGCAGGCGATCTCAGCGTACCTGGATACCTTGCCGCACCTCGTGCGGCGAGGAACGCCCGAGGAGGTATGGCTGAAGGATCGAACCGTCAACAATCCTTGGGACTACGATGTCAGGCTCTTCCTCAAGCCTGAGTTCATCGCGGTGGAGGTTAGTGTGACGACGAGCAGCTTTCGCCAGGACGTCGCGCAATTGGTCAATTGGCTCAGGTCCCAGACACGCATAGAGCTCGTCGACGACGACAGAATCCCGTTCGAGTTTTAGCCCCATCACGATGATGGGCGCTAATTGTTGTGTGCAATGGAGGCGGGTGCCTTGAGAACTTACTGCTCGACGCAAAGGATGAACGACGACGACCCGCAAAGCTCGCTTGCATAGGGCATCAGCGCGTCGCGTCAAACGAAGCTGGCGTACCCCATGGTGGAGGAGGTCCAGTCAGCACATGTGCCCTCTCCGCCCGCGTTCCGACATTCATCTCGACCGGGTCATGACGCCAAGGAAGGCGCGTGTCAAACTCCCATTCGCCGGTCGAGGCGGATGGGCCATCACGGCGCCAAGCTCGGGCACCCGAAGTGCGCCTCCGAACGAGACCACGCTGGCGCATTCGTGCGAGGCTGCGAGCGTGACCACCCCGGCTGAAACGCCCATGGCGATCGCAACGCCGCGATCCCGCCTCGCGCTCCTCGGCACCGTATTCGTTACCGGCGCTGCGGTCATGGCGATCGAAATCGTGGGTACGCGTGTCATCGCGCTCGCGTTCGGCGTGAATCTCTTCGTGTGGTCCGCGCTGCTAGCCGTAACGCTGGGATCGCTCGCGACCGGCTACTATGCCGGGGGGCGGTTCATCGATCGGACGCCGACGCTTCGCGTGATGGGCATTGCCGTGACGGCGGCGGGCGTGTTGCTCGGGCTCGAACGCGGGTACGCGCGCTTCACGCTCTCCGCGTTGAGCGATTGGGGACCGCGCTTGGGGCCGCTGGCCGTGGTCGTGCTGCTCTAAGCTCGTGGTTACATACCCGCCAGGTTCGTAGCAAGTGCCGGTCGCGTTCATTTACACCCATTCCGAGCCGGAGCCGGCCTTCGACGCGGAAACGATCTCAGAAGGGGAGTTTGGGATTGTGGTTTTTCAACACCAGGACGGAAGCCTGGGCTTCGACGATGACACGGCAACGGAGTTTCTGAATGCGCTTTTGGGGGAGGCCATGCTTGTCGAGCGCGCGCCGGAGCCGCGCTGGCAGGCGGGTGGGGCCGGAACGTCGCGCATTTTCCTGAGGCGCCATCTCGGTCGCGGGATCTTTGCGTTGGTTCGGCCGTCCGAGCGGGTCCACCAGGAGCTCAGCGCTCTCGAGAGCGCGACGAAACAGCGCAGAGCAAACGAGGTACGGCTGCGACTCGGTCGTGAGCCACTGCCGCAACCCGCCAGCGTTTTCGATCACTGGCTGAGCGAAGAAGGCAAGCTCGAAGGTGTCGCTTTCAGTTTCTTCTGCGATAATTCCGCGCTCATCGCGGAATGGAAGCACAGCGACTGGGGCGCCTATTGCGTTGCTTATTCGCGCAGACCGGACGAGATCCTAGCCTGGGTCGCAGCGGCGGCCACTCCGGGCATCGACGTCCGCCTGGTTAGCTCGCGCCGGCAATTGCCGTCCTGGTAGCAATACTTTCCGGCGAGCGTCGAATGGCTCGTTTCGAACGCCGGCCCCACGGTGCTCGACCTCAGGCTAGCCGCCAACGCTCGCCGCGTGTAACCCTGATGCGCGCGAGCGCGGAAAGAGCTAGCAATGCAGTTTCTGACCTTCCCGAAAGGCTCGCTCGCTGGTCCCACGGCGAGCGCCCGCGGCGATTGGGTTGGTACGGAGAAGATCCGACGGCGTCTTCCGGCTTTGGGCGCGTGTCTTGCGGGAAGTGCCCGGGTCGAATGGTGCTCACCGGAGAAGAATACGCACGCGATCGGCTGCGGCAGTTGTTCGCTCGAGAGGGAGTTCACGCCGACCGTTTGGACTTCGCAGAGCGAACCTCGCGCCGGTCGTATCTCGAGCGTTACCGGCAGATCGACGTTGGTCTCGATAGTTTTCCTTACGGCGGCGCCACGACGACGCTGGACGCCGCATGGATGGGCGTGCCCGTGGTCACTCTGACCGGACCTCGGGCGCTGCAGCGGGCCGGCGTCTGCGTAGCCTCGAATCTCGGTCTTTCCGAGCTCGTGGCGTCGAACGAGGACGAGTTCGTCCAAATGGCAGGCACGCTAGCGGCCGACCTTGGCCGCTTGAGCGAGCTGCGCAGTGGACTCCGGTCTCGTCTCCAAGGATCGCCTTTGGGAGATGAGGCTCGCTTCGTCCGCAATCTCGAGGCGGTCTACCGGACGGCGTGGCGGCACTACTGCACGGCCACTCAGAAGACGGTCACTCCGTTCGCTGCGCCGCCACCGTTGACCCGAAAACCTGGGTCGGTATCGGCGACCCAGCCCTCGTTCGAGCCCGAATCGAATGACCCTGCGGTGCAGTGCCGCCTCAATCGTGCGAGGCTGCGAGCGTGACCACCCCGGCTGAAACGCCCATAGCGATCGCAACGCCGCGATCCCGCCTCGCGTTGCTCGGCACCGTATTCGTTACCGGCGCTGCGGTCATGGCGATCGAAATCGTGGGTACACGCGTGATCGCGCTTGTGTTCGGGGTGAATCTCTTCGTGTGGTCCGCGCTGCTAGCCGTAACGCTGGGATCGCTCGCGACCGGCTACTATGCCGGGGGGCGATTCATCGATCGGAGGCCGACGCTTCGCGTGATGGGCATTGCCGTGACGACGGCGGGCATGTTGCTCGGGCTCGAACGCGGGTACGCGCGCTTCACACTCTCCGCGTTGAGCGATTGGGGACCGCGCTTGGGGCCGCTGGCAGCGGCCGTGCTGCTCTTCGCCCCCGCGCTTTGTGCCCTCGGCGCGACGAGTCCCATCGCGGTTCGCCTCATGGTTCGCGACGTCACGGCAACGGGTCGAGGTGCTGGGGCTGCTTACGCAGTGTCCACGGTGGGTAGCTTGCTCGGCACGCTGGCGATCGGCTTCGTGCTGGTGCCACGCTTCGGGACGAACGAGATCATCACGACGACGGCTACGGTGCTGACGTTGCTCGGCGTAACGTTGGTCGGAACGTCAGGCACAGTGCGGCTCTGGGGCGCATTGCTCGTGCCGCCCTTTGTGGCGTGGTGTGCTCCTGACCGGACACTGCCGCCGAGCGTGCGCGTTCTCGAGAGCGTCCAAAGTCTCTACGGGTTGACGGAGGTCGTTGACGACGCGAAGCGGGGCGTTCGCCTGCTACGGGCCGATCATTCCGTAATCGGCGCGCAATTCACGCACGATCAGTCTGCCGCTTTTTCATTTCTGCATCTGCTCGAAGCGGTCCGCTTTGCACGTCCCCATGCACGAGATATGCTGCAAGTGGGGCTCGGCATCGGCTCGGTCGCAAGAGTGCTGGAGCGGGAGAGTATCCGTGTCGATGTCGTCGAGATCGATCCGGCGGTCGTTCGTCTTGCCGAGCGGTATTTCGGGTTCGAGCCGAACGGAGCCGTCTATGTCGAGGACGCTAGAACGCTGCTCCAACGTACGCCGAAAAAATACGATTTGATCATTCACGACACCTTTACGGGTGGGACGACGCCGGAGCATCTCTTGTCGCTCGAGCTGGTACGCCGGATTCACGCAACGTTGAACGCGCACGGGCTCTTGGCGTTGAACTTCGCGGGGTTTCGCGCAGGGCCTCACGTGGACGCGAGCTACGCCGTGCTGCGTACGCTCCGAGCGGTGTTTCCGGTCGTGCGCGTGTTTTGGGACAGCGCCCTTGCCGAAAACGCCGACGAGCCGGGGAATCTCGCCTTCTTCGCGGCGGACGAGGCGATCGACTTCGAGATCCCTTCGAACGCGACCTTCGAAAATCGAACCTGCGAAGAGGTCCAGCGTTCGTTCCAGAGTTGGGAAGTGCTGAAGCAAGTGCCGAGCGGCCCCGTCATCACCGACGATCGGAATCCGCTCGCGTCGCTCGAGTTACCCGTCGCGGAAGCGCACTTCAGGGCGATGCAGCAGCTGCTCCCGCGCGAAGTTTGGGTGCCGTAGCGCGCTCGAGCGCGCGGGGCGGGCGCTGGCACAAGGCGCTCACATTGACGGCCCGGAACCCGCCGGTCACACTCGACGACGAGCTTGGATGATGGGCCTGTCTACACGAAGCCGTGATCGAGGAGCGGCGTTTCCAGAAAATTCTCCACGACCGTTTGCGAGGCGAGCGCAAATCGAGCGAGTCGAGGCGTACTTCAGCGCGAGTGCGCGTGAATGGGAGAGCCTCTATTCGCGGCCCCAACGGGTGAACGACCTCGTGCTAGCGAACAGGCGGAGGCTCGCGGTCGAGCTGGTCTCTTCCTTCGTGCGTCCCGGCGGCCGCGTCCTTGACGCTGGCTGCGGCGCGGGGCTGGTCGCGCTCGATCTTGCAGAGCGCGGTTTCTTCCTGCACGGGATCGACATCGCGGAACCCATGCTCGAGCTGGCGCGCAGCCGCTTTCGCGATGCGACGGTCGATGAACGCCACTACGCGCTCACGCTCGGCGAAGTCGAGACGGCCGAGCTTGCGCCTGCTTCGTTCGACGGCATCACGGCGCTAGGTTTCATCGAATATCAGGTGGACGAGGCGGAGCTGCTGCGCCGATTTCACGAGCTTCTCGCGCCTGGCGGCATTCTTGTCCTTTCAGGCCCTACGCGGGTTCGTCTCGCGAACTATTGGGGCCTCGCGACCAAAGCTCGCGCCAAACTCATCGAGCTCGGTCTGCGGAGGCCGGCACCGTCGCGGGGTGTCGGCCTGCACCGCTACAGTCCTGAGCGTTTTCGTTCCTTGCTCGAAGCCGCCGGCTTCGAATTTCTGAAAGCCCAGGGCCACGGCTTCGTCGAGTTCGAAGGTCCACTGAGACGCCTTCCGTACAATGGGGAGCGAGCCTTGCACCAAGCGCTTTCGGCGGCGTCGCGTTGGATCCCGATCAATCGCTGGGGCAACGACATGATCGCAGTCGGCAGAAAGTCTTCTGCCTGAGGGATTGACGGGCCCTCGCCGGCTTTTCAGGTTGTCATCAAACAGTTGAGCGGCACGGAGTCCGCTTCCGTTGGTGCATGCTCCGCGTGGACGAGAAACGCCTCCGTTTCCGGTGGCGTATAGTCGGCGTGCCAGGTCCAACAGCCGTGCTCGACGTAAACGCCCTTCAGACGGTCAGCGAGCGTGTGATCTGACTCCAGCGCCACGCTCTTCTTCAGCTCGAGGATGAAATTCGACGCGAAGCGCATCGACCGCGGCGCGACGTAATTCGAGAAATGCGTTCGAAAGCCCAGCCGTTTTCCGAGCGTGGTGACGACACGGGACACCTGCACGTGGTCGGGATGACCGTATTCGCCCCAAGGATTGTGCGTAAACACATCGGAGATCCCGCCGAGAAGGCTGCCGAGCTCGTCAACCAACCCCGCATACGCGTCTCGATAGCGAGCCTCTGCCTCGGGCTGATTCAGCGCCATGCCGTAGTCCGTTGACTGTGGATTCGCCCAATCTACGTGCCACAGTGAGCACGGCTCCGGACGCCTCAGAAAGAGCGCCGAGGCAAGCGGATATGCTTCACTCGCCGCGTGACGCGCCTGCCCCAATCCCGGCAATGCGTCGCAAGCCTCGTACGCGATGATGACGCGCTTGACTCTGCCGACGACCGAGCTGAACCAGAGTGCCTCGTCGTCAGGGTGCGCAACGACGAGCGCAGCGCTTGCGAACCGATCGAAGCTCATCGAAGTCAACCCGGGTTCGTCCACATGAGCGTCGAGCCGCACGACGCGCTCGGCGTCGAGCACGTCGTGATGCCGCAGTTGGCGTCGACCTTCGCGTCGGGCGCGTAGACGCCCGTGCCGGTGATCGCTCCCGTACACACCGCATCGTTCGGTCTGTTCCCGTCTTCGAAAGTGACGTTCTTCAAGAGCTTCGGGCCCGTCGCGGGAGGGTTATTGACGAAGAGGCCGCCGTATTGCGGCCGAGGTGCCGCCCTTCCCCCCGCTCCCGCCTTTTCCTCCGTCCGCGCTGCTACCACCGGCTGATTGACCCGCGTCCCCGCTGGTACCGCTCGTGCCGCCCGCGTCCGAAGTGCCGCCCCGCGCTGAAGTGCCGCCCGCGCCGGGATTCGCAGCCGTCCCGCCGGCACCACCCCGAGCCTAGCGCCCGAGCCACCGCTAGGCGAGCGGGCGAAGCTGCTCCCGGCCGTTCCGGCACCCGCAGCGATGCCCCCTGCGCCCCCGGTCCTTTCGACCGGCTTGTGGAACTCGCGCGAAGACCCGCTGCACTGCAAAGAAACAGCCGCGATGAGAAGCGGCAGCGCTGATCGACCCACCGCTCCCTTGAAGCTACGATGCATGTTGTTAGGCGAGAGCATACTCCGCGAACGTGGAGGGCAAGAGCGGTCCTGCTCGCGCACGACGCCCGCGTCGCCGCGAACGAAATCATGCAATTCCAGAGAGTTGCTCCGCCGCCGCGGGAATTGATCCCAAATCGGGTACAAAGGTCACAGGTTCCTATGCGCGCACGCACGTTGATCGGTCTCGGGCTCGGAGCGCTGTCGGCTTTCGCCTGTTCGGGACCGAGCGATCATTCGACTCCGCCTGGTGACGCTCACGGCGGCAACGGCGCGGGTGGCGTGCTCGCCACCGGTGGATCCGGAACCGGCGGCAATGGCGCATCGGGGCGGGCGGGCGAGGGATCGGGCGTGGCGGGGAGAGGCGGCTCGAGCTCGTCAACGGGCGGATCCGGCGACGGCCTGGGGGGCAGTAGCGTGTCCGTGGGCGGCAGTGCTGCGGGGCAAGCGATGAGCGCCGGCGGTGCGCTTGCAGGCAGCGGTGGAATGCGCGCGGGCTCGGCGGGAAGCGGCGGTAAAGCGGCAGCCGGACGTGGCGGGAGCTCGGCGGCCGGCGGGCGCGCTACGGGCGGGATCGGCGGAACGGGCGGCAGCACGAGCGGCGGTACGGCGGGGCAATCGGCGTCGGGCCCCATCGCTACGTTCTCCGGCCCGCTCGCCACCGGCATCAACTTCCTCGACGACAAGGGGGACCGCGTCAATGCGCACGGTGGCGGCACCATCAAGGAGGGTGACACGTACTACCTCCATGGCGAGTACTTCTTGAGCACCACGACGAGCAACGACTTCAACGGCTTCTCCATGTACTCGTCGAAGGATCTCGCGACCTGGAAATGGGAGAAGATGATCTTGCCTCAACAGCCGGCCAAGAGCGAGCTCGGTCCCAATCGGAAGGGCGAGCGGCCTCACATCGTCAAATGTCCGAGCACGGGCGAGTTCGTGCTCTTCGCGCACGCGGCGTCCGAAGACTACTCGACGGATCGAGAAGTCGTTTACGCAACGTCGCCCACCGTGAACGGCGACTACACCTATATGGGACTCCTGCTCAGCTCCGCAGGCGCGAAAGCCGAGCACAGCGACATGAGCGCCCTCTCCGACGGGGACAACGCGTACGTCGTCACGGAGAGCGGACACGTTTATACGCTCGCGGCTGACTGCCATAGTTGGGTGAGTGACAAAAGCTATTCGGCCGTGAACGGCGATTCTGGCGGCTCGGAGTCGCCCACTGTCTTCAAGGCGGGCAATACGTACTATTGGATTGGTTCGTACAAAACGGGCTGGCGCGCCAACAACAACTTCTACTCGACGGCGCCGGCGATGACCGGACCGTGGACGTATCAGGGCTATCTCGCGCCCGTGGTGGATCCGACCGACCAAACTTCTGATCAGCGCACATGGCTGTCTCAGAGCACGTGGGTCATCCCCGTCGCCGGTACGACTGGGACCACCTATGTGTATTGGGGTGACCATTGGGACGGCAATCAAGACACGACCGCTCCCGGCGTTCATAACTACCTCGCGACCTACGTTTTTCAGCCGCTCGTATTTACCGGAACCGCTATCGGGCTTCCTCAGTACCTCGACGGCTGGAAGCTCGACGTAGGCGCGGGGACCTGGAGCCCGCCCTGACAGCCGGGCAGGATCCGCTCGAACGCGCCCTCCGGCTCCACGAGATCGGACGCGGCGGAGAAGCGGAGTCGATCTATCGCAAGCTCATCTCGCGTAACGCGCACCATCATCGGGCGCTCTCTGCGCTCGGCCTGCTCCTTCACGAGCGGGGCCGGCTCGAAGAGGCGTGCCGCTACTTCGAACGCGCCGTCGCCGTCGAGGCGAACCCGACGTACCTCACGAACTTGGGAGAAACGTACCGGGCGCTCGGTCGCTTGGACGTCGCGGCCGAAGCCTTCGGGCGCATTCTCGAGTTTCTGCCCGATTTCCCGGACGCTCGTCTGAACCTCGCGGTGACGCTGGCCGAAGCGGGCGTGTACCCGCAAGCGCTTTCGCTGCTCGAAGACGCGGTGGCGCGTGGCGCCGAGGGGCCGCGGCTCCGCGTGGCGCTATCTTGGCTCTTGCGTCAGCTCAATCGTCCCGAGGACGCGTTGTTTCATGCAAAGCGCGCGCTCGAGCTCGCACCGGAGAGCGCGTCCGCGCACCGGCAACTCGCGGACGTGCTCGACAGCAGCGGCGAGAAAGCGGCGGCGATCGCGAGCTACCGCCGTGCCGTCGAGCTGAACCCTGCGGACGAGGCCGTTCACAGCAGTCTCATCGTGGCGATGCTTGCGAGCCCGGAACACGATGACGGCGCGATCTCGAGGGAAGCGCGCGCGTGGGCCGAGCGACACGCCGAGCCGCTCCGAGAGCAGGTTCGGCCGGCTCCGAACGACAAGCAGCCCGAGCGACGCTTGCGAATCGGGTACGTCTCGCCGGATTTTCACGCGCACGCGCTGCAGCAGTTTTTGGTGCCGCTGTTCGAGCAGCACGATCAATCCATGTACGCGACGTTCCTCTATTCCTCGGTCGATCGTCCGGATGGCGTGACGGAGTGGTATCGCTCTTTCGCGGGCGATCGCTACTCGGACATTCGACGCATCGACGACGTTCGAGCGGCCGAGATCGTCCGCGAGGACGGCATCGATATCCTCGTGGATCTTGCGCTGCATAGCCCCGGCGGCCGGCTTGGCCTTTTTGCTCGTCGCCCCGCGCCCGTTCAGTTGAGTTGGCTCGGCTATCCGGGGACGACGGGCCTCACCGCGATCGACTATCGCCTCACGGACCCTTTCGTCGATCCGCCGGATGTCGATCTCGGCGTGTACTCGGAGGCGTCCATTCATTTGCCCGAGACGCTGTGGTGCTACTCAGCGTTGGCGACCGAGCCCGCGCTGACGGCGTTGCCCGCGCTCGCTTCAGGCTTCGTCACGTTCGGTTGTCTCAATGCGTTCCGCAAGCTCCACGACGGCGTATTTCGGCTGTGGGCGCGCGTGCTCCGCGAGGTGCCGCGCTCACGCCTGCTGCTCTCGGGCGAAGCCCACGTGCGCGAACGACTCCGCGCGCTCTTCGCTCGCGAGGGCGTGCAGAGTGAGCGCCTCGAGTTCGTCGGAAGAACCTCGCGCCGCGAGTACCTCGAGCGCTACCAGCGGATCGACCTCGGTCTCGACAGCTTTCCGTACAACGGCGCGACGACGACGCTCGATGCGGCGTGGATGGGCGTGCCGGTCGTCACGCTGAGCGGTCCGCGCGCGCTCCAGCGTGCGGGCGCGTGCATGGCTGGAAATCTGGGACTTCCGGAGCTCGTGGCGCACACTGAAGACGAGTTCGTCGAGACGGCCGCCTCGCTCGCACGCGATCTCGAGCGGCTAGCCGAGCTCCGCCGCGGACTCCGCGCTCGTCTCGAACAATCGCCGCTCGGCGACGTGCCGCGCTTCGCTCGCAACCTCGAGAGCGTGTACCGGACCGTGTGGCGGAAATATTGCGCGACACGGTGATACCGCTTGGACCGAGCCAAGGAGGGTCGGTAAAATCCTGCGAACTTTCGCGCGCGGCGTGCCTCGCGAGCGGTTCGATGGTGTACTCCTCGGGTTATGCGCTTCGAAGGTCAGCGGTTTCTTTCACTCGCTTTCGTGCTCACGGGAGCTCTGCTCACGGCGTCTGCTTGCGGATCGTCGAACTCACCCGGTGACGGCGGCTCGGGCAACGGCGGCAGCAGTGGAAGTGGCGCGACGACGGGCGGCTCGACGTCGGCGGGCCAGGGCGGAACCGGTACCGGAGGCTCGACGGCTGGAACGGCCGGGATGAAGGCGAACGCGGGCAGCGGCGGAACCGTCAGCGCCGGAGGCAACGGCGGAACCGGCGGCGGTGGCACGAGCGGAGCGACCGCGAGCGGCGGCAGCGGTGGAGCGGGGGCCGCGGGCGGTGCCGGAGGCACGGCTGGAGGGGCCACGGGTGGATCGGGTGTCGGTGGAGGTGGCGGCGCGCCGATGGGCGGCATGGGCGGCAGCGCGGGTGGCGGTGCAGGCGCCGGTACGGCGGGGATGGCCGCTGGCGGCGGCGCCGGGACGGGCTCGACAGGATGGACATGTCCGGCCGGCATCACCGACACACCGACGCTCGGCACGCCGAAACGCATCGCGGGTGTACCGCCCGCCGATGACTTCAATCAGATGAACAACAACTTCGGCAATGTCGAAGGGCCGGTCTGGATCGGCGATGCGCTCTACGTCAGCGAGATGAGCTACATGGCGTACGACTCGACGAACAGTAACGTCAAGAAGTCACGCGTCTTGAAGGTCACCTCGGACGGCACCGTGAGCATCTTCATCGCCGATTCCGGGAGCAACGGCCTCGCGACGGACAGCGCCGGTAACCTCGTCGCTACCGTGCACAAAGACGGCAGTATCAAGCGCTTCGCCATGCCGAGCGGCACGCCGTCGGACATCGTGACCATGTACATGGGCAATCGCTTCGATTCGCCGAACGATCTCGCCGTCCGCTCGGACGGGACCATTTATTTCAGCGATCCCAATTTCCAGGCGCCGAATTCGCTGCCCCAGCCGAAGACACTCGTGTACCGCGTGCCGCCCGGCGGCCAAGCCACACCCATCAGCTCCGAAGACTTCAGCAATCCGAACGGTGTAACGCTCTCACTCGCAGAGGACTACCTCTACGTTGCAGCCGGCAACGGCAGGCGTTACCCCGTGATGGCCGACGGCAGCCTAGGCGCAGGGACGGATTTCGCGGCCACCTCCGGCGGCGACGGCATGACCGTCGACTGCGCCGGCAACCTCTACGTCGCCAAGGCGAACACGCAGACGGTCGTCGTCTACAAGCCCGACGGCACCATGATCGCCACCATCACGGTCCCCGAAGTGCAGGCCGCGACGAACGTCGCCTTCGGGGGAGCCGACCACAAGACGCTCTACATCACCGGCCTCGGAAACAACAAAGGGCTCTTCCAGCTGACGATGAACGTGCCCGGCAGGCCCTACTGAGCCCCGCCGGATTGCTGACTGCGAGCCCTAGAACTTCCCGGTCACCGTAATGCTGCCGAGGCCGGGGAGGACGCGCAGGCTGCCGAACGGTTCGCCCGAGGGCGGCTCGTCTCGCGCTGCCGATGGGTGATCGGTGAGTAGGAGAACGAGGCCGGTGATGGCCGCGGCCCCGCCCACGGAGTAGCTCACGATCGACCCGACGAGCGTCTTGTCGGCGTCACGGTCTTTCGCCTCGATGTCGGCGACGCGGTCATCCGAGCAACCATCCCGGGTCTGTTCACACGCGTACTCGGCGTTCGCCTTGTTGCGCGTATTGCTGGAGGAAATGATGAAGTAGGTGCCGAGGCCGATGCCCACGGCCCCGACGCCGAGCCCGACGTAGCCCGCGATCGCTCGCCCCGATGTGCCATGGCTCGCCGGCAGCCGATCCCTGTGTGGCGGTTGGCCGTTGCCGCCATTGCCGCCGTCATTGGGCGGAGGCTTGTCGGTGAGCAGCGGCGCGCCCGCGGGCGCTTCCGGCAACACCAGGTTCACGGTTTGCTTCGTCCCATCGCGGAGCGTGACCGACACCTCGTTCGTTTTCGAGCGGCTCGTATGCGCGGAGAAGACGTGAGTGCCCGGATCGGTAGGGATCGGGATGTCGGATTCGGCGGCGGGGAGATCGGTATGGTCGAGCGTGACGACCGCTTGTTTCGCGTCCGTTCCTTGAACCATGACGGTGACGTAGGCGATGCGGCCTTCGACGTTCGAGAGCTCGGTGTCGGCCTGAGAATGCGCCGTCTTGAAC
The DNA here is from genome assembly GCA_025936045.1 of Polyangiaceae bacterium. Lineage (GTDB taxonomy): Bacteria > Myxococcota_A > Polyangia > Polyangiales > Polyangiaceae > PMG-095. Next base: position 60,346 of record JAICUB010000003.1, on the reverse strand, counting down.
GCGGGCGGTGCGTTCGCCGGCAGCTGCTCGTTGATGATCCTGAGGTAGGCCTCGCGCGCCTCCACCAAGCGCCCGAGCTTCTCGAAAGAGCGCGCCATGTAGAGCAGGTGCGGCGGCGCGTGCATCAGCTGCTCGGCTTTCGTGAACAGTTCGAGCGAGCGGTCGTACTGACCTTGCTCGTAGGCGTCGGCGCCGGCATCGGCCGCCGAGCGCGCGGCGGCGCGATCTCGGCTGCTTTGAGCGAAAGCCAGGTGAGGGACCCCGACTGAGCAGGCCGCAACGAGAACCAGGAGGCGAGTACGACGAAAAGGCGACAAGCGCGCCGAACATAGCCTCGTCACCGCCCGCCGCCAAAAGTAAATGTAGGGAAGAGGAAGCGCACCACCGGCGTATGCTCGGCCCAGAAACACCGCAAAAAGCGCGGGTCACAAGCGGTGCTAGCCTAGTCGTCTCGCGAGCATGTTGGAGGTCGGTCAGATCATCGACGGGAAGTACCGCGTCGAGGGGCTACTCGGGCAAGGTGGCATGGGGGCCGTCTACGCCGGCCTCCACCTCCACATCGACAGCCGCGTCGCCATCAAGGTGCTCCTCCCGGAGGTGACGCAGTCCCCCGAGGGCAACGCGCGTTTCGAGCGCGAGGTGCGCGCCACGGGCCGCATCGCCAACGACCACATCTTGCGCGTGTACGACGTCGGGACGTTGCCGGACGGCTCGCGCTACATGGTGAGTGAGCTGCTCGAGGGCGAGACCATGGCGTCGCGGCTCAAGCACGGCGCCATGTCCGCGCGTGCGGCCGCGGAGCTCACGGTGCAGCTGCTCGACGGGCTCGCGGCGGCGCACACCGCCGGTATCGTTCATCGTGACTTGAAGCCGGACAACATCTTCCTGCTTCCGCAAAAGCGGGGGCAGAACGACTTCGTCAAGATCATCGACTTCGGCGTCTCCAAGTTCCAAACGGAAGATCCGCAGGCGATGTCGATGACGACGACGGGCGCGGTCATCGGCACGCCGTACTACCTCTCGCCCGAGCAAGCGCGCGGACAGAAGGACATCGACTCGCGCAGCGATCTCTACACGGTGGGTGTCATCCTGTACCAGGCCGTCGCGGGCCAGGTTCCGGTGCGCGCCGACAGCTTCAACGAGCTCCTGTTCAAGATCGCGCTCCAGCCCCCGCCGCCTCTCACGCACGACGTGCCGGGCGTCGATCCCGCCTTTTCGGCGCTCACGGCCAAAGCCATGGCCAAGGAGCGCGAGGCGCGCTTCCAAGATGCGAATGAAATGCGCGAGGCGCTCGAAGCCTGGCTCGGCGGCGCCACGCGCATGCAATCGGGCCGCACTCCCGCTCCCGGAGCGTGGAGTGGGAACGCGACGGTCGCGGCGCCTTCGGGCGTGCCCACCTCGAGCAACTTCGGCCGCACGTCGCCGCCGCTCGGGCTCTACGAAGAACAGCCGGAGCGGCGTTCGCTGCTCCCGGTCGTCGCCGGAGTCGGAGTGATTCTCGCGGTCGGCGCTGCGCTCGCCGTATTCAAGTTGGCCGGCTCACACCCGCCGCCGGCTCCGAGCGTGGTCGCCGTGCCTGCAGTCACTGCTGCAGCCGCGGCACCGACGCCCGCCGTCACGGAGACGGAGCGCCCCATCGAGCTCGCTCCCACCGTCGCGCCCACCCCGGAGCCGCCACGCGTCGAGGTGGCCGACCCGGAGCCGGCCGCGACCGCGACCTCGCCGGTCGTCAGGGCGCCGCGTAACTCCCGTTTCGTCCCGCGCGGCGCTTCCCCGAGCGGAGGCAGCAAAACGGCCGCGCCGACACCGGAGCCCGCGCCGTCACCCGCGACCGCTTCGACGACGACCAAACGCAGGCACGACTTCGGCTACTAACGACGAAACGCGGAGCTCGGTGGGAGTGGACGTCGTCATCGCGGTCACGCGCGGGTTTTCGCCGCGGCCGTCGTGTACCTTCAAGCGCGGTGAGGTCGTGCGCGACTTTTCCGTCGGCTCGCAGGCGGACTGGCTCGTGATGGCGCCGGACGTTGCGGGCGTGCACCTACGGCTCGCGTTCGACGGTCGAACGCTGCGTGCCGCGAGCGTGAGTCCGGACGCACCCGTGTATCTCGGGAGCGAACGGCTCGACGAGCGCGGGCGGCCGATTTCGGCCCCGGCGGTGTTGCGCTTCGGACAGGCCGAGCTCGCGGTGAGCGCCGGCGACGCCGTCCAGGCCGACGGTTCCGCCCAGGTGCGTTTGCCGAGCTACTTCGTCGATATGGTCGCCGAGCGGCGGCGCGCCGAGGTCAACGCGACGACCCAGCGAGCCGCCCGTCGCGATCGTGGCGCGCCGCCGTGGATTTGGATTGCGGCCGTGAGCCTGCCGCTCGTCGTGGGGATCGGCGCGTGGCTGCTGCGCTCGCACGTCCGCTCGAGCGCGAAGGAAGAGCGGGCGCCAGCGCCGAGCGTCTCGCTCGCGCCGGTGCTCGCCGTTGCGCCGTCCGCTCCCGCCGCCGTCGAGCGCGCGCGCACGGAGCCGACGCTCGTGCCCGTCCCGGACGCCCCGTCAGTCGTTCCCGTCGCGCCGGCGACGCGCCTGGCCGCAGCGCCCGAGACGCTCGTCGCGACGCCCGCCGCGCCGCGCCATGTTTACCCGCAGAACGTCGCCGACAAGCCGGTCCCACGCTTGGGCGCGCATCCCTGGGAAATCAACGACGACTGGCGCGCGCACCACGAGCGGCTGCTCGACGCCAAGGGCCGCGCGGACGCGAAAGTCGTCTTCCTCGGCGACTCGATCACGGAAGCGTGGCGTGTGGCTCCCGCCTACCAGGCAAGCTTCGGGCGCTTTTCGCCGCTCGACCTCGGCATCGCAGGCGACCTCACGCAGAACCTGCTCTGGCGCATCGAACAGGGCGAGATCGACGGCATCCAGCCGAAGGCCGCCGTCGTCATGATCGGCGTGAACAACCTCGCGGGCGGGTTCACGGCGGAACAAACGGCCTCGGGCGTCCGCGCGGTCGTGGGCGCCGTGCGCACGCGCTTGCCCGACGCATTCGTGCTGCTGATCGAGGTGCTTCCCGCGCATCACGACCCGAGCGACCCGCTGCGTACCAAAATCAGCGACTGCAATCGCATCCTCGAAGGGCTCGCCGACGGTGCGCACGTCGTCGTGCGTGATTTCGGCCCGCTCATGCTCGAATCGGACGGCACCGTCGCGAAAGAAACGATGCGCGACTTTCTGCACCCGACCCCCGCGGGCTACGAGCGCCTGAGCCAGGCCGTGAGCCCGTTGCTCGAGCCCGTGCTCGGCGGGACGTAGCCGAGCACGGGACCGGAGCGGCGTGCGCCCCGGCTCACTCGAAGGAGTAGGAGAACGTCGAGCCCGTGGTGGTGACGGCGACCTTCGCCGCGGGCTTGCCGTCGAGGGTGCGGAGCAAGAGCTCGCGACTGAGCTCGGGCAAGAGCGTGTTGGTGAGCACGGCATCGATCATGCGACCGCCGCTCTCGAGCTCGGTGCAGCGGCTCGAGATGAGCGCTACGACCGAGTCGTCGTACGTGAACGGGATCTTGTAGCTGTCGGTCACGCGGCGCTTCACGCGGTCGAGCTGGAGCCGCACGATGTTGCCGAGCATCTCGTCGCTGAGCGGGTAGTAGGGGATCGTGACGACGCGGCCGAGCAGCGCCGCCGGGAACACTTCGAGCAGCGCCGGGCGTAGCGCCTCGGCGATGCGCGCGGGATCGGGCCGGCCCTTGCCCGAGGCGAGCTGCATGATGAGGTCGCTGCCGACGTTCGACGTCAGCAAAATCACCGTATTTTTGAAGTCGACGCGCGTGCCCTGCCCGTCCTCCATCCAGCCCTTGTCGAAAACCTGGAAGAAGATCTCGTGCACGTCGGGGTGCGCCTTCTCGACCTCGTCGAGCAGGACGACGCTGTAGGGACGGCGCCGCACCGCTTCGGTCAACACGCCGCCCTCGCCGTAGCCGACATAGCCGGGAGGGGCGCCTTTGAGCGTGGAGACGGTATGCGCCTCCTGGAACTCGCTCATGTTGATGATGATGGCGTTCTGTTCGCCGCCGTAGAGTGCCTCGGCGAGCGTGAGCGCCGTCTCGGTCTTGCCGACGCCGGACGGCCCGGCCAACATGAACACGCCGATCGGCTTGTTCGGGTTCTCGAGCCCGGCCCGTGCGGTCTGGATCCGCCGCGCGATCATCTCGAGCGCGTGGTCCTGCCCGATCACGCGCTTTTGCAGCACCTCGTGCAGGCGCAGCACGGTCTCGATTTCGTTCTTAACCATGCGACCCGTCGGAATGCCGGTCCAATCCGACACGACCACCGCGACCGATTGCGCGTCGACCGTCGGCAAAATCAACGGATTTTCGGCTTGAATCTGCACGAGCTCGGCGTCGAGCCCCTTCAATTCGCCGAGCAGCGTCGTCCGCTTCGCCTCACGTTCGGCGTCCGCCGCTTCGCCCGATTTCGGTGCGAGCTCGCGGAGCTCGGCGCGGATCGCGAGGATGCGGTCGACGAGCGCCTTCTCCGAGCGCCAGCGCGACTCCACGGCGGCGAGGCGCGTCTTCTCTTCGGCGAGCGCCGCGTCGACGTCCTCGCGCCGGCCTGCGACCTCGATGCCGACCATGCGCTCGCGTTCGATGATGCCGAGCTCCGCTTCGAGCGCTTCGATGCGGCGGCGCGCGTCCTCGACCTCGGGCGGAACGGCATGCTGGCTCACCGCGACCCGCGCGCACGCCGTGTCTAGCAAGCTTACGGCCTTGTCCGGCAGCTGTCGATCCGGGATGTAACGCTTGGAGAGCTTCACCGCGCTCTCGATGGCCTGGTCGAGCAGCGCCACGCGGTGATGGCGCTCGAGCGCCGTCGCGGTTCCGCGCAGCATCAAAATGGCGCGCTCCTCGCTCGGCTCGTCGACGGTGACGACTTGAAAACGCCGCGTGAGCGCCGGGTCGGGCTCGATGAACTTCTTGTATTCGGCCCAGGTCGTCGCCGCGATGGTGCGGAGCTTGCCGCGCGCGAGCGCAGGCTTGAGCAAGTTCGCGGCGTCGCCCGTACCCTGCGAGCCGCCGGCGCCGATCAGCGTGTGCGCCTCGTCGACGAAGAGGATGATCGGCTTCGGCGACGCCTGCACCTCGTCGATCACCTGCCGCAGGCGGTTCTCGAACTCGCCCTTCATGCTCGCGCCGGCTTGGAGGAGCCCGATGTCGAGCGTTCGCACCGTCACGTCGCGGAGCGCCGGCGGTACGTCGCCGCTCGCGATGCGCTGCGCGAAACCCTCGACCACGGCCGTCTTGCCGACGCCGGCTTCACCCGTGAGGATGGGATTATTTTGCCGTCGTCGCATGAGGACCTGCACGATCTGACGAATTTCCTCGTCGCGGCCCGTGATGGGGTCCATCTCCCCGCTCTTCGCGCGCGCGGTGAGATCGGTCGAGAACTTGTTGAGCGCCTCCTGCTTGCCGAGCGCAGCGGGGCTCAGCGTGCCTTCACCCCCGCCCGGGCTCGCGCCGGAGCCGGCGGGAGCGTCCGCTTTCTTCGCGCGCGCTTCCGCCGAGTCGAGCGTCTTCAGCCGTTCGACGATGTCGTCGACCTTGAGCTTCTTGAATTCGCCCGAGATGGCGAAGAGCGCGTTGCGCAGCGTGCTCGTCTTGAGCCAGCCGACCAGAAGGTGCCCGCTCCGTACCTCGTACTCGCCGAAGAGCAGCGTCGCGTAGACCCAGCCGCGCTCGACGGATTCCTCGACTTGCGGGGCCAGATCGGAGACGGAAGTCGCGCCGCGCGGCAGTCGATCCAGTGCCTCGGTGAGGTCGCGGGCCAGGCGTGCGGCGTCGATCGAACCGCCGCGCAAGAGCAGCGGCAGATCGGCGTCGCCGAGCTCGAGGAGCTGGTGCAGCCAGTGCGCGAGCTCGACGTAACGATTGCCGCGCATCTTGCAGAACAAGGTTGCGCTCTCGATCGTCTTGTACGTGACCGTGCCGAGCTTGCCGAACAGGGTCGTGCGACTGATTTCCACCATGATGCTGCTTCTCCCAGAACTGCCCCGGACCCGAAACTCTCCGCGGCGCTCGAGGTTACGTCAATCTACGTCAACAAGCGTTCCGTTTGCTGTGAGAGCGGGTTCACGAGCACGTGCGCGCGTTTGAGAGGCGCGGGCGGCCGGCCGAGCACCGCGTCGAAACCGAGCCGGCCGCTTTGGCCGAGCCGGAGCTGCGTCCCGATGCTTTTCGCGGGGACGAGCTCCACGTCCCACATGAGCTCGTGCCCCACGTAGCTCTGAACCAGCGCGCGGAGGCGCGGCAAGCTCGCTCCGTTCGGCAAAAAGCGAGAAAAGTCGCGCTCCGAGAGCGGGCCGAGGACCACGCGAAACTTCTGTGATCGGCTGAAGGTGCGCGGCCCGAGCACGGTCGTCTGTCCGAGGCTGCTCACCTCCGCGGAAAACCCGAGCCGGAAACGCGCCGCGTCCGGCAGCGGTAGCCATTCACCGATGAACTCCTCGATGTCGACGGGTAGCGCGAGGCTCCCGACGAGCAGGGCGCGTAACCCGTCGGGGTTTCGCACTCCCAGTGAGAAGCGCCCGGCGAAATGGAGGCGCGCCAGGTGAAGCTCTGGATCGCGGCCTCGAAGCGCCGGCAGCCCGAGCCCGGCGATGGCTCCGACGTACGTGAGAAAGCGATCGGTGCGCCGCCGATCGCGGCTCACGGCCGGCCTGCTCTGGGCCCACGCGCGGTGGAACAGCACGAGCATGCGGTGATGGAACACGTCGGCGAAGGCGGCGAACGTCTCGTCCCCGATGTTGCGGATGCGTTCGCGCACGTACTCCGTCAGATGCAGCGGCAGCGGCCCGTGCGGGCCGAACAGGCCGAGGAACGCGACGGCCATGCGCGGCACGCGTTTTTCGGTCGCCGGCGTGAACCCGAGGATGGTCGACGGCGCGAAATTCAGGAACGGATCCTGCCCGAGCCGAATCGGTTCGTCGCTCGGACGCAGCGCTTCACCCCAGCGCGGCAGCTCGCGAAAGGCGAGCTCCACGCGGCGCATCGCCTGATGAAAATCGAACTCGTAGGGCGTGCGGGCGAGCGCCCGCAGCCACTTCACGCGCTCGAACGGCGACCCAGCTTCGTCGGCCAACGCATGACCTCTCCGCGCTGCGGGCTACGCAGTACGGTTTCCGTGAACGAGTTGATGGATACGTAGCGCGCGAGAAAACGATCGAGCACGGCGCCGAGCAAGAACGCGCTCTCGCCCTCGAACGCCGTCTCGTCGAAGTCGAGGGTGATCTCGAGGCCGCGCGCGAAGCTCGCCGGGCCCGGCAGCGGCAGGCGGCGGACCACGGGCGTACTCTGCACCGAGCGAATGCCGTGAATTTGCTGGCGGGAGCCCGCGCCGAGCTCCGCGTAAAGCTCGAGCATTTCCCGCAGCGGCGCCGCGCTGAGCCCGTCGGACTCGTTGACGAGCGAGAGCTGATTCAACGACAAGTGGCTCACGAGCCGCCACGACGCGTCGCCCCAAGCCGGCGACTCGCGCGGCTCGGAGGGCTTGGCGAGGCAGCGGATCGACTCGACGGGCGCGCCGGTCTCGAGCGTGAAATCCGTGCGGCCGGCGGCGAGCGGCATCAAGAGCGGAAGGTCGCGGTTGGTGGCGAGCGTGTTCACGCCGAGCTGCTGCAGATCGGAGGCGTACGGGCCCTCGTCGCCGTCCACGAGCGAAACGAAGACCTCGCTGCCCGCGTACGTCGAGCGGGGCTTGGTGAGCTCGCGCTGCGAGGATTGCAGCCGCGGCTGTCGGTGTAGCGTGTAGTACGCTTGGTCGTCGCGGCGGTGCCGCTCCGTGCTCGCGTAGAAGGGCAGAAACTCGCGCCCCGTGCCCTCCTTGCCGCCGAAGCCCGTCACCTCGGTGACGGAGTGCACCTCGAAGTCGAGGGGGCGCGTGCGATCGACCACGATATGGTACTCGTTTTGCGCCTCGGTCAGATGAATGCGGTCGGCGCGCCGCGGGAACAGATTGACGACGGGCGTGCAGTGGAGGCCGAAGTGATCGGGCGCGAGGCGCGCTTCGAGGTCCGGCTCGTAGCGATCGAGCAAAATCACGATCTCGAACTCGGCGCCCGTCGTGGCGCGCAGGCCGGGGTTCAGCCCCGCGAGCTCCACGAACAAGTAGCGGCTCGGGAGCGCGAAATATTCGTGCAAGAGCCGGTAACCCTGAAACGACTCGAGCGTGTACGGCAGCATCGCTTCGTCGTCTTCGAAGCCCATCGGCCGCACGAAGTCCTTCTCGACGAAGCTTCGCCGGTGCCCCTCGCCGTCGCGCACGAGCACGCCGAGCGCGCCGCTGCAGAGGAGCTCGTAGAGCCGCATGCCCATCGGTTCGGGCCCACGCAAGAAGAGCGGCAGGCGCTCGAGCGCGAGCTGGTTCACGGTTGCGCCGCTCTGCGTTTTGAAGCGCAGGCGCAGGCTGCCGCGCACGACGCGCCGGCTCCAGGTCTTGAGCTCCCCGAGGTCGCCGACGTAGCTCGTGTGCGTCGCGCCGATGAGCTCGAGCGGCCAGAGGTCGACGGCGTGCGCCGTGCGGTACTCGCAGACGGTGCGCTCGTTGCGCCCGGCCACGGCCTTGAGCGCCGAGCCGCGCGCGATGCGGAAGCCCTCCGTGAGCGAGCCGCGCTTGGGGTTCGTGATGAGCTGTACGACGGCCATCGACGGCGTCGGCGCGACCAGGTGCGGCAGCAGGATCGACAGCAGGCTCTGCGTGAAGCGCGGGAACTCGGCGTCGATCTTGAGCTGGACGCGCGCGGCGAGGAACGCGAAGCCCTCGAGCAGGCGCTCGACGTACGGATCGGCGCACGTCTCCTTGTCGAGCCCGAGCCGCCCGGCGATGCGCGGGAAGCGTTCGGCGAACTCGCCTCCTAGGCCCCGGAGGTATCCGAGCTCGCGCTCGTAGTAAGCGAGAAACCTCGGATCCATCAGCCGCCCGCCGAGCTCGCTTCGGTCACGCGGACCTCGCCCGTCTCGAGATCCAGATCCGTGCGCAACACCAGGCGAACCGGCGCGGGCTGGGCCCAAAGGTCGGCTTCGATGAAAATCACGATGGCGTTGTGGGAGTAGCCTTGCTGGTCGCGCGCGACGCGCACGCGCACGCTTTCCTTGCCGAGGCGCGGCTCGAATTGCCAAATGGCGCGCTGGATCTGCTTCTCGAGCGTGGGCGGATGCACGCTCGAAGCGGTCCGGCCAGAAAGGTCGGGCAAGCCGTAGTTCAAGGTGCTCGTCTCGACCTCCGGGTACGCGTCGAGATCCTGCACCGCCGCGAGGTGCGTCGCGTTGAAGAGCCAGGCCAAATCACGGCGCACGCCCTCGCGCAAGCGCGCGAGCGAGAGCACGCGCCGGTCGGGGCTGTCGACCTTGCTCTCGGGGTTGTCGTCGGTGAGCCGATCGAGCAGCGACGGCTGCAGGCGTTCCTTCGGTAGGAGGTCCGGCATGGCCGCTCGATCGGCGTACTGACACTACTCCGCGGTCTCGGCGCTAGCTCAGGAGCCGCCCTTCGCGGACGGCAGCTTCGAGACCAGGCGCAAGGATACGGTGAGCCCTTCGAGCTGGTAGTGGGGGCGGAGGAAGAACTTGGAGTTGTAGTAACCGGGGTTGCTCGGATCTTCCTCGATCACGACCTCGGCCGCGGCGAGCGGCCGGCGCGCCTTCGTCTCTTCGCTCGAGTGCGCCGGATCGCCGTCCACGTACTGCGTGATCCATTTCTGGAGCCACTTCTGCATGTCGTCGGCGGTCTTGAAGGAGCCGACCTTGTCGCGAACGATGCACTTCAGATAGTGCGCAAAGCGGCAGGTCGCGAACAGGTACGGCAGGCGCGCAGCGAGCGCGTCGTTCGCGCTCGCGTCGGGGTCGTCGTACTGGCCGGGCTTGTGCAGCGATTGGGCGCCGATGAAGGCGGCCAGATCCGTATTCTTCTTGTGGATGAGGGGCATGAAGCCGCTCTTCGCGAGCTCCGCTTCACGCCGATCGCTGATGCCGATTTCGGTCGGGCACGTCATGTCCACGCCGCCGTCGTCGGTGGGGAAGGTGTGCGTCGGCAAGCCCTCGACCGCGCCGCCTGCTTCCACGCCGCGGATGCGCGAGCACCAGCCGTAGAGTTTGTACGAGCGGTTGATGTTCACCGCCATGGCGTACGCGGAGTTCGCCCAGGTGTACTTGCTGGCGTCGGGGCCGTTCGTCTCCTCCTCGAAGGCGAACTCTTCGACCGGGTCCGACTTGGCACCGTACGGCCGGCGCGCGAGGAAGCGCGGCAGCGTGATGCCGAGGTAGCGCGAGTCCTCCGCGTCGCGGAGCGCGCGCCACGCCGCGTAATCCGGCACGCTGAAGATCTTCTGCAGATCGCGCGGATTGCCGAGCTCCTGCCAGCTCTCCATGCCGAAGAGCGACGGAGCGGCCGCGCTCAGCACGGGCGAGTGACATGCCGCGCCGATTTTCGCGAGCTCACCGAGGGTTTCGACGTCGGGCGCCGTTTGGTCGAAGTAGTAGTCCGCGACGACGCACGCGTACGGCTCGCCGCCGAGCTGTCCGTACTCCTCCTCGTAGAGCTTCTTGAAGACCGGGCTCTGATCCCAGGCGGCGCCCTTGAAGCGCTTGAGCGTCTTCTGAAGATCCTTCTTCGAGACGTTCATGACGCGGATCTTCAGCATCGTGTCGGTCTCGGAGTTGTTGACGAGGTAATGGAGCCCTCGCCACGACCCTTCGAGCGACTGCATGTCCTGGTTGTGCAGGATCTCGTTCACCTGTTCGCTGAGCTTGCGATCGATCTCGGCGACGATGGCCTGAATCGACGCGACGACGTCGGTCGACACGGTCGCGGTCGAGGCGAGCGCTTGCTGCGCGAGCGTGGCCACGGCCTGCTCGATGTCCTCCTTGGCGCGCGTGGTCTGCGGCTTGAACTCCTTGTTGAGGAGCGAAGCAAAGTCGCTCGTTTCGACCGCCGTCGCGGCTCCGCCCGAGCCCTTTTGTTCTTGTGCGTCGCTCATGACATCACTGTCCTTCGCCGGGCTTCTCTTCGGCCGGTTTCGGGCTCGAGGCCAGGGTCTCGAGCAGGTTCTTGTCGTGCAGCACCTTGGCGATGAGTTCCTCGGCGCCGGTGCGGCCGTCCATGTACGTGATGAGGTTCGCGAGCTGGTTGCGCGCTTCGAGCAGCTTCGCGAGCGCGGGCACCTGCTTCGCGATCGCGCCGGGCGAGAAGTCGTCGAGCTTCTCGAACTTGAGCTCGACGCCCATTTGCCCGTCGCCCGTCAGGCGATTCGGCACCTGCATCTTCACGCGGGGCTCCACGCCCTTCATGCGCTCGTCGAAGTTGTCGACCGAGACCTCGAGGAACTTGCGGTCGGCGACCGGCGGCTGCTCCTTCCCCGCGTTGCCGGACAGGTCCGACAGCACGCCCATGACGAACGGGAGCTGCACCTTCTTCTCGGCGCCGTAAAGCTCTACGTCGTATTCGATCTGCACGCGCGGGGCGCGATTGCGGGCGATGTTCTTTTGGCTGCTCTGGCTCATGAATTAGGACTCCTCACTTGCCGTCTTTCTTCCCGACCACCAAGTGCGCCTGTTTGAGACCGTCGGGCGCGAGGTCGTTCACGATCTCCAAGAAGGTCATGGTCACGAGTCGCTTGCAGCGCTCGACCAAAAGCGGAATCGGGCTCGATGGCTCGTTCTTTTCGAAGTAGACGCTGATTTTGTCGAGCGCCCTCACCACGTCCTCGCGGGACAGGATATCACCGCTCAAACCGCGCGTCCGCGGTGCCGCGTCGGGCTGACCTTCGGCGCCGGCTTCTTGGGCCGGCTGCTCCGCCGCACGCCGCTCCTCGAGCCGCACGCGGACGGCTTCATGGGCGTGGCGAAAGTATTGAAGCAGCCCGTTCTGATCGGGGCCGCGGTCGGGGACGTTCTTTTGAAACACCGCGTCGATGCCCTGGAGGTCGTCGAGGGCGCCCTTCAACGCGGTGGCGCACGCGTCGAGCTCGGGCAGCGGCGTTTCTTGGAAAATCGCGTGAACGCGCGCGGCGTCGGGGGCGCCCTGGGTCGGGGCGATGTCGTTGAGGCTGAGTGGACCGAGCGCCCGCGAAATGACGAGCGGCGACCGCCGGAGCGCCACCAGCACGGGCGGCACCGTGAGGGCCGCGAGGGCCATTACGCGGGCGAGCGGTAGGCTCGGATCGTCGTCCTCGTCGAGCTGGGGATGAATCGACGGCCAATGGGCCTCGAGCATTTCGCGGATGAGATGCAGGCCGCGGGCGAAGCCCTGCGCGCCTCCTCGATGGAGCTCGGCGAGTGTGAGATGGCAGAGGACCCGCACGTCCTTCGTGCGCTCGAGCAGGCCCGCCGCGCGGGCGGCCACGCTGTTCCAATCCGGGCCCTCATTGGTGTCGGTGCCGCCGCCGACGAGCTTTTCGGCCTTCGCGGAGGCGGCCGTCTCGAGCGCCAAGAAGTCGGCATCGCCATCGAGGTTGGGCCCCGAAGGAGCCTCCCCCGCGATGGGGGCAAGCAGCTTGCCCGCGTCCAGTGCTGCCATCAGGAACGCCACCCTATCAAAAACAGCCGTCGTCGCACCAATACCTACTTCTTACGTATCAGAAGACTGCTCCTCCCGCGCGTGCCGTCTACTTCTTCCGCGGAACGGTGACGACCTGGAGGTCCCAATTCCAAAGGGTGGAATGTGCTAAGCCGAGCGTCTGTGGGACAGTCCCTAGGGCCCGAAGGCGACCGTCGCGCTTCGACCGACGACAGCGAAACGTTTCTGACCGACCTTGCGGCGTGCCTTCGGGATTGGGACCAGGCACTCCAAGCGAACGAGCTTCGCCGGGATTTGTGGCTGGCCGGGCTCATCGAGCGTACTCAAGCCGTCGAGCACCGATCCGCAAAGCTCGGTTTCGGCGGCCTCGGGGTGCACCTGGCGCGGCTATCGCAGGGTTCGCTCCAGCACGCGGATCTCGGTGCGCTCCGGACTGCCCTCGACATCGTGAAGGAAATGGAGGGGCAGGCTCGTGACGCGGTGCGCGCAAGACGCCCGGCGGCACTTCCGCCCTCGCCCTCGCTCGAGCAGTCGATCTTGGCGCCTCCTGCGTCCGTGCTCGGGCCGCCCAAGTTCATCACGCACGTCGGGACGCGCGAGCAGCTGCTCGGTGCGCTCGGGCCGTCACCCGGTGCCGCGCCGCCCCCCGCCGTTTCGGGCGCGCCGGCGTTTCCGCCGCGACTCGACGCCTCGCAAATCATGAATCGGGGGACCGCGCAGCCGGGGCCCTCGGCGCCGCCGCCCATGATGCCAGGGTCCATGGCGCCGCCGCCCGCCGTCGGGAGTCCGAGTCCGCTGCCGCAGCCGCCGTTCAGCCCCGTCCCGGTCATGCGCTCGGCTCCATCGCCCGGCGGTGCGTCACCTCCGCCGGCCGCGCACCATCCGGTCAAGTCGCTCTTGAACCTCGGGAAGCCCTTCGCCCGCCGCGGGAGCGTGCAGCCGGCTCAGGCGGCGCCCGCTGCCGCGCCGCGGCCTGCGTCGGCGCTCGATCTCAAGGGCTTGAGTGACGCGTCGCGCACCCCCGCGCTGCCCAAACACCTCGGAGAGCTCGGTGAGCTGCCGCCGCTCCCGCGCGATTTGCCGCTGCCGGGCCGGGAAGCGCCCGCGCCGGCGCCGCGGGCGCAGCCGAGCTACTTCGCGCAAGCGGAACGGGGCGGCAACCGCCGTCGCGCCCGTTACGACGGCGGCGAGAGCCATCCGTGGCGCTGGTTCGCGCTCGGCACGCTGCTCATGCTCGTCATCGGCGGCATCGTCGGGGGCGCCGTCGCGTTGAGCCGGCGTGGCGGCTCCGAACCGGCTGCATCCGGCGTTCCGAGCTCGAGCGGCGCGGTGTCGGCCGCCGGTTCGTCGACGGGCCCGGCCGCCGACAACAGCGCTCTGCCGCTGCCGAAGTCGCGGCTTCTGACGGAAGACGAACGCTTTCGCTCCCTGCTCGTACAGGTTCACGGTCGCGGCAAGGAATCAGGCGCCCTCCGCGCGCTGCTCGACGACCAGGCCGCCGTGGCCGCCCAGTCCCTCGCGCCCGGCGCGTGCGTCGGCCCGCAGTGCGGCGCCCTCAAGGACCTGAACAAGTTCGTCACCAACAACGATCGCCGCAGGCTCACGCACCGCCACGCGGAAGTGCCGGAAGCCCTCCGTTCGAAGTGGCTCGCCGGCAACGACATGCCGGAAATCCACGTGGAAGACGACCCGCGCGTGCAGACGCGCTTCGAGTACTACACGCAGAATTCGGTCGGCCACGAGCAGTTCCAGCAGATGCTCTTCAAGTGCGGTCGCTATCAAGATGCGATCAAGACGGAGCTCGTGCATCGCGGCTTGCCCGAAGCGCTGCTCGCGGTCGTCATCACCGAGAGCGGCTGCTCACCGCTCGCCAAATCACCGGTCGGCGCGGAGGGGCTCTGGCAGCTCATGCCGGACGCCGCGCGCGCGTACGGCCTGCGTATCATTCCGAACGTCGTGGACGAGCGACATAGTCCCGTGAAGTCGACGGAAGCGGGGGTGCGCTACCTTGCCGATCTTTTCGCGAAGTTCGGAGCGTGGGATCTCGTATTCGCCGCCTACAACATGGGTCCCTTCGGTCTCGCCACGCGCATCTCGCGCGTCGAAGGCAATGACGTAGGCTTCTGGGATCTCGCCGACGCCGACCTCTTGCCCGACGAGACGCTCTTTTACGTTCCGAACATCGAAGCCGTCGCGCTCATCCTGGTGAACCTCCAGCGGCAGAAGTTCACGGGCCAGGTCGGCGCGCCCGAGATCACGTCCGAGCTCGACGTGCCGCCGAACACGCGCATGGGCCTCATCGCCCGCGCGGCCGCGATGAGCCTCACCACGCTGCACCGCTTGAATCTCGACATCCTCGGCGAGGTGACGCCGAACGTGCCCCATTTCGCGGTCGAGGTTCCGAAAGACAACCTCTGGCAGGCGCGCGATCAGCTGCCCGAGCTCCTCAAGTCCCACGACGACGCGGACCTCTGCGTGCCGCCCTCGTTCGACTGGGGCCGCCAGCAATTCACGACCGAGATGGCCAAGCGCTGTAAGCCGGAGCTCGCCGCCGTGCCTTCCGCCGCCCCGGCGGCTCACCCGAGCGCCGCTCCCTGAAGCAAGGTGTCGACGGCGCGTGCACGCACCCGCCGCGCGTGCACGCACCCGTCACCCCTGGCTCACTTCGGTTCGAACTCTTTGTTCGCCTGGAGATCCCAGCCGCCGCTGATCTTCGCGTCGCCGGAGCCGCTGCCCACCTGCGGCGTATAGGTCAAGCCGCAGCGGACGAACGTGAAGGAGACGTTCTCGATGATCTCGTCGCCCGAAGCGCCGCTCACCGAATAGCTCGTGAACATCATTTCCTCGAACTGAATCACGAGGTACTCGAGCGCGTCCCCGCCCGCCTTGCGCACCGTCACGGCCCCCTTCTTCAGATGGGTGCCCATGCAGCACATCTTGAAGATGTTCGGGGAGGCGCGGTCCACCTTCTTCGTGATGGTGATGTCCTGAATCGACACCTTGCCGGCACCGAGGCCGCCACCCGTCATCGTGGCGTGTTGAGCGGCGCCCCAGGACCAGCTCAGGACCTCGATATCGTCCTTGTGCTTCGAGTCCTGTGACTCGCCCTTCAAGTCATCGATGTGCAGAAACATATCAACGGCCATCGTTCTCTCCTTTTGCTTTCACTTACGACCCACGGACCCGCACCATCCCCAGCACCATTGCTTTGGGCGCCCGCTCGCTATCATCTTCGGTACAACTCCGGTCTCCCCTGGTCAAGCTCGCGCACGAACGCACGGGATCTCGGCCGTTAGGCCGAGCCGCGACCGCTCCTCACGCGCCATAATCCACACGAACGAGCGCCCGCGGCCGATCGTCGTGTATAAGTGAGCGCGAAATGAAGCGGTTCCGCCGCACGCTCGCGCTTCTCGTTTGGGTCACGGGTTGTGGGTCGGCCCCGCCGCCGCCTCCTTCGGCGCCGCCCAAGCCGTGTCCTCCCATCGCGCCGACGCTCTCCATCACCGCGACCAACGAGGCCAATGCCGTCGCTTCGGGCGAAGGCCGACCGGTCCA
Organism: Polyangiaceae bacterium; assembly: GCA_025936045.1. Taxonomy (GTDB): domain Bacteria; phylum Myxococcota_A; class Polyangia; order Polyangiales; family Polyangiaceae; genus PMG-095. The sequence goes on along the minus strand of JAICUB010000003.1, from coordinate 44,247 downwards.
GGTCCGCATCTATCAGCTGAAAAGCGACGCGCGCCTCCGAGCCGCGTCGTTCGAAGACGTCTGGCAGAACGACGCGAAGGTGCTCGAGGGTGAGCTCGTTTCGGTCGAAGAGCAGACGATCTTTCCGGGCAAAACCGTGCAGGTTTCGGTCACGCCCAAACCCGACGCGCACTACCTTGCCCTCGTGGGTCTTTTCCGGGAACCCAAAGGGAAGGACTGGCTCCTGAGTTACGAGCTGGCGGCGCCTGCGAGCGTCCCGCCTTGCCCGACGAAGCCTACGAGCATTCCTGTCTGGATCGATCGCATGCAAATTCAGGACGGCACGGGCCGTGAGGCGGACAATGGGTCCGGTCCCGCCGGGCCGGCGGGAACCCCCTGACGATGGCGCGCAAGCCGATTTGGATCGAGGGGCTGCTCGTCAGCCAACACCACTTTCAGCAGCAGGACCTCTACGTCGAGGAGCTTCTGAACGGCCGCCTGCAAGGGGTGACTCACTACGACTGGGGCATCACCGAGCTCAAGATCGACGAGCGAGGCTTTCCCGCCGGGCAGTTTCGCATCGAGCGTCTCTCGGCGATCTGGCCGGACGGCACCGTCGTCGAATGCGGTGAGGACACGGACGCCGAAGCGCCCGCGCCGCGCGACTTGCCCGCGGACGAGGTGCACGTCGACGTTTACATCGGGCTCGCGCTCGCGACCGACGCACCCCAACTTTCTCTCGACGGCGCCGGCGCGCGCCGTTTCGTGCGCGAGGTGCGGAACACCGCGGACGTGAACAGCGGCGGGAGCGCGCAGGAGCTCGAATGGGCGCGGCCGAACCTGCAGGTCTTCTTCGGTCACGAGCGCCGGGACGGCTTCGTGTGCATTCGCATCGCGGAGCTTTCGCGCCAAGGCACGGGCTCCTTCGCTCCGCTCGACACGCGCATCCCGCCGACTCTCTTCTTGCGCGCGGCGCCGTTTCTCGAGGGCGGTGTTCGGCGCGTGCTCGCGAACATCCTCGCGCGCCAGCAGGCGCTCTCCGCCGAGCGCCGCCAGCGCCAAGCGGACAAGGTCGAATTTCACGCCACGGAAGTGCGCAAATTCTGGCTGCTCCACACCTTGAACGGCGTGATTCCGCTGCTCAATCACCTGCTCGACACGGCGCGAGTCCACCCGGAAGAGGCGTATGTCGCGCTCGCGCAACTGGCGGGCAGCCTCTCGAGCTTTTCAGCCGACAGTGACCCGAACGAGCTCCCGAAGTTCAACTACCTCGAGCTCGGCACGACGTTCGAGCCTCTGTTCGCCAAGGTGCTCGCCCTGCTGCCCGGCGGCATCGAGCCGACCTACACGGAGATCCCGCTCGAGCATCGCTCGGACGGCATGCTCATCGGACGCCTTCAGGATCCGAGCCTCGCCGGTCGTGAATTTTTCGTGGCCGTGAAGGCGAACCTGGCGGAGCCGCTCGTGCGCGAGCGCATCCCCGGCGTGCTCAAGATGGCCGGTTGGGGCCAGATTTACGAGGTCGTGAAGCACCAGCGCAAGGGCGTGCGCATGGCGGTCGAGTGGTCGCCGTCGGGTTCGCTCCCGCTCAAGCCGGGCGTCTGCTTCTTCCGCGTCGCGCGCGAGGGTGCGTTCTGGGAGGACATCGCGAAGACCGCGACGGTCGCGCTCTACCTGCCCGCCGACGGCGAGTGGGCTGGGGCATCGCTCTCACTCTATGCCGTCGATCCGAAGCACCTCCGGTAAACGATGACGGCGCGTGCGTACGGGGTGTGCTCGGACGTGCTGCTCTTGGCGGCGAAGTTTCCGCTCGCGCCCACGCTGCCGCCCGCGCCCGAGCTCCGGCAGCGCTTGCTGATGGCGCTCGACACCGTCGTCGGCAAGGGCAGGGCCGTCGGGATCTCGGATCCCGATCTCGCGGAGATGCGTTACGCGCTCGTCGCTTTCATCGACGCGCAGCTCCTGAAGTCGAATTGGCCGGGGCGCGCCGAATGGATGCGCGAGCCGCTCGAGATCGTCATCTACAAGCAGTTCACGGCGGGTGAAGGCTTCTTCGTGCGCATGCGAAATCTGCTGAACGAGGCCAATCGGCCCGACGCGCTCGCGATCTACGCGCTCGGGCTCCTGCTCGGCTTTCGCGGCCAATACGGCGCGAGCGGGGACGAAGCGACGCCGCAGAGCTTTCTCGAGTCCGCGCGCCAGCAGCTCGGTCGAGCGCTGCCGCGCGCCGATCGCATCGCGCCGCACGCCGAGCCCGGGCAGCGCGCGAAGAAGCGCAAGGCGAGCAACGCCCCGCTCGTCGCGTTCATCCTGGGCGGGCTTCTGCTCGCGGTCGGCTGCGTGATTGGCCTCGAACGCATGGTTCATTCAGACGTCGAGCACGCGGTGGACGCGCTCCCCGTCACGCTCCCCACCGGCGCCGCCGCGGCCGTGCCCGTGCCGCAGAAATAACGATACCCGGATGATGTGGTGGCTCGCTCTCGGCCTGTTCCTCGTCGCGGGGCTCGTGTGGCTGCTCGTCCTGCTCTTGCACGGGCCGCTCTGGATCGCGATCGCCGCGACCGCGACGCTCTTCGTCGCGTTCATGCTCGTGCTCATCGTGCGGCGCGTGCGCGCGAGCCTGCGCGCCGCGGCGCTCGAGCGTGAGCTCTTGCGCGCGGCCGCGCAGCAAGCCGCCAACGTGCGCCCCGATCGCCGCAACGAGGTGCTCGCCTTACAGGCGCGCATGAAGGAAGCGATCGGCGCGCTCAAGCGCACGAAGCTCGGCGCGCGCGGCGGCAACACGGCGCTCTACGCGCTGCCTTGGTACCTCATCGTCGGCCCGCCGGGAGGCGGCAAGACGACGGCGCTCACGCAGTCGAACCTCGGTTTCGTCACGCCGCCCGGCGGCGCGGGCGGCGGCAAGTTTCGCGGCACGGCCGGGACGCGCAACTGCGACTGGTGGTTCTCCGAACAGGCGATTTTGCTCGATACCGCCGGTCGCTTCATCACCGGTGAGGACGACCGCGAGGAGTGGCTCGGCTTCCTCGATCTGTTGCGTAAGTTCCGCCCGCGCCAGCCGCTCGACGGTGTCGTGATGGCGGTCAGCTGCGAGGAGCTGCTCGCAGCCGGCGAGTACGAGCTCGAAGAGCTCGCGAAGACGCTCCGTAGCCGCGCCGACGAGGTCATGGAGCGCCTCGAGATGGTGCTCCCCGTTTACGTGATGCTCACGAAGGTCGACCTCGTCGCCGGCTTCGTCGAGTTCTTCGGGGACCTCGGCAAGGCGCAGCGCGGCCAGACCTGGGGCGCGACCTTCGAGCTCGGCGAGGAGCTCGTCGAGCCGGGGCGCGCCGTCGAGGCCGAGTTCGAGCGTCTCGAGCAGGTGCTCTACGCGCGCATGCTGCAGCGCTTGAACGGCGAGCCGCTCGCCGAGGCGCGTGCACGCGTTCTGCAGTTCCCGCTGGAATTCGCGGCCCTTCGTGCGCCGCTCGCGTCACTCGTCGAGCTGCTCTGTCGCACGAATCCGTATCAGGACACGCCGCTCCTCCGCGGCTTTTACCTGACGAGCGGCACGCAAACCGGCCGTGCCCTCGATCGCGTCCTCGACAAGATGGCGCGGGGCTTCAACGTCCCGCTCCTTCAGGGCGCCGCGGTCGGGCGCAACGAGCAGCCCCAGAGCTACTTCGTCACCGAGCTCTTCCAGCGCGTCATCTTCCCGGATCGGCACCTCGCGGTCCGTTCGCGCAGCCGCCTGCGGCGCGGCGCGATCCGCCAGGTCATCCAGGCCGCCGTCGTCGCGTTGGTCGTGCTCGCGCTCGTGATTCCAGCCGCGGCAAGCTACGTCCAAAATTCCGATCTCGTCCACGAGACGGCCCGCGACGTCGCCCGCTCCGTCGAGCTCGAAAAGCTCGCGGGCTCGGACGCGACCGCGGCCGCGCTCGATACGTTGGTCGGTCGCGTGCAAACACTCGAGCAGGAAGCGGCGGGGTTCAGCATCCGCGGCTACCTCGGGCCTTACGCCGCGCCGGATCTGCTAAAGGCCGTCAAGGGCGTCTACCTCTCGCGTCTCCGGACCATCGTGCAAGGGCCCGTGCGCGCCGAGCTTTTGACGAGCGTGCGCCAGGCGGGCTCACTCAGCGGCGTCGGGCAGATCGATTCGCAGAATTTTCAGCAGGCGTACGAGGATCTGAAGCTCTACTTGATGCTCACGCGACCCGAGCATCTCGCGCCCGATTGGGCCGCGCCCGCGCTCGCGAAGGTGTGGGCGCGCTCGCAGAGCTCCGCTGCGCCGAGCGATCCGGCGAAGCTTGCCGCCCACGCCCGCTACTTCGTGACCCAGCTCGCCGCCGACAAGACGTGGGCGTTGCCGATCGACGAGGTCGCGGTCGCGCGCGCGCAGGGGAGCCTCAGCGCCGTACCGGTCGACGAGCTCCGCTACGGCTGGCTGCTCGAGGCGGCCAAAGGCGCGCCGCCGATCCGCGCGGATTCGATCTTCCTCGGGCCCGCGGCGCGTTACTCGGAGTCGAAGGCGAACGTCGAAGTCCCCGGCGCCTACACCGCGCTCGGCTGGCAAAAAGTGCGGTCGCTCGTCGAGTCCCCGGACTCGCGCTTCGAGCTCGAGCCCTGGGTGCTCGGCCAGGTCGGAGCCGCCGACGCCGACACCAAGGCGAGCGCCGCGGATCGGCTCAAGGCGCTCTACTTCCAGCGCTACACGCGCGCTTGGTTCGACTTCATCGGCGGCCTCGGCGTCGCCGCGCCGGCCGATCTTCAGGGTTCGATCGAAGAGCTCCAGGCGCTCTCCGTCGATGAGGGGCCGTACACGCGACTCTTCAACGTGATCGGGGAGAACGTGCGGCTCGACATCACGCCGCCTCAGACGCTCGCCGAGCTCGCGAAAGCGAAAGTGGCCGCGCTCGCGAACAGCGCGCTTTCGCAGGTGGACGCCGGCCTCGACGCGGGCGCGCCCGCGCCTACGGTCTCGCTACCCGAGCGCGAATTCCAACCGATTCTGGCGTTTGCGTTCGGTGACGCTGCGGCCGGCAAGGCGAGCGCCGCGCCGCCGAAGCTCGGGCAGTACCTGATGCAGCTCAACAACCTGCAGGTAAACCTGAGCGCGCTCGCCGAAAGCAAGACGGCGCCCGCCCAACAATTCGACGCGCTGCTCTCGCAAACGCAAATCTCCGTGAAGGCGACGCTCACCCAGCTCGACCCGCGCACGTACCGTGTGCTCGAGCCGCTGCTGATGAACCCGATCCGCGGCAGCCGTGCGGGCGTGATGCGCGCCGACTTCACGCAGCTCAGTGAGCACTGGAAGGCGGAAGTGTGGGATCCCCTGCACGACAAGGTGCTGCCGCGCTACCCGTTTGCGGACGTGCCCGCGGAGGTGTCGATCGCGGACCTCACCGACTTTTTCCGGCCCGACGCGGGGCTGATCTGGAAATTCTACGCCGACAATCTCGCGACGCGCCTCGATCGCTCGGGCAACCGCTTCGCCGCGAAAGCCGCCGCCGACGCCCTGCCGTTTCGTCCCGATTTCCTCGAGTGCCTCGGGGTCGCCGCCGATATCACCGACGCGATGTTCGGCACCGCCGCCGTGCCGAACGTTCATTTCGACGTGCAGATGCACCCGGCCGGCTCGGACGTCGCCGAGATCTCGCTCGTGGTCGACGGCCACGCGACGACGTACCGCAACGAGCCCGAGCGCTGGATGCCGGTTGACTGGCCAGGCAAGGAAGGGCCGCACGGCGCGACGCTCCAGGTGCGCGGCGCGGGGTTCACGGACGAAATCCCGCGTGTCGGTGATTTCGGTTTGTTCCGCTTGTTCGACGCGGGCGGCGTCAAGCCGGCGAGCGGCGCCACGTTGAGCGGGAGCTGGAGTCTCACGCGCCCGGGCGAGCCGCCCGTGAGCATCGACATCCGTCCGGCGAAGAGCATGCATCCGTTCGTGCGCGGCTTCTTCCGCCGGCTCAAGTGTCCACCCGCCGTGACGACCGTCGCAGCCGCCGGACCCGGATGACGGCTTACGAAGCCCGCGCGGCGGGCATCCTCGGCAAGGTGCCGCACGCCCCGGAGTTCGTGCGGGCGCACGGAGGCGACGGCCGGCTCGCGGGTTACGACGCTTGGGTCACCGAAAGCTTCGAATGGGCGCTCGGCCACGCCGGTCGCGCTTTCCCCGACGCGTTCGCCGCGGGGGGCGTGCACGCCTTCGGTTTGCGCAGCGCCGAGAACCCGCGCGAGCTCGTCGCGGGCGTGATCGGGCCGAGCGCGGACGCCGCCGGGCGCAGGTTTCCGCTCAGCATCGCCGGTTCGCTGCGTCTCGCCGAGTCGCTCGTCGAAAATCCGGAGGTTTTACCGCTCGTGTTCGAGACGCTGTGGGCGGAAGCCGGGGCGCTCTGGAGCCCGGTGAGGGAGGGCGGGGTGCCGGATCTGCCCGCGGCCGCGGCCGGCTTTCGTCCGAACCCCGGCCTCGGCGTGGATGAAGCGCGTGAGCTCTACGGCGCGTGGGCGGCACAGCTGCCAATCCAAAAGCTCTGGGAGCTCGTCGGGCTCGTGCCGGAGGCCGCCGGCGATTGCCTGCGCCTGCTCGTCGCCGCCGCCGAGCCCTTCCGCGGCGTCGAGCACCCCGACACGCGTCTCTCACTGCGGCTTCCGCTGGGCCACGCGGGCGGGGTTGCTCTCTGCTTCTGGATCGACGCGCTCAGGCGGGTGCTCCGCTGGCAACGCACCGTGCCGAGTTTCTTTTGGTGGCACGCCGGGGAGCGCGGCGCCGCCCTCGTCCACCTGGGCGCTCCGCCGCGCTCGACGCTCGCCGAGCTGTTCTTGCCGAGCGACAGCAGGGATGAAATCTGCGAGCTCACCCATCGGCCGAGCGATGCAGCGGCGCTGCCTCCGCTCGCGGGGTCGATCCGGGGCGTCCTCGCCCGTCCGGACGCGAAGGTCGCAGAGCTGCTCTCGAGCCTCGTCGAAGCCTGAGCGGCATCGCCCCCACCGCCCGTACTGGAACCAATGCGGGGATGTGGGCTCCGCGCGGCGGCGACAGGTAGTATCGCGCCGTGCCGTTCGTGTTCGTGCTGGACGCCGGGTCGGTCGAGCTTGCCCGCAGCCGGTTCACCGCGCTCCCGATCCGTATCGGGCGAAACCCGCTGAACGACTGCCCCATCGTTCACCCGATGGTTTCGAACTTCCACGCGCGCATCGACGACGTGGGCGGCAAGCTCTGCATCGAGGATCTCGGCAGCAAAAACGGCGTGCACCTGCTCCCGCCGGGCCATGAAAAGCCCCAGCGCATCCCCGCCCACCAGCCGACGGACCTCGAGCCGGGCGGCTTTCGGTTCTTCCTGAGCGTCGTCCTTAAAATCACGATCACCTTCGAAAAGCAGCAGGACGCCCTCGATGACCGGCTGGCAAAGAGCTTCGCCGCGAGCGTCCTCGGCAACCGCAGCGTCCTGCTCGGCCCGGGCGCCCCCGCGCGCGGTTCGCTGCCGCCCGTGGGCTCGCAGTTTCAGGGCCCGCCGAACGATCCGCGCGCGTTCGCCCCGACGCCTCCGCAGGCGCCGCAATCCGAGCTCGCCGGCCCGCGCACGCAGCATTTCGGCGCTCTCAGTCCGGAGACCCTGGCGCTTCAGGGGCTGCGGGAGCTCGCTCAAGCGCTCGTCCCGGGCGCGTCGCTCGATACGACCGGCGACATCGCGCGCTTCATCACCAAGGTCCACGACGCGCTCGATGCCTTTCTCCGCAGCGCCGTGCCGCTCAGGGAAGGCTACTCGCAATTCATCGCCTGCTTCGACTTACCGCAGGGCCAACAGCGAAGGAGCCCCTATCGTTCGGCCGCGGGCGCGGCGGTCGAAGCCGCGACGACGCCGCAAGCACTCGCACATGCGCTGCTGAATCCGGGGGATACCTCGTTCGAAGCGCCGCGTGCGCTCGAGGGCATCTTCGCCGACCTCATGTTCCATCAGATGGCGGTGCTCGACGGCATGATGCGAGGCGTGCGCGCTCTGCTCGAGCAGCTCTCGCCCGCGGCCATCGAGAAGGAAGCGGGTCATGGCTTTCCGCTCGGGCGTCACAAGGCGAATTGGGAAGCGTTCGTGCGGCGCTTCGACGAGCTTTACGAAGAGCGCCGCACGTTCGCGGTCGTCTTCGGACCGGAGTTCGCCGCCGCGTACCGCAAATACCGGCAAGGCGGCTGAGAGCCTGCCGTTTGCGCCACGACCGGCCCGGCGGCGGGGCGGTTTTCGAGAGTCCCGCAGCCGATTTAGTTGCGGTTTGGCGCACACCAGGGATAAATCCCGGCCGGTGTCGTTCAAGTCGGTGAGTGGGCAGGGCCGCCTCGGCCGGTGGGTCTTGGCTGCCGCACTGGGTGCCGCGGCGTCCTTCATGTCGCTGCGTGAAGCGTCGGCGCAGACGCCCGCGCCGCACCGGAGCGGTGCCTGGGGTGACACGACGACGGTGCTCGCGCTCTCGTCGTTCGGTGTCGAGCTCTTGATGCCGCGGGTCTTCTATTCGGACCCCGAAGTCACCGTGGGCTGGAAGGCGCGCTGGCATCTCTCCGTCCTTGCCCCGAGCATGACGCTCGCCGCGACGGCGCTCTTGAACGAGCGCTTCCTGAAGCCCGCCCTCAAGGGTTTTCGTCCCGGCTGCGACGACACGAACCAGGGTTTTCACAACTGCGAGACGTACGGGATGTTCTCGACGCACTCGTTCACGGCGTTTTCCTCGTTCGGACAGGGCCTCGGCGTCTTCCTCGTCGACACCGTCGGCTGGAGCCACGGGCGGGTGAACGTCGGATCCCTGCTCGGGAACGTAGCCGTGCCGGGCGTGCTCGGCGTCATCACGACGGTCGGGCGCACCGCGGGCAACTTCGAGACCGGCGGCCAGGCGTGGGGCAGCGCCGGTGTCGGCGCGCTGCTCGGACTCGGAATGGGCGTGCTTTACGCCGCCACGCAGCGACCCGAGTGCGGGTACGGCGGCGACCTCATCTGCTGGTAGCGCCGGACCGGCCCTTCGCCGGCGGCGGAGGAGGCGGCGGTGGCGGAGCGGCGCTCGGCTTCTCGACCTCGCTCCAGAGGGACGGCGCATTCGCTTTGAGCGAACCGTCCCTCCCGAGGCTGAACACGCGCTCGAGGTCGCTCTTGCGCACCATGCCCTGGTTCGCGTCCTCGACCGTCACCTGCTCGATCACGCGCATCGCGCGCGCTTGAAACACCGGCGCCGCCGTCAGCCGGTACTTGGCGACGCCGGGCAACCCGCCGAACGGGCGGTAATCGATACGATCCAGCGGGAACGACGCGGCACGCGCGAGCTGCCCGCCGCGCAAGAGGTACGCGTCGAAGTCCGTCTCACAGCTCTGTCCCGGCTTCACCTGGCCGCAGCCTTGATCCGTGGCCGTGACCAGAATGCGTGAGCCCATGCGCTCGAGCGCGAAGCGCGTCGAGCTCGGGCGGCCGTGATAGGTCCCCGTGCCGTAGACCTCGGCGTAGCCTTCCCGCGCGCGCATGAGCGCGAGGGGGCCGGACCAGGAGCCGTCCCCGTACTTGTAGGTGCGGAGCCACACCACGCGGAAGTTGTCGGGTCCCGTCGTGACGACGGCGTTGTCGGCCGGCACGGGTATCGAGCCGGTGCGTGGCCCCTCGGCGTTCAGCCGGTCGGACTCCGAAAAAGCCTGACGGCCCGCGCAATCCGGCGCGCTCGTATCGACGGTCGACGAGCCCGCGTCGTAGCTCGGCAGCACCATCTTCCAGTAGTCGGCGGGGACGACGTTCGAGACGCCGCTCGTGTTGCGCTGCAGCGGCTGCACGCACACGGGCACGGGCACCGTGCGGCGCGCTTTGTCTTCGAGCTTCGAGGACTCGACCGCGCTCGCGCAAGCGACGTTCACCCCCACGAGACCGAGCGCGACGACACGAACATGAGCGCGATTCATAGGACCTCGAGCGTGTCGACCACGCGGAGCAGCTCCGGGTTCACGAGCGACAAGTCGTCGCCTTCGTAGACGATCTGCACGAGCACGACGCGCGTGGCGCCGCGCACCAGATACTCGCGGCTATTGCTGACGAGCGGGCTCTTTGCGGCTTCGACGTTGCGGGTCACGTCGTAGGCGCGCCCTTGCCCGATGCCCGTCGCGATCGGCACGCGCTTACCGAGGATTTTCGCGCCGAGCGACTGGGTGTCGTCCTCGAAGCGCTTCATCATGTCGAGCCAGGGCGTCGAGGGCGCTTCCGGGCGCTCGTAGACGGCGAACGAGTACGCGTTCGGGGAGATGTACCCGACGTACGCTTGCCCCGGCTGATTGCTCGCGTCGCGCAAAATCCAATCCTTGGGCTTCGAGAGGTGAATGCCGTGGCGGAGCACCGTCACGCCGACGTACTCGGGGAAGGGCTCGGCCGCGGACAGATCGAGCGGCGGGTAATGCTCTTCGAACTCGAGCTTGCCCGCGCCCTCGGTCGGCACGGCCCAGTCGTAAAAGGTTCGATTCGACGTCGCGATGGCCGACGGTCCGCCGCCGCAGCCCGCGAGAGCGAGCGCCACGAGCCCCGCCGCGATGGGCTTGCCGGCGCTGCCCGGCGCTCGACCCAACACCTTGACCTTCACGGCGGCAGGCTACCAACGCCCCCCGTCCGTCGCAATCCACCCGCGGCGGCCGAACGGCGACGCTCCGGTTTTTGCTGCTCGCCGTCCGCCACGTCTGCTAATAACGGCCCCATGGCTCGGGGCACGCGGTCTCCCGTTGCGGTCGTCGCGCTTTCAGCGGTTCTCGCCGTTGCTTGCTCGAGCCCCATGTTGCGCATGACCGACGGCTCCGATCCGCGGTCCTACGCGACCTCGCGTGACGGCAGCGGCCCCGCCGCCGAGCCGGACGGCCTGCGCTTCAAACCGGGCATTTGCAGCGGGGAGAACCTGAAGCCCGACGGCCGGCTGCTCACCGAAGCGAACATCCTCGAGTTCTTGTCGAAGCAGCAGCTCGACGTGCGCATCGAGCGACCGCGTTCGGACCTCATCTACCTGAACGTCACCGGCGCCGGCACGGAAGCGCCCGTGCGCCTGCGCGTCGCCATCCTGAAGAGCTCGGCCGAAGCCGGGCGCGAGCTCCACGAAGCCATCCTGCAGCACGGCCCGGGCTCCTGGGGCGTGCACCGTTCGAACCTCGCCGTGCTCGGCCCCATCGGCTCCATCGGTGACGACATCACCTTCGCCGCGAAGACGAAGCTCACCTGCTGGGGCATGTTCATGGCAGCCGGTCGCGACGACACCTACTCGGTGCCGGGCGGCTATCGCGAGCTCTGAGCGCCTCAGCGCTGCACGCGCCCGGACCCGTCGCCGCGCGCGAGCGTCTCGACCTCGGCGAGTGTCACGAGGTTGAAGTCGCCGGGAATCGAGTGCTTGAGCGCTGAAGCGGCCGTCGCGAATTCGATGCTCGCCTGGCGATCGCGCCCCTCGAGCAGCGCGTGCACGAGCCCCGCCGCGAAGGAATCCCCCGCGCCCACGCGATCCACCACGCTGATGCCGTACTTTCGGCTGAACGCATGTCCGTGGCGTTCGGCGAGGAGCGCGCTCCAGCCGTTGTCGCTCGCGCTCCGGCTCTCACGCAGCGTGATGGCGACGCGCTTCACGGCCGGGAAGCGCAACAAAACCTGGTCGGCGACGGCCAAATAGCGGCCACGGTCGAGCGAGCCGCTCTCCACGTGGCTCGCCTGGATGTCGAACACGGAGTCGCAGTCCTCCTCGTTCGCGATCAGCACGTCGGTGTGTGCCATCAGGCCGCTCATCACCTCACGGGCCTTCGCCTTCGACCAGAGCTTCTTCCGGAAATTCAAATCGACCGACGTGGTCGCGCCGAGTCGCTTTGCCGTCGCGAGCGCCTCGGCCGCGAGCGCCGCGCAACCGTCGGACAAGGCCGGCGTGATGCCCGTCGTGTGAAACCAGCGCGCGCCGCCGAGGACCGTGTCCCACGCGAGCGCGCCGGCAGCGAGCTCACTCACGGCCGAGCCAGCCCGATCGTAGACGACTTGTGACGCGCGCTGGCTCGCGCCGCTCTCGAGGAAGTAAATCCCGAGCCGCCCGCCGCGCCGCACGACGTGGCGCGTATCGACGCCGAGGCTCTTCAGCGACGCGAGCGCCCAGTCACCGAGCGGGTTATTCGGCACGGCCGACACCCAGCGTGAGTCGTGGCCGAAGAGCGCGAGGCTCACCGCCACGTTCGCTTCCCCGCCGCCGAACGTCGCCTCGAGCGCCGGCGCTTGCGAGAAGCGCAGGAACCCCGGCGTCTTCAACCTGAGCATCAGCTCGCCGAACGTGACGACCGTTGCCATCGCGCGACTTTAGTACGACCGAGCACGGCGGTGCTCGAGGAATTGGTTCAGGGGCCGCCGGTGCGCTTGGTCACGCGCGTGCTGCCAGCAACGCGGCACTCGCGCGCCTGGCGGCCGCTTCAATCGCTTCGGGCGCACCGGTCGCGAGCGAGCCGCCCATTCCGACCGCGATCGCGCCGGCTTTGAGCCATTCACCCAGGTTCTTCTCGTCGACGCCCCCGGTCGGCATCAGCGCGATGTGCGGCAGCGGCGCCTTGATCGCCTTCAAATAGCCGGGTCCGACCGCGGAGCCCGGAAACACCTTCACGCACGTTGCGCCGAGCTGCCACGCGCGCAGGATCTCCGTCGGCGTGAGCGCGCCCGGCAAGAACGGCACGCCGCGTTCGCGCGCCGCGGCGAGCAGCGCCTCGTCCGTGTGCGGGCTCACGAGAAAGCTCGCTCCCGCGTCGCACGCCGCGGCGAGCGACGCCGCGTCGAGCACCGTGCCCGCCCCGACGAGCGCGTCGGGTAGCTCCGCGCGCGCGCGTGCGATCGCGTCCGCCGCACCAGGCGTCGAGAACGTGATCTCGATGCCCGTCACTCCGCCGCGTACGAGCGCACGGCTCACCGCGAGCGCAGCGTCGCTCGAAGCCGCCCGGATCACCGCGACCACACCGACTGCGGAGAGGCGGCTCAAAAATGGGCTCGGGGCGGGGGAGGGCTCGCTCATGGCTGCGCGATCTAGCGCGGCTGCGGCTGCGACTCCGTTTGTTCCGATGGCCGGCCCACGCTAGGCTTCAGCGCGGGCACTTTTTTCGCTCCGGACAGGCATGAAATGACGAGACTCCGCGCTTTCTTCGGTTTGGCACCCTTGATTCTGGCCCCCCTTGCCGCGTGCAGCGCCGGCTCGCGAACCGACAACTCGGGCCTCTCCGGTGGCGACTCCGCGGCCACGGGTGGAACCGGTATCAGCGTCGGCGGCGGCTCGTCCGGAACGGCGGCGGGCGGCTCGAGCGCGCAGGGCGGCGGCAGCATCGCCGTCGGAGGTTCGAGCGGCGACGGCAGCGGCGGAACCGGCGGTAACGGCTGTGACGCGCTCGACGCCACTTCGACCCGCCTCGTGCCGACGGTGCTCATCCTCGTCGACAACTCGTCGAGCATGTTCGAGCCGCTGATGAGCAACACGACGACCGCGTGGAAGCTCCTTTACGACGCGCTGATGGACCCGACGACCGGCGTCGTCGAGCCGCTCCAAAACGACGTTCGCTTCGGCTTCGCGAGCTTCAAGGGTCACCAGGGTACGAGCGAGTCCGATCCCGCATGCGCGACCATGACGCCCGAGACGCCCTCATTTGCGTTCGGCAACTACGACGCGATCAAACAAATCTACGACCAGCTCGGCATGGATTCGGGCGAGGGCAAGGCCTGGGAGACGCCGACCGGTCACGCCATCGACGTGGTGACGCCCGCGCTCGTCGCGTATAACCCCGACCCACCGGGCCCCAAGTACATCCTGCTCGTCACCGACGGCAACCCCAACACCTGCCAGACCGTGAACCCGCAGTGCGGCCAGGACCGGACCATCAAAGCGGCTCAAGACGCCTTTGCGCAGGGCATCGGCACGCTGGTCGTCGGCATCGGGGACATCGTCGAGCAACCGAACAACGGCTGTAACGAGACCCAGGCGCGCTGCGGCGAAGAGCACCTGCAGGACGTCGCGAACGCCGGCGCGGGTCTCCCCGTCACGGCGCCGCCGAAGGATTATCAGTACCAACCGTGCGTGCAGAGCGAGACGGGCGGCATGTTCACCGCGGCCTACGCGACGGCGGATCAAACGCCCGGCACGGCCGCGTTTTTCGAAGCCAACGACAGCGCCACGCTGCGCGCGAACCTACAGAAGGTGCTCAATGCGGTCCAAACCTGCACGTTCGATCTCAGCGCGAACGTGACGGGCAACCCCGCGCTCGCGAACGTGACCCTCGACGGCAACCCGCTCACCTACGGCGACATGGCCGCGGGCTGGACGCTCGAGGACAATGAGCACCAAGTCACGCTCGAAGGCTCGGCGTGCGACATGTACCGCGCGAACGCGGGCAGCCAATTCCACGCATCGTTCCCGTGCGACATGGGCAAGCCCATCGCCGAGCCGCGCTGACGCCGCTGTGTGGCGCGCGTGAGTGCGCGAAAACTCAGAGCAACTCGCGACACGGCTGACCGATGGGTGCGGTCATGGCAGACTCCGACGCGGACACCATGGCCCGCCTCGATCGCCTCGAGCTTGCAATCGTTCACATGACGGACGTGCTCGTTCTTCAAAGCGAACGAATGGACACGGGTTTCCGCAACATGCGTGAGGAAACTCAAGCAATGCATCGCGGCCTCGGCGAGCGCATCGCCGCCGTCACCGACCGACTCGACCGCCTGATCGCCGTGACGATGCAGGAGCGCACGCTGGGCATCGAGCGGCTCGCGAAAATCGAAGGCCGGCTCGCCAGACTCGAAGAACACGTCGGGATTTGAAGCTCGACGCGCGCTGAACGGAGCCGCGTGGCTCCGTTCAGCTCCGTGCGTCCCCGCTCCGCTCAGGGCGCCGGGTAGTTGCCGCTCATCATCAGCAGCGTGAGCAGGCCGACCGTCGAGGGGAAGTACGTGTGGTTGAAGTCGCCGCTCTCGAGGATGTCGAGCATGGTGCGGAACGCGCGATCCAACATGACCTGGTTCTTCATCGCCATGCCGGCCGTGCCGACGGGACCGATGAACGAGCCCTGCATGTCCTTGGCGGTGCTGAACACGCCGTCCATCTTCTTGTACCAGCCGGCCTTCATCAGATCGATACTCGCACCGCTGTCGTACTTGCCGGCAAAGTAGGTGGCGATGGCGCTCAAGCCCGACGTGTCGCCTGCGTTGAGGCACGCGTCGAGCGCGAGGCGGAAGGGCACGCGGGCAGCGTCGTACCCCATCGCTCCGTTGTTGCCGTCCTGAATGTCGCTCGTCACCTGCGCTCCGCCCGGACCCGAGGGAGCGCCGCTGCTCTTGTCGGCCCAGTCGGTCGGAACACCCGCCACGGTGGCTTTGATGTTGGCGTTCACGAGCGTGTAGTTCTGATTCACGAAGCCGGAGAGCCCGGTCAGCTTTCGCATCGCCGCGGGCGCGAAGTAGGACGGGTTGTAGTTTGCCGACGAGAATTGGCTGCCGCCCGTCAGAATGCCGCCCGAGACGTCGGCGCTCGCGATCCTGCTCCCGAGCGAATTGCCGTCGTACCCGCCGCTCGGCCACTGCGCGGCCGCCATCAAGAGGGCATACGCTTGATCGAGATCGGCGTCAGTCGCCGAACCCGAGCCGCCGTCCTCCCAGTTCATCAGGCCGCCGCTCGCTCCGTTGCTCTTCGCGTAGCCCCAGAACGCGTCGAAGGCCGTCTTGTCACCCATCGCCGCCGCGATGAGCATGCCGTAACCGATCGCTTCGGAGGTGACGTGGCCCGACTGCTCGGGCGCCACGATCTTGCCTCCGCTCTGCACGAAGTTCTTCGTCCAGGTCGCGTACGCCTGCGCGATGTTCGCCGCGAAGTTCTTCGCGTTCGTCGCGACCGCGCAGGTGCCGACCGTGCTCGCGTTCTGCGGGAACGCTTTCGTGGGCGAGCCGTTCGAGGGCGAGGTCACCTTGTTCGGGCAGTCACCGCTGAAGAACGAGATGTCGTCGAGCCAGAGATCGAAAGGCAGGTCCGGCTTGAACTTCGGATAATCGGTGGTGTAGGCGCCGCTGTAGTCTTTGCCGTTGTTGAACTGCCACTGGATCTTCAGCATGTTCGTCCCGATGTTGTTGCGCTGATCCGTCGTCAGGTTGCTCGGGAGCGACAGCGGGTAGAGATCGCGATCGAAGCAGAAGGTGAACGTTTGCCAGCTCGACGTGAGCTGGCCGGGGCCGCTGCCCGGCGGCAGGAACTTGCCGGCGTGCTGGTAACAATCGCGCGCGGCCTTGGTGGTGGTCGCCGCGAGCGTCGTCGTGTCGCACTGGCCGCCCGGGTTCGACTTGTCCTCGGTCCACGGCGTCGAGATGTTGAAGCGCACCGCCGACTTCGGATCCGCCGTCGAGCCGAGCTTCGCCTTGAAGCTGACGCCGGTGAACCCGTGCATCGTGGCGTTGTACGGCGTCGGTGACGTCGGCGCGCCGACCAGGCTCAGGCCGGTGCCGGCGCCCCAGTTCGTGTAGCCCTTGCCCTGCACGTGGAGCGCCCACTTGTCGCAGGTGGCCGTGCCGCCCGAGGATTCGACCGCCATCGTCTCGGTCGCGCCGGAGGTCGCGTCGTTGAAGGTTTCGAACTGACCGGTGCGGCCTTCCTGCATCGGCAGCACGGGCATGCCCATGCCCTCCTCGAAGTCGGCGATCATGCCGGCTTTGAGGATGGTGCAGTCGCCGCGCGTCACCATGGTGTCGCCGGAGCCGCCCGTGCCCATGCCGCCCGAGCTCATGCCCGCGGAGCCGCCGGCGCTCATGCCGGCCGTCCCCGCGCTGCCGCCGACCGAGGTCATGCCGCCGGAGCCGCCGGAGCCCCCGACGCATTGCCCGGCCGTGCATAACTGGTCGCCCGTGCACATGTGCCCGCACGTGCCGCAGTTCGCGTTGTTGGTCATGACGTCGGCGCACACGCCGCTGCACGTCGTCTGTCCCGCGGCGCACCCGCAGGAGCCGTTGGCGCAAGCCTGACCGCCCTGGCAAGCGTTGTTGCAAAACCCGCAGTTGCGCGCGTCCGTCATCACGTTCGGGCAGCTCTGCGCGCATTGGGTCTCGCCCGCGGCGCACATGCTCGTGCATTTGCCCTGCGAGCAAACGCTGCCGGCGGCGCACGCCATGCCGCAGGCGCCGCAGTTCGCGCCGTCGGACATGAGGTTCACGCAGCCCGTGGTGCAAGCCGAAAGCCCGCCCGTGCACTGGCAGCTCGCCGCCGCGCAGCTCTGGCCCATGCCGCACGCCTTGTTGCAGGCGCCGCAGTTCTTGTTGTCGGTGGTCGGGTCGATGCACACCGCGCCGCACGCGAGCTGGACGCCCGTGCACGCCGGGCCGCTGCCGGCCTTGCCGCCGCCGCTCGTCGTCGCTCCCATGCCGCCCGAGCCGCCGGTCGTATGGCTAGAACCTCCCGTGGGAGTAAAGGAACTCCCGCCGGTGTTGTTGTCGTTGTTCGAGGAAGTCCCGCAGCTCGCGGCGACGAACAAAAGTCCCGCCGCGCCGACGATGGCCAGAAGTGAGCGCATGCAGCTTGCTCTTGCCTAAGTCGCACCTACACGCAACCCCAAATGCCTTCACTGGCGAGGCGACGCGCGGGTTCGGCACCCGAGCGGAGCCTCCGCAGCGCGCTTGCACCAAAGCTCGATATGTTGAGTAGGCTTTCGCTCGGCGCGGCTCCCGAAACCGGTTCCAGAAACCGGTACTTTCGTGCCCTCGATGCCGCGCCCTTGACCCCCCCTGAGCCATCGCCTAACAATCCCGCGCCGATCGCGGATTTGCGGCGAAACGCGCCGATCCGGGGATCCATCGGCCCGTCCTCCACTCCCACTCAGCGCCCCTCGGAACGCCATGGCACGACGACCCTTCGCAACCGCAATCATCGCTCTAGCGTGCGTCGCCGCACCGCTCCTCGGCTGTCGCAAGCACAAGACGCCCGGGCCGGCATCTTCCTCGGGGGGAGCGAACCCAGCCATCACCACGGCGTTCCCGCGTAATGAAACTTTGTACGTGGGCGGTAGACAGTGGGGCGAACCGAGCTCCTTCAATCCGTTGGCCGGCTGGCAAGACTGGCCCGTCAACGACATGAACCTGATTTACGAGACGCTGCTCATGTACGACCCCCTCGCGGGCAAGCTCGTCCCGCTGCTCGGGGAGTCGTACACGGTGACCGACGACTCGGTCGACGTCGCCATCAACGCGGCGGCGAAGTGGAGCGACGGCCAGCCGCTGACGGCCGACGACGTGAAGTACACGTTCGACCTCGGCAAGCAGTTCAAGAGCCTCTTGATGTCGCCGCTCTGGACGGGCGGCTACATCACCGACGTGAAGCTCGGCGAGCCGCGGCACGTGGTTTTCGTGCTGGATTCGAAGAAGAAGAACGCCCTGCCGGTGCTCGACGCCTGCGTCGAGATCCGCATCGTGCCAAAGCACGTGATCGAGCCGATGCTCAAGGCGGCGAACAACAACATCGACGACTTCTTGAAGCAGAAGTTCGACAAGGACCCGATCGGCTCCGGCCCCTACAAGCTCCTCGCCTACTCCGGCGAGAAGATCGTCACCGTGCGCGACGACAACTACTGGGGCAACAAGGTCTTCTTCGGCGGCAAGCTGCCGGCGCCGAAGTACGTCACGCACCCGATCTACAAGAGCAACGAGAACTTCTCGGTCGGCTTGATGCAGGGCAACGTGGACGTCTCCTCCTCCTTCATGCCGCGCATCCAGGAGAAGAAGGTGGTGAAGGCCTGGTACGACAAGGAGCCGTACTTCGTCCCTACGTCGATCCCGATGCTCTGGCCGGAAATCCTCCATGCGCCGCTCGATGACGTGCACCTCCGACGCGCGATGGCCTTCGCCATCAACTACAAGGACATCCGCGATCTGGCCGTTTCCGGCTACAGCGACCCGCTCGAGTCCGGGCTCGTCCTGCCGACGGGCCTCGAGCAGAAGTTCTTCTCCGCCGACGATGCCAAGCAATACGGCGCGTCGCGTTACGACCTCGACGCAGCCAAGGCGGAGCTCAAGGCCGGCGGCTACACCGCCGTCTTCAAGGACGGCGAGCTCGTCGAGACGCACGACAAGGCGGGAAAGAAGCTCCCGACGCTCTACATCAAGTCGCCGAGCGGCTGGACCGACTGGGAGTCCATCGTCCGTATCGTCGTGAAGGGCATGCGCGCCGCGGGTATCGACGTGCGCGAGCGCTTCATCGAGGCGAACGTCTTCTGGGGCGACCTCTACTCGGGCAACTTCGACCTCATCATGTTCACGCCCACGCCCCAGCCCGAGCCCTCGAAGCCGTGGTCGCGCTTCGACTACGTCTTGAACTCGAGCGAATGGGCCCCGCAGGGCGAGAAGCGCTACAAGAACATGGGGCGCTTCAACAACCCGAAGGCGCCCGGCTACGTCGCGCGCATCGACGAGCTCCTCGACCAAATCCCGCGCATCAAGGACGAAGCCGAGCTCATCAAGGCTTACCGCGAGCTCAACGTTCTCTACATGAAGAACCAGCCGACGATCCCGCTCGTCTACCGCCCGAACCAGTTTTACGAGTTCACCGAGCAGCATTGGAAGGGCTTCCCCACGGCGGCAAACCCGTACCTGCCGCCGCAGATGCCCGGCGAGCGTCTCGGCACGCGCATCCTCTGGCATCTCACGCCGGTAGGGGGTAGCTAGGTGCACCGCTCGCTCACGCGAGCGACCATCGCAAGCGATGGTTTTCCCGCTTCGCGGGGTAGTGCTCCTGCTTCGCGCTCGGGCTTTCGCCCGAGACCCAGCGTCCGTTCCGCGTCCGCCCTAGCCAAGCATCGTTCGATGCTACGCATCTCACTAGCGCGCGGCTAGCCGTTCCGCCTTTTCCCATGCTTCGAAAGAATCCCACTCTGCGGCACGTGCTGGGCCGCGCCGGCTGGTACTTCGTCACGTTTCTGGTCGCGGTCGCCGTCAACTTTTTCTTGCCGCGCCTCGGAGACGCGAACCCGATTGACGCCATCATGGCGCGCGGTGGCGCGATGGACTCCGTCTCCGCGCGCGAGAAGGAGGACGCCTACCTCCGCGAGTTCGGGCTCGCGCAGACGGATTCGAACGGCAAAGTCGTGCGCAGCGCTGACGGCAAGCCGGTCAAGACGGGTCTTGCCTCGCAGTTCGTGAATTACGTCGAGATGAGCCTGAGCGGCGACCTCGGCACGTCGATTCTGCAGTATCCGAAGCCGGTCATGGACATCATCCTGGACGCCATTCCATGGACGATCTGTCTACAGCTGCCGACGATCATCCTCGGTTGGCTCTTCGGCAACTTGCTCGGCGCGCTCGCCGCTTACAAGCGCGGCGTCTTCGACCGCGTGCTCTACCCACTCGCGCTCCTCGCGAGCGCGATTCCGGCCTTCTGCGTGGGCATTCTCCTCGTCTACGGCCTCGGCATCAAGCACCAGTGGTTTCCCGCGGTCGGCGGCTACGACCCGAGCACGACGCCGGAGCTCTCGGGCGCGTTCCTCTCGAGCGCGGCCTACCACTACGTGATGCCGTTCCTCTCGATCTTCCTGATCGTGGTCGGCGGTCAGTCGATCGGCATGCGCTCGATGGTCATCTACGAGCTCGGCACCGACTACGTCAAATACGCGAAACTCCTCGGGATGAAGGAGAGCAAGATCCTGCTCTACACCTTCCGCAACGCCATGCTGCCGCAGCTCACGGGCCTCGCGCTCGCGATCGGCGCCATGGTCGGTGGCGCGCTCATCACCGAGATCATCTTCAGCTATCCGGGTCTCGGCATGGCCATCCTCACGGCCATTCAGGGCAACGACTACCCGGTGATCACCGGCTGCACGCTGCTCCTCTCCATCACCGTGCTCGTCGCAAACTTCAGCGTCGACGTGCTGCTCGGCTTGTTGGATCCGCGCATTCGCGCCGCGCAGGCGGCGGAGGCCAACTAGATGGAGCTCGTCAAAGGCCTCTTCAAGATCCCCTCGTTCCTGTTCGGGCTCGCGCTCTTTTTGGGGACGCTCGGCCTCGCATTCTTCGGGCCGCTGCTCTGGCACATCGACGTGGTCAGTCGCGTGGGTGACCCGTACATGGCGCCGGGCGCGGGGCACTGGCTCGGCACCGATCACCTCGGCGTCGACATGGTCTCGATGCTGATCACGGGCTTGCGCGCGTCGCTCTACGTCGGCTTCCTCGCGGGCGTCGTGGCGACCGTCGTCGGCACGTTGATCGGCGTCTACGGCGGCTACAAGGGCGGCTTGCTCGACGACATCCTGACGGTCGCGACGAACCTGTTCCTCGTGATTCCGACGCTCATCGTCCTGATCTTGCTCTCGAGCAGCATGGAAAAGGGGCGGAGCCTCACGCTCATCGCGCTCATCATCGGCTGCACGACCTGGACCTGGAGCGCCCGCGCCGTCCGCGCCCAATCGGCGAGCTTGCGTGCCCGCGATCACGTCGCTCTCGCGCGCATCAACGGCTACAGCACGATCGAGATCGTGCTCGAGCAGATCCTGCCGTACCTGCTCTCCTACGTGTTCATGGTGTTCATCTTGCAGACGGCGACGGCCATCCTGACGGAGGCGACCATCAGCATGCTCGGCCTCGGTCCGTACGACTCGATCTCGCTCGGCAAGATCCTGAACGACGCGCGCACGAACGAGGCGCTGATCGGCGGTAAGTGGTGGGCCTTCATCCCCGCGATGGTGCTCGTCACGGTGATCGCGTTTTCGCTGTACGTCATCAACACGGCCATGGAAGGCGTGTTCAATCCGAGGCTCCGCAAGTGACCGCGCCCGCACTGCCCGTGCAAGCTCCCGTGCCCGGCCCCGCACCCAAGCCCGCCGCCGGCAAGGTCGTGCTCGAGGTCGAGGACCTGCGCGTCCACTACCTCACGCGCTTCGGCGCCAAGATCCAAGCGGTCGACGGCGTCACCTTCAGCCTGAAACAGGGGGAGATTCTCGGCATCGCCGGTGAGTCCGGCTGCGGCAAGACGACCCTCGTGTCCGGCTGCATGGGCCTCTACATCCCGCCGCTCTATCACACGTCGGGCGACGTGCGCATCGACGGCCAGTCGATCGTGGGCATGACGCCGGAGCAAAACCGGAAAGAGGTGCTCGGGCGCAAGATCGCGATGATCCCGCAGGGCGCGCTCAACTCCTTGAACCCCACGCGCAAGATCAAGGACATGGCGACGGACATGATCCTGAGCCACGACGAGAGCGCGGACAAGAAGACGATCAACGACCGCCTGCGCGAGCGCTTCTCGCGCATCGGGCTCGACGCGCAGAAGGTGCTCAACTCCTACCCGGTGGAGCTCCCTGCAGGCACCAAGCAGCGCTGCGTCATCGGCATCTCGACGCTCTTGAATCCGAAGGTCGTCGTAGCGGACGAGCCGACGAGCGCGCTCGACGTATCGACGCAAAAGTCCGTGATCCGGCTGCTGTTCGAGCTGATGAACCAGGAGATCATCTCGAGCATGCTGTTCATCACCCACGAGCTCCCGCTCTTGCGCCACGTCTCGAGCTCGATCGCGGTGATGTACGCGGGCGAGTTCGTGGAATACGGCAGCACCGAGCAGGTCATCTTCGACGGGCGGCAGCCGTACTCGCGCGCGCTCATGGGCTCCATGCTCTCGACCGAGCCCGGCCAGAAGAGCCGCAAGCCGGTCGCGATCGAAGGCGCGCCGCCCAAGCTCGACAAGCCGATCCCCGGCTGCCGCTTCGCCGAGCGCTGCCCCGTCGCGCAGCCCGACTGCCGGAGCACCGACCAGGTGCTGCGCGTCGTCGGCGGCCGTCAGGTGCGCTGCAAGTACGCGGACACGGATCTCGTCAAGCAGGTCGGAGGGACCGTCTAGCCTCATGACCGAGCACCTCAAATTCGAGGCGACGCATATTTCACGCGTGTTCGGCCACGGCAAGAAGGCCGTGACGGCGGTCGACGACGTGAGCTTCGCGATCAAGGACCGCGAGATCATCTCGCTCGTCGGTCAATCCGGTTGCGGCAAGACGGTGCTCGCCAAGATGCTGCTCCGCCTCGAGCAGCCGACCCGCGGAGAGTTGCTCTTCAACGGCAAGCCGATCACCGCCACGGGCGACCCGCGCAACCACTGGCGCCAGGTGCAGGCGGTGTTCCAAGACCCCTTCTCCTGCTTCAACCAGTTTTTCACGATCAGAAATCAACTCAAGGCCTCCTTCCGGCTGTTCGAAAAGAAGCCGAGCCCCGCCGAGATCGAAGAGCGCGTCGATCAGGCGCTGCTCGCCGTGAACATCAAGCCACGCGAGATCGACGGTAAGTTCCCGTTCGAGCTCTCGGGCGGCCAAATGCAGCGCATGTTGCTCGCGCGCATCTTCATCCTGAAGCCGCAGGTGCTCATCGCCGACGAGCCGACCAGCATGGTCGACGCCTGCAGCCGCGCGAGCATCCTCGACTACTTGATGAAGCTGAAAGAGGAGCTCTCGATGACGATCGTCTTCGTGACGCACGACATCGGGCTCGCCTATTACGTCTCGGACTCGATTTACATCATGCACAAGGGCAAAATCGTCGAGCAGGGCCCGCCCGACGACGTGACGCAACGCCCGCAGAGCGACGTGACCAAGCGGCTCCTCGAAGACATCCCGGACGTGCATCGCGAGTGGATCCCCCGCGAAGCCGCGGTGGCCGCGGCGCGCTAACGCCTCCGCCTATTTCACGAGCGCGGCGCAGCCGAGCTGGATGTTGACGCTGACCTTTTGTCCGCTCGCGTTCTGAATCGCGGTGCAGCTCGCCGGGCACGCGATGATCTGCGTGGGGGTCTGCGGATCGTCGTAGTACCAGCCGCCGTCTTTGGCATCGCAGGAGTTCGCGTCCGGCCAGTAATACAGAGTCCGAGTTTGGCTGCCGTCGTCGAAGACGACGTTGACCTTGTTCTTGTCGAATGTCCCGCTCGTCGATTCCGGGATCTGGAAATTGCACGGCAGGCGCGAGCCGCGGATCTCGTCAAGCGCGTCGAGGAAATCCTCCTCCACGTTGCCTGTCGAGCCGACGATGTGCGCCTGTGTGGTGCCGCCCGCCGTCGCGATCCGATCCAGATTCGCCCCCGCGTTCATCGTCGTGTCGTCGGCTTGCGAGAAGACGCCGATGACGAAGGTCTGAATACTCGGGCTGCCGCTCACGCCCGCCTTCGCGATCGTGACCACGCCGTCGATCCCGCTCGGATCGTTGGTGGTGTCGGCGATGCATTCGGTGGGCAAGCCGTCGGTGGCTAGCACCACGGCGACCGCGTGCCCGGCGTGCGCCGTGGCCCAGGTCGCGGCGTGTTGGATCGCACCTTGGAGAGCCGGCGCCGTCGGCGTCTGGCCGTCGGGCATTTTCGGCGTGATGACTCCGCCGAGGCTCGCGGCGGCGTCGGGCAGCGTCGCAATTTCGGCGGCAGGCATCGAGTAGGCGGAAGCCGCGCAATTGGCGGTGTGTTCGCACTGCGGGGGCTCGGTGTCACAGATGCCGTACGACGTGCCGTCCGCGTCGGTGCATGCCGCGCCTCGCTGCTTGCAAATGAGGTCCTTGTTGCCGGAGCACTGATTGAAGGGGACGCAATCGCCGCGTCCTCCCGTGCACTCCGAATCGTCATGGCAGTAGCTCGCGCCTCCGCTCGACCAGCAATACGTGAGCGGCGTGCACGGCCCGAAATCCTGCCCGCCCTGCACGCAATCCGCCGCCGTGTCGCAGATGTAGATCTTCGGGCCCGCGTTCTTGCAGAAGTTCTTGAGGCATAGGTTGGTGTTGTCCGCGCCGCACTCTGCCGTGGTCGAGCAGGTATCCGGGATCTTCGGATCCTTCTGCGGAAAGAATTGCAGTCCGATGCCGATACCGGCGGACGCGGGATCGTCGATGAACGTCGTGATCGCGCTCTGGATCGCCTCCCACTTCGTCTGCGTGCCGATGGTGTCGAGCATCGAGGCCGAGCTGTCGAGCATGACGTACAGGTCGAGCGGCAAGAGCATCGCCTGGTGCACGTCGCCGCCGCAGGTCGGCCCGAGCGCTCCTTCGCCGCCTTCGTTGCCGCTGCCGCTCGCGCCCGTCGTGCCGCCGCTCACCGTCACGGTCGCGCTGCCGCCGGTGCTCGACGCGCTGCTTCCGCCGTTGCCGCTCGTGGCGCCGCCGCTGCTGCTTCCGCCCGTCCCGCCCTTGCCCGACGTGAGCCCACCGGGGCGGTCCTTGCTATTCGAGCTGCAAGCGAACGCCAAGGCACTCGACGCGGCGAGCGCCGCGATGGATGTCGCGAGTCTCCTGCCACCCTGCATACGACCAAGCATAGCGTGATCCCTCTTTCCGCGCAGTCCGTTAGAGTCAGTAACCCTAACCTCGCGGCCAAGGCGGTGGCTTGCTCTCCGCGGGTTTTGCCGCTATTCGAGCCCAGTGAACAACGAGCACTCGGACTGGATCTATCTCGGAAAGATCAAGTTCCCGTGCATCGTGGGGCTTTACGAGGACGAGCAACGTACGCCCCAAGCCCTCGCCATCGAGCTCGGTATGGGCCTCGACCTGGATGCGGCCGCAGGGGGCGATCTGTCCCAATCCGTTCACTACGTGACCGCCCTCGACCAGGTTCAATTCATCGCGCAGGAGGGACGCTGGCGGTTGCTCGAGTCCCTGGCCGCAGCGATCTTGCGCCATCTGCTGCGCGCTCCCGCGCCGGGTGAGGGCCGCGCCCTGATCGAGCGATTGAAGGTTCGCGTCAGCAAGCCCGGCTATCTGAAGGGTCGCGCCATCCCCGCGGTGGAGCTCGTTCGGGAGCGTACGTGGTGCGGCGCCGAACCGGCTCTGCCGCCAGCGGGGGCGAGCTCCGTGCATGCGCTGACGCTCACCCCGAAGAGTGGCGCCTACCACGTCGATCTCGGCGCGGGCGCTCGCTTCGAGCTGCCGGACGGCATGAGCGCGTTCGTGCTCGCGGGAGACCTCGCTGCGCTCGACGGTCGCGAGCTCGGTCGCGGCTCGATCCTGCACGGTGGTGAAGCAGCGACGAACGGCCGAGACGCGGGCCGCCTACTCGCGGTCGGGGCGCCGTTACTGATGCCCGCGCGCTGAGGGATGGGTGTCGCTCATTGCGCGGTTGCCGAGCGAGCTCGAAATCGTGTAATAATCCTAGATGGAACAACCGACGAGCCCCGCGCTGGTCAAGCCGGAGCAGCGCAAGCGCGCGGGTGTCTATTACGCGGTGACGGACGACGGGCTCGAGCTACCCGTCGTGGACGTGACGCATCCGGCGTTCGCGGTCTCCTTGGGCGAGGAAGAGCAGCGAGCCCGCGTCGCTGCGTACATGCAGGAGAGTTCTCCGTTCGACAAGCTGCCGAAGCTCGTTCGGCAGCCGCTGCTCAAGCTCCTTTTGCGCGGGTCGGTGCTCGGGCGCGCAATCGGCGGCGCGAGCTCGTCCTTCTTGAGCGGTATGAACACCTACCTGCTGAAGCTCGGCCCCGAGAACCTCGGGGACGCGTACGCAACGCCGATTGATCGCAAAATTGCGGGGACGTTGCCGTCGTTCGCCTTGCGCCTGCGCGTCTCCGATTTGGCGGGCCTGCTCGCAGCGGCGGCTCGAGCGGCGCTCGAAGCGGCGCCACCCGAGCGCCCGCTGCACTTGCTCGACATTGCGGGCGGCCCCGCCATCACGAGCCTGAACGCGCTGATTCTGCTGCAACGTGAGAACGGGCGTCTACTCGCGGGGCGTCACGTCGAAATTCGCGTGCTCGATCTCGACCCGTCAGGGCCTCGCTTCGGAGTGCGCGCCCTCGCAGCCCTGTCCGTTGCGGGCGCTCCGCTTGCCGGCGTCGACGCGCGGCTCGAACGGGTTCACTACGATTGGTCGAACCCAACCGAGCTCGTCCCCGTCCTCGAAGACGCACGCGCGAGCGGTGCCGTGACACTCGCCGCCTCGGAAGGCGGGCTCTTCGAATACGGCTCGGACGACGAGATCGTCGCGAATCTCGCGACGCTGCGTGCCGGAAGCGGTCCGAGTTTCGCGATGGTGGGCTCCGTGACGCGCGCCGACGAACCGATGCAACGTATGCGGCGCTACAGCCAGATCCCTACGCGCCCGCGCGGGCTGCCGATTTTCCGCGCGCTGGTCGAGCGTGCCGGTTTTACGCTCGAGAAGGCGATCGAGCGGCCCTTCAGCGATCACGTCACGCTCGTACCGAACCCTTGAACAGAGCCAGACGGCAATCCAGCGAGAGCGTATAGGCGGAAATCTGACCATTATTTGTGTGCAGAATGACTCATGTGCCATAGCTCCTCGTTGGTTACACTCGCGAGCGCAAGGTAAGCTCGCGGGGCCGCATTCAGCTGCTGGCACGCCCGATGCAGGCCTTGGATTCAACGGAGTGAGACATGATCAATCCGAGGACATCTAACGAACTTTGGGACGATGGCGAGCTCGAGGGGCCGCTCCACTATCCGAACGCCACGCGGCGCCGCGCACTCATCGCACATTCGGTCGGTGTGCTGGGTGTGCTCGGGACGCTCGCGCTCGGGGTGGCTGCTATCGGGCCGCATCTCTCGTGGGTGACGCACAGAGCGCATACGCTGTTCGTGTCTGCGCGGCCGGCGCAGCCAGTGGCGCTTCCAACGGCCGTCATCGTGCCCCCGGCGGTTCCACCCGTTACAGCTGAGAGCACTGCTACGGCGCAACTGGCGGTCGCGGCTCCATCCGCCGTTTCGGCTCCCGTCGTCACGCCGCCGGAGCCGCCGAGCGCGCCGGTCGCGGCGACAGCCCCTTCGACCGACAATACCGCGCTCCCCGCGGCTACCGCAGCAGCGGCGACGCCATCGGCCGAGACGGCGGCATCGACGGCGGCGCCGGCGCCCGCGGACACAACCACCCCAACTTCGACATCCGCGGCGACGACATCCGCGGCGACGGCTTCCGCGCCGGCTGCGGCCGCCGCGAAGACACTCGCCGAGAAGCCGCTCGCTGAGAAGCCGGCCGTTCCAGCTGCGTCGCCCCGACCCGCTCGCACCGAGCCTCGGCTCACCTGGGCGGAGATCGAACGACGCAAGGCCCGTTACGACGCCTGGCTCAAGAATCAGGGACTAGAGCCCGTACATTGATGTCGGCTGCTTCTGCGGCGAGCTCGTCAGGTCGCTCGCTCGCTTGCAGCCGCCTGCCGACCTGCGCGGCGCAGCGGACGGTAAGACGACCTTCCAGTCGCAGTACCTCGTAGTCCGTCGTCCCGTCGGCCGCGCGCCGGAAGCGCAAGCTAACCGTCGCGGCGCCGACTCGTATTCGCTCGACGGTCAAGTCGGGTAGCCACTCCGGTAGATGAGGATCCACGAAGAGGACCTCGCGCGGCGCGTACGGCTCGAGGCCGAGCAGGCGGTCGAACAAGCGGAGCGCCGCCGCCGCCGACCAGGCTTGGGGCGAATTGGCTTTGGGATAGAGCGCGGGGAAAGAGTGGGCGTCGTCGCGCGGATGACCCGCGACGAGCTCCGGTAGCCGCGCCCGCGCGAACAGCGAGCCGAGCTCGAACGCCGCGCGGCAGATCGTGAAGAAACGCTCGTAAAATCCGTAGCGCGCGCAGCCGGCCGCAAGCTCGGCGCTTTCCATCGGCCACAGCGTCCCGCGGTGATAGGCAAACGGATTGTACGCAGGGTGACGCGCCGAAAGCGTGCGGATCCCCCAACCGGAGAAGAGATCGTCGGCGAACAGCCGCTCGATGCACGGCGCCGCGAGCGCATCGTCCACGATGCCTTGGGCCAGGCAATGGGCCGGCCCCGAGGCGACGGAACGAATCAGCTTTCCCTCCGCGTCGATCCCCATCGCGAAGGTTCGCTCGTCCGGCAGCCAGAACTCGTCGTTGAAGCGCCGCTTGAGAGCGTCGGCTCGCCGGCGCAGGCCCTGCGCTTCGTCGTGTCGCGCGAGCACGTCGAGCACCTCGGCGAGCGCGCGTTCGGCCGCGTACACCAAGCCTTGCATTTCACAGGTGCCAATCGGCGCCTGCGCCCGGCTGCCGTCCGCGTGCACGATGGCTTCGTCCGAATCTTTCCAGCCCTGGTTCCGCTCGCCCTGCTCCGAGCGCGTTCGGTAACGGTAGAAAGGCACGCCGTCCGTCAATAGCTCACGGTCGGCCCACGCGAGGGCATCGCGCGCGATGTCGACAAACTTCGCGACCACCTCCCGATCGCCGGTCCAACGCCAATAGCGCAGGAGCAAGAGGGGATACGCGAGTGAGGTCGTCACGTCGCCGTAATAGCGGCCGTGCGGAGTGAAGCGGAGCTCGCTCGCGGGGTCCGTGTGGAGCTCGTGAATCAAGCGGCCCGGCTGGGCGTCACGCCAATCATCCACGCGGGTGGCCCGCGTTGCGCCGACGCGTTCGAGTGTGCCGCGCATCAGCTCCGGACCGAGCAGCGCGGCCTCCGTCGCCGCGAGCACCGTGTCGCGCCCGAAGAGCCCGATGTAGCCCGGCGCTCCCGCGGCCGGAACCCAGCCGTTCGCGGTATCGAGATCGAACAGCCGCAGGGCCGCGAGGTCGCGCTTGGCGGCGTTCGCTATCGTGAGCGCCGCGTCCGCGAGCGGCGGCGGACCGTCGTTGCCGAACTCCGCGGCGCTTTCGAGGAACCTCGCCGTGCTCCGCTCCCACTCGTCTTCACCCGCGCTCGGCGCGGAGTCGGGCGCGTCCCGCGGCACGCAGTCGGCGCGCGCACGAAAGCTCAAGGTTACATGCCAGCGTTGTTTCGGCCCAAGTTCGACCTCGAAGCCGAGCGCGTCCTCGCGAGGCTTCACTTCCGACTCGTTCGTGTGTACGCGGAGCTCGAGGGCTCGCTCGAAAGCGGCCACGCCGCCCGCGCCCTGGTGCCGATACGCGTGCTCGGCACGGTACGCGACGAGAATGCGGCAGCCGTCGGCGAGTCGTTCCCACGTCCGCTCGATGCGCCCCTTTTCCGCGTGTTCATCGAAGGGTCCGCCCTGCGAGGCGAAATCCGCGTCGAACGCGAGCTCGAGCGCGAAGCGCGTGTGCGCCTGCGTGTGGTTCACGAGCTCGATGTCCTCGTGCATTCCGCCGCCGATGCGCCGCGAAACATGGAGCTCGAGCGTTTGCTGCTGAGGATCGACCGAGCGCTGCTTTTGCCGGAGCTCGGGCGGAGCGGCGATGTAATAGCCCTCCCAGCGGTGCGGGGTGGTCCACGCGTTTCCCGCCGGCATCGGCAAATCCCCCTCGATGCGCCATTCATAACGCGACAAAACACGACAACCCGCGACCCACAGCCCGTGCTCCCGGTCGCTGCTCCGCACGAAGCCGTTCGCATCCGTCGTCCAGACGCTGCGCCCACGGCTGCCGTAAACGGCCGGGGCGCGGCAGTGGAGCCCAATTCGCAGGTCCGGTTCCGGCGGAGGGTGACGGAGCATGGCTGGCTGACTCGCCGAGTGCGGGTCGCCGAAATCGAGAGCAAGCACCGCGCCAACCTGCCGAAGGCGCAGGCTCCGGCCTTCCGACCGCGCCGGCGGCCGCCCCCCCACTCCAAGGTTTTCTATCGTGCCGAAGGTGGGAGTCGAACCCACACTCCCTTACGGGAAACGGATTTTGAGTCCGCCGCGTCTGCCGGTTCCGCCACTTCGGCGTGGTCTTGGCAATCCGAGCCCGAGCTCCGTAGCAGACCTTGCCTGCCGCCGGTAGCCGTTGATCATCGTGCTCGACCGATGCCCGGTTCGGTCGGCCAACCAGGTCTCGGTTTTGCCGTTGGCGAGGCTCAGGGTGACGAAAGTGCCGCGGAGGCCGTGGGTGAGGAGCTTGGCCGTGTTCTCTCCTTTTTCGTGGAGCTCGCGGCGCGTGATGCCAGCCGTCTCGAGGTCGGCACGGAGGACCTGCGCGAGCTTGCGGTTGTCGAAGGGCGCGCCGTCGCGGTCGATGAATAGTGGAGCGCCGACCTGGGCGTCGCGGAGCCGGACGTAAGTCTTGAGGGCGCGGAGGACACCCTGCTCCAGGGCCCATGAGCGCGGGTCGTTCGTTCTATTCTTGTCGAGACTTACAGCGCCGCGCTCGAGGCCCACACCGACGCCGACGCGCAGCGTGACCGCTTCGCCGCTACGTAGACCTTCGCGTGTGAGGAAGCCCAAAACATTCGACGACCGAGCGGGATTGCCGTGTGGCCGAGGAGCTTCGCCTCTTCGTCCGGATAAAGGTACGGGTATGCAGGCGGCTTGCCCGGCTTCGGAAGGAACCCCTTCGGTAGGGGGTTCGCCTTGATGATCCGGCACGGAAACACCGCGAGCTCGAGAACGCGATGGATGAGCTGGGCGTAGTGTCGTCGTGTTGCCGAGCGCTTCACGCGCGGCGGCAGGTTGCGCATCACGGTCTGGCAGTGGTCGAGCGTGATGTCGCTAAGTGGCGAGTTCCCGAACGTAAGTCCAGGAGCGATGGAGATGTTGCCGATCACCTCTAGGCGCGCAATGTCGAGCTGCGGTGCGCTTCGCAGAAACCTGGTCGGGGAATTCGCGCGCGAGCGAGCCGTTCGTCCAGAGCTTTGCGAGCTCCGAGAATGAGCGACGCTTGTCGGGCGGCGTCTGGTCTGCGGTGCCACACAGACCTTCGGCAATCTTGAGCGCGTCCACGAAGTCGCGCTCCGTTGCCGCAGCGCCGGCTTCTTCGAGGATGATTGGCGCACGTGCCGCCTGTCCCGATCGGACCAGGAGGTCGGCGAGCTCGCGCATGCGTGTCGCACGGCGTTCAGCGGCGACTTCGTCCTGTAGCCGGATGAGGAACCGCCCGCGGAGGCCCTTTCCGTAGCGGAGACGCACGCGGAAGCCGTCGACGGTGCGCTCCAGTCGATCTGGCGTGCGCTGGATCTCGTTTCGTTGCTCCCGCGACGATCTCGACCGCGATGAAGCAAGAGGAAGCGGGACTACGTCAGCCATCGTGCTCAGCGCAGTCTGTGGTCGTCGAGCGCTCGGAGCAAGCGGCCGTTGCGCTCGCCGGTCGAGCGTGCGGTTCGCGTGGTTCAGTGGATTCGTCAACGTGGTCGTCCGTTCTCAATCGTTTTCGTTACCTCGATGCCGAGGCGCCGGCGCAACCGTTCGGCCGTGGTCTCGGTCTTCACGAGACGGAGGCGCGAACCAACCAACCTGAGCTCCTCCCCGTGCGCCGTGATGCTCAAGAGATACCGCCGGCCGACGATCGCGGCGTCCGGGTGCGCCGCCGCGACGCGTCGTCGCACGGCGGCACAATGGCGTCGCCGCCCGAGCATGCTCCTCGTCTGGTCTATCCAGTCCCGGCGCTCGGCCGCTTCGTCGGCTGCGACGCGTTCGGCCTCGTCGGCGGCCGCGCGGAGAACGCGCGCGAATTGCGAAGGACTCATTCGTCGCTCCGAGTGCTCGGACCGCCGGATGGGTCGGAGGGGTGAGCCGCTTGCTTCATCTCACTCCTATTGGGGCGACGAACTTTTCGAAAATCCGGCAGAAGTTCGGATGTGCGCGAAAGAATGAAGGTTCTAAACGAGTGGTGGTGGGTCGAGCGGCTTGTATGTCACTTGTCGGCTCATGGCCGAGCCCGACCAACACGATGGGGTCGCGTGGGTACTTCGAGTTCAGCGAGAGCTCGCCAAGCGTTTCGAGCCCGACGCCGTCCAACAGGTCTTGACGGTTGCCTTGGAGGCGGCTCAGGCGGGCCGACGGCTCGAACTGAGCGACGCGGAACAGCTCGCTCGTCAGTTCACGTCCGACGAACGCAGAGCAGTGCGGAACGTGCGGGACGCGGATGCCGCAGAGATCCCGGACGGCGCTACACCGAAACCCTCACGTCGAAGGCAAGCGCGAGCACCGAGCTTTCCGCGTGGAGCGCTGCCGGCGATGTTCGCGAGTCAGACTGGCGACAAGCCTTCGCAACACGCGGTCGTCCTTCCGATGGAGGTGTCGGATCTGCCGACACCCGAGCTCGTGCGCGCCATGGGTGAAATCATCCACCATGTATTCAGGCCCGCTCTGCACGGCTTGCCGTCGCCCCCCGAGCAGCAGGCCATTATCTTTTCGTTCCACGAGGAGCTCTTCGGACACGCCGTAGAGCAGACATGGAGCCGCGAATACCTGCTGCTGATCGAGGTGGCGAAGCGGCGACGACTCGAACATCGCGCAAATGCCGCAATCCGCAACCAAGACGCCCACGCCGCGAGCGCCGCTGCGGGTAATGGACTCATGTCCCCGGAGCAAGTGCTCAAGGCAGCGCGTGAGGTGACGAACCTGAACCCGGAGTCGTGCCGGATGCCTGCGTACGCGGACGACCCCGAACTCGTCGCGTGGCTCATCGCGCGGATGGGCTTCGAGGGCGGGGGCGGGCGCGCTGCGATGACTAGCCGAAAACTGAAAGAACTCGTCCTCGATCCCGCTGCGCTCGCCGACGCCATCGACCGGTTCGCCGATCGTCTGGCTGAGCGGCTTAGGGACCGTCCGGACGAACCCGACGACAACGGCGAGCTCTGCGAACCCGAGGCGCAGTGGGGACGCGACCGTCTCACGCAGCTCGCCGCCCGAGTTCGGGAGCGTGGAGCGCTCGTCGCTCGTCCAGTCAGACCGAGCTCGGAGCATCAGCGACCGCCGAAGTACGCGGTAGCGACGACAGTGCAACCGGGCGAACCACCGTGCCGTAGTCGTTGCGTCACATCCCGCGGGGTGATGCCCCCGATCGGCGCGCACTTGAGAAACGACTACGTGAGGGCTCTTCCAAATGTGCGAGGGGTACGCTATGGACGCGGATCGTAACGATGGAGCAGCCATCCGGGTAGTCCGCACGTCTGGGGGGACGGGGCTTCCATGGGTGGGGGTCATGGCTCTTCAAGTCGCGCAACTGTCTCGGCCGATTACCGAATGGAGCGGTCATTAACGTCCGAAGCGCGCGTTTAGCCTTGGTTCCCTGGTTCGTCCTGTTCGCCGCCTGCAGCGGCGATCGGGTCTCGGAAAACCTGGGGAGAGTTGAAGAAGCTTTAACCGCGAACGATAGGATCCTCGGCTTCGAGGGCACGATCTCAGGGGCGGCGGGCTCGGATTGGCGGCCGGTCGTCGGTACCGCGAGCTCCAGCACGACGCACAGTGAAGGTTCGCACTCGATAGCGCTCGGCGGCAACCAGAACCCGAGCGCCATCAGCGCAGGGCTCACGGCGCTCGGCACGCTCAGCGCGGCACCGTCCGTCGACGTGATGTTCCAGAGCGGCTACCAGCCGCAGGGTACTTACTACGGGCAAGCGGGCCTCTACTTCACGTGCGGCACCACCATCAACAACCAGTATCTCGGCAACGTGCAACTGCACGGACCGACGGGGGCATTCAATCACTATACGTTTCCGTCGCTACCGCAGAACGTCGCGACTGCGCTCTCCATGACGAACGGTTGCACCGTTAAGGTGGAGCTCAATTTGGCGAACACTGGGACCGTGCCGGTCTTGGTTGACAAGCTCTCTTTTGGGCAAGCGAGCGGAAGTGGCGGAACGGGGGGCAGCGGCGGTAGTGCGGGGAGCAGTGGAGCCGCAGGCAGCGGCGGCGCGGCAGGGAAAGCTGGAAGCGGATCCGGAGCAGGAGGCAAAGCCGGAGCAGGCGGAGCGAGCGGGGGAGGCACGGGTGGCAACTCGGGGGCCGGTGGGTCCGGCGGTGCCGGAGCCGGTGGCACATCGGGTGGCGGCGGCGCGAGCGGCGCTGGAGCCGGAACAGGAGGCAAGTCGGGTGGGGGCGGCGCGAGCGGCGCCGGCATGAGCGGAATGTCCGGCTCGGGCGGCGCCGGTGCGGGCGCTGGGGGCCGGGGCGGAGCAGGTGCCGGTGGCGCAGGCGGTGCCGGAGCTGGCGGCGCAGGTGCCGGCGGAACGAGCGGGGGACCGGCATTGAGTTCTACATCGATCTACCGGTGCACGTCCCGCGGACGAGCGTCGCGCTCGCGACGAGTGGTGGACCGCTCGTCCTGAGCGACTACGTCCGCATTCTCGCGTCCCCGAGCGGCTTCTCATCCATCTCGAGCGTCAAGACAACAACCGAAACGAACCTGGGCGTCTCCGCCGAGACGCTGAACCTCTGGTCCGAAGCGAACGTCGTCGTGCTCCGCGACGGCGCGTACGTTCACGGCAACCTTACGACCGAAGGCACGGTCAACACGCAGAACAACGTCCATGTCACCGGCACTGAGACGGTCAACGGTACGCTCACGCCGATTCAGCACCAGTCTTGGATCGTGCAGTTTCCCGCAACGAACGGCGGTCCCGTCAACCTGGACGTGTCTCAGGTGCGCACCATCACGCCCGGCGCCTACGGTACCAGCACCGTGCAGCGCGACGCCGTGCTCACCCTGGGGGGCTCTGGTCGATACACGTTCGACGGGCTCTTCGACCTCGAACCTAGCTCGACGCTCAGCGTCGACAACTCACAGAGTCCCGTCCAAATCTACGCGAGCGGCGGCTTCACCTTCCGCGGCACCATCTCGCCACGCGACCCGACGAAGAACAACATCCTCATCGGGATCGCCGGCAGCGGCGCCATCCCGATGGACACGTCGTTCAACGCGATCCTGGTCGCGCCGCACGGCGACGTGACCCTCGGCAGCGTCAGCGCCGGCCACTTCGGCGCGATTTACGCGCGAAGCGTGAACGTCGGCGCCCACACGGACTTCCATCATCGTCCGTTTGCGCCAAGCGACGTGTGCATGCCGGGCGCGGCATGCGACGGGCTCTGTCAATGCGATCCCGGCGGCACGTGCGGCGGCCCCGGCGATTGCGCCACCGATCTCTGCTGTGGGCAGGGCGAATGTGGCGGCCCGACGTGCGGTTGCACCAG
This sequence comes from Polyangiaceae bacterium, assembly GCA_025936045.1. Lineage (GTDB taxonomy): Bacteria > Myxococcota_A > Polyangia > Polyangiales > Polyangiaceae > PMG-095. Next base: position 8,532 of record JAICUB010000003.1, on the reverse strand, counting down.
CGCGAGCCAATGCGGGCCTGGTCTCGACTGCACCGGCGGCACTTGTCAGAGCCACTGCGCACTCAATCCGCGCGCCCCCGAATGTCTGCCTACCCATTGCGGCAACGGCGTGCGGGATGGCGATGAAACCGACGTCGATTGCGGCGGGTCGTGTCTGGCCTGCACGACCGATCACCAATGCCAAACCGACGCCGACTGTGGGAGCGGGCTTGTTTGCGGCAAGTACAACGGCGGATGCTTCAATGGAGCGCGGTCCGCAAACGTCTGCTGGCCGGCCGCCTGCGCAGACGGCGTGAGCACTGACGAGTGCGGAAAGCCGGACAGTCCGTGCGGCCCGAACAGTGGGTGCGCCGTAGGTTGCGATGCGGGCGCGCCAACCAGCACGTGCACAGGGGGGGACGTGTGCACGAAGAACATGGGAGGCGTATTCGAACTCGCGAGCCGCGACGCCTGCGTTCCGAGCGGCTGCCCCAGCAGCGATCCAGCGAGCTGTGGCGATCCGTCCAAGCGTTGCGGCACCGATTGCATCTGCACTCCGGACTGCTCGCACGCGACGTGTGCCAATCCGAGCGACGGCTGCGGGCACTCGTGCCCCGGGGTATGCCCGATTGGAACCGGCCCCTGCACGGAAGACGTCCAATGCGCCGGCGGTGGAGTTTGCCCTCCTACGAGTGAGCCCGCTGCCCCGCGAATCTGTCGCGAGTTCAAATGCGCCACGGCCGTACTGCGGCCTCCGCTTTGCGGACACCCCGGCGCCGAGTGCGGCGATACGTGTCCAGCCTGCACGCCCGCCTGTGACGGAAGGCAATGCGGCACCGATCCGGTTTGCGGCCAGAGCTGCGGGACTTGCTCCGACGGAACGGCTTGCGACGCAAGCGGTCAATGCGTCACGCCGACCAACACACCGCCGGTCAGCGGCCCGAACGGCACGCCCGTCCAGGACCTTCCGGATGCCCCAGCGGCTCCGGTCGGGGCGGTCACCGGCACGTTCAGCGTGGCACCGAACGGCGCCGCCCAATACTCGGTCCCAATCAAGGTTCCGCCAGGGCGGGCCGGGATGGAACCGCAAGTGAGCCTGCACTACGCCGGCTCACGCATGGAAGGCGAAGCCGGGACGGGATGGCGTATCGAAGGGCTTTCCACCATCAGTCGCTGCCCTCGCGTCCAAGCGATCGACGGCTTCGCGGCCCCAATTCACAACAACCCGGCAGACCTCTTCTGTATCGACGGCAAGCGGCTGGTGAAGACCTCCACGGGCGGCAACTACGGGGACAACCTTGCAGTCTATCATACGGCTATCGACAGCTTCTCGAAGGTCGTTTCGTATTTTGACGCGGCATCTCCGGGTATTCAGCGGGCCCCATTCCCAGGGATCGATAACGAGCCTCGCCAGTTTCAGGGACCGGACTACTTCAAGGTCTGGACCAAAGATGGCCGGATCCTGACATTCGGGAAGACGGTCGATTCCCTCATTATCGGACCAAACGGCGTTCGCTATTCGTGGCTCCTCAATCAGATCGAGGACCGCTCCGGCAACACGATTGTCGTCACCTACGATAATCCCGAACAGACGCAATTGTTCGGCACCGCCCTGCCGACGGCCACGCGACCCAAGGTCATCTCCTACACTGGGCACAACGGCCAGGCCGGCAATCGAACGGTAATCTTCGACTATTCCGAGCGTCCCGACAAGACGTATCGGGCGATGCAAGGCGGCATGGTCGCGACGTACAACGATCGACTGACGCAGGTTACGACCGCGATCGACCATGTTCCGGTCCTCAACTACTCACTGAAATATCCCGACGACGGCCCGAGCGAGCTCAGCGAAATCACGGAATGCGAAGGCGCTACGCAGGTGCGGTGCAAGCCTTCAACTAAATTTACATACAGCACAGAAGGGATCACGAGGTTCGACGTCTCGAACTATCCGTACCTGGACCTCAGCGGTATGTCGGAACTCGACGCCAACGGGGACGGCATCGACGATTACCTCGAGACGATGGTGACCGTGGATGGCGTCCCGGCCAACTCCACGCTGAGCACCGTGAAGACTGCGAGTGACATCGCGAGCCAGGTGGGGGTGGACATACTGGTTGCGTCGGGCGCCGTAACAGGAGGTGTCGGCGCGGCCGTTGGCCTGGCGTACACAATCGGCAGTGAGATCTTCTTCGGCGCTCTCGCAAAAAAGCCGAAGGTGCACGAACAGGATACCATCCTCTTCGGAACCGGCTTCACGAGCTACGATAAGGATGGGAAGGCGCCCATCCAGGGTGCTGATGCCATCGGCCTTCCGTGCCACGCAGGTTTCCCGCTGTACCTCCTCGACTTCAATCGAGACGGTCGCGACGACATCGCTGGCGTTTGCTCCTTCACCGGCCAAGCGGCGGCTCTCACCGTCTCGGCTTCGAACGGTGACGGATCGTTCTCGCCGTACCCGGTTCCTGTTGCAGCCGCCGGGGGCATTTCGTCTTTTCTACAGGGCCCCATCGTTTTCGACGTCGACGGCGATTCACTCCAGGACATTGTTTCGTGTGCGGACGCAGACACGCTCGAGGTTCGTCTCCGTTTGACGCAAAATCCGGGAGCCGTGTCGGTTCCATTCGACAAATACTTTAGTGATCCCGTCCAGCTGAAGAGGGGTCCTTCGGACCCCCCACTCGTGTTGTGCAGCAATCAGCAGACGCCCGCTTACAACATCGTCGATATTGATGGCGACGGCACTCAAGATTTGCTGGTCCGCTACTACAACCCCCTCGCTCTGCCGGGCCAGCCCCAAGGGAGCTGGTACGTTCTGCGCTACTCCGCCGGCGGCGGAGTTCCGCTCCTTTCATGGCAACCCGTGCAATTGAGCGATGTCGGGCAATCTCAATACGGGCAGGGCATGGCCGTGGCTGATTTCAATGGCGACGGCCTGCCGGACATCTACCGCATGAGCGGGAACAAGATCACGGTGTGGACCAACACCGGCAACCACGGGTTCGTCTCGAGGACGCTCGATCATCCCGTTGCGCCGAGTGGATATGATTATCGTACGTCGGCCGTGCTCGACTTCAATGCGGACGGAACCGACGACGTGGTTGAGACTTGGACACAGAACGATGATATTCACTTCTACAATTACGCCATCGTTCCGAATAGCGACGTCTCGGCCTTTTCGCTGACGCCGCTGCCCGAGATTCAAAGAGTCATCGGCGGCCAAGGGAACCAGACCACGGCGACGTTCAACGCGGCCGCGGATATTAATGGCGACGGCGCCGTGGATCTCTTCGGACCCCACGGCATTTTCTACGGCCATCCCGCGAAGACCCGACTACTGTCGAGTATCGTTGACGGGTCTGGTAATTACACGTCAATCACCTACGACGAGCCAGGTCGTTACGGTGACACCTGCACCGGCTCGACCTGGCCCGAGACGTGCTTGAAGCACATGACGGGCCTGGTTACTAGCTATACTCAAGGTGTCAAAAACACGGATGGCAGCGGAAACGGCGAGCACGCCTTCAGCTACAGCTATTTGAACGGACGCACGAACATCGCCGGTCACGGTTGGCTCGGCTTCGACAAGGTCACGGTCACTGAGGCTTTTGACACTCTCCCGTTTGCACCGCCAGACCGCACGACTGAGACGGTCTTCGAGCCGCCGGCACGCTACAGCCTCAGCGGTGCACCTCTCGCCGACGGCGACGCAACGCCCGGGTACCTTTACCCGACGGCTGGAATGCCCAAAACGATCACGGTTAGCCAAGAGGTATCGAGCAGCCCATCGGGAATCGAATCGGCAGGCCATTTGCACAAGTCGGTTGTCGAGAACACGTGGGGCGTCGAGGTATCGACGGCCGGGCTTCCTTTCGCGGCGATGACGGGGCGCACTTCCTCGATCTTCGATCGGCTGTTTACCGCCGACAATGATAGTCTAACGACGACGTGCATCGAAGGGTTCACGCCGGACCGATACGGCAACATTGAGGATCACACGAGCGAATGCGACAACCAGTTCGAGACGTCGGAGACGAAGACTTCCTTCAGCCCGAATGAAGACGCTTGGCTGATTTCGAACCCGGAGTTGGTCACCGTTTCCGGATCAACCATCGCGGGAGCGAGCCAACCGCAGATTTGGGACCCGTCTTACGACTCGCTGGGACGGCTGTACTCCATGACTCGAGGGCCGGGGCGCGGCAGTGAAGAACGCACCGCGACGTATTCGCTCGATGACTGGGGGTTGCCCTATCAGGTGACGGAGACAGTGACGACCGGCGAGGCTCCGCGTATCACCACCATTGGTTACGACGGGGACCACGTTTTTCCGTACACGCTTACAAGGTACAACCAAACCAACCAGCTGCACTACGATAGGCGCTGGGGACTGCCGAAGACAACGACGGATCCGAACGGTATCGCCACCCTACGCAGCTACGACGGCTTCGGCCTGCTGCACGAAACGGTCGATGCCGGTGGAGCAACAACCGTCTACACATATACACAGGAGGACGGCACCGCTACGAATGCTGTCGGTCCGACCTATCCCCGCTTGCGGATCACGACCACGACCCAGGGCGCGCAGGGAACCAGGAGTGGAAACACACTCAGCGACATGGACAGTCACGGGCGGACTGTCCACACGGAAAGCGAAGGCTACAACGGAGAGGTGGTCCTGGCGGACAGAGCGTACGACAACCGCGGCCGTCTAGTAGGCAGCACATTGCCATATACGGCGAGCGGAGGGGAGGTTCCGCTCAGTCTCTATCAGTACGACGGCCTGGACCGGCTCATCGTTGCCCAGCACGCCGATGGTACATTTTTGCAGCGTCAGTACGCAAGCATTGCCACTCTTTCGTCCGACCACGCGTCGTGGGTCCGTGATCTGCTTTGCTCGCCTTATCCGTCGCCGCTCGGCTGCGCGCAGGACATCGTGGAACAGATCGACGAGTCCGGACTCCAGAGCGTGGCCGTCCTCGACCTGCACGGGCAGGTCATCCGCGCCTTTGACGGGAACAATATCAACCCTGCCCCGCTCTATACGACCTACTTCTGGGACACCCTTGCTCAACTCCGCGTTATGGTCGAAAACTCAGACCTTGCCGCGGGGACCTCGTCCGTCCAAGGTCCGACGCACGTCTTGAATGTGGACGGGTATGGTCGGCTCCTCAGCCACACGGACCCTGACACAGGGACAACCACGAACACCTATAATGGGTTCGACGAACTCGCGACTGCAACCGATACGCAAGGGCGAACACGAACCTTCTTCCACGACGCGTTGGGTCGTCTGACGAGCGTCTCGGACGGCGACGGCACGGCGACTTGGATTTACGACCAGGGGGTGAACGCGCTCGGGCGACTCTCCACGCAGATCTCTCCTGGGACGGCGGCAAGCCCCGCCGGGCAGCGCATCGACTACACCTACGAGGCGGTGGCCACGCCGAACCGCGGGCTCCTGAAACGTGCCGACTACACTGTGGACGGTAGCGCATATTCCCTTGTGTACGACTATGACGACCTCGGACGCCTCGACCAGATCAATTATCCGGATCTCGGGAGCGGCCTGCCCATCGTTGCCAAATATCGCTACGACGATTTCGGTAATCTCGCCGAACTCAGTCAGCTTCAAAATGGCGTGTCAAAGTCACTCTGGGGGGTGGACGACGCATTCGCGGGTCATCTCGTTCAAAACGAGACATTCGGAAATGGCGCCCATACCGCGTACAGCTATGATCAGAATCGTCAGTTCCTGAAGACGATCACCACAACGCAGGTCTCCTCCTCGCAGACGACTAACACGCTTCAAAGTATAACCTATCAGCGCAACGGGAACGGCCAGGTATCCAATCGCTCTTCGACCGTTGGTACAACCGCGTACGCCTATGATGCTCTCGGCCGCCTTCTGTCGGCAGATCGCACGAGTCCGAGCGGTAGCCAGGTGCAACACCTCGGTTATGGGTACGACAACTACGGCAACATTACGCAGAATGGCCAGCGTGCCATCACCTACTATTCCAATCAGCCACACCTCGTCGCGTCGGTGGACTCGAATGTTTATCAGTACGACGCCAGCGGCAACGTCCAGAATCGTCTCGGCCCGGACATCCCCGGCGGTGTGCAGAGTATCAGTTATACGACCTCCAACCTGCCGGCGCAGATCACGTCTGGTGCAGAGCCGACCACCTTCGAATATACCGCAGACCAGGTTCGGCTCGTTCGCCGCGATACGGATAGGACGCGTTACTTTATTTCGAGTCTTTATCAGCGACTCGCTGCGAACGACGGCAGCACCGTGGAGGAGCGCTTCCGGTTGTTTGCTGGCTCGCGGGCCATCGGCGAAATTCTGCGTAGACCAAATGCTCCGGACAAGCTCTCCTTCTTCCACACCGATGATGTCGACACGGTTGATACGATTAGTTCTGCAACGACAACCGACAGCACCAAGCAGCAATTTGAGCCATTTGGTGCCGACCTCAATCCATCGGCCCCCGAGGTCACGCGCGCTGGATTTGCCGGAAGTGATCACGACCGTGATCTCGGACTAATCGACATGAACGGGCGGATCTATGACCCGCTTGCGGGTCGCTTCGCCAGCCCTGATCCGATGATGGCGACCCCGTTCTGGTCACAGGGGCTGAACCGCTACAGTTATGTGTTTAATGATCCCGTGAATCTGACCGATCCTAGTGGCTTTTGTGCGGCAGGGTTCATCTGTACGCACCTGGGTCCATACTCAGAGGCGTATCCCAATACCGCCTCCTCCGGTACGTCGGCCGCGTCCGGATCCTCTGAAAACGCGGGCAGCGCGCTGGCCGACAATGCGGTCAACGTAGGAAGCGTGTTAAATACGGTTGCGTTCATCGGCGGGACTGCCGCTGATATCGCTATCGAAGCGGTCGTCGGTGACCCGTTTGCAGCAAGACCTGGCTATTCTATCAATGGCGCAGCCCAGACTCACCGTGCGCAAAGCCCCCTGAAGGCGGGAGCGGGTCAAGGCGGGGCAGACCCAATTCTGGCGGGGGCGATCGGAGGCAATGCGAATCCAAATAAATACAATCCTATATACATGCTCTTCGGATCGGCGGTGCATAAGGCAATTGAGGCTGCGTATATTGAGGATAATCCTGGGAGCTTGATATTTGCTGAACGAGCGGTGTCAACAATCGGGAGGGCTCTCCATAAGTCGGGTGGTAGTCGCTGGAGCTATCCAGACATATTCAATGCCACCACGGGAGGCGTTTATGACATCAAGGCTGTTGGTCTCGAAAAGGAAGGTGTAAAAGATGCTCGGGGATATGTTGATCAACTCAACGGTTTGGGAAATGGAGAGGGTGTTGGTGCGGAGCTCGGAGCGGCAGGCGCGAAGGGTACATACGGCGAAGTGAAGGTGTGGGGGTACACCGTGAGGTATTGGTCGGACTTCGACGGGGTGATCAGCTACGAGAGGGTGAGCTTCCCATCGCCGCAGGTCAACCCGCTGCTCGCACCAATGGGGGCGGTGCCGTGGTTGCTCCGATTGTTGGAAACGGCGCCCCTTGTGGTACCATAGCGGGAGCGGCGATGAAAATACCGAGTATGCTCTATGGCCGCCCTGGGGCCGTCAAGTCGAGAGCGAAGAAGAAGGTAAGAGAGGTTGTCGCGGCGCGTGAATTTGAGCGCTTGGATTGCGGGCCCTTCGTCGATACTAATGACGTTGAAGGCTTGCTGTTGGTCCGGTCTGAGCGCTTTCAGGCGCCAGGAGAGCACTTCCACTGCTACGCTTTGACATCCGCCATTTTTGATCTGGTTTCTGCGTCAGAAATGTTTGCGACGATGGATGCGTGGATGAAATGGTCCCTTTTGGATGCGTGGCGGTTCCTTGGAGTGCTTGATGATCTCACGACTAATGCGCTCAATCAGAATCGTTCGCTCCTTTTCCCGTACGTGGAGGCGGCCGTTCGTTTTTGGCCGGAGTTTAAGATGGAGGGCAGGCGCTATGGGCCGACACTGGACCAGCCGATGGGTGCGTGGGATGTGATGCGTAATCTAAAGTACGCGCTAGCAAATCTAGGGTTGACTGCGGACGAGTTGCGGGCAGAGCCCCCCGACGGCCCTGCGGTATTGGTAGCGCGGCTTAATGCAGCGAAAGGCTAGGACATGAGCGAGATCGGTTCGAGCCTGCATTTTTGGCGCGCTGGTCGTGACGACGTACGAGAATTTGTCGTTCGGCTTCGCGCCGCGGGGCGTGTCGTCGCGTCCAACGACCGTTGGACGTGCTTCGTGCCGTTCGATCGCGAAGATGAAGCAAGGTTGGCGGTTGAGTGGTGTGGAACGGTCCTGAGATGGTCGTACTCCGGGGACTACGGCCTCGGGGTGGACTTCTACCGAGACGGCTCGAGATGCGGCCAGATGTCGTTTATCTGGGGAACGGCGCTCACCGGGCAACCGCCAGGAGGGACCTTCGAACGTGAGCTCCGCTCGGTATTGCTCGACAGCGACGTGCTTTCCGCCAAGAACGCTGATGACCTCGAGCGCGTGCTCGCGGACGTGGCAGCTGGCTCGAGTGCGGGC
>JAICUB010000034.1 GCA_025936045.1 Polyangiaceae bacterium | reverse complement strand
CGTTCCCCGCCCCCGAGCTCCTTCTGGATCGCCTGCATCTGCTCGTTCAGGTAGTATTCCTTCTGCGTCTTCTCCATCTGCTTCTTGACGCGAGAACGGATCTTCTTTTCTACCTGGAGGATCTCGATTTCGGCCTGCATCAGCTCGTACAGGCGTTCGAGCCGCTTCTTCGGCTCCTCCATCTCGAGCAGGCCCTGACGATCGGCGAGCTTGATGGTCGGGAGGTTCGCCGCGATGCTGTCGGAGAGCTTCGACGGATCATCGACGCTCTGCACGCTCATCAAGACTTCGGGCTGCACCTTCTTGTTGAGCTTTACGTAGACTTCGAAGGTGCTTTGCACGCTGCGGATCAGCGCCTCCACTTCGACGTCGGCTTCGGTCTGCTCGGCGACCTCTTCGATCTCCGCGAGAAAGTAGTCACCGCTCTCGAGGTAGCGACGTACGCGCGCGCGCTGCCGTCCCTCGACGAGCACCTTGACCGTGCCGTCCGCGAGTCGGAGCAGTTGCACGATGGTGCCGACGGTTCCGACCGCGTAGATGTCGTCGGGCGCAGGATCGTTGGTCTTCGCGCTCTTTTGCGCGGCGAGAAAGATGTCCTTGTCCCGCGCCATGGCCTCGTCGAGCGCAGCGATGCTCTTGTCGCGCCCCACGAAGAGCTGGGACACCATGTGCGGGAACACGATGATGTCGCGCAGGGGGAGCGCCGGGAGCGTCCTCTTATTGCCTCCCTTTTCGCTCGGATCGTTCTTGAAGAACATCTCGGTCATCCTGGGTTACCACGTAAATGCGGAAGCGCCGCTGGCTGTCCCCTGCCAGAGGCTCTTCCGCCCGCGTCTCGAGGGACGCCGAAAAAGCGCGTCGGCCGTGTCAGCCGACGCCGGCTTCCTTGTGATAGACGATGAGCGGCGGGTCGCCCTGGAGGATTGCTTCCTCGTTCACGACGACCTCCTTGATGCCCTGCTTCGAGGGCACGTCGTACATGACGTCGAGCATCGCCTCTTCCATGATGGCGCGGAGACCGCGCGCGCCGCTCTCGCGAGCGAGCGCTTTCTTTGCGATGGCCTGAAGCGCGCCTTTGGCGAACTTGAGCTTCACGCCGTCCATCTCGAACATCTTGTGGAACTGCTTGACCAGGCTGTTCTTCGGCTTGGTCAAGATGTCGATGAGCGCGTCCTCGTTGAGCTCGTGGAGCGTCGCGATGACCGGGAGGCGGCCGATGAACTCCGGGATCAACCCGAACTTCAAGAGATCCTCGGGCTGCACGTTCGAGAGCAGCTGACCGAGCTTCAAGTCCGCCTTGCTCTTGATCTCCGCGCCGAAGCCGAGGCGGCTCTGCCCCAGACGGCGCTGGATGATCTGATCGAGCCCGACGAACGCGCCGCCGCAGATGAAGAGGATGTTCGAGGTGTCGACCTGCAGGAAATCCTGCTGCGGATGCTTGCGGCCGCCCTTCGGCGGCACGTTGGCGATGGTGCCTTCGATGATCTTGAGCAGCGCTTGCTGGACGCCTTCGCCCGACACGTCACGCGTGATGGACGGGTTGTCGCTCTTGCGGCTGATCTTGTCGATTTCGTCGATGTAGACGATGCCGCGCTGCGCGCGCTCGACGTCGTGGTCGGCGTTCTGCAGCAGCTGGACGATGATGTTCTCGACGTCCTCCCCGACGTAGCCGGCCTCCGTCAGCGTCGTCGCGTCCGCGATCGCGAAGGGCACCTTGAGGATCTTCGCGAGCGTCTGGGCTAGCAGTGTCTTTCCGCTGCCGGTCGGCCCGAGCAGCATGATGTTGCTCTTGCCGAGCTCGACGTCGTCGGTCGCGAGCTTCGAGTTGATGCGCTTGTAGTGGTTGTGAACGGCGACCGCGAGGATCTTCTTCGCGCGGTCCTGGCCCACGACGTAGTCGTCGAGGATGGCCTTGATCTCGGCGGGCTTGGGCGTCGGATCCGCGCCGGTAGACGGCTCGTCCTTCTCGACCTCCTCCGCGATGATGTCGTTACAAAGCGCTATGCACTCGTCGCAAATGTAGACGGTCGGGCCCGCGATGAGCTTCTTCACTTCCTTCTGCGATTTGCCGCAGAAGGAGCAGCAGAGATTCCCGTTCGATTCGTCGCGCCTTCGTTCCACGTCTGTCCTTGGTGGCCCTATGTCCTTCGAGAAATTCTATGGCCGCGTCCCAATATGGGCAAGCCTCGGGAGGAGGATACGGCCGGGAGGGTCAAAGGTTCAGGGGTGGCGCCGCGCCAAGCCCCGAGCCCCTCAGCCCTTCTGTTCGGATTTCTTTCGGGGGTCGAAGATGAGGTCGATCAGGCCGTATTCCTTGGCCTGCGCCGGACCCATGTAAAAATCGCGCTCGATGTCGCGCACGATGTCGTCCTTCGACTTACCCGTCGAGTGGACGAGAATGTTGACCAGCACGTCCTTGATGTGGCGAATTTCCCGGGCCTGGATCTCGATGTCCGTGGCCTGACCCCGGGCGCCGCCGAGCGGCTGGTGGATCATGATGCGCGAATTCGGGAGCGCGGAACGGCGCCCCTTCTCCCCGGCGCCGAGCAGCACGGCCGCCATGCTCGCCGCCTGGCCGATGCAGATCGTGCTCACCGGGCAGCGGACGTGCTGCATGGTGTCGTAGATCGCAAGGCCGGCCGTGACCACGCCGCCCGGCGAGTTCACGTAGAGCTGGATGTCCTTGTCCGGATCTTCGCTCTCCAAAAAGAGAAATTGAGCGATGACGATGTTGGCAACGTCGTCGTCGACCGCGCTGCCGAGGAACACGATGCGATCCTTCAGCAGCCGGCTGAAGATGTCCCACGTGCGCTCGCCGCGATGCGTCGTCTCGACGACGTGCGGGTAGATGACGTTGTCGGTAATGCGCTCGGTCGCCGCGCGGGTCTCGAGCACTTTCAGGGCGTCGGAGCGGGTCTCGGGTCGTCGTCGTGCCATGGGAGGGTCCTCAACCTTCTTCGATCTTGGCCTTCGCCTGGATGATGTCCAGCACCTTGTTTTCCAAAATCATGCCGATCAGCATCTCGCGCTTCTGCGGCTCGCGGTATTCCACGCGGAGCTTTGCCACGTTCTTCCCCGTTTGTTCCGCCAGCTCCTTGAGCCCCTCTTCGATTTCGGCGTCGCCGATCTGAAGCGCCTCTTTCTTCGCGACCTCGGCCATCAAGAGGCCGGCCGCGACCTTGAGCTCGCTGTCGGCGCGCACCTTGTCGCGGAGCTCGTCGCCCATTCCGGTCGCCTGATTGCCCTGCGAGCGCGCGCGCTGCAAAATCTCTTGCTCGGTCACGCGCATCTGCCGCTCGACGAGCGACGGCGGCACCGGGATCGGGTTCGTCCGCACGAGGTCCACGACGAGTTGCTCGGCGAGCGCGTTCTCGGCGGCCTCGTTCGCTTCCTTCTCGAGCCGCTCGCGCAGGTCCTTCTCGAGATCGGCGAGCGTCTCGAACTTACCGAGGTCCTTCGCGAACTCGTCGTCCGGGTTCGGCAGCACGCGCTCCTTCATCGCCTTGAGCGCGACCTTGAAGACGGCGGTCTTGCCCTTGAGCTTCTTGTGCTGGTGCGTCGCCGGCATCGGCACGTCGATGTTCTTCGTGTCGCCGATGGAGACACCCGTGAGCTCGTCCTCGAGCGGCGGCAGGAGCTGGCCGCGCCCGAGCCACACCTGAAAATCCGTCGCGCCCGCGTCGGGGATCTTCTCGCCCTCGACCTCGACCTCGAAGTCGATGGTGACGACGTCGCCCTTGGCGCTCGCGCGCGCGGGCTTCGGATCCTCGAGCGTCGCGTGCGCTTCACGCAGGCGATCGATCTCGGCCTTGAGCTGCTCCGCGCTGACCTCGCTCTTCACGCGCTTGGCGTTCAGGCCGTCGTATTTCACGCTTTCGATCGAAGGCAGCACTTCGACGCGCGCGACGTAGGAAAACGCCTGATCTTCGACGAACGGCTTACGCTCGATCGCCGGGTCCCCGACGGGCTGCACCTTCCCCTCGTTCACCGCCTGCGGGTACGTCTCCTGCACCAAGAGGTCGACCACGTCGCGCGCGATGCGCGGTCCGTAGACGTGCGAGAGCACCTTGCGCGGCGCTTTGCCGGGCCGGAACCCGCGCACCTTCGCGTTCCGAGCGACGGCGGTGTACGCCTTTTCCACCTCGGATTTGACGCGATCGCTCTCGATCTGGACGTTGAACTCGACGACGACGGGGCTCAGCCGCTGGACGGTTACCTGCATGGGGGCGCGAAAGGTACTTGCGAGCGCAGGGTCTTGCCAGGGGTTTTATGGGCCCCGACAGACTTTCTGACGTGCGATCGCGCGAGCATTTGCGCGCGCGATTCCGAGATCCGAAAACTTGGCCGTGGAAGTCATGAAGCGCGCCCCCACCGAGTGTCGAAGCGCGCCTCCCGAAAAAGCGATGAAGGAAGCTTGGCTCGGCCTCGAAGGCCTATGCGTCGTCGTCTTCTTGCTCGGCCTGCCAGAGGCTCTGCTCGAACGGATCCATGTCGAAATCCAGAGCTTCCGCACCGCTGTGCTCGAGCTCGTCGGTGGACCAACCGATGCGCATGTCCGGGCGGATCGTGTCGCGCGTGAAGTCCTGAAAGCTCGAATATCCTCGGGGGCTCGCCATTTTGCTGGTGTTTCCTCTCTGGCCTAAGACTACTTTTTCCTACTTAGACCTACATCTGACCACAATGTAGGCTACGCCGGGACAGGAGCCAAAAAAAGCGGGCGGCTGTACCCTCGCCCCTTCGAACTCGAATGCCCGCCCCCCCTCACATCATCGCGATCGCCAACCAGAAGGGCGGCGTCGGTAAGACGACCACGGCCGTGAACCTAGCCGCGAGCCTCGCGGCCGCCGAGCGACGGACGCTGCTCGTGGACATGGATCCACAGGGCAACGCCTCGAGCGGCGTCGGTGTACCGCCCGGGACCGCAGAGCGAACGATCTACGACGCGCTCATCGGCTCGGCCTCGCTCGCCGACGTGATCATGCGCACGAAGATCGACACGCTCGACGTGGCCCCCTCGACGCAGGATCTGATCGGCGTCGAGTACGAGCTCTTCGAGCACGATCGCGGCACGCATCTCGCGGCGCTTTTGCGCGGGCCCGCGGTCGAAGGTTACGAATACGTCATCCTCGATTCGCCGCCGTCGCTCGGCGTGCTCACGCTGAACGTGCTCGTCGCAGCGCAGCGCGTCGTCGTCCCGCTCCAGCCCGAGTACTACGCGCTCGAGGGCATCACGTACCTGATGGCCACGATCGATCGCGTGCGTTCCTCGCTCAACGCAGGGCTCGTGATGGAGGGCATCGTGCTCACGATGTGGGACCCGCGCAATCGCTTGGCGCACCAGGTCGCCGACGAGGTGCGCCGGCATTTTCGCGTATTCGACGCGATCATCCCGCGCAACGTGCGCTTGAGCGAGGCGCCCTCGCACGGCTTGCCCGCGCTGCTCTACGACGCCGAGAGCAAGGGCGCCCAGGGTTATTTGAGCCTCGCGCGTGAAGTGATCGAGGGCGCGGCGTGAGCGATCCGACGAAGAAGCCCCTGCGCGGGCTCGGGCGCGGCCTCGACGCGCTCTTGCCGGTGCGCTCGCCGCCGCCGGCTCCCGATCGGCCCGCCGTCGATTACGGGCAGGGCAACGTGTTCAGCTGCGCGCTCGAGCGCATCGTCCCGCAACGGGGGCAGCCGCGGCAGCACTTCGAGAACGAGAAGCTCGCCGAGCTCGCGGAGTCGATCAAGACGCACGGCTTGCTCGAGCCGCTCGTCGTGCGCCGGCGCGGCGAGGGTGAATTCGAGATTATCGCCGGGGAGCGGCGCTGGCGAGCGGCACAGCGGGCGGGCCTGCGCGAGGTGCTCGTCGTCGTGCGCGACGTCTCGGCGAAGGACGCCTTCGAGCTCGCGTTGATCGAGAACGTCCAGCGCGAGGATCTCGACGCCATCGAGTTCGCGGAAGCGCTCGACCGGCTCGTGCGCGAGCACGGCTACACGCAGGAGACACTCGCGCAGCGCGTCGGCAAGGATCGCTCGACCATCGCGAACGCGCTCCGCCTACTGCGCTTGCCGAAGCCGGTGCGCGAGCGCGTCGTGAGCGGCGAGCTCAGCGAAGGGCACGCGCGGGCGCTGCTCGGCGCGCCGAGCGACGACACGCTGGTCGACCTGGCGGACAAAGTCGTCAAGGGCCGTCTGAGCGTGCGGCAGACCGAGTCGCTAGTGCGCGGTGCCAAGACCAAGGAGCTCGGCAAGGGTTCGCCGAAGGGCAAATCCGCGAACGTGCGCGACATCGAAGGGCGCCTCGAGCGCAAGCTCGGCACCAAAGTCGAGCTCCGCGATCGCGACGACAAGGGGGAGATCATCGTCAAATACGCGTCGTGGGACGAGCTCGATCGCATCCTCGGGATGATGCTCGGCGGCGGCTAAGGCCCAAGGCCGCAAGCCGAACGCACCGCGTGCCGGGGTCACGCGCCGGCGCCGGTCCGCGTGCGCCTAACCCAAAAGCTCGGAGACGGTGCCGCTCACCTCGCCGAACGTCGTGCCCGTGTGGCCGACCGCTTGCATCGCCGTGAGGAGCACCTGACCCGGGTGCGCGCCGCTCGTCGCGATGTGACGCCCCGGCGCGAGGCCCCCCGCGCGCCCGGCCACGAGCAGCACCATCTTCTCGACGGAGTGCGTTTGATCGGTGCTCGTCGCGTCGTTGAGCTGCGTGCCGTGGCCCGCCTCGGGCATGAAAATGACCGCGGAGTTGTCGAGCACGGTGCCGGCGCCTTCCTGCGTCTGCTTCAGCTTGTCGACGAGGTAGGCGTAGTGCGAAATGTGCCACTTGAGCGTGGTGCTGACGGGGAGCGTCCCGCGGTTGTTGGCGTCGCCGTTGTGACCGCACTCGTGCAAGTCGGCGCGGACCGGTAGGCCGAGATCCGTCGTGATGGGGAAGACGTTCATGTGCGACTGAAAGGACGTGATCTGCAGCGTCGCCACGCGCGTGAGATCGCAGACGAACGCCATGTGAACGAGATCGGCGAGCAGACGAGCGCGCGTGTCCTCGTCGCTGTAGCCGGTATTGGTGGCAATCTCGTCCGAGGTCGAGCCCGCGTTGTCGCCGCCGACGGGTGGATCGTCGCCCGGCTGCATCGGCACCTGACAGGCACCGCCGCTCATCGTGGGCGTCGCGCTCAGGCGCATTTCGAGGTCGCGGATTTCGTCGAAGTGTTTCTCGAGCCGTGCTTTGTCGGCCGCCCCGACGCGTCCGAGGAGCTTGTCGCGCTTGGCGAGCACGAGCGAGAGCACGCTCGTGCGGGCGCGCAGCTCGAAGTCGTGTTGTGCGTCGGCGGAGCTCGTCGCGGGCGTGAAGTTCGAGAAGAGCGAGCGGTAGACGATGAGCGGGCTCACCTGCGCTTCCACCGGATCCCCGTCGCCGCTGTAGGAGATGTACTGGCGCCCCGAAAAGCTCGAGCCGCTCAGATACCAGGCGGGCTGCGCGCGCACGACGAGGGACGAGAGCGTCGTCCCGGAGCTCTCTTTGGCGAGGATCTGGTCGGACGTGGCGCTCCGGCACGTGAAGCTCGAGCTCGTCGAGCGCGTGCCGCAGAGGAGCGGCCCCGCGCCTCCGCCGTGGAAATCACGGAAAGCGCCGCCCGCGGGGACGTCCGCCGCGTCGGTCGAGCTCGCGCTGAACGGGATTTTCATGCCCGAGACGAGATTGAAGTCCGAGAGCAGATCGCGATCGACGAGCGGCCCGAGCGGCGTCGTCGGCGTGTAGCCGCTCCCCGTCTGCGCCGGCACGATGAAGTCACCCGTTTGGGTGATGCGCTGGCCCATGACTTGCGACTGGTCCTCGGCCCAGCCGTCACCGCCGATGGCTTGCCCGGCGAAGACGACGGCGTAGCGCAGCGGCAGCGCGCCCGCCTGGGCGTACGCCGTGCCGTTGCGATTGAGCATGCATTCGAGCACCGGCAGCCCGACGGCGATGCCGCCGAGCGCTCGAAGCAGGGTGCGGCGGGGCAAAACGAAGCTCATGGCGCGGGCTCCTCGCTGCGGAGCGCGAAACGCTCGCTCGTGACGAAGTCGAGGAGCAGCGTTTGCGCGTCGTAGTTTTCGGCTTCGAAGGAGGCCGCGAGCTCGTCGACGACGGCGCCTTCATCCGTGCGGAGCGGCCGTCCGATCGCGTAGTCGAGCAGCTGTTGGACGAAGCAATGCTCGAGCACGCCGCTGTCCACGAGCTTTTGGCCGAGCTCGCCGGGACCGTTGAAGCTGCCGTAGCCGGGCAACGTGCCGCTGCCGTCGAGCGGACATTCCGGGTGGCCGTCGTCGTGGGTGCGGAACTTCCCGCCGATGTCGTACTGCTCGAGCCCGAAGCCGATGGGGTCGAGATTGTCGTGGCAAGAAGCGCAGCTCGAGGACGAACGATGCGCGGCGTAGCGATCCGTCTTGCAGGCGGAGTCGGTCGCCGCGGGCGGCTGATCGACGTTCACGTTGGCGGGCGGCGACCCGACGGGGTTACAGAGCAGGCGCGTCTGCACGAAAATCCCGCGCTGCGTCGGGCTCGTGTCCGAGAACTTGCTGAACGCAGCGAGCACGCTGCCGTGCGAAAGGATACCGGCGCGTCCGTCCGACCCGTATTTCACCCATCCCTCGCCGCCCGCGGGTGCTGGGAGGCCATATTGGTCCGCGAGCTTCGTGTCGATGTAGGTGTCCGGCGACGTGAAGAGCGTGAGGTAGCTCGCGGGCTCATCGAACACGACGCGATCGATGAGGTGCGTCGTTTCCATGCCGAACGAGGCCAAGAGCTCGGCGCTACCGGGGATCGCGCGGTAGCCGAGCCACATGGCGTGGAAGCGGTGCAGCGCGTCACGCGCGCGGTCGTCGGCGAGCAGGCGTTCGGCTTGGGAGCGCCGCCCGTCGGGCTCGACGAGCTTGCCGCCGTCGGCCGCGGCGAGGAGCGCGTCGTCGGGCGTGCTGCCCCAGAGCAAGAAGGAGAGGCGCGACGCGATTTCGTAGTCGTTCAGCGCGAGCACGCTCGGGTCCTTGCCGGGGGTGCCGATTTCGACGCGGTAGAGGAACTCCGGGTCTTGCAGCATCGCTTCGAGGACGAGCGAAACGCCCGTGTAAAAGTCGTGCGGCACGTCCGGATTGTCTTCGGTCGCGAAGGCTTGGAGCGCGAGGTACGCCGTGACCTCGTCGTCGCTGAGCGGGCGGCGGAAGAGCTTTTTGCCGACGTTCGTCACCGTCTGCTCGAAGCACGCGCTGTCACCGGCACCGGAAGGCGTGCAGGGCACGACCTTGGCGCGATTGGCGGGCAAGACGGCGCGCACGGCGACATCTTCCGCGAACGCTTCGAGGGAGTCGATGAGCGCTTCGGACGCGCGCTGCAGCGTGTAATCGTTGTCGAACGGATCGTACTGATCCTCGGCGAGGTACTTCGACGCGGGGCCGGTGCTGTCGCCGAACAAATCACGCACGACGTTGTCGAGCTCACCGTTCGTGAGCCTTCTGCCGACGCTCTGGAGCGCTGCGGGAGCGACCGCTCCGCCGCCCCCTTGCGAAGACCCGCCGGCCGAGCTGCCGCCGCCGGCGTTGCCGCTCGAGCCGCCATTCGACGTGGAGCCGCCCGTCGTGGACCCGCCGCTGCTTTTGGCGCTCGAGCCGCCCGCGCCCGTCGCGGCGCCTGACGCGGACGAGCCCCCGCTCCCCTGCTCGGCGGCCGCACCGCCGCTCGCCGGCACGTTCTCAGCGACTTTGCCGGTACAGCCGGCGAGTACACACACGAGTCCGACGAGCGGGAGCCCGGTGCACCGCCTGCGCGTGGACGCTGCGCGCATCCGAATATATTCGCGCGAATAATCGAATGACGAAAGCGACAAGTGTCTAACTTTCGTCGATTTGTCGCACGGTGTGCGAAGGGGTGACCTTGGTGTGTGCACCGGCCACACTCAGGAGCACCGCGCGTGCATCGGGAACCGGCATCTCGCCTCTTGCGGCAGTTCGGCATGACGCGATGCACGCAAGCGGTTCGCGCCGTTCGGGCGTTTTGCCCCCTGTCGATGCCGTGGGGGCGTCCAATGCCGTGGAGGGCGCGGGCCGAAATGGCGCTGGCAGCAGTCGGGGCACCGTGCGCGGAGGTGAACCCGCTCTCAGTTTCGAGGGGCGACTCGTGGGCTCGACCCGCGCGGACAGCGGGTTATTTTTTGGCGCGGAGCTCGGCTGCCTTCTTCTTGGCTTCGGGACCGATGCCTTTGTCGCCCGCGAGAGCGGCGGCTTTGTCGAGGTGCTCGAGCGCGGATTTCTTGTCGCCCTTCGCGGCGAGATGGAGGCCGAGGTAGTGGTGAGCGGGCGCGAAGTTCGCGTCCATGCCGAGCGCCGCTTGGTAGTCGGCTTCGGCGGCTTTGTCGTCCTTCTTGCCGTCTTCGCAGATGCCGCGGCGAACGAGCAGCGCCGGGACCTTTTTCTGCGCGAGGGCGCGGCCGATGGTCGCGATGCAGTCGTCGAAGGCGCCCGCTTTCGTCTGGACGGACGCGATGCTCGCGAGGAGCGCCGGATCGTCGCTGCCAGCGGCGATTTTGAGCTCCGCGAGCCCCTCTTGCTGCTTGCCGGCTTCGCTCAAGAGCTGGCCGTACGCGGCGTGAAGCACCATGTCCTTCGGGCGCACGGAGGCGGCTGCGCCGTACGCCTTGAGCGCGTCGTCCTTTTTTCCGAGCGCTTCGAGCGCGACGGCGCGGTTCAAGAGCAGGTCGGGGTGCTTCGGCAAGCTCTTGAGCGCCGTGTCGACGACCGCGAGCGCGCCGGCCGCGTCTTGCTCGTCGAGCAGGAGCTGCGAAAGATTCACCGCCGGATCGGGCAGCTTCGGATCGAGTCCCATGGCGGCCCGATACGCTTCTTTCGCCCCGGGCTTGTCGCTCAAGCCCTCGTCGGCGACGCCGAGATAGAACGCGGCCTGCGGGTCCTTCGGGTCGTCTTTGCGCGCCTGCTCGAGGATCGTCTTGGCGGACGCAAAGTCCTGATTTTCAATGGCGCTCATCGCCTTTTCGACGTTCGCGTTCGACGCCGGGGCCGACGAAGGCGACGCGCCGCTCGAGCCGGACGGCGCGTCGGCCAGCGACGGATCGGCCGCCGCGGGGGGCGGAGCGCTGCTGCAAGCCGAAATTAGAACGAGCGACGCGAGCGGCGCGATGAGCTTCATGCTTCGTTGGCTTTCTCTAGATGAGCGATGCTGGCGGAGAGGCGCGTCTTGATGACGTCGATGCGCTCGGCGTCGAGGACCTTGGTGCCTTTTTCGTCGGTCACGTAGAAGACGTCGGCGACGAGGTTACCCTCGGTGTTGATCTTGGCGAGGCTGATCGTGAGGTTTAGCATCTGGAGCGTGTGGCTGAGCCAGAAGAGGAGGCCGGCCTGATCGCGCGTCGTCACCTCGATGATCGTGTGAAGTTGGGAGACGCGATTGTCGACGTGAACGTCGGTAACGATCGCCGGCGTGGGCCGATCCGACCAGAGTGAGCGGCGCGCGACTCCGCCCGTGACGAGCTCGGCGGGCGTGAGCTCCTGCGAGAGCAGACGCTCGAAATCACGCTGCAGGCGCGGCACGGCGGCTTTTACGGTTTCGGGCGCCGTGCCCCCGCGTACCCAAAACAGATCCAGAGCCCGGGTGCGACCGTAGGTGTCCACCCAGTTGTGCACCTGCGCGCTCAGGATCTTGATGCGCGCCGCCGCGAGCGTCGCCGTGATCATGGCGAGCAGGCCGGGTCGATCGTCCGCGATGAATCCGAGCTCGACGTAGGGCGCCGCCACCGTCATCACGGTCACGTTCACCTGCTGCATCTGCGCGGCGCGGGCGAAGCGCGAGTGACGCACGATGTCCTGGCTCTCGTTCGCGTAGAGGTAGCGCTCGGGCATCGCCTGCAGGAAGTGATCGAGGAACTCGCGCTCGCCGCGCTCGGGGCAGAGCGCACGCACGGCGGCGCGCGCGTCCTCGAGCCGGTCTTCACCGTGAAGCGTGCCGGTTGACGACAAGACGGCGTCCGTCGCGAAATACAGCTGCTCGAGCACGCGCGCCTTCCAGCTCGTGAGCGCGCCCATGCTCGTCATCGACACGTCGCAGATCGTGAGCAGGTAGAGCTCTCGCAGACCCTCCCGGCCGTGCACCTCCTCGCCGAAGGCTTGGAGCGTCTCCGGATCGTCGATGTCGCGGCGCGTCGCCACGTGATACATGCGCAAATGCTTGAGCACGAGGTGCTCGATTTCCCGAATGTCCGACTCGGGCAAGCCGAGCCGCTCGAGCACGGTGCGCGCGAGTCCGGCGCCGCGCTCCGAGTGCATCTTCCCGCCCTCGTCCTTGCCGATGTCGTGGAGCAGCGCCGCGAAGAAGAGCACGTTCGAGCGCGAAATTTCGGCGGCGAGCCGCGAGGCGAGCGGGTGCTCGGCGGCGAGCTCGCCGCGAATGAGCGCCCGCAGGTGATCGACCACCGCGACCGAGTGAACGTCGACCGTGTACGTGTGATAGACGTCGTGGTGCACGCGCCCGACGACCGGTAAAAACTCGGGCACCATGGCGACGAGGAGGCCCACGTCGTGGAGCTCCTGCAGCACGGAGCCTGCCCGGAGCTTCGTCAGCTGTACGGTCGAACACAGGCGCACGAAGAGCCGCGACGCTTCCTCGCTCGCGCGCAGCCGTTCCGCGAACCCGGGCGTCGCGAGCGCGCGGGCCACGGCGTCACGCGCGAAGCCGTACACGGGGAGATCGCGCTTGACCGCCTCTTCGTAGAGCCGGAGGGCGAGCGCCGGCTCCTGCTCGACGGCCGCCGGATCCTCGACCGAGACCTGGTCGTTCGTGAGCTTCAGGCCGTTGCCGAGGTTCCGCTCGCGCGGCTTGCGCTTCGGGGGTGGCTCGGCGCGCTGCAAGATGAGCTCGCGCGTGCGCGCGATGACGCGCGCGTTCCGGTAGTACTCGCTCATGAAGGCCTCGACGCCGGCGCCGCCCGGCCCGTACCCGAGGTCCTTGGCGAGCGCTTCTTGCCGGTCGAAGCTCAGGCGATCCGAACGCCGCCCCGCGTTCAAGTGCAGGAGGTTACGCACGCGCCAGAGCAGGTTCGTCGCCTCTTCGATCTCTTGCCATTCACGGCCGAGCAGCACGCCGATACGCACGAGCTCCCGCAACGTCTTGACGTGAAAGCGCGCGCGCACCGCCCAGCACGCCACGTCGAGATCGCGCAGGCCGCCGATGCCGTTCTTCACGTCCGGCTCGAGCAGGTAAACGGAGCCGCCGTAGCGTTCACCGCGCTCCGTCACGCGCTTGGCGAGTCGTTCGAGGAATTTCGAGATGTTGCCGATGCCGAAGAGCCCCTCGGTCGCACGTTCGACGAGCTTGTCGCTCACGCCGCGATCGCCGGCGACGAGGCGCCAATCGAGCAGCGTCGTGGCCGTCGGCAAGTCGTTTTGCGCGAGGTCGAGCACCTCGTTCGGGTTCACGACCTGATGACCGATGCTGAGCCCCGCGTCCCAGAGCGGGTAGAGCAACGCTTCGGCGACCGGTCGGACCTTGTCGACCTTGGCCGCGGAGATCAGCCGGACGTCGAGGTCGCTGCAAAACGCGAGCTCTTCACGCCCGTAGCTGCCGACGGCGGCGAGACCTACCGGCACCCAGGTGCCCTCGGCCATCATCGACGTCTCGAGCGCGCGGAAGAGCGCGCAGAGGAGCCCGTCGATCACTTTGCTGTAGCGAGCGGCGGCCGGTAGTCCGGCGTCCGGTCCCGCGGCACGCACGAGCTGCTCGATCGCGCCCCGGTGCCGGAGCACGTACGACTTGAGCTCGGCTGCGAGGGTCGGCGATCGCCGATCGAGCGTAGGTACCGACGAGGGCGCGGAAACGGAAGACGGCATGCGGCCGGGCCGGGGTTATACCCCAACGGAGCGCGCTCCGCTGCTCGCGCGCTAGGCTAGGATGGCGCGGAAATGCTATGGTCTCTCCATGGATCGGCGGGGAGCGCTGTCTGTTTTAGGTCTGGCCTTCGTCGGTCTCGACGCAGCTCCGGCTCTCGCCGCCGTGGCGCGGGCGCTCAGCATCGGTGAGCTCGTGAAGAAAAGCACGAGCGCCTTGGTGCTCACCGGGGTCGCCCGGCGCGCAACCTGGCAGGTCATCGGTGGCTCGCGCCACATCGTGACCGAGACGCGGGTGCGGGTGGAGGAGGTGGTGACGGGTGCGGATCCGAGCGCGAGCGAGGTCGTCTTACACACGCTCGGTGGTCGCATCGGCACCATCGGGCAAATCGTGGAGGGCGAAGCGGAGCTCGTGCTCGGCGAGACGTCCCTCACCTTCCTCACGTTGCTCGCCCCGCTCTCCTACAGCGTCACGGCGATGGCCCAGGGCCATTACCCGGTCGTGAACGACGCGCGCGGGAAGATCCTCGCGGCCAATCGCCAGCTGCCGGCGCTCTTGAAGAAGCCGGGCTCCGCGGTCGAACGCCTCGCCGGGCGCGGCTTGAGCGAGGCGCTCGCCCTCGTGAGGGCCGAGCAGAAATGAAGCCCGGCGTCGCGGCGCTCGCGTTCGGAGTCGCGAGCCTCTTCGCCGCCGCGCAGGCGCGGGCCGAATATTGCCGTACGAAGGCCTGCGACAACCAGCCGGCCTACGACGACGTCTGGCAGACCACGCCGGACACGCCTTGCCAGCGTGACTCCGTCGGCTGCTTGCTCGAGGGCACGCCGCTCTACTGGCCGCAAAACTGCATTTCCTTCAGCGTGCAACAGGACGGCTCGCCCGCGCAGAGCATCGACTACGGCCTCGCGCACGCCACGATCGAGAAGGCGTTCGAGGCGTGGCTCAACGTCGATTGCGGCGGCGGCGCCATTCCGAGCTTCGGGGTCGCCGACTTCGGCCCCGCAGTCTGCGATCACATCGAGTACAACAAGGATCAACCGAACGCGAACGTGTTCCTCTTCCGCGACGGCTCCTGGCCCTACGCCGGACAGGAAGACACGCTCGCGCTCACGACCATCACCTACAACACCGAGAACGCGCAGATTTACGACGCCGACGTCGAGATCAATTCGGCGCAAGCGCGCTTCACGTTCGCGGACGACTCGGCCGGCACGGTGGACGATCTGCAAGCCGTGCTCACGCACGAGTGCGGCCATTTTCTGGGCCTCTCCCACGACCCGGTGCTCGGCTCGAGCATGTACCCCGAGTACTCGCCGGGCGACCTCTATCAGCGAACTCCCGACGGGGACGACATCGCCGGGATCTGCGAGATCTATCCGCCGAGTGACGAGGTAGACGTGAAGCACTGCGCGCCCCGCCATGGTTTTTCCCGCGACTGCGCCAAACCGCAGAGCGGCGGTTGCAGCATCCGGCGCACGGGCGACGACGGGGCGCCGTCCGGCGCCGCGGCGCTGCTCTTCGGCGCCGTGCTCGTCCGCGTGCGCCGCTCACGGCGACGGACCGCAGCCTAAGGCGCGCTCACACCGACGGCGCTTGAGCACGTAGCCCGGCCGCTCGCATGAGCTCCGTGTCCGCGTCCTCTTCCGGGTTCGGTGTCGTGAGCAGCTGATCGCCGTAGAAGATGCTGTTCGCGCCCGCGTACAAGGCGAGCAGCTGCGCCTCACGCGTGAGCGAGCTCCGCCCGGCCGAGAGCCGCACGCGCGACTTCGGCATCAGGATGCGCGCCGTGGCGATCAGTCGCACGAAATCCAGCGGATCGACGGGCGGCATCGCCGCGAGCGGCGTCCCCTCGATGCGCACGAGCGCGTTGATCGGCACGCTCTCCGGGTGTGGCTCGAGGGTCGCCAGCTCGATCAGCATCGCGCAGCGATCGTCGATGCTCTCGCCCAGGCCGATGATGCCGCCCGAGCACACGGTGATGCCCGCGCCGCGCACGCGCCGCAGCGTCGCCAAGCGATCGTCGAAGGTGCGCGTGGTGATGATCGAGCGGTAATGCGCGCGCGAGGTGTCGAGGTTGTGGTTGTACGCGTCGAGTCCGGCCTCTTTCAGTCGCTCGGCCTGCGAGTCGGTCAACATGCCGAGCGTCACGCAGGCTTCGAGGCCCTCGGCCTTCACGCCGCGCACCATCGCGAGCACGCGCTCGAAGTTCGGCCCTTCCTTCGGCTCACGCCACGCGGCGCCCATGCAGAAGCGCGTCGCGCCCCGCTCCTTGGCGGCACGCGCCGACGCGATCACCGTGTCCACGGAGAGCATCGCCTCGCCCTTCACGTGCGTCTCGTGGTGCGACGACTGCGAGCAGTAACCGCAATCCTCGGGGCAGCCGCCCGTCTTCACGCTGAGGAGCGTGCAGAGCTGCACCTCGTTCTCGGCGTGGTACTGGCGATGCACGGCGCGCGCTCGGTCGACGAGCTCGAAGAGCGGCGTGTCATGGATGGCGCGCACCTCGGGCAAGGTGAAGTCGTGGCGGAGCGTCGGGCGCTGGGGATCGGGGGTGTCGGCCATGCTGCACCCCCGTCTAACGTGAGGCGGCGATGCGGTCAAAACCGAGGCGTCAGAAGCCGATGTTCGCCCGGCCGATTTCGCGATCCACGATGCCCTTCTGCATCAGATCCTTCACGTGCATCTCGAAGGTTTGCATACCGTAAAGCGAGCCGCCCGATTCCATCAGCTCCTTGAGCGGCGGGCTCCCCTCGGGCCGCTTGATGCTCTCGCGCACGGAGCCCGTCCCGATCAGCACCTCGGCCGCGAGCACGCGCCCCTGCCCGCTCGCGCGCGGAAGCAGGCGCTGGGCCACGATGCCCTGGAGGGCACCCGCGAGCCGCTCGCGGATTTCACCGGGGTCGCCCTCCGCGAGCGCCAAGATGCGATGCACCGTGCGGGCGACGTCCGGCGTGTGCAGCGTCGAGAGCACGAGGTGCCCCGTCTCGGCCGCCTTGAGCGCGATGTCCATCGTCTCCGCGTCGCGGATCTCGCCGACTTGGATCACGTCCGGATCCTGGCGCAACGCCGCGCGGAGCGCGCTCGCGAAGCTCTGCGTGTCGGCGCCGATCTCGCGCTGGCTGATCGAGCAAAGGTCGTCCTCGTGCAGGTACTCGATGGGATCTTCGATCGTCACGACGTGCTTGTGCGTCGCGTGGTTCATATGGTCGATCATGGCGGCGAGCGTCGTGCTCTTGCCGTTTCCTGCCGCGCCCACGCACAAAACCAACCCGCGGTCCTTCATGGCGAGCGTCCGGCAGGCCCCAGGCACCCCGAGCTCGTCGAGCTTCGGCACGCGCGGCGGGATGACGCGCATCACCACGGCGAGCGAGCCGCGCTGCCGGTAAACGTTCACGCGAAAGCGCCCGACGCCCTGCACCTCGTACGCGAGGTCGTGCTCGCGCAGCTCGTCGAGCTCGACGGCCAGGCGCTGCCGCCGGAGCACATGCTGCGCCGCGGCCTCCGTATCCACCGCTCGCAGCCGATCCACGCGAAAGAACGCGAGGCTCCCGGCCACGCGCGCCCCGGGTGGCTGCCCCACCTTGAGATGCACGTCACTAGCCCCCGCGGCCACCGCCTTCTGCAACAGCTGATGAAAGTACCCCTCCGAAATGAACGGACTTTGCGCGCCGTACGCGGCGTCGTCGGCCATCCGCGGCACCCTACCCCACCCGGCCCCTCGTCCGCCCCCGTAACTACTTCACTCGCGCCCGCCCCGTGCTTTTCCAGCAACACCCGTTGCACGCGCCCCGCCCCCTGGGCTAATACCCGCGGGCCGCGCGGCGCCCCCGGGCCCCTGCGGTTACCGCCCAGGTAGCTCAGTTGGTAGAGCAGAGGATTGAAAATCCTCGTGTCGCTGGTTCGATTCCGGCCCTGGGCACTGAATCCCTCGAGGGAATTGAGGGATTCGGTCGTCTCATGCGTCGCTCACGTCGCCCCTTCGCGACGGTGTTTGCTACGTATTTGCTACACGGGTCGACGTGCTCGTTGAGCGCGGCCCGCAGATTTTCTTCGGGCATTCTTCCGTACACGCGCTCGACCATCCGCGAGTCCGCGTGACCCATTGCTACACCGATGAAGTGCGGCGCGACGCCCTGCAAACGGAGCCACGTGCCGAACGTGCGGCGGAGGTCGTTGGGGCTCACGGTCGAGATGCCGGCGCGCCTGCAGGCATCCGCCAGATCGAGCTCGGCGTCGATTCCCGTCGCACCGACTGCCTCCAATCCGCCGAGGACATCGTCGAGGCGAGCGCGAACGGGTGCGACCGCACGCTCAATCTCGGGACGCACGACGCCGCGAACTGAACTGTGCGAGGAGACTTGGTACTGCTCGCGAAAGTCGTCGTCGCTGTCTAGAGGGAGCGCGATATCCTCCCAGTAGATGAGTTCGACGAGGAACTCGCCCGCGGCCGCCCGTGTCTCGTTCAGTTCGAGAACGGCGTCCTGGGCGTGCTTCGTCTTTCTTCCGGTAATGCAGACGGCATAACGCACGAGGCGCGGGCGGCCCCACACACGACGAAGCTATTCGGTGCAGACGTGCTCGAACTCCTCGGAAGTCTCCGGGCGTAGATAAGTGCGCATCGTCGAACGGTTCCGAAGTGGATGGCCGCGACCAGAGCGCGAACGTCGGCGCAACCAACCCGCGGCTCGACAACCCGATGGGCCGTTCGCGATCCCTATACGCCCAACACGCGTACCCCCGGAAACCGCGTCGTCAGCCGCGCCATGTCGTCGAAGTCCGACGTGTACAAGGTGTCGCCGCGTTGCGCGGCGGAGGCCATCACGATCGCGTCGATGGTGTGCTCACGCCCAAGCCGGAGCTCGCCAAGCACCTCGCCCGCGACGCGGGCGAGCTCTTCATCAACCGGCTCGACCTCGACGCCTGCGAGCCAGCGAGCCGCATCCCATTGTCGGTCGCGCCACCATTCGGCGATCACCACGGCGGGGACCGTGAGTATGGTCCTAGCGAGCGCCCATTTCTCCCAAAGCGCGATCGCCCGACGTTGTCGCCGCTCCAGGGCGATGAAGACGCCCGTGTCGAGCGTGACCCCTGCCATTACTCGTCGCGGACCGCGGCTCGTTCGTCCTCGGTCAGCGGCGGCTGGCCCTGGAGCAGGTGCTCGAGGAGCGAGAGGCGGGCTTTCTGCTGCCCTTCCTGCTTGCGGGCCTGAATGGCGGCGAGGATCTCGCGCAGGCTGTCTTCGAGGCCGTGCTGCTCCAGAAGGCGCACGAGTGCCTGGGCCGGCGACTCGTTGGAGTCCGGGACCTTGGGAAAGCCGGTGGCCGGGGCATGCATGAGCTTGAGGGTATGCCTCGAAGGCGGGACCGACAAGGTTGGCCGCTGGGCGGGCCGGGATCTGCTACGCATTTGCTACAGGGACCGCGCACGCTTCACGGATCGAGCCGGATTGCCGCTCAGCGCGCCTCTCGGCTCCGGGATTGAAAATCCTCGTGTCGCTGGTTCGATTCCGGCCCTGGGCACAACGTTAGAGCAACGCGCTGTACATCGACCGCGTTGAGTCCCGCGGGCTCAGGGGTGTGATGCTCGGGGTTATTGGCGCTCCGTCGCGCTCGGGGCATGGACGCTCGGGGCGGCTAAAGGGGGGGGCACTTCGACGCGGAAATGCACGGCGGCTCGGCATGCTTGACATGCAAGTAAATGCTTGCATATTGTCTCCAGGTGAGCGACGCAGATCTGCTGTTCAAGGCGTTGGCCGACCCAGGCCGGCGCAAGCTTTTGGATCGGCTGCACGCTCACGACGGGCAGACGTTGGGCGAGCTTTGCCAGCACCTGGACATGACGCGCCAGGGAGTGACGCAACACCTCGCGTTGCTCGAAGCCGCGAACCTCGTGGCCGTGCAATGGCGTGGCCGCGAGAAGCTCCATTTTCTGAACCCGGTCCCCATGCAGGAGATCTACGAGCGCTGGGTTCGCAAGTTCGAGAAGCCGCGACTCAAGGCTCTTCACGATCTGAAGCGCCGTTTGGAAGACGGCGACGACTGATCCTCACATCGAACGATTGGAGACAAACATCATGGCAAGATCGACGTTCGTTTACGTGACCTATATCCGGACGACGCAGCAAAAGCTGTGGTCCGCGCTCACGGACAAGGAGTTCATGAAACAGTACTGGTTCGGCAATCAGTGCGAGAGTCAGTGGACGCCCGGCTCGACGTGGAAAATGACTTACCCCGACGGCCGCCTCACCGACGCGGGCGAGATCATCGAAGCGGATCCGCCGCGACGGCTCGTGATCCGCTGGGAGCATCAGCACAAGCCCGAGCTCAAAGCCGAAGGCCCGTCGCTCTGCACGATGGAGCTCGAGACGAGCGGCTCGGCCGTGAAGCTCTCGATCACGCACAGTATCGAGCGCGAACCCTCGCAGCTCATCCACGCCGTGTCGGGTGGCTGGCCGAAGGTGCTCTCGAACCTGAAATCCTTGCTCGAGACCGGCACGGTCGCGCTGTAAGACCCCTATCCCAACACTGCCTAGGCATCACCGAGCTCGCGGCAACCCCCGGTGACGGCGCTCACACCCCGCCTGTCGTGCCCGCGCCGCCCGCCGTGCCCGCACCGCCCGCCGTGCCACCGCTGCCAGACATGCCGCCGTTATTGCCCGCGGTGCCCGCGACGCCGCCACTGCCTGCAACGCCACCGCTGCCGGACATGCCGCCGCTGTTGCCCGCCGTGCCGCCACTGCCCGCAATGTCACCGCTGCCGGACATCCCGCCTTCACCAGGGGCCCCTGCGCCTGCACCGCCTTCGCCCGCTTCACCGGCGCCCGCGCCTCCCTCGCCCGCTTCACCGGCGCCCGCGCCGCCGGGCTCCCCGATAACGCCCGTGCCGCTCACTCCGCCGTTCGTCGAACCGCCACGCGCGCCGGAGCCTCCGGAGCCGCCGTTCGTTGCGCCGCCAGCCGTCCCGCCCGCGCCGCTCCTACCTCCGGCGGGTGCTTTACCGGTCCCGCCCGTACCCGCGTGCAACCCGGCGGAGCCGCCCTCGCCGCTCGCGCCGCCCTTGGCCGCGTGCCCACCGCTGCCGAGCAGAATCGGCCCCGAAAAAGGCGGTGTTTCGTCGTCGCCGCAGCCGGGCAGGACGAACCCGGCGAGCGCGCACGCAAAGCCGAAAACAGAGAGACGTGTAGTCGACGGGAGCTTCATGTCCGTGAGGTCCGTACCAAGGGCTCTACGCGCGGTCTAGCCCCAGAACTTTGCGAAGAAGACGGCGCAACGCATGGCTTTTGCTGAAGTCACAGTCGTTCTGCGATTTTGGCCGCCATCGCGGAAAGTGGCGCCTCGCCCGCGGAGAGCCCGGCTTCTTTGACGACCCGCGGCATGCCGTAAACGACGCACGACGACTCCGCCTCGGTCAGCACGCTGCCGCCTGCCTGCACGATGGCACGCGAGCCGGCAAGGCCGTCGTCGCCCATGCCGGTGAGCACGACACCGAGTGCGCGCGGGCCGAGAGTCCCCGCCGCGCTTTGGAAGAGCACGTCGACGGACGGTCGATGGATGGATGTCAGGGGTTCGACGTCGAGGTGGGCGCACGTTCGGTCCCCGTGGCTCACGAGATAAAGGTGCATGCCCGCGAGCGCCACGATCACGAGACCGGGTCGCAGCTCGAGCCCTTCGCGCGCTTCCACGACCTTGAGCGCGCTGTCGGCATCGAGACGCGCAGCCAGCGCCTCGGTGTAGCCCCGGGGGATGTGAAGCACGATGACGACCGGTGCCGGGAAGTCCGCCGGCAGCGCCGTGATGAGCTGCGTGAGCGCCTGCGGGCCGCCCGTGGACGTTCCGATCAACACGACGCGCTCGGAAGAGGCAATGGGCCGTATCGGTTCCACGCGCACGGGCTCGGCCTGGGCGCGCGCCGGTGTCGAGGCGGCCAACAGCACCTTCTCGACGAGCTCGCCTGCGATGTCGCGCAGGCTGTCGATCGCGAGCGCCGTGGGCTTGTGCACCAGATCGAACGCTCCCGCGGCCAGCGCGGCGACGCCGAGTTCACTCTCGCCGTCCGCCATGCTGACGACGACCACGCGCCGGCGTCGTTCCGGCGGTAGCGCCTTGAGTACGCCGAGCCCGTCGAGGTTCGGCATCACGAGGTCGAGCGTCACTACGTCGGGGGCGAGCGCGGTGATTTTCTCGAGAGCGTCGATGCCATCGGAGGCCGTCGCCACGACCTCGATCTCGGGGTGGGTCGTCAAGCTTTCGCGCACGACTTTGCGCGCGAAGGCGGAGTCGTCGACCACGAGGACGCGGATCTTCTTCACTTGTCGTCCTTGCGGTAGAAGAAGGCGCCGGCGCGCTCCTCGCAAATGAGGCCGGATTCGAAGCGGAGGAGCGACTCCGAAGCTCCGACGATCAGCCGGCCCTTCGGGCGGAGAGCGCGCGCGAGGGCGGCGACGACGCTCTCCACGGTGGTGTCGCTGAAGTAGATGAGCACGTTGCGGCAGAGTACGACGTCGAATTGTCCGAGTGCAGCCACTTCCGCCTGTTCCACCAGGTTCACGCGGCGAAAGTCGACCGCCTGGGCGATCCGGCGCTCGACGCGCATGCCGTTGCCCGCGGGGACGAGCCAGCGGCCGGCCACGTCCGGCGGCAGCGCGCGCAGTGAGCGGCGGAAATACATGCCCTCCCGTGCGTGGGCCAGGGCTTTCCCGCTGATGTCGCTCGCGACCAACGTGACGGCGTCGAGCAATCCGGCCGCGTCGAGCAGCATCGCGAGCGTGAGCGGTTCCTCGCCGGTCGCGCACGCCGCGCACCAGATCCGCGGTCGCATGCCCGCGCGCACGAGCTCGGTCACGAAGACGTCGATCGCGATGTCGAGCGCGGCGCGCTCGCGGAAGAAGTACGTCTCGTTCACGACGAGCGCGTCGACGAGCTGTGCGAGCTCCGCCGCGGCGCCCGGGTCGTAACGCAGGTAGTAATAGTAATCGAGCAGCGACTCGAAGCCGCGCTCGAGCGCGCGCGGCTCGAGCTTTTCCGCGAGCAGCGCGCGATCATCCGGGCCGTAGTGAATACCGGTGCGCTCTTCGATCAGCCCGCTCAGGATCGAGAATACCTGCGGAGAAAGGGCGACAGCGCTCATGAATGCAGCGCTGCCGCGCTGATTCTGCGCACCTCGGCGTCCGGGTCTTTGAGCGCGGCGTGCGCGAGCGCCGTCGCGCTCTCTGCATCTTGAAGCGCGAGCAGCGCGGCCGCAGCTGCGCGCCGCGTCGCGTCGTTCCTGACGGTGAGGCCCTTGCGAATTGCGTCCAGCGCCTCCGGTGAACCGGCATGAGCAAGACTGCCGACGAGCGCGGCGGCGGTGGCATCGTCGGCCGTCGCGAGCGCGTCGGTGATGGCTTCGACCCGGCCGGGCGCCGCGTGACCCAGCGCCTGCACGAGCGAATCACGCTCGGGCGTCTTGACGATGAGCGCGATGAGCTCGTTCGTCGCCGCGGCGTCCGAGCGTGCGGCGAGGAAGCCCGTGGCGGCCGTGCGCACGCCGGCGTCGCGATCCTCGGTCGCACGCGCGAGCGCCGGCACCACCTCGGGCAAGCCGAGCTCGGCCAGCGCCGAGAGCGCGACCAGGCGCGTCGCGGCATCGTCACCGCGCATCGCGGAGAGCAGCTGCGGCAGCGCTTCCGCCCGTCGCGAAATCCCGAGGGCGACCAGCGCCGCCCGGTGCAAATCCGGATCGGCCGACCCCACCGTCGCGCTCAGCACCTCGAACGCGCGCGGGCCGCGCAGGTGCGCGAGAGCGTCCACCGCCGCGACCTGGACTTGACCCGAGCCGTCGGAAAGCCGCTCGGCGAGCAAGGCCGTCGATGCTTCGTCACGCAATTTTCCGAGCGACTGGCAGGCGTAGTAGCGCACCCACGGGCTTTCGTCCGCGACGGCGGCGCGGAGCTCCGCGAGCACGAGCTCGCCACCGCTCGTCTGGCCGAGTGCGCGGATCGCGGCAGTGCGCGTGCGGAGCGACTCGTGATGGGCCGCCGTGATCAGCGAAGCCACGGCTTCCGGCTTGTCGAAAAACGGCAGCGCCCCGATCGCCGCGTCGCGCACCCGCTCGCTCGCGTCGCTCGCGGCGGCGCTCGTCAGCGCGAACCCTTCGGGATACGCAAAATAGCCGATGATACGCAGCGCCGCGCAGCGGATACGCTCGTCGTTGCTCGCGGCGGCGCGCAACGTGAGCTCGCGCGTCTCGTTGCTGCCGAGCGACTGGATCGCGCCGAGCGCGGCCTGCGCGACACGCCCGTCCGCGTCGCCGAGCAACGTGAAGAGCGCAGGGACCACGCTCGGATCGGACAGGCGAGCGAGCGCGTCACAAGCGAGGGCGCGCACGCCCGCGTCGGCTTCCTCCAGGCATTCGATGAGGACCTCGCGCGCCGCCGCGCGACCGCCGATGACCGGGATCAGGAGCCGCCGGCGCCCAGCGGTGCTCTCGCGCAGCGCCTCCACGAGCTGCGGCTCGGCCACGGCGGCGAGCTGCTTCAGCGAAGCGGCGGCCACCTGCGCGACGGCACCGGGACCGTCGAGCAGCGAGAGCAGGGTCGGCACCGTACTTTCGTCGCCGATCCACGCCAGCACCTGCCCGAGCGCGAGCTGCTCCGGCGCGTCGGCGAGCTTCACGCTTTGCATCAGCTGCTGGCGCAGCGCAGGCAGGCGCGGCGACGAGAAGAAGGCGCGCTCCACCGCCGCGCCCGTTCCGAACTGGCGCCTGCACTGATCGCGGATGGCGACGAGGGCGAGCGCGATGTTGCGGACGAGACTCTCGCTCGCGCCGGCCGCGAGCCGCACGAGGTCCGGCGCCGCCGCCGGATCTCCCAGCCGGCCGAGCGCGCGCACCGCTTCCGGCGCGTACAGAGCCTCGCCGGCGAGCTTGACGAGCGTCTCGAGCGCCCGCGGATCGCGCGAGCGGCCGAGCGCGTCGATCGCGGGAAAGGAACGGAAAAAGTTGCCGCTGCGTGCGAGCTTCAAGAGCGCATCGACGGCCGTTTTACCGCCGATGCGCCCGAGCGCCTCGACCGCGGCGAGCGCGACGTTGTCGTCGGGGTGCTCGCTCAGCGCTTCGAGCGCGGGCAAGGCGCGCTGACTCTCGTGCCGGCCGAGGATCTGCACGGCGTCGCACACCACCGCGAGGTTCGGCGAACGCGTGAGCTCGATGAGCGCGTCCTCCACGTCGACTCTCGAAGCCGTCAGAGCGTCGACGATGCCCGCGATTTTCGCCTCGTCGTCGCGCGCATTTTGAAGAGCCGCGCACAGCGCGAGCGCGGTCTCGCGACCGGCACCCGCGAGTACCGCCACGACCGCGCGCCGGACGGCCCACGACGGCTCGACGAGCTCCGCGAGCAGCGCCGGCACCGCCGCCACCCCGTCGAAACGCAGCGCTTCGACCCGCTTGATCCGCTCGCGTTCGCGCTCGCTCCGGAGCGGCGCTCCCTTGGTATTCACGAAGCCGGCCCGTCCCCTACGCCGGCCTCGAGTGCCACCGTCAGCGCTTCCATGCTCGCCGCCTGCTCGGCATTCGTGCTCCGAATGCTGCCGATGCGCGCCGACAGCCCTTCGAGCTCGCGGCTGAGCGTCTGCGCTCCGCGAGCCTGCGTCGAGGTGACGCCCACGATTTCGCGAATCCGAGCGCGCATGTCGTCGACGGCGCGGCCGATTTCCGCGCTGCTCGTCACCTGTTCACCCGCCGACTTGCGCACGGCCGTGATCGAGGCCGTCTGGCGCGCTGCCATCTCGGCGAGACCGGTGAGCGCACCGCTCTGTTCGTCGACCGCGCGCGCCGTCTGCCGTGCGATGCGCCGGACCTCGTCGCTGTTCTTGGCCAAGTCGGCCGTCGCTTTGCTCTGCTCGTTCGTCGCTCGCGTCACCGAAGCCGCGAGCGTCGCCACCTGGCGCGCCGTCACTTCGAGGTCCTTGCCGGCCTTCGTCTGCTCGACGAGCGCCTTGCTCGTCTGTTGCGCGTCCTTACGGATCGAGTCGACGGCGCGAGCCACTTCGATCGCGCCTTTCGACTGCTCGGTCAGGCCGAGCAAGGTACGCTCGGTCGCCCCGCGCACTTCGTCCGTCTGAGCCATGATGTTGCGGATCAGGTTGCTCTGCTCGGTGAGCGAGGTCACGACGGCGTCGGTCAGACCGCGCATCTGCACGGCCGTCTGCGCGAGCTCCGCCGCGCCCGCCGCCTGCTCCGCGGCGGCCGTGGCCGCTTGCTTCGAGTTATGCGTCAGTTGTTCGTTCGAGCGGACGAGGTCGCGCAGGGCACGCGCTTGCTCGGTGGTCGCCTGGTTGGTCTGCTTGGCCATTTGCCGCATCTCGCTCGCGCCACGGACCAGCTCCTGCGTGGCCTTGGCCTGCTCGGAAGCAGCGCTCACGATGAGCTTCGCTTGCGCCCGAAAGGTGTTGGAGGATTCCGCCAGCGATTGGACGACCGTCACCTGCTCGTCGGCGCTCTTCGCGACTTCGCGCACGGATTGGCCGACTTCCTGCACACCCGTCACGATGGCCGCGAGTGCACGCTCCGCGTCGGCCGCGAGCGAAGCGCCGTCACCCACGACACGCTCGCCTTCGGCCGCCGCGCTGAGCGCCTCGCGCGCCGAATTCTGCAGCGCACGGATGATCTTGCCGATGTCGCTGCTCGCCGTAGCCGCGCGATCGGCGAGCGCCCGGATCTCCTCGGCGACGACGGCGAAGCCGCGACCGTGCTCTCCCGCGCGCGCCGCTTCGATGCTCGCGTTCAACGAAAGTAGATTCGTGCGGTCTGCGATCATGTTGATGGTCTGGACGAAGTCGCCGATGTCGTCGACGCGCTGCGCCATCTCCTTCATCACGCCCGCCGACGAGCTCATGGAAACGCGGATCTTGGCCAGCCCGTCGATCGATTTTCCGACCGTGGTGCCGCCTTCGCGCGCCGTCATGCCCACCCGATCACCGACCTCGCGCGCCTGCTCGCACAGGCGTGCGATGCGGCGGGTCGAGCCGTCGACCTGAGTCGCGCCCGTCGCCGTCGAGTCGGCCAGCCGCGCGATGTCGTCGGCGGCGCGCGACACGGACTGGGCCGACCGGGCGAGCTCCTCGATCGTCGTCGCGTTTTGTTCGACGACACGCGCATTCTTTTCGGAGGTCGCCGCCACCTCTTCGACGGACGCGGCGATTTCCGCGACCGTCGACGCGCTCTCGGTGCTCGCGCCCTCGAGTTGCTTGGCGCTGTTCGCCGCGGTCCCCGCGGTGCGGGACATCTGCTCGGCCGTGCTCGCGGTTTTGGCGACGGACGCACCGAGCTCCTTGCCGCGCTCCACGACTTCCGCGATGCCCTTGCCGATGCCGGCCGCGTTCGTCGCGACCGCGCCCATACGCAGGCTCACGTCGCGCGCGTCGCTCGCCAAGCGTTCGATGCCTTTCGCCATCTGCTCCGACGTGGCGCCGACCTCCGCAACCGCGGACGCCGAGCTCTCGGCGCGCGCTGAAATGCCGGCCAGTCCGGCCGTGGTCTCGGTCGTGGTCGCAAGCAGCTCCTCGCTCGCCGCCGCGAGATCCTGTGCGTTCGCGACGACGCTCTTGATCGAGCGCACCGACTGCTCGCTCGCGGCGGCGCTGCCGTCGACCGACGCGGCGAGCTCCGTCGTGTCGCGCTTGACCCCGGCGACCGATTCGGCGACCGCGCGCAAGGAGGTCACCGAGTGCTCGACGCCGCTCAAGAGCTCCTGCGTGACCTCGGCCGCGCTTTGCTGCGAGCGGAAGACCTTCGCGCTCGCGAGCGCCGTCTCTTCGGCCGAAGCTGCGATCGACTCGACCGCGGCGCTCAGCTGCTGCCCGAGAGCGGCACCGTCGTTGCCCGCCGAGGCGAGCCGGAGCGCCGCTTCCTCCAGCCCTTTTACGTCCGCTTCGGTTGCCCGCAGCGACTGCGCGGCGCGCTCAACCCGGGAGCGCAGGTCGGTGGTGGGTTTCGTCGTCGAGGAGGGCTCTGGGTTCATGGTCATGGGCGTGTTCACTCAACACTCTCGGGAGGTCCAAAAGCAGCAGAAGGCGCTTGCCGACCGCGTGCATGCCGTGCACGAGCCCGGCGGAGCGCTCGTTCACGAGATCGGGCGCCGGCTGACGCGCTGCGGCATCCAGATCGATGACTTCACGCGCGCGATCGACGCACAGGGCGACCACACGACCCTCGAGCTCCGTCACGATGATTCGCGTATCCGGCGTCGGGGCGCTCGGAGGCAGCCCTACCCGCCGTCTGAGGTCGACGACCGGCAGCACCCGACCGCGCACCGTGACGATGCCGAGGACGTAGGCTGGCGCGCCGGGCACCGCAGTCGCGCCCGTGAACGACTCCATTTGCAGCACCGACGCGACGGGCAGCGCATATTCGACGTCGGCGATGGCAAAGACGACGTGGAGCGTCATGCGACCACTCTCGGCGCCGGAGCGCCCGCGTTCAGCGTGGTGCCGAGCGCAACCAGGTCGAGCACCAGCGTCGGCCTGCCGTCGCCGAGATCGGTCGCGCCCGAAACGCCGGGCGCGCGAACGAGCGTATCGTTCATCGGCCGAATCACGACCTCCTGCTGGCCCAGCATGCGGTCTACCGCGAAGGCGATGGGCGCGCCGGCGCGCCGCACGATGATCGCCTTGCCCGCGGCCGAGGCAGCGGCGTCGAGACGAAATATGCTCGCGAGCTTGACCACGGGGACGGCCTGGCCGCGGCGCAGGATCACGTCGAGCTCGGGCCCGCCGCCGTGATGAGCGGGCACCTGCACGAGCTCGGAGCGGTCGACTTCGACGATTTCGTCCACCGTCGAGACGGGCACGACGAAGCGCTGACCGGCGCACTCGAAGGCGAATGCGTCGACGATCGAGATGGTGAGCGGAACGCGCAACGTGAAGCGCGTTCCGGTGCCGACGTGCGTCTCGAGCTCGAGCTCGCCGCCGAGCTCGTCGACGACGATGCGTTTGACGATCTCCATGCCCATGCCGCGGCCGCTCGTGGTCGTCGCGACGTCGCGCGTGGAGAGTCCCGGAATGCAGAGCAGAGCGAGTAACCCCGCGGCCGTATCCGGCACGGGGCGCCCCGCCTTGCGCGCGACGGCTTGCGAGTCGATCCCGCGACCGTCGTCACTCACCGTGAGCTCGAGTCGCGTGTTCGAGCGCGCCCGACAGCTGATGCGCAAGAGCCCTTCTTCCGGCTTGCCGCGGCGGGCGCGCTCGTCCGGCGTCTCGATGGCGTGATCGACCGCGTTGCGCACCAGGTGTACAATCACGGGGAAAAGACGCTCCGAGACCGATTTGTCGAGCTCCGCGTCCCCGCCTTCGAGCTCGACCCGCACCGAGCGATGGGTCGTCCGTTGTAGGCCGCGCACGAGCAACGGGACCCGATCGAGCAAATCCGACACCGGCACCATGCGCACGCGCACGATCGCGGCGCGCAGAGTGCGGAGCTGGCGCGCGTTGTCGGCGACCACGTCGGCGAGCTCGCGCGTGTTGACGCCGCGCGCCGCCAGATCTGCGACCGCGCGCGCGAGCCGAAAACGCGTGACGATGAGCGTCGCGAGGCCCTCCATCGCCTCGTCGAGCCGGTTCACATCGACACGCACGATCCCGCGCCGAACGCCGGCAGCGAAGCCGTCGGCGCCGTCCCCGTCGTCGAAGGGCACGCTCGCGTCCGGGAAGGCCCCTGCGGGAACGTCCGCGACGGCGCCGCTCCTGATGGGTCGCAAGCTCGCCACGGGGACGCCTACGGCTGCGGCAATCTGCTCGTCGGCCGCCTGCGTGAGAAGGATCAGCTGGAACGAGAGCCCTCCGGGCGACTCCGGCGACAGCGGGAGCGCGCGCGGCAGCACGCGGACGATCTCGGCGACCGCGGCGAGCCGCTCGCGCACCGTATTGATCGAGAGGCCCTCGGCGGCGCGCGCGGGCGACGGCACGAACTCGGCGAGTACCCCGCGCTGCCCGCCGGCGATGCCACGCACGAGTTGTTCGACCTCGAACGGGACGAGCTTCGCGACGAGCTCCGGCTCGAGATCGAGGTCCGGCCCCGAACGTTCCGCGAGCGGGCCCGCCTTCGCGTCGAGCGCGTCGAGCTCAGCGAGCAGCTCGGGCGGCGGCGGCGCCGCCGCTTCCCCGCGGGCCAGTGCGGCGACGCGTTGAGCGATGGCTTGCAACCCCTTGAGCAGCACGTCGGTCGCCTGCAGGGACGGCGCGGTTCCCGCGCGATCGAAGCCCCGAACGAAGGCTTCCATCCGGTGCGCGATGCCGACGATGGGCTCGACGCCGACCATCGCCGACAGGCCCTTCAGCGTGTGAAGCGAGCGAAAGATGTCGCGCAGCGCCTTGGGATCGTGCGTGCCGCTCCGCTCGGCGGCTTCGAGCGCGAGCAGACGCGCGTTGGCCGAAGAAACGTGTTCCTCGGCCTCGACCAAGTATGCGGCGAGGAACTCCTTGAGATCGGTCGAGCCGGTCACGCCCGCGATTCCACCGCTTGCGGCAAAAGCGCACGCACTTGCGCGATGATTGCATCCGGCGTGAACGGCTTGGCGAGAAACGCAGTGGCTCCGGCGCGTAGCACGCGCTCGCGCGACTCTTCGTCGCCGCGCGTGGTCACGATCAGGACGGGAAGCTCACGCAACCGATCCTGCCCGCGCACGAACTCGAGCACCTCGATGCCGCCCACGTCCGGCATGTTGAGGTCGAGTACCATCAGATCGAAAGGGGCGAGGGAGAGGCGCTCGATGGCTTCGAGCCCCGTCGACGCATGGACGAAGCTCGTCCCCGAAATCGCGCGCAGACACGCGACGACGATGTCGCGCATGACCTTGCTGTCGTCGACGACCAAAATCGAAGACATTTCAGCCACGCTAGGGCGGGGTCAGGAGTGGGTCAAGACGATGACCCGGTCGAATGCCGCGCCCTGAGCCGCTGTGGCGCAACGCTACACTGCGCGAGTGAACGATCGGCGCTAGCGTGTCCATCCGGAGTCGACAGATTTCTGACGAGAGTTTTGGTTCGCCGGTTCACATTTCTCCGCGTCCGGTGCGGGAGGGGGATCGCGGGCTCATTTGGGTGGTCGACGACAGTCCGCTCGAAGCAGAGGTCGTAAGTCACCTCCTCGCCGAGCACCACGAAGTGCGAACCTTCAGCAACGCTCCGAGCGTGCTCGAAGTGCTCGCCTCGGGCACACGCCCCGACGTCCTCGTGCTCGACTGGCACATGCCCGAGATGTCCGGGCTCGAGCTCTGTCGCTTCCTCAGGCAGCGCTACGATCAGGCAAGCTTTCCGATCCTGATTCTGACGGCGACGGGCGGCCCGGAAGACATCGTCGACGGGCTCAAGGCGGGGGCGAACGATTTCGTGGTCAAAGCGTCCGACTCGGAGGAGCTCCGCGCGCGCGTGCTCACCCTCGTGCGCGTGCACACGCTGCACGAGCGCACGCGGCGGGCCGAGCTCGCCGCGCAGCGCGCCCGACAATCCGCTGAAGAAGCGAACCGTGCGAAGGACGCCTTCATGGCGACCGTGTCGCACGAGCTACGGACTCCCCTCAATTCGATCCTCGGCTGGGCGCATCTTTTGAGAGTGAATCCCCCCGACGAGGCGACGCTTCGCCGCGGACTCGACACCATCGAGCGCAACGCCAAGGTCCAGGTTCAGTTGATCGAGGACATCCTCGACACCACGCGGGTGATGTCGGGCAAGCTCCACGTCGAGCTCCGGCCGCTCGATTTCGCCGAGCTCGTGCGGGGCGCGGTCGAATCGCAGAAGCCGGCCGCCGACGCCAAGGGACTGAAGCTCGAATGTGCGATTCGCACCGGCTTGGTGGTCGTCAACGGCGACGCGGATCGCTTGCAACAATCGGTCTGGAACCTGCTCAGCAACGCCACCAAGTTCACTCCCGCGGGCGGCTTCATCCGCGTCGAGCTCACCGCCACGGCGAGCGAGGTCATGCTGTCGGTTACCGACTCGGGCAAGGGCATCACCCCGAGCTTCTTGCCGCACGTCTTCGACCGGTTCCGACAGGAAGACAGCTCCGCCACCCGTCGCTTCTCCGGCCTTGGTCTCGGGCTGGCGCTCGTTCGACACCTCGTGCTCGCCCACGGCGGTGAAGTCACGGCGGAGAGCGAGGGCGAGGGCAAAGGCTCGACTTTCCGCATCGTGCTCCCGCTCGAGGCGGGGCGCATCGTTCGCCGCTATGGCAACGAGCACGCGTCCGGCCCGCCGCCGTCTTCGCGCGGCGAGGTCCCGATCGGGCGGCTCGTCAACATGAGGGTGCTCGTGGTCGAGGACGACGACGACGCACGGGAATTGCTCGTCACCGTGCTGACGGACGAGGGCGCGCTCGTGGAGACGGCGCGTACCGCCGACGAAGCTCTATCGAAGCTCGACGCCGCGCGTCCCGACGTACTGCTGAGCGACATCGGCCTTCCGGGCGCGGACGGCTTCGAGCTCATCCGGCGCGTGCGCGAACGCCGTCCAGCCGAGAAGCTGCCGGCGATCGCGTTCACCGCCTACAGCCAGTCCGAGGACCGCGATTTGGCGCATCGGGCCGGTTTCCAAGCGCACGTCGCCAAGCCTGCCTCGCCGGCCGAAGTCGTGCGGCTCGTATGGGAAGTCGCGCGCGGTCGCTTCAGTTGAAGATGAAGCGCGACGCGCTCGCGCGGCGGAGCTCCGCAAGCGTTGCTTTTCCGCCCGAAGCGCGGTCTTCGTTTCGGGCATACTGCTCGTGGCGATGAGCGGGCGAACGCTGGCGCTGATTGGACTGTCGGTCGCGGCGTGGCTCGGATGCTCGAGTGACCACGCCGTTCAATCCGGACCGTCGAATGCCGGCCGCCCCGGGCAAACGACGGGCGGAGCCGCCGGCGCGGGCACAACCGGCGCCGGCCGAGCGGGCGGCGGCGGTTTCGCGACCGACGCCGGACGCAGCGGCAGCAGCGCCGCGGGCGCGGGTGGACGCGGTACGGCGGGCATGAACGCGGGCGGCGCTCTGCTCGCGGGCCGCGGCGGCTCGAGCTCGAGCGGCTCCGCGGGCACGCTCGCGCCCCAGGGTTGGACCTGCGATCCGGCGACCTACGGCGACGGCACCTGCAATTGTGGCTGCGGCGTGGTCGACGGGGACTGCGCGGACGCGAAGGCGAGCGCGTGTGAAGTCTGTGACGAAACGAGCTGCTGGCCGCTCCATTGCGACAAGGTCGAGCCGGACGACAACGCGCACTGCTCGGCGCCGCCTCCGGCCTGGAACTGCTCGCCGCGGCTCTATCGCGACGGCGTCCGCTGTGATTGCGGCTGCGGAACGCTCGATCCCGACTGCGCGTCCTCCGGCGCGACCGCGTGCGACAAATGCGACTCCCCGGGGTCGTGTTCGGCGCAACCCTGCCCGGGTACCATCGACGTCGACGCGAACGGCCGTTGCGCTCAACCCGCCGCTCCTCCCGAGTGGACGTGCCCGGCAAATGCGTACGCGGACGGCCTCGAATGCGATTGCGGCTGCGGCGTGCCCGACCTCGACTGCCGGACGAGCGACTTCGACAGCTGCGTGCGCTGCCTCACGTGCGGCGGGCACGGCATGTGCGTCGGCACGGTGGACCCCGAAGACCCGACCGAATGCGCTCCGCCGCCGAGCGGCTGGACTTGCTCGGACGCTGCGTGGCGCGACGCCATTTGCGACTGCGGCTGCGGCGTTGCGGACGTGTACTGTCAGGGCATCGAGCTCTCGTACGTCTGCGGCAACTTTCCGGTCGAGGGTTGCTCGGCGGGCGACAAATCGCACATCGATCCGAACCACAACGAGCTCTGCCTCATCGACGTCCCGAGCGAGTGGACGTGCGACCGCAGCTTCTATTACGACGGTTTCTGCGACTGCGGGTGCGGCGCCGTGGATCTCGACTGCGCCCTCGACGACGTGAGCGCCTGCGAGCAGTGCGACGGCGACGGCAGCTGCTCGCCGACCGCGTGTCCCGGCACGATCGCCGCCGCCGACACCGCACATTGCACGAACTAACGTCCGCGCGCCGGACCCGGGAATAACCCGCCCGCCCCCTGGTTTCGACGGGCATGACGCCGCTCGCTTCGAGGCGCGCGCGCCGCATTGCGCGCACAATCGTTCGAACCGTCGTGGGAGCGTTCGGCGTCGCCATGGCGTGGCTCGCGCTGGCTTTGCACCCCGAGCTGCTGTTCGCTCATTCCGCGGAGCACGCGAACAGCGTGCTCCATTCACGGAAACCGCTGCCACCGGAAACGAGCCCTTTGCTCGAGGAGGTGTCGACTTCCGCGCGGGGCGAGCGGCCATCCCGCGTGACGCGCCGGAGATGAGCGTCCGGCGTTCGGGGCTTTATCGCCGGTACGAGCTCCTGACGGCGTACCTGCTCGAGCGTCGCGGCATGACCGTGGAGGATTTCTTCGCGCGGCCGCTGACCGAGACCGACGTGGAAGCCGAATTTCTGGCGGATCCGAACCTCTGAACGGCCGTCGCGCGGGCCGTCTGGATTGCCCGCCACTCTCCGGGGTAGATTCCCCGCCCCCATGCCGATCCGCACCGCCATTCTGTCCGTTTCCGACAAGACCGGACTGATGCAATTTGCCAAGTCCCTCGCCGATCGCGGCATCACGCTGGTCTCGACCGGCGGCACCTACGGCTCGCTCAAAGCGGGCGGCGTCCCCGTCGAGAGCGTCGAGGCGTACACCGGCTCGCCCGAGGTGATGAGCGGCCGAGTGAAGACGCTGCACCCGCGCGTGCACGGCGGCATCCTCGCGCGCGCCGGCCTCGACGACGCCGATCTCGAGCGCCTCGGCGCGCG
Organism: Polyangiaceae bacterium; assembly: GCA_025936045.1. Taxonomy (GTDB): domain Bacteria; phylum Myxococcota_A; class Polyangia; order Polyangiales; family Polyangiaceae; genus PMG-095. The sequence continues at coordinate 38,495 of JAICUB010000034.1, read as the reverse complement.
CACCATCGACCTCGTGGTCGTAAACCTCTATCCGTTCGAGCAGACGCTCTCGAAGCCGGGGACGACCTTCGAGACGTTGATCGAGAACATCGACATCGGCGGCCCGAGCATGCTCCGCTCCGCGGCGAAGAACCACGAGCGAGTGACGGTCATCTGCGATCCGTCCGACTACCGGCTCGTGCTCGACGAGCTCTCGCGCGAGGGTGACGTTTCGCGCGGCACACGCGAGCGTCTCGCCGCCAAGGCGTTCGCCCACACCGCTGCCTACGACGCCGCCATCAGCGGCTGGCTCAGCGCGCGCACGGAAGCGGACGGCTACCCGCGCTTCCTCACGCCCACCCTCGAGAAGGCGTACTCGCTCCGTTACGGCGAAAATCCGCACCAAAGCGGCGCTTTTTACCGCGAGCGCAACGCCCCGCCCGGCTCGCTCGGCTGCGCGGAGAGCCTCGGCAGCGGCGCCAAGGAGCTGAGCTTCAATAACCTGGTCGACGTCGACGCTGCGCTCGACGCCGTGCGCGAATTCGAAAACCCCGCGGCCGTCGTCGTGAAGCACACGAACCCGTGCGGCGTCGCGACCGCGCCGATGCTGGCCGACGCCTACCGCGCCGCGCGCGAAGCCGATCCGATGAGCGCGTTCGGCGGCATCGTGGCGTTGAACCGCGAGGTCGACGACGTGACGGCCGAGATCCTCGCCGAGACGTTCCTCGAGTGCATCATCGCGCCCGGCTTTTCGCCCGGCGCGCTCGACCGCTTGCGTTCGAAGGCGGCCCTGCGCCTCATCGCCACGGGCGAGTGGCTCGGGCCCACCCATCCGGCGCGCCAGTTCAAGCGCGTGAGCGGCGGCTTGGTCGTGCAGGATCGCGACGCGACGGGCGCGGGTGAAGTCGAAGCCGGTCGGGTCGTGACGCGCCGCGCGCCCACGCAAGCAGAGCTCTCCGCCCTCGCTTTCGCGTGGTGCGTCTGCAAGCACGTGAAGAGCAACGCCATCGTCCTCGCGGCGCCCGGCAGAAGCCCCGGCGTGTACGAAACCATCGGCATCGGCGGCGGCCAAACCGCGCGCGTCACGGCCGTCCAAACCGCATGCGAAAAAGCGGGGGATCGCGCCAAGGGCAGCGTGCTCGCTTCCGACGCCTTCTTCCCCTTCCCCGACAACATCCAGGTCGCCGCCCGCGCGGGCATCGCGGCCATGGCCCAGCCCGGCGGCAGCAAAAAGGACGAAGAGGTGATCCGCGCCGCCGACGAATTCGGGATCGCCATGATCTTCACGGGAGTCCGTCACTTCCGCCACTAACCCTCGCGCACCTCTCCGCAGCCAGCGGCGCGCCAGCCCCCGGCGCCCCAAAAACGATCGCACCCCCGCGATCGTTTTTGTTTTTTGTCGGCGACCTCAGTCGCGAACTGCTTCGTCTCCGCCTCGATCCGTTCCACTCGGCGCTCCATCTCCGGGCGTGCGGCTCCGTTCCCCGCCGCTCAGGTCGGACCTGCTGGCAGCACGCGACGCTTGACGGCGTCATGCGGAACCAAACCTCTCTTTCGGGCGCTGCCGTCGAGACTCGATTTCTTGATATGTATACATATTTCAAAAATCGGTTGTCGAGCCGCACGACCCGGCGGCCCGACGAGGCCGGCAAAGTCAATGTTATCAAACGGTTATGCCGCTTGGTTCAAGCGCTCTCGAGCTGTTCCAGCTGCCGTTTTGCGACCTCCGACGCCGTTCTTTTCCTCCGTCCGCGCGCAAAAGTTCCGCGCGTTTTTTGGCCCACGGCTAACTGCTTCGATAACTCACGGGCATGGCGGGCCCCGTGCGCTGCAGTGTCTGTGCGACCGAGTTCGAGCTCTGCTTTCGTTACCAAGTGGAAGAGCGAGCGCCCGAACAGGGCGGTACTCGCCACTTTTGCACGCAACGCTGCCTCGAGGCGAGCCACAGCGAGAACGCGGACGGCAAGGTCGCTTGCGACGCTTGCGCGAGCTCGTTCATCGTCGAGCTCGCGGCGCAGGTCGTGTTCACCGGCGGGCGGCGCCACTACGCGTGCAAGCCCGAGTGCCGCGCGCGGGTGCTCGAGGGCGTGCGTGCCGTGCGGCTCGGTCAGCTGCTCGATCCACGCTACCTCCCCGACGACTCGCTGCTCACGCCCGACCCCGCGCGCGCGAGCACGACGCCCACGCCGCCGCCGGTGAGCGGCATCATGGAAAAGCCGCGGCCCGGCGAAATCCGGCCGAATCAGGCGAAACGGCCGCGTGTCATCGCCGTTTTCAATCAGAAGGGCGGGACGGCGAAGACGACCACGGCCGTGCACCTCGCGGCCGGGCTCGCGCGAGCCGGCAAACGCGTCCTGCTCGTGGACACCGACGGCCAGGGTAACGCCGCGGCCTCGCTGGGCATCACGGTGGAGCGCTCGCTCTACCACGTGCTCGTGATGGGCCTGCCGTACAAGGACGCCGTCGTGAGCGCGCGACCGGGGCTCGACCTCTTACCCGCGAACGAGACGCTCGCCGCCGCCGAGCTCTACCTGTCCGGCCAGCGCAACCGCGACCGCATCCTCGCGAGCCGGCTCACCGGCGTGCGCGACGCGTACGAGTTCGTCGTGCTCGATTGTTCGCCGAGCCTGTCGCTCATGAACCAGAACGCGCTCGTGGCCGCCGACGCCGTGCTCTGCCCCGTCGCTTGCGATTACCTCTCGCTGCTCGGCGTGAAGCAGGTGGTACGCACGATCAAGCAGATTAACCGCCTGCTCGGCCACCAGCTGAACCTCTTCGGCGTGCTGCCGACCCTCTACGACGCGCGCGCGCGGCTCTGCAAAGAGTCGCTCGATACGCTGCGCGAGACGTTCCGCGACGCCTGCCTCGACCCCGTTCACTTCGCGATCAAAGCGAAGGAAGCGCCGTCGCAGGGCAAAACATTGTTCGAGTACGCTCCGACCTCGCCCACCGCGCAAGACTACGCGCGCCTGGTCGATCGCGTGCTCGGTCAAGAGACAACCACCCTAGCCAGAGGTACAGCATGAACAGGAGCGACGATCTGCACGAAGCCACGGCCCGGGTTCTCGATCGGGACGAGATCGACGGCGTGCTCGGCGGCAGTTTTTACTCACCGCAGTCCGGCGAGCGCGCGGCCACTCCCCGCACGCCCGGCGAGCGCCCCACGCACTACAAGGTGATTTGCATCTCGATGTACACGGACGACCTCGAGCGGCTCGACGAAATGGTGCAGACCCTGAAGACGCGCGGCCTCACGAAAGCGAACCGCAGCGCGCTGATTCGTTACGCGCTCGGCTCCGTGAAGCTCGACGACGTGCCCAAGGGCCTCTGAGCCCGCCTGCGGGGGCTCATGCTCGAGCTCGATCACCGCGCTGATCCCGTCGCCTGGGCGCGCGCGCTCGGGGTCTCGCGCGAGGCCGTCGAGCTCGAGCTCGAGAGCGACGTGATCGATCTGCACGTCGACTCCTTCATTTGGCGGCGCCTGTTCGGGCGCAATCCGCTCGAGCGCCAGCGCTCGCTCCCACTCTTGCCCGGGGTCGCGCTCGGGCACGCCGACTTACCGCGCCTGCGCGAAGCGGCGATCGACGGCGCCGTCTGGATCGTCACCACGAATCCGCTGCGCGAGCCCGCCGATCGCGTGCGCGCGTTCCACGACAACGTGACGGCGCTGCGTGCCCTCCTCATGAGCGCTCCGGAGCGCGTCACGCTGGTGCGCACGGCCGCCGATTATCGCGCCGCGCGCGCAGCCGGCCGCCACGCGGCGTTCGTCGGTATTCAGGGCGGCAACGCGTTCGAGCACGATTTGAGCGCGCTCGACGCGCTCGAGCGCGGCTTTCTGCTGCTCGTCACGCTGATGCACCTCACGCACTCGGAGCTCGGCGTCGCGAGCGCGCCCTTCATGCCGCTCGGCGACCAAGGCTTGAGCAGGCGCGGCCGCGACCTGGTGCACAAGCTCGACGAGGCGCGCATCTTCGTGGATCTCGCGCACGCGAGCCCGCGCACCTTCTGGGACGCACTCGAAGCCCACGACCGGACGCTGCCCGTGATCGTCTCGCACACGGGCGTGAACGGCGTGCATCGCCACTGGCGCAACCTCGACGACGCGCAGCTCCGCGCGGTCGCGAAGACGGGCGGCGTCGTGGGCGTCATCTTCCACTCGGCGTACCTCGGGGATCCGACGTTCCGCGGCCGCGTCGAGACGATCGTGCGGCACCTCGAGCACGTGCGCGACACGCTCGGCGACGACTTTCCGGCGCTCGGCAGCGACTGGGACGGCTTCATCGTCACCCCTCGCGACATGCCGACGTGCCTCGAACTACCGAGGCTCGTCGACTGCATGCTCAGGCGCGGCTGGCGTCCCGAGGCCGTCCAAAAGACGCTCGGCCGCAATTTTTTGCGCGCGCTCCGCGAGCTCCGCGGCTAGTCCCGGAAGCCGGCCTCGACGAAGCGCGCGCCGCTGAAGCTCACGCGTCGAGCTGCGTTTCTTCGAGCACCTCGACCTCGCCCGCCTCGAGCGCGTCGGCGCGATCGAGCGCCTCGTCGCCGTCCTCCTCTTCTTCCTCCACCTCGCGGTAACCGGGACCCTTGAGGTCCTGCTTCGAGAGACGCGGCAGGCGGCGCTTGCCGACCGGACCCTCGTCGACGTAGTCGCGGAGGTGCGACATGTCGCGCAGGGCCTCGAGCTTCGCGAGCGCTTTCACCTCGACCTGACGGATGCGTTCACGCGTGAGGTTCATGATCGCGCCCACGTCTTCGAGCGTCGTCCCGCCGCGGTCGGCCACGTCGAGCGCGCACGACTCGCCGAGGTCCCACACCTCGAGATCGGGGAAATTCAGCTTGATCGCGCCGGTTCGCGCCGACACGTCGACGTAGAGGTGGTGCTTGCAGGAGACGTAAGGGCACGGGCGCGGGCCGTCCAGGCACTCCTCGCGCTTGCGCGGCTTCTCGTAGTCGTTCTCGGGATAGAGCAAGCGCCCGATCTCGAGCTCGCGCTTGGTCATGCGCTTGACGCTGATGGTGCGCGCGCGCACCTCGCGCTTGCGCCGCGAGCGGCGTTGCTCGCGCGTGATGGGCTCGGCGTCGAGAGCGGTCGCGCCCTCGGTCTCGAGTGCCGGACCGGCGAGTGCCGGCTCGAGCGTGATGTCGCGCTTGTCGTCGTTCATGGGACTGCCTCCGAGTGAAAACCCGTACCTGCCCGTTCGAGCTCTCCGGACAGCGGACAGTCCACCGCTGCACGAGAGGCTCGTCTCGTTCGTCACCTCGTCCCTCACACCCGCCTCGCCCGCCGACGGGCCCGCCGTCTGCGCGATTTTCCGGGGTTTTCGTGGGGATTCGGGCTCGAACCGGGTCGCTCGTTGGGCGCGACCCCGACTTCCGAAAGCGTTCGCTCTCAGGAAGCCGTGAGTTTTTCCATCTTCGTTCCTGCTCCTAGCTTCGTTTCGATGGCCTCGAGACGGGCCACCAGATCCCTGCTTTGCGCGCGCGCGGCGACGACGTCGCGCTGCACGGCTTGCGCCCCCCGATCGCTTTTCTTTTCGCGCAAGACGTCTTCGAGCTTCGTGAAGATCTCACTCAGCGTGCGCTCGAGCTCCGCGACGTCGTTGCGAATGAACAAGAACTCGCGCGCGATGCGCTCGATCGTCATGTCCTCGGCCATCATGCGCTTGATGCTGACGATCTGGCGCACCACGCTGACGGGATAGATGCCCTGCGAGCCCTGATGCTTGCCCTTGCGTCCCACGCGCACGCTGCGGGGCAGGAGCCCGAGCTGCACGTACTTGCGCAGCGTCGCCTCACTCAGGGCCAGACCGTGGCGGGCGAACAAATCGAGGATCTCGGCGGAGGTGAGCCCGCCGGGGCTCTGCCGCTCGATTGCGCTCAAGGTTCGTTCGTCCATGGTCACTGGGTAACTGCCCTGCCCTCGCGCGACCCGTCCGGGGCTCCGAGGCGAGTGGGAATATATTCCACTCAGTGGAACGACCAAAGCGCACGCGGCGGAAAATTTGCACTATTTCCGCGCGAGCTCCATGGACGCTGCGGGCGCAGTCGGCTCGGACATTGTTCGTCATGTCTGACAGCTTGTCCATGGAGCTCTTTTGCCGTCCATGGCTCCCGCCGCGGACGGCCGCCCGGACGCGCGGGGCAATCCGCCACCTCTTTCTCACTCGGGGTTATGGCCCTAGGCTCCCGCAGGTGTCGGAGGTCGTCTATCGCGACGTGACGGCGGGCGGTGTCCGCGTGCGAGTCGCGGAGTCCGGCTCGGGTCCGACGCTCTTGCTCCTGCACGGCTTGTTTCTGGACAACACGACCTGGAACGGCGTGCGCCAGACGCTCGTCGAGCGCTACCGCGTGGTCACGCCCGATCTGCCCGGCTTCGGCGCGAGCGAGAAGCCGCACCCGAGTCGCTTCGCGTACGCGGTCGACTCGTTCGCCGAGGTCGTCGCGGATTTGTACGCGGGGCTCGAGCTCGGGCGCGCGACGCTCGTCGGCCATTGCTTGGGCGGCGCCGTCGCGATCACGCTCGCCGCGCGCCATCCCGAGCTCGTCTCCGAGCTCGTGCTCGTCGGTGCGCTCTGTGAAGCGCCGCGGCTCGGCGCCTACGGGCGGCTCGGACTCTTGCCCGGCGTCGGGGGCTTCGTCTTGAAACAGCTCTGGAACCGGCGCATCTTTTCCGCCTTTTTCCGCGAGCAGCTCGTGCTGCGCCCGAGCGCCGTCGCGCCGGAAGCGATCGCGGCTTACTACGCGGCGTTCGACGAGCCGGCCGCGCGCACGAGCGCGCACGAGTCGCTGCGCGCACTCACCGACACGCGCCAGCTCGAGACGCGCGCGAGCGGGCTGCGCCTGCCGACGCTCGTCGCGTGGGGCAGCTCCGATCGCGTCGTCCCGGCGAGCACGGCGCGAAGGCTCGCGCGTTCGATCAAGGACTCGCGCCTCGAGTTCCTCGACGCGGGTCACGCGCCGCAGGAAGAGCGGCCACGCGAGCTCGGCCACGTGCTCTTGCGCTTTCTCGACGATCAGCGCGACGGCTGACACTTAGCGAAGCGCGCGCCTCGGGAACTCGTCGCGCGGAACTTTCCCTACATTGTGCGACACGCTTAGGCTCCTCGCCGTCATGCTGAAGCGGAGCCTTTGCGTCGTCGCGCTCGCCTGCGGCTGTTCACCGGCCGTTCTCCCCGCCACCGGCCGCGCGCCGAGCGCGCCGAGCAGCTTTGCTCGCAGCGCCCCCGTCGAACGCCCGCTCGTCGCTGCGCGCGCGCACCACGCTCGTCACGTCGCGCGACTCGCGCCGCCGTTCGCCGCTTCGGGTCTCACCCGCCGCGTGCCCGACAGCGAGCCGATGACCGCGTTCGCCGTCGCGCCGTAACGCTCTGCGCTCAGTCGACCGGGAACGACGCGGTGCCCGCGGGCGCCGTTGCGGCCGTCGTCGAAGCGGCCGGAGATTTGACGGGTTTACTCTTCGCTTCGAGATGTTTCGGCGGCGCAGGAGGGGCCACGGCGGGCAGCGACGGCTTCACTTTCGCGACGGCGGGGGCGGCCGGCAAGGGCTTCGGCGCAGGAGGCTTCACCGCCGACCCGGTCGCGGGCTTGGGTGCAGGCGCAGGCGGCGTGATCGCGGCGGGCGGCGGCTCGGGCGCTGCCGGTGCTACGGGGGCTTCGACCGTCGCCGGAGGCGGCGGCACGATGGCGGCGGTAGCCGGCTCGGTCACGACGGGCTCTGGCTCGGCCGTCACGGGCGGTGGCACCGGGTGCGCGAGCTTCGACGTGTCCTCCTTCGGCGCGGGAACGACGACGCGCAGCACGATGCCCATGAGGAACACCGCGACGCCGAACCCCATCGCGGCGACGACCCAGCGGATGAACTGAGCGCGCCGCTGCTCCTGCTCGGGCGTGCGGACGCGGATCGAACGATGAAGCTCTGCTTCGTGCTCCTCTTCGAGCTCGATGGGCGGCGGGCGATGCGAGGGGCCGCCTTCGTATTCGCCGGCGTCGCCGACCTTGAAGAAATGATCCTCCGACACGCGCGCGATCGGGGGCTCGAAGCCGCGCGCGACCGCCGCGTCGCGCGAGCGGCTCGACGACGGCGGAGGCGGCTCGCTGTGCGAAGTCGTGGCTGGCTTCGTGGAGGGCACGCCGACGCTACCGAACGTCGCCGTGATGGCGCCGAGCGGCGTCGTCTGCGACGGCGGCGTGGTCACCGGGCTCGGCACCGGCGTGAGATCGAGGCGCTGCGTGCCCCCCGGACCGCTCGAGCGCGGAGCGCTCGGCTCGCGCGCCGTCGGGCGGAGCTCACTCGGAGCGTGCGGCGTCGGCTCCGCTTCACGCGCGGCGGGCTGCGGCGGCTCCTGAGGCGTCTCCGGCGCGTCCTCGTCGCGACGCTGGGCAGGGAACGGGATCACCTTGCCTTCACCGAAGCTCGTAGGCTCGGCACGCGCTTCGGGCGTTTCGCGCGTCGTGTTCACGGTATGGCTCAGGCCCTCGAGCGGAGCCGTCGCCTCGATCGCGCCGAGCCCGAATTGCGTTCGCGGGCGCACGACCGGAGCCTCTGCGCGCGCTTCGGGCGCGGCGCTCGTCGGCTCTTCGAGCGCGGGGACGACGCGCGGCCGCGTCGAGCGCTCGCGCGGTTCGCTCGCGGCGGTACCCGGCGACACTTGAGCGACGTACGCCTCACTCGGCGCGAACGGCTCGAGCGGCGGCGCGGACGGACGCCACGAGCCCGCCGCGGACGCGAGCTCCGGCACCGAACGTTGAGGCTCGCCGCCCGAACGCGGCAGCTCGCTCGGCGAGCGCGCGACCGAATCCGGCACCACCTCGTCGGAGTTCCGCTCCGGCCGCATGCTGAGCTCGACCTCGGACGAGGGCACGACGTCTTCTTCCGGCACGCGCTGCGAAACCACCAAGAGCCCTTCGAAGAAGAGCTTCGACACGGTGGAGAGCGTCGACAGATCCTCGAACGGCGATTCGTCGATCACGTCGAGCAGCGTGCGGCGCCCGTCGAATAGCCGCAAAATCGCGTTGAGCTCGTCGGGCACCTCGTTCAAACGTTCGACGAGTTGCTCGTGGTCGACCTCGAAGATCGTGTCGAGCGCGGGGAGCTGCTCGAGCTGCCGGCCCCACTCGTCGACACGGCGCATGCCCTCCATCAAGAGGCCCTGCGTCGAGGTCGGGATGATGTCTTCGTTCTGCACTGGACAGAACTCGACCTCGAAATCTCCCGAGTTCAGAATCAGTGCGCGATAGACGGCCTCTTCGCCGCGCAGGCGCCCGAGCTCGGCGTCGACCACCTTGCCGTCGCGGAAGTAAACCTTCGCTTCGCGGCGGCCGTCGGAAACGCGGGCGACGCCGCTCTTCCGGCTCACCTCGAAGGTCTGGAGCAGGTCGACGACGCCCATGTCCTCGAGCGAGCCGCTGAAGCGCGTGCGCCGGCTGACGGGCACGTTCGTCGCCGTCGCCATCGCCATCGAGTCGTGCGTGCGGCGCGCGAGCAGGAGGTTCACGCGCGCGATGAGCTCGCGCACGAAGATGGGCTTGGTGAGGTAATCCTCCACCCCGAGCTCGAGCCCCCGGATCTTGTCTTCGATCGAGCGCTGCCCCGTGAGAAACACCACTGGAATCCCCGAGTATTCGTGGCGCTCCTTCAGGCGTCGCACGAGCTCGTAACCGTCGAGCCGCGGCAGGCGCGTGTCGCTCAGGATCAGGTCGGGCGTCGAAAGCTCGACCTTCGTGAGCGCGTCGCTCCCGTCGCCCGCCGTCGTGACGCTGAACCCCGCCTTTTTGAGACTGACCTCGAGTACCCGCAGGCTCTGCGGGTCCGGTTCCACCAAGAGGAGCTGTTTCTTAGCCACGGTTGTTCCCGCTCACGCCCAGGTAGAATTCCTACCACAGGGGCGGCGAACGCCAACAATGGCTCGATCTCGAGGTGGCCGCCAGATGCAGGGTCTCACGGTCATGCCGTGAGCGAGCGCCCGCATTCTGCGCAAAATCGCGCTGTCTGCGGATTCGCGGCGCCGCAAGCCCCACAACGCGCCTGCGCGGCCGCGGGCGGCTGTGCCCCCGACGCTGACGGCGTCACGACGGGGCCGTAGGGCGGCGGCGATCCGCCGGGAGCCGCATAGGGCGGCGGATAGCCTGGCGGTGGATAACCCGGGTAGCCGGGCGGCGGATAGCCGGGAGGCGGGTAGCCCGGCGGAGGGTAACCGGGGGGCGGGTAACCAAAGGGCATGGGCATCCGTGCGCCCGCGGCCATGCCCGCGCCGAGTCCGAGCCCGCCCACGACGGCGGCGCCGGACGCCCCGGCTGCCGCCGCGTCTCCGCCCTGCGCCATGCCCTGTCCGAGGCCGAGGGTCGCCTCCGCCGCCGCGTATTGCTGATACCGGCCCATATCGAGCTGGTTCATGTAGCGGGCACGATTGGCGAAATCCTGATCGAGCTGAAATTGACGCTGGGCGGCTTCCGCCTCCGCCTGCTTGATGCGGCGCTGCGCTGCCTTCGCGTCCACGTTGGCCTGGACGATCTGGTCCTGCATCTGATCGATGCGCGCCTGATCGTCCTCGGACAGATTCACGTTGAGCTTCGCGACCTCGAGCACCTGCACGCCGATGTTCTGCAGGTCGGGGCAGCTTTGCACCATGGCGCGCGCGACGTCGGGGCCGCACGTACCGAGGTCGAGGAGACTCAGCTCGCCGGCCTTGAGCATGCGCGTGAGCGTCGAGCGGAGACCCATGAACAGCATGTCCTGGATCCAACGCGGTGAGTCGTTCGGATCCCCGCTTGCTTGCCCGCGGAACCACACGAGGAAGCGCAGCGGATCGAACACGCGGTAGGAGAACGTACCGAAGGCGCGCGGCGTCACGCGGATCTCGAGATCCGGATCGCGCATCGAGCCGATCGTGTCGCCGAAGCCTTGGTTGTAGAGCGGGCGCGTGAGGACGAAGAAGATCTCGCTGATGAAGACGTTGCCGCCCGTAAACTTGTCGACCAGCGTGTTCAGGAACGGGTAGTTCTGCGTCTGCAGCGTGTGGCGACCGGGCGGCAGCGTCGCGACCACGTTGCCGTCGCGGAAGAAGAGCGCGCACTCGTCGGCGTCGACCGTGAGCTGGCTCCAGAACGGGAACGTCTGGTCCGGATGCTTGAAGACGACCTTGTCCTTTTGCGCGTCCGGCCGCGCAATCATCATGCGCTGCACGCCGCCCTTGACGAAGTCAACGATACCCATGAGAGACCCAGAAGTAGGCCGATTGCGCGGCTCTCGCAAGAGCCGGGTCGACCGCAGCGGAAGTTCTTGGGATACTCTCACGGTGGACGTGGACATCAGCGCGCTGCCGGTTCCGGCGCAAAAAGCGCTCGCTCCGGAAGCGCCCGCGCCGCTCCGCACGATGGCGGCCCGCGGGGTGCTTCCCGGCCTCAAGCCGGGCGACATCGTCACCGTCGTCAGCGTGCTCGCCGACTCAGCGGACGCGACCGTCGCGAACACGGCGCGGGCGACGCTCGAGAAGCTCCCCCCGCCCGTGCTCGCCGGCGCGCTCTCCGCGGACTTAGCCGGCTCCGTCATCGAGAAGCTCGTCGAGGCGCGCCCGCGCGACGAGCAGGTCGTGCTCGGCGTCTTGAAGATGCCGCGGGTGACGACCGCCGCGCTCGAACGGCTCGCCGCGGCCGCCGACGAGAAAATCGGCGAAATCATCGCGACGAACGAAGTCTTGATGCTCGCGCACCCGACCGTGATCGAGAAGCTCTACATGAACAAGCAGGTGCGGATGTCGACCGCCGACCGCTTGATCGAGCTCGCCGTGCGCAACGACATCGAGCTCGGCATCCCCGCCTTCAAGGAGGCCGCTGCCGCGATCATGAACGAGCTCATTCCGGAGCCTTCGGAAGAGCCGACCTACGACGACCTTCACTTCAAACAGGTCACCGAGCTCGCGCATCAGGTCGCCCTCGACGAGGGCGAAGACACTCACGAGCTCGACGAAGAAGGCGAAGAGCAGGTCAAAAAGAAGATCGTGCCGCTCCACGCCGAGCTCGCCGGCTGCACCGTGAGCGAGAAGATCCGGCGGGCCACGCTCGGCACCGGACCGGAGCGCTTGCTCTTGGTGCGCGACGCGAACCGCCTCGTGGCTGCGGCCGCCGCCAAAAGCCCGGGCCTGAAGGAGAGCGAAGCCGTCCAGATCTCGGCGAGCCGCGCGGTCTCCGACGAAGTCCTCCGCATCATCGCGATGAATCGCGACCTCGTGCGAAGCTACCAAGTCAAGATCAACCTGGTGCAAAACCCGCGCACGCCGTTCACGTTCGCGAGCCGGCTCGTCCCGCACCTGCGCGACTCCGACTTACGCTCGCTCTCGAAGAGCAAGAACGTGTCGGCCGCGGTCGCTCAAATCGTTCAGCAGCAGCTGCAGCGAAAGGCCAAAGCCGGGTAGCCGGTGCACGGCGGCATTTCTCGAAGCGCGCGCGGCGTCACTCGTCGTGAACGACGATACCGCGCGAGGCGCGATCCTTCTTCTCGCGCGCGGCGAGGCGCGCGGCCCGGATGTCGGCGGCCTGCTTGACCTTGTCCGGGTCGACCAAGAACGGCTCGATGCGCTCGGTGCGCTCGAGCTCGGCCTTGTACTTGCTGGCCTCGAACTTCGTCTTGAAGGGCCCGATGCGCACGCGCTGCCAAATGCCGCGGTCGGGGACGTTCGCAGCGAGCCGGTAGGCGCGATGGCCGCGCTTGCGGAGATCGGCGACCAAGCGATCCGCGTCGGCCGGGTCCTTGAAGCTCGCCACTTGCAGCTGAAAGCCCCCGTCCATGCCGGGCGGCGCGAGCTCACCGTTCTCGGGGAGCTTCGATTTGTCGGCGGCGAGCGCGACGAGTCCGTCCTTCGGCTCGGTCGTGACGGGGGTGGCGCCGAGCATCTCCCCGACCGGCAGCGGCACCACCGGCAAGCGCTCGGCCGCGGCCGGCGGCGGCGCGGCGGCGCTCGACACGGCATCGGGCGGCGGTAACAGACGGCCGTGCTCGTCGCGCACCGCGGCGAGCGCCGTCGTCGGTTTCGCGTCGTCGCTCAGGATGCCCGGGAACGAGACCTCGCGCGTCTCGAGCTTGTCGGCCGAAGGCATCACGTTCTTCTGTGCCAGCACCAGATCCGCGAGCGGGTCGCGCGTCGCGTGCTGCGCTTCACCGCCCCGGCGCGACATCACGACCGCGGCGGTGACGATGCCCGCCCCCGCGAGCGACGCCAGAAGCAACGCCGCAAAGCGCGAGGTGCGCGAGCGCGAATCCTCCTCCTGGATCTCGTCGAGGTTTCGCACGTTCACCGGCTGCATGCTCCCTCCCGCGTACGCCTTGCACGCGGAAGTGGCATAGTTTTCGGCTGCTTTATGCCCAAGCGTCGGGGGCGCCGCCCGTGAGCTCGACGAGCGCCGCCGCTTTCCACAGCGTCTCGCGCACCTCACGCTCCGGATCGCTGTCCGCGACGATACCCCCGCCCGCGTAATAGCTCCCTCGGCCGTCCCTGAACGCCAGCGTGCGAATCACCATTCCGAGCTCGAGCCCGCCGTCCTCGCGCATGAACCCGGCGGCTCCCGTATACAGGCCGCGGCGCGCCGGCTCGAGCTCGGCGATGACCTCCATTGCGCGAAGCTTCGGTGCTCCCGTCACGCTCCCGCTCGGCAAGGTCGCGCGTAGGAGCTCCTCGCGCGTCACCTCGGGCCGCAATTCGGCCGCGACCGTCGCAGCGCGATGATGGACGCGCGCGTGCGTCTCCACGCTCGGCGGGTCGGCGAGCCGAACGCTGCCGGGGCGCGCCAAGCGGCCGAGGTCGTTGCGTTCCACGTCGATCACCATCGCAAGCTCGGCGCGCTCCTTCGGGTCGGCGTCGAGCTCGCGCGCGAGCGCCGCGTCCGCCGCAGGATCCATCGCGCGGGGCCGCGTCCCCTTGATCGGGCGCGTGCGCACGCGCCCGCCCGGTTCGAGCGCGAGGAAAAGCTCCGGAGACGCCATCGCCACGCCGAGCTCCGCCCACTCGAGCGCGAGCGCGTGCGGAGGCAAGCCGCCTGCGCCGAGCGCGCCGAGCACGTCGAGCGCGCGCCCCTGAACCTCGACCTCGAACCGTCGCGCGAGGTTCACCTGATAAATCTCGCCGCGCCGAATGAGCTCGAGCGCACGCCGAATGCGCGCCGCGTGAACCGCACCCGGCTCCGGCCGCGTTCGGAGACGAAGCTCGGGACGCTCGGGCGCGCGCGGGGAGCTTCGAAGCCCTCGTTGCAGGCGTTCCGTAAGCTCAGTCACCGCGCGAAATTCGCCGCCTATTACTTGGATTTTGTTCGAGATTTTAACGACGCATTCGTAGCGAAACCAGAGCGGATCCTCGACCTCGGGTGCCGTTCGGACTTCGCCCGCGCGACGACGTTCACGAGCCCGACACGCCTCGTACGGTAAGAGCCCGATCCAGCGCGGGATTTCGCCGAAGGGTCGCGCGCGGCACGCGTGCTCCGGCTCCGGATCGAACGCCCGTGACCTCGCGCTCGGATCGCAGGCTACGTAGGTCGTGCGGCCGCCGTCGCCGAGCACGAAAGAGAGGCCCGGCCGATCCCCGAGCGCGCGCGCAACGGCCCATGCGTCGGGCGCGGCGTCGACGGTGAGCGCGTGCATGCGGGCCGGCTGCGCGTCTACCACGACGCGCCGAGCTCAGTGGAGTGGAAGCACGCTCGCCGGCGCGGGACGCCGAACGATCCGGCCGGCCGTCGTCACGACCGCGTCGGCGAGCGGCGCCGTTACGCGCGCGCCCGGCCACGCGACGACACGTTCCAAGCGTCCGTTGCCGGCAACCACGGTCCCCGCACCGATGACGCAGCCGGCGAGCACGACGCCTGGGGCGATTTCAGCGCCTTTCCCCACGAAGGACGCTCCGCCGCTCCCGCCCCACCGCGCGAGCCACGCCGCGTGCGCAGCGAGGTACTCCGTGATGCCGTCGCCCGGCGCGCTCCATTCGCCGTCGATCGTCAGCGTGCGAACGTGCGCCCCGCGGCGCGCGAGCGGCATCGCCACGTCTCCGATCAAGCAACCACGTGCCGGCAGCTCGCGGAGTACGCGCGCACCGATACCGATCGTCCCGACGTAATCGGCGCCCGTGACTTCTTCGCCGTAACGCTCGCCTCGCAGGCGCGCGACCCGCCCGTCCACGCCGAGACCCACGGGCCCCGTGCCCGGCGGGTGACGCACCACCGCGAGACAGATGCCGTCCTCGGGCGTCGCGGCGAGCAGCGCTTGCATATCGACCGAAACGACGAGATCCGCATTCGTCACGACGATCGGCGCCGGTCCCAAAAATTCCCGGGCGCCCGCGATGCCGCCCGCGGTGCCGCGGAGCTCTGGCTCCTCCACCACGTGCGAAATACCAGGCCAACTCGCTGTAAATTCTCGAAAAACTCTCGGGAGGTGATGCGAGTTCACGACCGCCGGCAAGAGCGACCCGCCGAGCCGCTCGAGGGCGTGCTCGAGGAGCGTGCGATCGCCGAACGGCACGAGCGGCTTCGGTCGCTCGTCCGTGAGCGGACGCAGGCGGGTGCCATGACCGGCCGCAAGCACCATGGCGCGAGCCATCTCGGTCCTCGAACCCTCGCGCTCTCGCACTGCTCCGTCAAGTTTGCCCGCGAAGACTCGCTGCCCCCCGTGGCGAAGCGCCGCGCCCGGAAGCGCCGCTTCGGGCGAAAACTTCGCGCGAGGGACGCCGGCGTGATAACGCCTCCAGCGTGACACCGCGCTCCGGAATTCGTGCCGGCTCGAGGCACCGCGCGCTCCCGAGCGTCGCCTGCGTGTGCCTGCTCGGTACGCTCGCGCTGCTCGCGAGCCCCGGCTGCGGAACGGCCGCCAAGGGCGTTCAAGACTGTCGCGAGATCGAGCAGGCGCGCTGCAAGGTAGCCGTCGCGTGCGGCATCGTCGGGGACGAAGACGACTGCGAGCTCTACTATCGCGACCATTGCCTCCACGGTTTGCCCGTCGCGCCGCCGGAGCCCGCGCAGGTCGACGACTGCGTCGCCACGATCACGACCCTCGGGACCTGCGTACAATCGCTCGGCAAGCACGCTTTGCTGGCCGACTGCAGCCCCGATCCCATCGCGGACAACGCCACTTCGGCCTGTGAGGTCGTGCAATACCCCGAGCGGGCGTACGCATGCTCGTTTCTTACGGGCACGGAGACGAGTGCCCCGCCGCAAAGCACTGGTGGCACCGGCGCCGACACGAGCAGCGCGGGCCAAGGCGGGCAAGGCGGTACTGAATAGGGCCTCGCCGGCGCGGCCGCCTCACCGGTCGCCGCCCGTGCTATGTCGCGCTCCCTCATGCTCACCCGCTCGCGCCGAGCCCTGGTTGCGCTCTTCGCCCCCGGACTCGCCGGCGTCCTCGGAGCGTGCTCGGAGACGACGCCCCCCATCGCGGGTGTTTATCATCCGACGCTCGTCAGCGTGAACCCGTTGGACCTTCCTGGCGGCGTGCCGTGCGCGAACGCAGACGGCGCGCTCCGGAGCTACGTCGCGACCGTGTTCGACGTCGAGTTCGAGGCGGACGGCTCGCTCGTCGGCTCGAGTACTTCGGATGTCGTCGGCACCGGCGGTGCCGCCGACCAAGAAGCCGAGAGCCAGGACGTGGACACGCCCGGCGTCTGTCCGGCGGATGCGACGCCGGGCACGACGCCACGAGCCAAAGATGGATTCGCGCTGCCGAGCTCCGGACCGACCGATTGCCGGACGCCCGTCGCGTTCTCACGTGTCGTGGACGGCCATCGCTACCGCGCCGAGATCGAAGGGTACGATCGCCCCGGCCTCGTTTCGCTCGTCGCGGGCGCGCCGATCATGGTCGACCCGACGACGGGTGAACGCATCGCACCGCGCTGGAAGTGGCGCTGCGGCGACACCTGCCCCGAAAACGCACTCGCGTACCTGAACCGCCCGATCGCGGACTGCATGCTCGAGGCCGGCAGCGCGGGGCCAAGCGGCGCGTCGAGCGTCCTCCTCGGGCTCGACGGCTTGACCGGGGCTCCCATGTGCGGCGCCGACCCAGGGTCGCTCGATCATTATAGCGTGAGCTATCCCAACGCTTCCGGTGCCACCACCACGACGCGGGTAGCGTGCGGCGAGCAAATCCGGCTGGACGACGTGCCGGAGCGTGGCACCCTGAAGCTATCCCTCTTGGCGTACGAAGCAGGCAACGCTGAAGCGACCTGGGGCACGACCTGCACCGCCACGCTGATCCCGGGGTTGGCGGTCAGTGCGGATTGCGCGCCCCTGATCGGGGAAGGCGCCCTGGATCTCGACCCGGCGACGGCACTTTCCGCGCTCGGGTACCGCTGTGACGACCTCGCAGTGCTCCCCGGCGAGCTCCGGCTGACGCTCGATCCCGCCGATCCGACACGGCAGCCCATCTACGTCGATCAGGCCACGTGTGGTCGCAACGTGCGCTTTTCGAACCTCGCGCAGGGCAGCGCCAAGCTCAGCGCGACGCTTCTTTCAGGGCCGACCGAGCTCGGTCGCGTCACCTGCAGCGCCAACATCGTGCCGGCGGCCGCCGTTCCGGCAGAGTGCAGCGTGGAGCCCTGATGCCGCGCGGCTACGGTGACCAGCCCACGGTGAGCTTGCCGAAGCCGGGGCCGGCGCTCCGTGGCGTGCTGCTCGCACTCTTCGCGGTCTGGCTCGCCTTCGCCATCGGCATCAACTGGGCGGGCGCACCCGACACGCTGTTCCTCGCGCTCTGCGGCAACACGAACGCCATCCTGCACGGCCAAGTCTGGCGCCTCTTCACGGCGCCGCTCATGCACGAGGTCCGGCACGACATCGGCCACGTGCTCTGGGTTCTCCTCGGCCTCTACTTCTTCGGCGCTTCTCTCGAAACGCATCTCGGCAGTGGGCGCTTCCTGCGCTTCCTCGGGCTCTCCGCGGTCCTGAGCTACGTCGTGCAGATGGGGGTGGAGCTCGCGCTGCCGCGGCTCGCGCCGCGCCTCGTGCCCGAGTATTGGTTCGGTTCGGTGCCGCTCTTGTCGGCGCTGTCGGTCGCGTGGGCGCTGAGCTTCAAGCACCGCACGATCAACCTGATGTTCGTCGTGCCGGTGACGTCACGCACGCTCATCATCATCGTGCTCTTCTTCAACTTGATGTACCTCATCGCCGGCGCCGGCCGCCCCGAGGGACAGATCGCTCCATTCGGCGGCATGCTCGCGGGCTGGCTCTTGAGCGGCAGCCCCTCGCCGTTCCGGCGCGTGTGGTTGAAGCTCCGGCTCGCTCAGCTCGACGCCGAGGCGCGCCGCGAAGCGGACGCCCGCAAGAAACGCGTCGCGCGCGGAGGTTTCCAGGTGATCGAGGGGGGCAAGTCGGAGACGACCG
This sequence comes from Polyangiaceae bacterium, assembly GCA_025936045.1. Lineage (GTDB taxonomy): Bacteria > Myxococcota_A > Polyangia > Polyangiales > Polyangiaceae > PMG-095. The sequence continues at coordinate 20,168 of JAICUB010000034.1, read as the reverse complement.
ACGACGGGTCACCGACCGGCAACGGCCGCAAGGGGCCGAACGGCGGTTGGCTCAACTGAGCGGAAAAGAGGGCCGATGCAGCTGCATCTTCGACTCGGACTCGCGCTCGGAGTGGGCGCGGCCATTGCCTCGGCGTGCAGTCACCACCCGGAAGGCGCCCCACCCACTCCCTCGAGCCTGACCGGTTCGGGCGGCACGCGCGGCAGCGGCGCCGGACGCGGGGGCGGCGGTGGCCGCGGTGGCACCAACGCTGGTGACGCGGGCCAGAGCGGCGAAGGCGGCGACAACGGCGGCTCGACTGCCGGAACGCTCCACAACGGGGGAAGCGGCGGAGGCCACGGCGACGCAGGCGGCTCCGAAGCGGGCGGCGGGGGTGTCCCTTACTCGGGCGACATGGGTTCGGGCGGAACGGCGGGCAGCGCGGGTGCACCCGGGCCCGGCGACGCAACAGGACACCTGTTCGTGGGGCCGGGCGGCGACGACGGCGCGCCGGGCACGCGCGAGCTGCCGTTCCTGACGCTCGCGGGCGCGGCGAGCGTCGCGAAGGCCGGAGACACGATCGTTTTCCTGGACGGGAACTACGACATTCCGAAGGACGCCGATCCGGTGATGATTCCTCACGGCGTCGACCTCGCCGCCGACAACCCGCGTTTTGCCGCCCTCGTGGGCGAGGGCGGCACGTTGCTCGAGCTCGCGGGCGACTCGCAGATCGACGGGCTTCGGTTCGACGGCTTCGAGACGGTCGTCGCCGTCGCGGCGAACGACGCGAGCGTCGACATCACGCGCACGACGTTCTCCGATTGTCCGAGCGATTCCGGCAACAGCGTGCTCGAAATCGGGGGCGATACTTTGGTCACCGTCACGGACGACAGCTCGCACGATCTCGGCGATTGCCCCGCCCTCGCCCACGTCTACGGCCAAGGCAAGCTGTCGATGGACGGGGAGCTTCTACACTTCGAGGGCGACGCCGAGACCGCGGCGTTCACCGCCGAAGACTCGGCGGCGCTCGAGCTTTCGAACCTGGAGGCCGAGGACGGCAGTCTGCCGCTCTTGGTGCTGCGCGACGACTCGAGGACGACGCTCGCCACCTCGTCGGTCGTCACGCAGGCGAGCCACCTCGTCGAGCTTTCAGGCAGCTCCTCGCTCACCGTGACGAGCACTTCCCTCTCGCTCGGCGACGCGGTGACGAGCCCCGACGCCTGCATCGACACGACCGAAGGCGCGGCGAGCACGCTCGTGCTCACGGACGCCGTCTTGCACGGCTGCAAGGGAGCACTCGTCGGTCCTGCGCCGAAAACGCTCACGCTCGACGGCGCCGAGATTTTCGGCATGACCGAGAGCGCGCTCGACCTCACCGTGGGCTCTTCGAGCAGCGTCACCATCACCGCCTCGCATTTCCACGACGTCGCCCGCGCAGTGCGCCTCGGCGGCGGCACGCCGCGCACCTTCATGCTCAAGGTGCGCGGTACGGGGCTCGGCGACGCGGTGACCTCCGGCTTCGAGCTCGACGGCGACGGCGCCTCGACGTGGGACTTCGGAACGCTCGCAGATCCCGGCAACAACGTACTCACCGCCACGACCACCGCTCTCGACGTGCAAAATGCTGCGATCACGGTGGTCTCGGCGGTCGGGAACAGCTGGACGCCCGGCGTCCAAAACGCCGACGGCGCCGGCCGATACGTGGCACCGAGCTCGCCCGGCGTGCTCGAAGTCACGAGCGGCAACGGGCAGAACTACAGCGACGCCGCCGGTGCCACCATCCGTCTCGCCGAGAGCAACTGAGCGCGCCGCGTCGCCCGCAGTCGGACCGCGCGCTCAGAGCGAATCCACGCACGTGTAGTTCATCGTCCAGTCCTTGAGGACCGGCGCGCTGAACCCGTCCGTCGAGGGCACGAGCTTCACGAGGATGCGGAGGTTCGCGAGGTTCCTCGAAATCTTCGCGGCGTCGAGCTTCGCGCCGACGTCGATCGACTCCGCAGCCGCGGGACTCGCCGTGTCACCGGTCGAGGACCCGAGCGCTACGACGGTCGCGGCGTCGAGCATGCCGAGGTCGTCGCTCGCCTGCGCGGTAAAGACGAGCTGGCTGTCGAGAGGCGTCGACAGGTGATAACTGTAGAGCGTCCACGAGGGTAGCTGCCCGGTCGGGCAGCTCGCCACGTACTCACGAGCGAACGTGGCCGCGACGTACTGCATGCCGGCTGCGCCGCAGCTGAAGTTCACGCACGAGGCACCGCCGCAGCAATCGGCATCGACGCTGCAGTTCTGGCCCGTGGTGCTGCACGTTCCGGAGAGCGCCTCGCACGTCTTCGCGGGCGCGCCCGTGGAGGGATCCCACCCACTCGGCACGCGGCAGGCAGCCGTGGCCGGGCTCGCTTTCGCGCCGCAGCACTCTTCATCCACGGAGCAGGACGCGCCATTCGATTTGCACGGCGACGGCACCAGGTAGCCGCGCTCGTTCACGTAGTGTGTCGAGGCCGTGATCTTCGCGACCTGCTGCCCCGGCATGAAGAACGCCTGATGGCTGCGGTCCGTGCCGTTGGCGGCGACGTTGTCGATCGCCGCGACCCACAGCATGCTCGCGCCGCAGCTGAAGTCGGTCGGGGTGCCGGAGCTCGACTTCTGGTTGAACTGGTTGCCGTACGCGCGCGGGCTCGTGAAGATGACCCAGCGCTTGCCGCCCGCCGTAAACGGTAAGACGGTCGGCTGGTACGCCTTGCCTGCGTCGGACGCGTCCTGGGCATTGTCGAGCGTCGCGAACTCCGCGCGCGTCGACGAGGGGTTCGCGGCGTTGGTGTCGATCGAGTAGATGCGCCCGGGCCAATAGCCGCGCGTCGTCGGGCTCATGCTGCCGTACGCGGCCTGATAGCAAGCGCGCTCGATGTTCGTATCGATCATCGTCGAGCCGCCGCTCGAACAGGTGACGGTCGCAGGGTTCGAGTCGTTCGAGACCGAGGCACACGCGCCGGAGTTCGCCGCCGAGTTACAGTACTCGTTCGGACTCGTCTCGACGTAGAGCAGGCTCCGGCTGTCGCCTTCGAAGAAGGGCCACTTCACCGCCGTGCCGGCCGTGGTCGCGTTCCAGTTGTTGATGAGCCGCTTCTTGCTCGACAGCGTCATCGTCGTCTGGTCGAAGGTGAACATCGAGAGCCCGCGACGCCAGCCCGTCTCGGTGAGCCCGCCGGAAACGTCCGCATCGCCGTTCACGTACGCGACCTTCTTGCCGTCGGGCGACATCACGGGCGCCATCATCGACGGCAGGCCGTACGAGAACGTGATGCCGGTCGTATTGATCGCGATGCTGCCGTTCGTCGGCGAGGCCACGTAAAACACGCGGCCGCCGTTGATCGTGCCGTGCGCGACTTGCACCTCCATGCCGGGAGTAATCTCCCCGGTCGCGTCCGCGTCGGCGGTCCGCGTGAGCTGCCAGGCCTGTCCGAGCGTGAAGGTGATACTCGTCGAGTCGACGGTGATGGTGCCGCTCGACGGGCTCGAGATGAAGTACGTCTTCATCGCGTTCGTCGTGCCGTTCGACAGGGTGACCTGCAGGCCCGGGACGAGCCCGCCCCCCGCAGCCGTGTACGGCGCCTTGCGCGTGAGCTGCCAGGGAACCTCGACGGCGAACGTGATCGGCGTCGTGTTCACCGTCACCGTCCCGGTGGCGGGCACCGACACGTAATAGATCTTCCCGCCGTTCGCGGTGCCGCTCGTCACGGGCACCTGCAAGCCGGGCACGAGCTCGGACGCCTGGTCCGCGTCAGCGGCACGCGTGAGCACCCACTTGGTCGCCTGAGAAAAGCCGATAGCCGTCGTATCGAGCGTGATGGTGCCGCTCGCGGGGTTCGACACGTAGAACGTCTTGCCGGCGTTCGAGCCGTTCGTCACGGCGACCATGTCCCCGGGGTTGAGGTCGCCCGTTACGTCCGCATCACCCGCACGCGTGAGGATCCACTTCGAGCTCAGCGAGAACCCGAGTGGATTCGTACCGAGCACGATCGCGCCGCTCGGCGGGGTCGACACGTAGTAGGTGGTGCCCACATTGACCGTGCCTGCGCTGATCGGTACTTGGTCGCCGGGGGCGAAGCTGTCCCCGGCGCGCGTGAGCTGCCATTTGGCGCTCTGACTCCAGACAATCGGCGTGGTGTTGACGGTGATCGTGCCGGACGCCGGACTCGACACGTAGAACGTGGAGCCGCCGTTCGTCGCGCCGCTCGTCACCGGCTCGAGATCCCCCGGAGCGAGATTCGCGGAGCTGTTGGCGTCCGCGACACGCGTGAAGGTCCAGGGCAAGCTCAGCTGGAACGTGAGCCCCGTCGTATTGAGCACGACGGCACCCGACGCGGGCGTCGAGACGTAGAACGTCGAGGTCCCGTTCGTGCCGCCTTGCGACACCGGGAACTGATCGCCGCCGTTGATCGTGTCGCCCGCGCGCGTGAGCGACCATTTCGGGGCCGTGCTGAAGCTGATCGGCGTGGTGTTGATGTTGACGGCGGCGCCCGACGCCGGACTCGAGATGTAAAAGCCCGAGTTCGCGTTGACGCTACCGCCCGTGACCGGCACCTGATCGCCGCCTACGAGGTCCGGGTTCACGTCGGCGTCGCCCGCACGCGTGAGCACCCACTTGGAGGGCGGACTCCAAACAATCGGCGTCGTGTTGATGACGATGGTGTTGCCCGAGGCCGGGCTCGAGATGAAGAACGTAGCCCCGGCGTTCGTTCCACCGCTCGTGATCGCCACGGAGTCGAGGGGCTTGAGATTGACGGAGGTATTCGCGTCGGTGGCGCGCGTGAGCGCCCAGGGCGTGCTCGGCGAAAATGTAATGGACGTCGAGTTGACGGTGATCGCCGTCGTGGGCGCCGAGATGTAAAAGGTCTTGCCGCCGTTGACGATGCCGCCGGTCACGAACACCTGCTCGCCGGGCGAGAGCGTCGTCGCGTCGCTCGCGCGCGTGAGGCGCCATCTGCCGGAGCTGCTTCCCACCGTGTAGACCCCGTTGCGCGGCGCGTTTCCACCCGTCTCGTCTTGCACGAGCACCCGATCACCGATCCCGAGCGCCACGCCGTCGAGCGTGAGGGTCGAGGTGGTGCCCGTGAACGAGTGCGAGAAGTTGCTCCACGAGGCGGAAAACGGCGCAGCGGTCAGGCTCTGCGTCGTCGCCGCGTCCACCGCTCCATTGTCCGGGAAGACGCTCGTACCGACGCCGGCGCTCGTCAGCGTGTAGATGCCGTTGTTGGCCGCGTTCGCCTCGTCCTGCACGAGGACGCGGTCGGTATTCAACGCGAGCGTGACGCCGTCGATTTGCGGGAACGGTCCACCCACGCTCGCGGTCAGCACGCCGCCGGTGTTGATATTGGCGGGCAGCGCCCCAGTCGTCGCGGCCTTCGCGGCCGCGTGCGTCGTGCCGCCGGTGCCGTTCGAGCCCGCGTTCGTGACCACGTAGATACCGTTGTACTTCTGGGTCACTTCGTTCTTCACGAGCACGCGCTCGCTGCCGTTGCCCGTGAACGTCACGCCGTCGATGCTGAGCGCGCCGGCGGTGGTCGAGGTGAGAACGTTCGTCGAAACGGTGTAGGCCGGAAGGCTCGCCGTCGTCGCCGCGAGCACGGACGCATGCACCGTGCCCGAGAGCCCGGTTGACGTGACCGTATAGACGCCGTTGTTCGCCGTGGTCACCTCGTTCTTCACGAGGACGCGGTCGCCGGCCGTCACCGCGACGCCGTCGATGCTGCCGAGCGGGCCGATGCTCGTTGCCGTGAGCACCCCGGCCGTATTGGTATTCGCGGGCAGCGAGCCGATCGTCGCGGCGCGGGAGGCCGGGTGCACGGTGGAGTTACCCGTGCCGGTGCTCGTCACCGTGTAGATGCCGTTGTTCGCGCCATTGCCCTCGTTCTTCACGAGCACGCGGTCATTTTGCGCGATCGTGAAGCCGTCGATCTGCGCCGGAAACGCTCCGTACGCCGTGCCCGTGAGCACACCCGTGGTTCCGGTGTTCGCCGGCAGAGCCACGATCGTCGCCAGGCGCGCGGCAGTATGCGTGCTGCCCGTACCGGACCCAGTCGCGGTCACGGTGTAGATACCGTTATTGGCCTGTGTCACCTCGTTCTTCACGAGAATGCGATCGCCGAGCGCAACCGGCGTGCCGTCGACCACGAGCCCACCGAAGCCCGTCGCGTTGATGACGAGCACCGTGTTCGTGTAGGCGGGCAACGACGCGATGGTCCCGAGCCGCACCGCGGGGTGCACGATGTTCGTCCCCGTGCCCGTATTCGTCACGACGAAGATGCCGTTGTTGGCGGGCGTACCCTCGTTCATCACGAGGACGCGGTCGTTCGTCGCCGCGGCCTGGCCGTCGATGTTCGGGAGCGGTCCCCAGGCGGTCCCGGTGAGGACGCCGCCGGTGTTGGCGTTGGCCGGCAACGCGGCGATCGTTCCGAGCTTGGCCGCGGGGTGCGAGATCCCGCTCGTGTTACCGCCCCCGGCCGCGGTGACGGTGTAGACGCCGTTGTACTGCGAGCTCCCCTCGTTCTTGACCAGAACGCGGTTGGTATTCGCGAGCGTGCAACCGTCGAAGATCGAGCTAGGAAGAGCTCCGGCTGACGTCGCCGTGAGGACGTTCGAGGCCGCACCGTATGCCGGCAGCGCGGCGGTCGTCGCGCACACTACGGCGCCGAGGGTCGGCCCCGTGCCTTTCACGCCTGCAGTGGTGACGGTATAGATGCCGTTGCTCGCGCCGCTGCCCTCGTTCTTGACGAGCAACGTGTCGCCGCTCGCGGGCGTGATGCCGTCGATGGCCGGAAGCGGTCCCGGCGCGGTGCCGGTGAGCACACCTGCGGAGAGCGTATTCGCGGGCAACGCCCCGGTCGTGCCGTAGGATGCACTCGTGGGCGTGCCGCTACCGCCCGCACCCGCCGCGGTGACCTTGTAAGTGCCGTTCTGGGACGGTGAGCCTTGGTCCTTCACCAGCACCGTCTCGTTCAGCGCCATGGTGTGGTCGTCGACGACGAGCGCGGCGAGTGAGTTCGTCGTGAGCACGTTGCTCGACAGCGTGACGGTCCCCGGCCCGAGCGCCGAAGTCGTAGCGTAGTCGGTGCTGTGGGGGGAGCTGCCGAACACCATCGGCGGATACACGCGCTGCGAGAAGGTGAGCGACGTGCTCCCGGGCGTGATCGTGCCGCTCGTCGGCGAGGAGACGTAGTAGACGTTCCCGCGATTCAGGTTGCCGTCCGTGATACGCACCTCGGACTCCGCCTTGAACGAAGTCGTGCTGTAGGCGTCGCTGCGGACCTTGAGCTTCCACGGGCTCGAGGTGCTCACGGTGTAGACGCCGTTGTATTTGGCGTTGCTCCCCGTCTCGTCCTTCACGAGCACGGAGTAGTTCGTGGACATGGTCTGGCCATCGACGGTCAGCGACGTGCCGCCGGAGGGCGCCGTGAGTGTGAGCGAGCTGCCGCTGCCCGAAGCGACGTAGTTTGCCGGAAGCGCGTCGGTCGTCGCGAACTGAACGCCGAAACCCGGGTTCGGCGTCTTGGTATCGACGAAGAAGTACGGCTTGAGCTCGCCCGTGACGCCGGTGAAGTTGCCGTTCTGCGTGTTGTTCGTGGAGGGGGTGCCGAGGGTGCTGCCCCAGAAGTTCGCCCCTTGGAGCACCAACGAGCCGTCGGGCGTGATGGCGCCGTACGAGAACCCGCGGCTGTCCTCCCCCGTGCCCGAACCTTCCCCGCTCGAGGCGCCGCTGTAGTTCGGCGCATCGAAGACGCCCGTGAACGCCGAGACGTTCGAACCGTTGAGGCCGATGGTGTCGACGCCTTTGCCGTTACCACCACCCGAGGTCTGCCAGTTGCTGCCGCCCGAGATGGCGGTGCTGCCGTCGGCGGAGATCGAGTGGCACACCGGGCAACCTGCGGTGGAGCCGCCCGCGGCGAAAGGATCGGTGTTGGTCGCGGCATACGTCGAAAGATCGATGGCTCGCGTCTGCGAGCCGGCCGACCCGCTCGGGTGTGTGTTGTTGCCGACCTGGCAGGTCTGGCCCGGCGTGTAGGTCGAGCCGCTGTACGTGAAGCTCTGCGAGAAGTCCGAGGTGTGCAGAGCGTGCAGGTATTGCGTGTAATACACGGTGCCGCGCAGGGCGTCCGTCGCGAACTGCACGTCGATCGAGAGCTGCTTGTACTTCGTGGAGCCGGAGCTGCTCTGGCGCCGAATGATGATCTGCCCGGTGTTGCCGGCCGCGGTGCGATCGAACGCGCTCCAGATTTGCTGTGGGATCTGCCAAGCGGGAACGGTGTTATCGAGCGTGCCGTCCCTCGGCTCGGTCAGCGTCGTGCTCGTACTCGACGACGGCCATGTCGCCGCGTAGCGGAACGTGTTGCCGGTGTACGGGGAGGCGTCGCACGTGCTCTTCGGGTAACAGAGAATGACCTGCGTCTTGCTCGGCGTGATGCCGCCCTCGGTCCACTGCACGAGCGGCGCCTTGAGCCCAACCGGGAATAGGGTCTTGTCGTACGGATAGAGCGTGGCGCCGGGCTCGGTCGTCGAGCCCGCCGCGAGCAGCGTGTCGCCGATCTGATCGACGACGGTGATGACCGCCGTATCCGAATTCGAGGGCCCCTGGCCCGTGACCGTGATGGGACCCGCGACGCCCGAGTACACGGTGACGACTCCGTGCGCGCTCACCGTCGCGCGGTCGTACGAATCGAGGGTCCAGCTCGGCTCCGTGGTCGTCCCGCCCGCGCACGTCGCGTCGATGTCGACCTTGTTGCTGCCGGCAGGGCTCGCCGTGATGGTGCCGTCCACGACGGCGCTGCCGGTCAGGGCCGCGATCGCCGAGATCGTGACGGTCTTCGTCTTCGGCGTGAGCTGCATCATGCTGCAGGCCATGCCGCCGCTGCCGCCCGGGCTTCCGGGCAAGGTAATACCGTCGGGCCCAGCCGAGAGGTCGACGTCCACGCTGACGCCGTTCGCGTCGTCGACGAACTTTTGACAGCCGGGGTCGCAGAGGTCGTTGCAGCTCATCGACGAGCCGAGCGCCTGCGCCGTGTACCCGCCCTGCATCGGCGCGCGGTAGACGAGCGGTTTCTTCTCCTCGTGGTCCGCGACGCAGTCACCCCATTGTCCGCTATTGCACGTGCGCACGCCCTCGGAGCAGATGACGTAGTTGTCGATCGTCTGCTTGACGCTGCCGCATTCGACCGTGGTCCCCTCCTGATCGCAGGCGCAGCCGGTCTGATGCGAGGCGCACGGATCGCCGACCTTACCGGGCGGGAGGTTGCCCGCGCCGATACCTGCGAGCGATTGGTGGTGCTTGTCGCACCCGAGCACGCCGGCGAGCGTCAGGAACGCGATGGGAAGGAGCAGCTGAGGCCATCGGCGCTTGGCGGTCCCCTGCACCGCGTCCTCGCCGTCACGTTCACGAAGCATGAATCAAGGGAGTTTAGCAATTTGCGTGCCTGCGTTTCCAGCGAGAACGCCCTTTGGTTTCGGTGCGTTACGTGTCTGAAGCCGGCCCTCCGCACGACCCTCCAACGCAAAGAATGCAGAGTCCGCAGTGGGTTGCGATGTAGGGAATCCCCCGCAAACCCGCGGTTTTTTTCGCCGTGGTTGGCCTGACCGCGCGCCTTTGGTAGGAGGGCATCCGACTTGGTGAAGCGCCCCCGCCACCTGCTCGGCATCGAAGCTCTCGAGCGCGACACGGCGCTCGCCCTGCTCGCCAAGGCCGAGGAGTTTTACGAGGTGGGCCGGCGCGCCGTACGCAAGGTCCCCGTCCTCAGCGGCAAGACCATCATCAACCTATTCTTCGAGTCCTCGACACGCACCCGCACGAGCTTCGAGCTCGCCGGCAAGCGCCTCGGAGCCGACGTCGTGAACGTCGGCGGCTCCTCGTCGAGCATGAGCAAGGGCGAATCCTTGCTCGACACGGTCATGACCGTCGACGCCATGCACGCGGACGCCATCGTCATCCGCCATGCCGCTTCGGGCGCGCCGCATTACGTCGCGAGCCGCATCCGCGCGCCCGTCGTCAACGCGGGCGACGGCATGCACGAGCATCCGACCCAAGCACTGCTCGACGCGTTCACGATCCGGCGCCGACTCGGCGGCAGCCTCGACGGCGTGACCGTCGCGATTTGCGGCGACATTCTGCACAGCCGCGTCGCGCGCTCGAACGTGTTGTTGTTGAAGCTCCTCGGCGCCGAAGTGCGGCTCGCCGGACCGCTCACGCTCCTGCCGCACGCGCGCGAAGCGCTCGGTGCGCGCACCTACGACCGGATCGAGCCCGCGCTCGAGGGCGCCGATGCCGTGATGATGCTGCGCATCCAGCAAGAGCGTCTGGGCGCCGCGCTCCTGCCGTCGCTGCGCGAGTACTCGCGCGAGTTCGGCTTGAGCCGCGCGCGTCTCGAGCTCGCCAAACCCGGCGCGATCGTGATGCATCCGGGCCCGCTCAACCGCGGCGTCGAGGTGTCCGACGACGTCGCCGACGGCGCCACGAGCGCCATCCTCGATCAGGTCGAGGCGGGTGTCGCGGTGCGCATGGCCGTGCTCGAGTTCTGCGCGTCGAACCCGAGCTGAACGTTCGCTTCAGAGCAGGACGACGCGTCCCCCGCCTGCGCACGTCGGCGACGACGCGTTCACCCGGGCGGTTTGTGGACGTGGAGGTGCGGGACGTGGCCATGCGCGCCGGAGTCCGGTGCTCTCGGTGTGGAAGCGGAGGGCGTCGGCATGGGCGCAGGAGCGGCACTCGGGTTTGGAGCAGGTGCCGGTGCTGGAGCGGAGCTAGGGGTCGTGGCGGCGGCGCGGGGTGTGGGGGCCGGCTCGGGAGCGAGCTTGGCACGGACGGGCGAGGTCGCGTGTGGCTGAGCCGCGCCGGGCTTGGAGAGGACGTTTTCGGGAGCGGCGGACGGCGCGGGCGCGCTCGGGGTGCCGAGCGTCGGACTCGGGAGAGGCGCGGGCAACGCCGAGCTCGAGGCGACGGAGACGGTCGCGCTCGCAGGACCGAACGCGAAATACAGAACGGCGCCGCCGACAGCGGCGACGAGTAGCGTCCCGAGCACGAGCACGAGCGCCAAGACGCCGCGACGACGGGAAGCGGACGGCGGCGCGGCCGCGCTCGCCAACGGCGCCGCGGTGGGAAGCAGCGCCGCGGTGGGAAACGGCAGCTGCGCGAGCAGCTCGGTGCGCATCGACGCGGGGGGCGGCCCCGACGCGTAGGCCTGCGCCGGCGGCGGCGCGACGGGCGGCGCGGCCGCCGGCGCACCGTAGGGGTTCGGCGCCTCCGTGAACTGCGCGAGCGGCACCGTGCGTTGGCTCACGGGCAGCGGTTGCGTGCGCTGGCTGCCGGGCGCGGGCCGCGGCTCGAGCGGCGGCGCGGGCGCGAAAGCAGGGCCGTCCGCGCGCGTGCGTTCGTCGCGGGACGCGAGGCGTGCGCTCGCGAACGGCGGCGAGTCGCCGCGCCGCAACGCCGTCACGTCGGCGAGCATGGTGCGCGCGTCCGGATAGCGAGCGTCCCGCGCGAACGCGAGCGCGAGGTCGACCACCGCCGCCACCGCCGCGGACACGTCGGGAGCGACGGCTTTGAGCGGCGGCGCCGGACGCGACGCCATCGCCATCAAGAGCTCGGCCTCGCTCTCCGCTTCGTGCACGCGCCGTCCGGTGAGCACGCGGAAGAGCGTCGCACCGAGCGCGAACAGATCGACGCGTCCGTCGATCTCCCCGCGGCGACCGAGCGCTTGTTCCGGCGCCATGTACGAGAGCGTGCCGAGCGCGACACCCGTGCGCGTCTGGTGTTGCCCGCCGAGCTCGTCGAGCAGGCGCGCGAGCCCAAAGTCGAGCACCTTGATCCGCCCGTCGAGGGTGACGAAGAGATTGTCCGGCTTCAGATCGCGGTGGATCACGCCGCGGGCGTGCGCGACGACGAGCACGTCGAGCACCTGCGCGGCGACCTCGAGCACCTCGTCGAGCGGAAGCCGCCCGTGGCGAAGCACGCGCTCGCGCAGCGTCTCGCCTTCGAGGAGCTCCAACACGAGGAACGCTTCTTCGCCGTCGCCTTGTCCGAGCACCCGCACGACGCCCGGATGCCCGATCTTGCTCGCGGCCGCGCCTTCGCGCAGAAAACGCTCGCGCACCTCGCGCCGTGCCCCCATCTCCGGATGCAGAATTTTCACGGCGGCGACGCTACCGTCGGGTGCGCGCGCCGCGTAGACCGCGCCCATGCCCCCCGTCCCGAGCACGCGCTCGAGCCGAAAGCGGTCGCCCACCGTACGGCCGAGTCTCGCCCGGGCGACCTCCACATCCGAATCCACGACGAACTGATACTCCAGCTGCTCTACGGTCCAAAGCCGCTAGCGCTTCCCCACATTTCCCGACTGAGCGCCCGCTGCCGCGGGCGCCCGCTCAGACCTCTTCGATGCGCAAGAGGCGCGGGCGGCCCTTCAAGAACGGCTGTTTTTCGATGGCGGCGATGGCACGGCGCACCGAGCCTTCACGGCTTGCGTGCGTGATGATGCACACGGGTACCGCCCCGCCGTCTCCGTCGGCGCGCCCCTCTTGCACCATCTGCTCGATGCTGACGCCTTCGGCGCCGAGCGCGGACGCGATGATGCCGATCACGCCCGGGTGATCGCCGACGTCGAAACGCAGGTAGTAGCGGGTGACGACGTCGTCCTGCGAAAGCAAGCCGCGCGGCTTGAGCTGAATGCCGCGCGTCATGAGCCCGGGCTGGCCTTCGATGCGCGCGCGCGCCACATCGACGAGATCGGCCACGACGCTCACTGCCGTCGGCATGTCGCCCGCGCCGCGGCCGACGAGCAGACACGGGCCGAGCGCGCGTCCCATCACGAACATGCCGTTCAGCACGCCGTCGACGTTGGCGAGCACGCTGTTTTTGCGGACGAGCGCCGGGTGCACGCGGAGCTCGACGTTTTCACCGCGATCGTAGCCGATGCCGAGGTGCTTGAGCGTGAAGCCGAAGCGTTCGGCGAAAGCGAAATCCGCCTCGTCGAGCGCGCGGATGCCTTCGATCACCATCTTGGCGGTGTCGACCTTGGCGCCGAAAGCGAGCATCGCCATGACGGTGAGCTTCTGCGCCGCGTCGTGCCCGTCGACGTCGAGCGTGGGATCGGCCTCGGCGTAGCCGAGCTCCTGCGCTTCCTTCAGCGCGGCCGCGAACGAGAGGCCGGCGTCGCGCATGCGCGTGAGGATGTAGTTCGAGGTGCCGTTCAAGATCGCGTGCACGCTCGAGACGGAATCGCTCGAGAGCGCTTCGCGCAGCGTGCGGATGATCGGGATGCCGCCCCCGACCGACGCCTCGAACGCGAGATCGGTGCCCTTGGCGATCGCGTCCGCGACGAGAGCCGGGCCGTGCTTGGCGATGAGGAGTTTGTTCGCGGTGACCGCCGCTTTGCCCGCCTGAATGGCGCGTTGGATGTAGGTCCACGCGGGCTGCTCGCCGCCCATCACCTCGAGCACGACGTCGACGGTCGCGTCGTTGAAGATCACCTCCGGGTCGGTCGTGAGCCATTCACGCCGGCACTCGGGCACGCGCGGCTTGTCGAGGTTGCGGACGAGGACGTGCGTCACCTCGATCGGCGCGCCGACCCGGGGAAACAGCACCGGACCGTTGTCGCGCAGGAGGCGCAGCACGCCGCCGCCGACGGTGCCGCAGCCGAGCAGCGCGACACGCACGCTGGATCCGAGATCGCTCTTCATGGTGGCGCGCGTGACCTTAGTGGCTCGGCCTTGGCGGTCAAGGGTCTCGGAGCCCCCGGTCCCGAACCTTCGAGTGTTTGTTCGAGGAACGGCGCGCGCGGCCGCACCCGGGCGAAGATGCTGCGCTTGGGCGCCGAGGTCATCTCCGCGGCCCACGCACGCACGCGCGGCCGACCGGAATTGCCCGCGACGAGCGTCGGCATCGCGGTCACCGGATCGGCATCGAACACGAAGAACGAGTGATAATGGAGCTTCTCGTCGTCGCGCTCGCCCAGGATTACGACGATGTCGCCGGGGCGGTACTCGGCGCGATGCTGGAACAAGCTCGCGAAAAAGCGGTCGCGCCACTTGAACGGCACTTGTTCCTCGGGTGGCGTGGGGCGAAGCTCGAACCAGTCCGAGCGGCGCCGCGCGAGCGCGATGAACTCCTCGACGTTGCGGCGGTTCAGCATGCCCGTGCCGTCGAAGTCGATCCGTCCCGCAAAGTGCGCGCGCGGAGCCCCCGACGGCGCGTACCAGGCGCCGCCCGCCCGCTCGAGACTGTCGACGATGAAGTCGATGCACACCTCGGGAACGAAGGGACGCCCCGCCGCGTCGAACACGGCGTAGGTGTCGCCGTTGAAGTCGTAATGGCTCGCGCCCCTGAAGTACGCCTGTCGCCACTCTTGACGGAGTTTGCCGTCTTGTTGTCCGAACTCGGTCTTCGGCTCGTCGAACGGGAGGTTCTCGTCCACCCCGGCGCCGATCGCGCCACGCACGCGCGCGAGCGCCCGCCCGCGCGCGAGCGCCGACGCGCGCTCCACGCGGAGCCCAGCCGAAGCCGCACCCGGCGCTTCGCACACGAACACGAGCTCGGCGCCGCGTGTCGCGAGCAGCGTCGGTACCGCGATGTCCCCGTAATGGGCGAGCGCGACGACGCCCTCGGGTGTGACGTGCTCGAGCGTCATCGCGTCGAAGCCGAGCTCGGCGCGCAGCGGCTCGAGGTCCACGTGAAGCGGCAACGGCGCCGGCGTGCCGTCGGCGCGCACGCGATCGAACAGCACGAGCCGCGCGGGCTTGCCGCGCTCGGCGCCGTCCGCGTAACGATAGACGCCCGCCGAATCGAGCTCGGCGTGCAGGCTCACCGCTCCCCGCTCGATCACGATACGCCGCTCGCGAAAGAGCGCGCCGGGCGTCACGCCCTCGGCGAGGGTCGCGCCGAGCGCCGGCGTCTCGGCGTAGAGGTAGCCGTCCGTGAGCAGGCCGTCGCGCAGGAACGCGGGAAAGCGGCGAAAGCCGTGGTACAGCCGGGCGAGCACGCGACCGGGAAGCTCGCTATGCGTGAGCGCCCGGCGCCAATAGCGAACGACCGGGTCCGGGGACGCCGGCACCGGCCGCTCGAGAAAGACGACGGGCGTCGCTTTGACCTGGGCGAGCAGGACCGCACGCTCCGGTTCCGGTAGATCGCTCGGCGCGTGGCCGGAGAGCGCGCGCACGCGAGCGAGACGCGAACTGCAATCCGCCTCGACGGCGGGCGGGACCGCCGGCCCGTGGTATGCGGCGGCCGTGCTGACGGCCCTTGCCCGCGGCGCGGCCCCGCGTGCCGCGGGCGCCCCCCGGCGCTCGGCGCGACAGCCCGAAAATAGTGAGAGCAGAGTCCCGAGCGCCAGCACGGGGCCCCACCCCAGGGTTCTGCGAAGCGCAAAATGCCGCACGCAAAAACATCTTCTCGCTCCGAGACAGAAGCTGCAACCGCCCGAGCTCGGAACCCGGTTTCTCGCCCGTTTTCGCTTGGGACATCCGACCCGGATTCCGGTAGGACTAAGCCTCCTTTTCCCGCATGCCTCTCTCCAAACCCAAGACTCCGCGTAGTTCGAGCGGCAAGGGCGTCGCTGCGCGGCACGCCCTCGCGCGTAGCCGGCCCGGCGACGCCACGGACGCGCTACCGAGCGGCGAGCTCGCGACGCTCTGCATCGATATCGGCGGCACCGGTATCAAGATGATCATCCTGGACGCGAAGGGGCGTCCGATCACCGAGCGGGCGCGGATGTTGACGCCGCACCCTTCGCGCCCCGTGGCGGTGCTCGACGTGATCCGGCGCATGCTCCCTGGTCAACCGCGTTTCGATCGCGTCTCGGTCGGCTTCCCGGGTGTCGTCATCGACGGCGTCGTGCACACGGCCGCGAACCTCGGCACCGACGTCTGGCGCGGCCACGATCTTCAGCGGGAGATCGCACGGCTCGCGGGCGTCCCGGCGCGCGTGATCAACGACGCGGATCTCCAGGGCTACGGCGTCGTCGAAGGCCGCGGGGTGGAGCTCGTGTTGACCCTGGGCACCGGCCTCGGCTCGGCTCTGTTCCTCGACGGCAAGCTCGTGCCAAACCTCGAGCTTGGCCACCATCCCTTCAAGAAGGGCAAAACCTACGAAGAACGCGTGATGGATCGCGCCCTCAAGCGCATCGGCAAGAAGGACTGGACCCGTCGCGTGCACGAGGCCCTCGACCAGTTGACGCTCACTTTCAGCCCGCGCGTCATTTGGCTCGGCGGCGGCAACGTCGGCCACCTGCGCGGGGAGCTGCCGAAGAACGTGCGCACCTTCACGAACGTCGACGGCATGACCGGCGGCATCAGGCTCTGGGAAAACTGAGCGAAGAGAGCGGCGCCAAACCCTGAGCTCGCGCCAAAAAAAACGAGCCCGGCTTGCGCCAGGCTCGTTTTCTCCCTGCTCGGTCCGCTCAGTTAGTGCTCGGTTGCGTCTGAGCTTTCGCAAGCTCGTCCAGGTACGCCTGGGACGGCTGCGGCATCGACTCGAGCGCCGCCTTCAGCACTTCGTCGAGCCGGTTCACGAACACGAACTCGAGCTCGTCACGCACCTCTTTCGGCACCTCGTCGAGATCGGCCTTGTTCCGATCCGGCACGATGACGCGCTTGATGCCGGCGCGGTGCGCCGCGAGCGTCTTCTCCTTCAAGCCGCCGATCGGGAGCACCCGGCCGCGCAGGGAGATTTCGCCCGTCATTGCCACGTCGTGCCGCACGCGGATGCCCGTGAGCAGCGAGACGATGGCGGTGAACATCGTGATGCCGGCGCTCGGACCGTCCTTCGGCATCGCGCCCGCGGGGATGTGGACGTGGATGTCGCTCTTCTCGAGGAAGTCCTTGGCAAGTCCGTATTTCTCGGCGTTCGTGCGGACGTAGCTGAGGGCAGCGTGCGCGCTCTCCTTCATGACGTCCCCGAGCTGGCCGGTGAGCTGCAGCTTGCCGCTACCGAACATGCGCGTGACTTCGATGAAGAGGATCTCGCCGCCGACCGCCGTCCAGGCGAGGCCCGTCGCGACGCCCGTCTCTTCCGTGCGCTCTGCGACCTCGCTCGTGTACTTGATTGCTCCGAGGAACTGATGGAGGTCGTCCTCGCTCTTGATGACGCGGGGGCTGGTGTCGCCCTCCGCCACCTTGACCGCGACGCCGCGGATCACGCTCGCCACCGTGCGTTCGAGCGAACGAACGCCGGCTTCACGCGTGTAGTGCTCGATGATCTCCTCCACGGCTTCGTCCGTGATGGTGAGCTGCTCGGGCTTGAGCCCGTGCTCCTCGAGCTGCTTCGGGATCAGGTGCTGGCGTGCGATGGCGAGCTTTTCACGCCGGGTATAGCCGGGGATCTCGAGCACCTCCATGCGGTCACGCAGGGGTGGCGGGATCGGATCGGACACGTTGGCCGTCGCGACGAACATCACGTTCGAGAGGTCGTAGGGGATCTCGAGGTAGTGGTCGGCGAAGGTGTTGTTCTGCTCGGGGTCGAGCACCTCGAGCAGCGCGGCGCTCGGATCGCCGCGGAAGTCGTGACCGATCTTGTCGACCTCGTCCATCATGAAGACGGGGTTGATCGTGCCGGACTTTTTCATGCCCTGGATGATCTGACCCGGTAGCGCGCCGACGTAGGTGCGCCGGTGGCCGCGGATGGCCGCTTCGTCGTGCACGCCGCCTAGCGACACGCGCACGAACTTGCGGTTCATGGCGCGCGCGATCGACTGGCCGAGCGACGTCTTGCCGACGCCGGGAGGCCCGACGAAGCACAGGATCGGCGCCTTGCCCTGCGGGGCGAGCTTGCGCACCGCCAGGAATTCGACGATCCGCTTCTTGATCTTGTCGAGGCCGTAGTGGTCGGCGTCGAGGACGCGGCGCGCCTCCTTGATGTCGATCGGCGTTTCCTCGGGCAGCTTCCACGGCAGCTCGATCAGCCAGTCGAGATAGGTGCGCACCATGCCGTATTCGGCCTGCGCCTCGGGCATGCGCTGGAGGCGGCGCAATTCCTTCTTGGCCTGGTCCTCGACGTCCTTCGGCATGCCGGCCTCGGCGATCTTCTTCTCCAGCTCGGCCAACTCCTCGGCCTTGCCTTCCTCGCCTTCGCCGAGCTGCTTCTGGATCGCCGCCATCTGCTCGCGCAGCAGCACCTCGCGCTGCCGCTCGTCGAGCGACGCCCTGGTCTGCTTGCCGATTTCGGCGGACAGCTTGAGCACCTCGATGCGCTGCGCCAGAAGCCGCGACACCTTCTCCATGCGCGCGGTGATGTCGACGGTCTCGAGGATCTCCTGCTTTTCCTCGGGCTTCACGTCCATGTAGGAGACCGCGAGATCGGCGAGCGCGCCGGGATTCTCGATTCCCTGGATCGCGCCGACGAGTTCCTGCGGCGCCTGCGGCAGCAATTCGACCGACTCCAGGGCCTGGCCGCGCAAGTGCAGGAAGCGCGCCTCGATCTCGGGCGTGCGGGTGGTCGATTCCGGAATGCGCAGCACGCGCGCGACCATGAACGGCCAGCCGCTCAGGAACTCCAGAACCTGGAAGCGCTGCTCGCCCTGGCAGATGAGATGATTGGCGCCGTCGGCGCCGGTGATGTAGCGCACGACGTTGGCCACCGTGCCCATGCGGTGCATGTCGATTGCCGTCGGGTCGGCGACCTCGGGGTCACGCTGCTTCAAAATGCCGACCGGGCGCTGCTCGCGCACGGCCTGTTGGGCGGCGGCGATCGACTTCTGCCGGCCGACCGTGACCGGCATCACCATGCCGGGGAACAGCACGAAATTGCGCACCGGCACGATGATCATCGCGTCGGCCGGCAGCGGCGGGACATTGTGCGCCTCGTGTCCCTGCTCGGGTTCGCTTCCCGAGGCGCCGGCATTGTGGGTCGTCGAACGCAGATTTTCTAACTCAGCCACGGAAAGTCCCCGATTTTTCCAACGTGATCAGCAGGCAGCCATTCGCCATTGCGCGGTGGACGCCGACGTAGCGTCCGGCCGGCAGCCGCACGCGCCGCTCGAAGCGGCCTTGCGGCAATTCGAGCCGATGGATGGTCGCGGTCCGCAGTTCGCCCGGCAGCACGCGCACGCCGGCGACCAGGAGGGCGCCGTCCTCGATCACGGCCTCGACCCGGTCGGGGTCGACGCCGGGCAGGGCGATGAACACCAGCACCGCGCGGTCCGTCTCGAGAACATCCACCGGCGGTTCCCAGGCCGGGACGCGGGCGGCGGTCCGGGTCGGGCGGAAGAACTCGCGATGCATACGCTCGGCCTTGGCCAGCATCTCGCAGGCCTCAGACCACATCCAATCGTTGCGATAGTCCGTCATGGATCACCTATCCGCCCTCATTTGATAGCGGCCGGCCGAATTTCAATGATCGCTGCCTATCCGCCGGGCAGTGCCTCCCTGGTAGGCAGTGGCGGGTATTTTCACGGGGGACCGGTGGATAGTGGGTACAACTCCGGTCCTGCCAGAACCTGGTAACTAGGTGGGTGTTCAGAAGGTGGGGTGTTAGGTCCGCGGAGGAGTGAAATGCGATCGATCAGTAGGCTACCGTCACGTTTTCCGGACGGTGCCAAATACGTCCTGGAGAGCGACGGCGGCATGGTTCGCCGTTTCGTTGAATTCCCGGACGGCCGCCGGGTGATGCTGGCCCGCCGCAAGGCGGCGGTCTGCATTTGCCCCGACGCGCGTGACGTCAGCATCGTCCCCGCCCAGGTCGAGCCGCGGCCCGTCCGCAAGCGCGTCACCGCGCGCCGAGCCGTCCGGGCGCTCGCGCACGCCTGAGTGCGACGGCGTGACAAGGCCGGCCAAACCGCATAAGACCGCTGCCGTTCTCGTTAGCGCGAGTGTGGGAGCGGATGGCGGCCGGAACGCTGATTATCGGTGCGGGGCAGGGCGGTTACCAGGTCGCTGCATCGTGGCGTGAGGCGGGCTATGCCGAGCCTGTCACCTTTGTCGGCGACGAGCCGACGCTGCCCTATCAACGGCCGCCTCTGTCGAAAGCCTATCTGCTCGGCGACACCACGGCCGACCGGCTCCTGCTCCGACCGCAAAGCTATTCCGACAAGCATGCGATCGCGCTGGTCACGGGCGACAGGGCGGTGACCATCGATCGGCCGGGCCGCCGCGTCACGCTCGCCTCCGGCACGACCATTCCCTACGATCACCTCGTCCTGGCAACCGGCGCGCAGAACCGCAAGCTG
>JAICUB010000075.1 GCA_025936045.1 Polyangiaceae bacterium | reverse complement strand
CGTCAGAAGATCGGAAGCGAGCCGAATCGCGCCCGGCGTGAGCCCGCCGACGAGCAGCGGCGTCGCGACGGGACGCACAGGCGTCGGCCCGCCTTCGTACACGGCGCGCGCCACCTCGGCGGCGTGCTCCTTGACGTCGTATTGGCCGAGCTCGCCACGGAAACGGCCGCGACCTTCGGCGGGCGACGGCGCCGCACGCCGCGCGACCTTGTCGCTCGCGCCGAGCTTGAGCGGCCATCCGTAGATCGTGTCGGGCAGCGGCAGCGCCATCTCGTCGAGCATGGTGCGGATGGGCGTGACGCCCGCGACGGGTTCGCTGCCGAACGTCCACCCGTAGGCGTACGCGCCGATCATCTTGCCGTCGATGTAGACGGGGCTGCCGCTCATGCCGGCGACGACCTTGGCGACCTCGAGCCGCGGGTGGTGCGTCTTGATCAGGATCACTTCCTGACGGGGTCGGAAGTTTTTGAGTACACCGATCACTTCGACGTCGAAGCGCTCCGGCTTCGTTCCGTCGAACACGGTGAGGCCGTAGCCTTTCATACCGGGCTTGATGTCGCTCACCGCCATGACGTTCGAGCGCGAGGCCTTCCCGTCGGCGCGGGCCAAGCCCTCGGGCAACGTCGCCGCGAGCCCGAGTAGGGCCGCGGCAGCGAGCAGCAAGCTTTGTCGCATGGACGCGAGAGTCTACGCGATCCAGGGTGCCCGTCCACCGGCCGCCCTCCCCTCGAAACGCGGGACAATTCGAGAATTTGGCGAGCCTTCGAGCAAAGCCGCAGGTGCGAGTCCGGGCGTGGTAGGAACCGGTGCGTGAAGGGCTCGCTGCTCCTCGACGCGGTGCTCGTGCTCTTGCCCTCACTGTCGCTCGCGCTGCTCGTGACGGCCCACCTCGTGCTCGTCGCGGCGCTCGCCGTTCGCACGCCGCGCTGGCGTGCGCCGCTTGCCTTCGTCGTTCCGCCGCTCGCTCCCTTCTGGGCGGCCAAGGAAAAGCTTCGCCGGTGGCCCTGGATCTGGCTCGGAGCGCTCGTCGCGTACGCTGTCACACTCACGCTCGCGAGCTTGGGTTAAGATCCGCATGATGGACTGGGTCGTTCCGGGCGCGGTGCTTGCCGGCAAGTACGCGCTCGAGCGCAAGCTCGGTCAGGGCGGCATGGGGGCGGTGTGGCGCGCGGAGCACCGCGAGCTTCGTTCGCCGGTCGCCATCAAACTCATCGACGAGCAAATCGCCGCGCACCCCGAGGCCGTCGCGCGCTTCCTGCGCGAGGCGCAGGCGGCGGCCGCCCTGCGCAGCCCGCACGTCGTCCAGATCCTGGATTTCGGTACCGACCGCGGCGTGCCGTACATCGCGATGGAGCTCTTGGAGGGCGAGAGCCTCGCTGCCCGGCTCGAGCGCGTCGGCCGGCTGCCCCCCGCCGAAGTCGCACGCATCATGACCGAAGTCGCACGCGCGATCGGCCGTGCGCACGAGCTCTCGATCGTCCATCGCGACCTCAAACCCGACAACATCTACCTCGTTCACAA
The DNA here is from genome assembly GCA_025936045.1 of Polyangiaceae bacterium. GTDB lineage: Bacteria > Myxococcota_A > Polyangia > Polyangiales > Polyangiaceae > PMG-095. The sequence goes on along the minus strand of JAICUB010000075.1, from coordinate 9,986 downwards.
CGACGAGAGCGAAGTCACGAAGGTGCTCGACTTCGGGATCGCCAAGGCAACGCAAGGCGTGGGCGCTTTGTCGGGTTCGACGACGCGAACCGGTGCGATCCTCGGGACGCCGCACTACATGAGCCCCGAGCAAGCCGAAGGCACGAAGCTCGTCGATCACCGCACGGACTTGTGGGCGCTCGGCGTCATCGCGTTCGAGTGCCTCGCGGGGCGGCGGCCCTTCGAGAGCGATGCGCTCGGCAGCCTCCTGCTCGGCATCTGCACGCGACCGCTGCCCGTGCCTTCCGCGTTCGGCGTCACCTTGCCCGGCTTCGACGCATGGTTTGCCAAAGCGTGCGCGCGCGACGTGAACGAGCGCTTCCAGTCGGCGCGCGAGCTCGCGACCGAGCTGCGGCGGCTCGTCGAAAACACCGGGGCGCGCGGCGCTTCGCTCTCCGACGATCCGCACGGCGTCTTCGCGACGACCGCTGCGATGCGCACGCCGTTCGTCGCCGTACCGCCGACGGCCGGCGCACCGGCGTTGGCCGCGCCTTCGCCCCAGCGGAAAGCTCGCGCGCTCTGGGTTGCGCTCGGCGGCGCGGCCATGGTGCTCGCCGGCGCAGTTGCCGTGGCGTTTGCCGTACGTCGAGAGCGCCCGGACCCGCCGCCCGAGCCCGCGGCGCTCCATGCTTCGACGGCAACGGCCGGGGGCGCGAGCCCGCAGCCACCGCGCGTTACACCGAGCGCGACGGCCAGCATCGAGCAGCCGAAAACTGCAACAAGCGGCGCTGCTAGTGCGACGACGCTCGTGCCCAGCGCCGCACGAACGAGCGCCGCGCCCGGCCCGCTTCGCTCGCGACCGCCACTTCGCAAGCCGCCGTCGCCGGCCAATTCCGCGTCACCGCCGGCCGTCGCACGACCGTCAGTGAATCTCGGTATTTGATCGCGAGTCGCTCACTCCGCGGGTTTGTCGCTTGACGCGCGACACGCTTGCTCCTACTCGGGCACCGTCACTTGGTGGTCGAGCGGCGCCTCAGCTGCGCCCGGGTTTCAGAGGAGAGGAGCGTTTGCGCATGCATAGCCTTATTCATCGTTCTTTCGCGTTACGAACCGTGGGCTTTTTCGGCGCCATCGCCGCGCTCGCCGGCTGCAGCGCGCAGCCCGACGCCACGCCCTCGGCACGACGCAGGAAGCCGCGCTCGGCTCTTTCGCGATCTCCGGCATCGTATCGACGTCGAAAGGCCCGGTCGGCGGCGCGACGGTCAAACTCGGTGGTTCCGAGACGCGGACGGCCTTCAGCGACGCGGCCGGCCACTACACGTTCGCGGGGCTCGGCAACGCCTCCTACCAGGTGTCCGCATCCGCGAACTCCACGTGCGCGAGCACGAGCGTGAACATCAATACGCTCACGACGAACGTCACGGTCGATCTCGGGATGACCGGCACCGGCTGCGCGTCAGTCGTCTTCGTTCCGGGTCCCACCGGTCCGACAGGCCCCACGGGCCCCATCGGACCTGCCGGCCCGATCGGTCCGACGGGGCCCGCGGGCGTGCCCGGCGCCGTCGGGCCTGCCGGTGCTCAAGGCCCGATCGGCCTTACGGGAGCCACGGGCCCGCAAGGTCCTCAGGGCGTGCCCGGATTGAATGGCGTCAACGGCGTCAACGGAGCGCCTGGGACACCGGGAGCGACGGGCGCCCAAGGAGCTCCGGGAGCTCAAGGTCCCGCCGGTCCCGCCGGAGCGAAGGGAGATACGGGCGCAACCGGACCGCAAGGCCCGCCAGGCCCTGCCGCCGGTGAGGATCCACTGCTCGGCGTCGTCGGCGTGCTCGCGCTCGACGGCTTCGACACGGTGCCGATTCGTGCGTTCACGCAAAGCGTTCAGGTTCCCACTTCGGCGAGTGGTGGCGGCGTCGCGAAAGCGAACTTCTCTCCCATTCGAATCGCGCGCGATCAGGACGCACTGTCGCCCGAGCTCTATTTGACGGCCGCCAAAGGCGTGCACATTCCGTCGGCTGAGATCGTGCTCGCCGGTGGCAACCTCACCATCGAGCTCGACGACATCCTCCTCACGCAAGCTTCGACCGACAGCATGCAGAACGGGATTCCGCTCGAGGAGCTCGGGCTCGCGTTCGGCGCGATCCAGTTGACGTGGAGCGAGAGCGGCAGCGCGGCGATCACGGCTTCGTGGGACATCGTGCAAAACACCGGCTCCGGCGGAAGCCTCGACGCGAACTACGCGTTCTTCGGGCCCGGCGTAGGCGCTTCCGGGTACCCGAACAACTGGGTCCATCTCACGGAGTTTGCGACGGGCATCAACGTGAACGTCGTGATCGGCGCCGGCGGGGGTGGCGCTGGAAAAGCAGCCTTTGCTCCGCTCACGCTCACGAATGCGGCGATGCGTCACACGGTCAACCACGTCGTCGCCGTCGCCTCCGGCCAGCACACGAGCGATACGTCGGCGCACTTCATCGCGCTGAACCCGAACAACGACGGCACGAAGTTCGAGCGCTTCCGCTACGATCTCGAAGAGGTGACGGGGACGGGCATCGTCCTCGAAACCACGCCGGACGGCGCCCTCACGGAGAGCCTGTCGCTCGGCTACAGCCGCATCACCTGGACGGCGCTCAAGAGCCCTGGCTCACCGGCGATCTCTGCCGGTTGGGACATCGCGAACAACCAGGAGTTCTGAGCCGCAGTCACCACCGGTTCGCGTTCGGGCGCCTGCTCACGGGGCGCCCGGCGCGGGCGGTTTCGGAGCATCCGGCGGCGCGTCGGGCTGGGACGTATGCCGGTAAGGCTTTTCGGTCGTGAGCGCCTGGAGGTTCGCGAGGCCTTCCTGCATGAAGCGATCGCGCACTTTTTTGGCGAGCTCGGGCTGCTCGCGCCACGGCACGGCAACGCCGTAGATGAGACAGGCGTCGTCGTAGGCGGGATACGCGGCCCACGCGGCCGAGAAGTCCGCACTGCCGATGCCCCAGCTCACCCAACCGTCGACGGTCTCGATGACGAGCGGCTGATCGCGCCAGCGCGTGAGCTTCACTTGAAACGGCTTGAGCCTCACGTCGAAGCCGGAGATCTGCGGTCGCGCCCAGTCCTCGAACGCCCGCATGCACGTCTCGCTCTTCGCCGGCACGCCCTGCGGAAGCGGATGGATGTGCACGACGGTCATCGCGCGGTATTCGTTGCCGTAACGAAAACCGACCAGGTTGTCGAAGCCCCAATAGCGCAGGCGCTTCCAATTTTCCCAATCGGGCAGCGGCGCGAGCACCTGATTGTCCTTGTCGTTGCGTGCTCCCCACGGCTCGCGCAGAAGTCGCTCGAGCGCCGCACGCTCGGGGTCGGAAGCGTCGCCGCCGGGCTCTTTGCGACTGACGCTGGCGGGCGTCGGCGGCCGCATCGGCATAGAGGGCGGCGTCTGCGCGGCCGTCGAGCAACCGGCGCCGAGCGCGGCCAGCGCGGCAACAACGACGAGCTCGACTACGACGCGCATGACGCCCGTTCCATCTTACGATCAGCGCCCACAGTTTGACCCCTTCTCGGCCCGAGTTCCACCCTCGCTAGAGCTCGGAGGCACCATGCGCCCGGACTCGCACCTCCGGCGCCCGCTGGCGATGCCCGGCGACCGCGCCTCGGCGAGGGTGAACACCGCGGATTTCACGGGCATTTTTGCGTACCACGCGCTGGCACAGGCGTCGCAATGGGACCTCTCGGCGCTCGCAGCTCGCGGGCGCACGAGGAGAGTTCGACATGGATCAATCGAAAATGAAAATCGCGTACGTCGTCACCCAGCGCGGCACGAAGAAGTATTGGACGCGCATCGGCGTGGCATTCGTCAATCGCGACGGGTCGTTCAACGTGAAGCTCGAAGCGATGCCGGTGAACGGTGAAATCCACGTGCGCGACTACGTGCCGCGCGAGGAAGGTGAAGAGTCGGGAGGTCCGACGCTGCTCAAGAAGGCGGGGAACGGTCACCTCGACGAAGCCTTCGCCGAGCCCGCCTGAATCGACGAGGCAGCGAAGATGCCACGCTTCGAGAACGAAGCCGCGCGTCCGCGCGCGGGTGAGCGATCGACGGGATACTCTTCGCCGGCGACGCGCGGCGGGGGTCGCACGACCTTCGCCGCGCCGGGCGCCGCGACCGGACGCTGGGCTGCGCTGCGGCACAGCGTTTGGGCTGGTGTAGCCGCCAAGGCGGCGGCCGTGACGAGCGGCATGTTGCTGCTCGCGGCGATTGGCGCGTCATCCTTGGCACGAGGCTCGGGCGTGCCGCTCGCGGCGACGGCGAAGCAACGGCCGGTCCTTGCGGGGCTCGGGTTGCAGATGCCGGCTGCGGTATCGTTCGCAGCGGCGGCGCCACCGCAGACAGCCGTGCCGTCCGCGCTCGAGCAGCGCGAGCCCGCGCCCGGCGGGGGAACACCGGCGGATCCCGCGCCGCCGTCAGCGGGGCTCACCGTCGACGGCAAGGTGATCTTGAATCGCGCCGACGCGGCTGAACTGCGGCATTTGCCTGGCATCGGAGCGAAACGCGCCGACGCCATCATCGCCCTTCGCGCCAAGCTCGGCGGCCGCTTCAAGCGCGTGAGCGATCTCTTGCGGGTGAAAGGGATTGGACCGAAGGGCCTCAAGAAGATCGAGCCGCACGTCGTGCTCGATGAGCCGAAGCCGAGCTAGAGCGCTATTTCGCGCTCCGCGCGAAGCTCACTTCGTTGCGAGCGCGCTACGAAGCCGAACGAGCAACGGCTCGATCTGCGCGTACCTGAGCTTGTAGAGCGACGGGTTCGCGACGAGCACGCTCGACACGTCGGCGATCTTCTCGAGCTCGACGAGACCGTTGTCGCGCAGCGTCGCCCCGGACTCGACGAGGTCGACGATCAGATCGGCGAGCCCGACGATCGGGGCGAGCTCCACAGAACCCTGTACGTAGATGACCTCGACCTGGATGCCGAGTGACGCGAAATGCTCGGTCGCCGTTCGCGGGAACTTGGTCGCGACGCGGGGCACCGCCGGCACCGGTCGGTTCGGCAAACCCGCCACCACCATGCGACAGCGGCCGACGCCGAGATCGAGCGGTTGATACAAGTCGTAGCGGCGCTCGCGGAGCACGTCGCGACCGCTCACTCCGAGATCCGCCGTGCCGTATTCGACGTAGGTCGGCACGTCGTCCGGCTTGAGCAGCATGAAACGGAATTGTCCGTCGGAGCTCTCGCGAATCAGGCGACGATCGTCGGCGAGGAGCGCGTTCGGATCGATACCGGCTCGTTCGAAAAGCGGCGCGAGCGCGCGAGTGACGCGGCCTTTGGGAACCGCGATGGTGATCGAAGACGATGCGGGCGCCATGTGTGAAAAAGTGGGAATCGACGAACGTGACGTGAAAGTGCGAAGCGATACGGGCAAAGAGAAAGCGCGCGGAGCGTAGTCGCTCGTGCGAGTGAGTGCTATCTTTGGGAATACGCAAAAATAGTCCGCCGCGCGGACGCCTTCTTGCGGCATTTGCCGTCTTCGAGCCATGGCCAATAAAACCCGCCTGTACACGTTGCTAGCGCTCGCGGGAGCCGCGGCTTGCGGCGGGGTCTCGACCAACGATTTCTCCGCTCCGGTGGGCAGCGGCGGGTCGAGCGCCGCAGGTCACGGCGGTTCGGGTGCCCAAGGCGGCAGCACGACGACCGGCGGCTCTGGCGGTACCGATGCGGGCGGGACCGGCGGCTCGAATGCCGGCGCGGGTGCCGACGGAGGAACAGGGGGCTCGACGGGCGGCACGGGCGCCGACGGCGGAACCGGGGGCTCGACGGGCGGCACCGGAGCGGCAGGCGGCAGCGGCGGCGCGAGTGGATCCGGAGCGACCGGCGGCACCAGCGCAGGTACGGGCGGCACGGCGATGGGCGGGGCCGGCGGGGCCACGGGCGGCAGCGCCGGGAAGCCGAACGGGGGCGCCGGCAGCGGCGGCATGGGCACGGATTGCGCCGCGCTCATGAAGACGTATCAAGACACGCTCACTGCGGCGCGCGTCTGCAACCCGAAATCGGGCAAGGCGCAGTGCACGCTCGCCGTACCCGAGGCCGCCGTGTGCGGCTGCGAAGTGTACGCGAACCCCGACAACACGGACGCGGTCGCCATGCTCATGAGCCTGCGCGAGCAAGCGACGCGCGACTGCCTGGTCGCCTGTCCCGCCATCGCCTGCATCCAACCGATGCCGTCCAATTGCCGAGCGAACCCGACGGGCGACAGCGGGCAATGCACGCCCGGCGGCATCACGCCCTGAACGCGAAACGGCGTAATTAAGCCGGCTCGGACTCGAGCTGGACGCGCGTCACGTCCGCGCCTGCGCCTGCGAGCTTCTTCTCGATGGCTTCGTAGCCGCGATCGAGGTGATAGACGCGCCTCACGATCGTCTCGCCTTCGGCGACGAGACCGGCGATGACGAGCGACGCGCTAGCGCGCAGATCCGTTGCCATCACGGAAGCGCCCGAGAGGCGCGGAACGCCGTCGATCACGGCAGTGTTGTTGTGGGTTTGAATGTGCGCGCCCATGCGGCCGAGCTCGGGAACGTGCATGAAGCGGTTCTCGAACACCGTCTCCGTCATCACGGCGCGGCCTCCGGCGACGCACATCATGGCCATGAACTGCGCCTGCATATCGGTGGGGAAGCCGGGGTGCGGCGCGGTCGTCACGTCTGCCGAGTTCAACGGGCCGAGCCGCTGCACTCGCGCGTGCTCGCCTTCGCGTTCGACGCCGACGCCGACGCGACGGAGCTTCACGATGACCGGCTCGAGATCGTCGAGCGGCGCGTGCTCGAGCAAAATGTCGCCCCCGGCCGCGCCGACGGCGGCCATGAACGTCCCCGCCTCGATACGATCGGCGATGATGGCGTGATCGAAGGGCTCGAGCTCGTCTGCGCCGTGGATGTGGATGATGGAAGTGCCGGCACCTTCGACACGCGCGCCCATCTTGTTGAGCACGCGACCGAGCTCCTCCACTTCGGGCTCCCGAGCGCAGTTGACGAGCGTCGTTCGTCCTTTGGCGAGCGAGGCGGCCATCATCAGGTTCTCGGTGCCGGTGACGGTCGGCAGGTCGAACGCGACCTCTGCGCCCCGGAGCCGCGGCGCTTCCGCGAGGATATAGCCATGTTCGACGGTGATCTTGGCGCCGAGCGCCTCGAGCCCGAGGAGGTGTTGGTCGACGGGACGTGCGCCGATTTGACAACCGCCCGGCAGAGAGACCTTGGCCCGTCCGTAACGCGCAACGAGCGGCCCGAGGACCAATACGCTCGCGCGCATCTGGCGGACGAGCTCGTAGGGGGCCTCGGGGACGACGGTGCCTTTCGGCCCGTGCACGCGCACCTCCGGGATCGAGACGGTCACGTCGCGACCGAGGACACGCAGCAGCGCCGCCGTCGTTTCGATGTCCCGCAGGCCGGGGACGTTGCGCAGCAAACTTTCGCCGTCCGAGAGCAGCGTCGCGCAGAGGATGGGGAGGGCCGCGTTCTTGGCGCCACCGACCCGAATCGTGCCTTTGAGTTGCCGCGCGCCGCGCACGCGAATCGCATCCATGGCCGCGGACTCTACATCGAGTAGGCTACGGCGGCGAAATGCGCGAACGACTGTGTGGGCGTCTACGCGGGGGCTTGGTGTTCGCGGCGCTGTTCGCGCCTTCGGTCGCAGTGGCCGACCCCCGGTCCTCGCTTGACTTGCGCGGCTACGAAGCCCCGACGCACCCCGAAGGCCTGACGCGTCTCGAGCCCACGAGCACCCCCGAGGCCGGGGAGTGGAATTTCGGCGCGTTCGCGAGCTATGCGTACCGGCCCGTCGTCGTCGACGGCACGGCGACCACCCCTCAGTATGACGCCGTCCGCCACCAGGTTGCCGTCGATTGGGTGGGTAGCCTGGGGCTCGGACAAGGGCTCGGCCTCGGCCTCGTCGTGCCCACGGTGCTCTTCCAGGAAGGCGAGCGTCCACCTGCAAGCGTCGGCGGCAGCCCCGCCCCCTCGCCGGCCATCGGCAATCCCGCCATCGACGCGCGCGCAACGCTGCTCCGCCACGAAGCCGCCGCGGGCTTCGGGCTCGCGCTCGCCGCACGGTTCGCGCTCCCCGTCGGTACACGCCACGCCTACGTGGCGGAAGACACGCTGCGTTCGGATTTCCGGCTACTCGGCGAGCTCGACGTACTCGGCTCGGCGTTGCGCGCGAGCGTCGGCATGCGGTTTCGTCTCGAGGACGGCTCGTTCGCCGGACGCCCGTACGGCGATGATCTGCCGTTCGGGCTCGGCCTCGTCATCAAGCCGCAGACGTTCGGCCTCGACGCAAAGGGGGTGTACCTCGTCGAAATCGAAGGGCACGGCGCGCTCGCGCTCACGCCGTCGTTCGCAGCCAAGGAGCAATCGCCCGCGGCGCTCGGTGCGCACGTGCGTCGCGCGTTCGGTGACGCTTACGCCGCCCTCGGCGCCGAACTTCCGCTCGACAGCGCTGCCGGCGTACCCCGCGTGCGCGCCATCCTGAGCGCCGGGTGGGCCCCACGCATTCACGACGCCGATCACGACGGCGTCGAAGACGCTCGCGATCAGTGCCCCGAGCTCGCCGAAGACGTCGACGGCTTCGAGGACGCCGACGGGTGCCCCGATTTCGACAACGACGGCGACGGCGTCCCGGATCAAGACGATAAATGCCCGAAGGAGCTCGAGGACAGCGACGGCTTCCAGGACGAAGACGGCTGCCCGGACCCCGATAACGACGCGGACGGCATTCCCGACAAGCTCGACGCTTGCCCCGGCGAAGCGGGCGTCGGCGACCCCGACGCGAAGCTCAACGGTTGCCCGTTCCGCGACCGCGATCGCGACGGCATCGTCGACGCGCGCGACCGCTGCCCGACACGCCCCGAGGACAAAGACGGCTTCGAAGACGACGACGGCTGCCCCGACCCCGACAACGATCACGACGGCGTGCTCGATGCCGAAGATCGCTGCCCGAAAGACAAAGGGGCGGCCGGCTCCGATCCCGCGCTCAACGGCTGCCCGAGCCCCGACCGCGACGGAGACACGTTCGACGACGCCGAGGATCGCTGCCCCGACGCGGCGGAAGATTTCGACGGCGCTGAGGACGACGACGGCTGCCCCGAAGCGCCGGCGGCGGGCAAGCCGCGCCCGAGCCTCGCCACGCTCGTCGCGACGCAAGGCGGCCGCCGCCCGCGCTTCGTCCTGAAGCTCGCGCGCTCGCCCGCCTTCGGCAAGGACGGAGCGCTGACCGCCGAAAGTCGTCCCGTGGTGCGAGCGATCGCGCAGCTCCTTAACGCGCATCCCGACATGGTCGTCATGGTGGCGACGCGCCCGACGGGCGGCTCTTCGCAAGCCCTTCAGCAATCGCTGACTCGGGCGTTCGTGATCGTGGATGAGCTGCGAGCTCTCACCCATCGCGACGAAGCGGCCGAAGTGATCGGCTGGCGGGCGGTCGCACCCGTGCCCGGGACGACCGACGCGTGGGGCATCGGCTTCCTCGTGCTCGCGCCGCTCGACGCCGAGCCCTCGCCCACACCCGCAGCTCCGAACCCCGGAGCGAAAACGCCGTGAAACTGCGGCCCTACGCCGTCCTCTTCGCACTGGCTCCGGCCTTCGCGACGACCGCGCTTGCCGCGCCACAGCCCGTGCGCCGCGACGCTCGGAGTCTGCGCAGCTCGGTCGGCGTGGGCGCCGCCGAGCCGCTCCTCCACGCCGACGCGAGCGAAGCGCGGCAACGGGCGTTCGAGCGCCTCGGAAGCATCGGCTCGGCGCGTGCCCTCGAGCTGCTCGCGCGAGCCCTCGACAACGGCGGAGTCGCGCGGGACGCACGCGAGCGACTCGCCGTCGTGCGCGCACTCGCGGTGCACGCGGCCGACGCAACGGCGCAAGACGCACTGATCCGTGCCCTCGGCGGACTCGAGGGGCGCACGACCGAACGCGATCGCCTCGTCGAACGCACTGCGGCGCTCGCGCTCGCGGCGGCACATCATCCGCTCGCGCTCGCCGCGCTCGCTCGCGCGCT
>JAICUB010000002.1 GCA_025936045.1 Polyangiaceae bacterium | reverse complement strand
GGCCCTCCTCGAAGCGGCCTCCGTGCCCCTGCTCCTGCGCCGGGCGCGGCCGTTCGGCGGCGTCCCGCCCGCGAGGCCCCGGCGCGCGGGGCTTGCGCGGCGCGACCCGACCGCCACGCGAGTCGGCGAGCGGATCCACGGCGTGGATGCGCCGGGGCAAGCCGTACTCCTGCTTCATGCTGCGGAGCTCGTCGAGGGTGAGCCGCCGCCATTCGCCCGGACGGAGACCCTCCGCGGTAATCCCGGCGTGCGCGACGCGCGCAAGGCGCATCACGGGTACTCCCGCATGTTCGCCGAGACGCCGCACCTGACGGTTGCGTCCTTCACCGAGCTTCACGCTGAGCCAGCTCTTGCCGTCCTCGACCCGCAGGAGATTCACCTCGGCGGGCTGCGTGGGACGACCGTCGATCACGATGCGCTCGCGCAAACGCTCGAGGGAGCGCTCGTCGACGACGCCCGCCACCTTCGCGACGTACTCCTTCTTCGCGTGGTGCCGCGGATGCATGAGGTGACTCGCGAGCTCACCGTCGTTCGTGCAGATGAGCGCGCCGCTCGTGTGAAAATCGAGCCGCCCTACGGGGACGACGCGTGCACCCACGTCTTTCAGGTACTCCGCGACCGTCGGGCGCCCCTCCGGGTCGCGCAAGGTGCAGACGACGCCGCGCGGCTTGTGCAGCACGATGTAAACGAGCGGCTCCGCCACGACGAGCCGCCCGTCCACCTCGACCCGCGCGCGCGCTCCGACGCGCACGCCGAGCTCACTCACGATGCGGCCGTCGACACGCACGCGCCGCGCGGTGATCAGCGCTTCCGCGGCGCGGCGCGACGCCACACCCGCGCGCGCGAGTACTTTCTGGAGCCTTTCTTCGGACAACGCTCTCGGGACTTTCTTGGGCTAGGTGGAGCGATCGCGGAAGGAAGGCTCTGGCCTTCCCGCATCGCCGGACTCATTCCCGACGCCGCGCGCTCACTCGGGCGTCGGTCACTCCGCCGTCGAGCGCCTGATCTTGCTTCTGCTTCTCTTCGGCCGCCGCCTTCTTCTCGGCGGCTTCGTCGTCGCGGCGCTCTTTGTCGTTCAGCTCCCGCAGCGTTATCTCGTCACGGTCCCAGCGATCGACGCGGCCGTCGCCGTCGAGATCGACGCCTTCGCGTTGCAGCTTGCCGTCGTCGTAGATCTCCCAGGTGTCGATCTTCCCGTCGTGATTCGAGTCGCGCTGCACGCGGCTGAGCTTGCCGCTCATGTACACGCGCGTCTCGTCCGGTTTACCGCTCCCGGAGTGGTCGACCTCCACTTTGACGATCTTCCCGCGGGCGAACGTGACCCAGGTGTCGATCCGCCCGTCGTAGTCGGTGTCCGCCGTTTCCTTCAACGGCTCACCGCGCTCGTTGTAGGTGCGAACCACGTCCTTGGCGCCGTCGAGGTTCGTATCGACCTCTCGACAGATGATGACGCGACGCCGCTCCTCCCCTTCTCCCACGAGCGCGTATACGCGCCGGATGTTCTGCGAGACGGCGCCGGGACCCGACGTTTCCTGAACCTCGCGATCCGAGCGGCCCTTGAAGTCGCAGCGCGACGAGTCTTCGCCGGCGAGACCGCGCGGACGACCCTCGCGTTGTGTCGCGACCTGAGGAGGCGGGCCCTCTTGAGCTCCACCTCCGCCGCATGCAAAGCCGAGCACGCCGGCACCGGCGGCAACCGCAACCACGGCCAAGGTTCGATCCCACGACGGGCGTGACACGGCGCTCATTGGGCCCCCGGTTTTGCAGGCGCTGAGTTGGTCGAAGGTGCCGGCGCCGCTGCAGGCGCGGACGAGGGTGCAGGCGCCTCCGCCGGCTGACTCTCCACCTCCGTCGGCGTGGCGGTGGGCTCCTGGAAATCGGGCCCTTTTGCCTGCTGATAATACTGGCGGTCGGGCGGCACGTAGCCGGTTTCCTTGCAGTAGTCGATGGTCGTACCGGGGTCGGGCTTCCCGTCACGGTTCGCATCGGTGTGAATCATCGGGCAACCGGCCTTCGGGTACTCCCACCACTGATCGACCACCGCGTCCGCGTCGGAGTCACGCTCCGAACGCGCGAGCACACCGTTCTGATACGTGTCCCAGGTGTCGAGTCGATTCGCGAGGAGCGTGGCGCGCTCGCTCTGCACGGGGACGCCGGCGCGATACTCGATGATCTCGTCGATGGCGCCGTCGTGATCGAAGTCGTACTCGCGACGACGGAGCTGCCCGTTGGCGTCGTAGTACGCATACACGTCGAAGTGCCCGTCGAGATTCAGATCGGTCGCTTGGCACAGCGGACGGCCGCTCTTTTTGACGATGACGACCTCCGCCTTGCCGTCACCGTTCGCGTCGAGCCGCTCCGCGTTCGCCGCGCTCGTGTCGCACGCTTCATGAATGACGCGCGTGTCGCGGCTCCGGCCGACGTTCGCCGCGCTTCGCGCGTTCGGCTCAGAGTTACAGCCGAAGCATAAAAGAGCCAGGGCTCCAAGCTCGATCCACGTCCCATACCCGCGCCGGCGCATGCCGGCATGTGTACCCCGCTTGGGCGGCGGATTCTAGGGGGGCAGAGTGGCGCGGCACTTTCGAAGAACAGCTGAGCGAGGCGGGCCCTTTCTCATAAGATCTCGTTTTAATTGCGTTTTATTGGTCATTTCGACGACATACTGCATTGACAATGCACGTATGGGAATCTAGTGTAACGGCTGGCAATTAGAGTCCGCGCGTCGATGTCCCGGAAGAAGATCTCCACGACCATCTACATTACGCCTGAGCAGAATGAGCTGCTCCACCTGCTGCATTCGCGGACCAAGGTGCCGGTGGCGGTGTACATCCGGGAAGGCATCGATCTCGTGCTGAAGAAGTACGAGGACTCGCTGCCTGGACAGCGCACGTTGGAAGCCGCCGCGGCGAACCCCGCCGCGAGTCGTACTTCCAAGAAATAATCTCGCGCCGGTGCTATCCACCGGCGCCCGCCAGCCGGGCGTACACGCTCATGCCGACCGATCCGAGCCTTATCCGGAATTTTTCGATCATCGCGCACGTCGATCACGGAAAATCCACGCTCGCCGATCGCATCCTCGACGTGACGGGCGCGATCACCGCGCGCGAAAAAGTCAGTCAGTTCCTCGACAAGCTGGAGCTCGAGCGCGAGCGCGGCATCACGATCAAGGCGCAATCGGTCAGGCTTCGCTATCGAGCGCTCGACGGCAAGGACTACCAGCTCCAGCTCATCGATACGCCCGGCCACGTCGACTTCAACTACGAGGTCTCGAGCAGTTTGCGCGCGTGCGAAGGCGCGCTGCTCGTGGTCGACGCGACCCAGGGCGTGCAGGCGCAAACGGTCGCGAACGCGTATCTGGCGATCTCGAACTCGCTCGAAATCATCCCGGTCTTGAACAAGGTCGACCTGCCGTCGGCCGACGTCGATCACGCGGCCGAACAGATCGAAGAAGTGATCGGCATCGACTGCTCGGGCGCGCTCTTCGCGAGCGGCAAGACGGGCGTCGGCGTGCGCGAGGTGCTCGAGGCGGTCGTCGCGCGGGTCCCGGCGCCCACGGGCGACGCGAACGCACGGCTCCGCGCGCTGCTCTTCGACAGCTGGTACGACAGCTACCGCGGCGCGGTCGTGATGCTGCGCGTGATGGACGGAACGCTGAAGAAGGGCGAGAAGATCAAGTTCATGGCCACGGGCAGCGTGTACGAGGTCACCGAGATCGGGGCCTTCACGCCGCACGCGAGCGCGCTCGAGGAGCTCGGCCCGGGTGAAGTCGGCTTCATCGCTTGCAACGTGACGAGCACCGAGGACACGCAGATCGGGGACACGGAGACGCACGCGCAGCGCTCGGCCACGGAGCCCCTGCCCGGCTTTCGTGAAGTGAAGCCGATGGTGTTCGCCGGCGTGTACCCGACCGACTCGGCCGACTACGAGAACTTGCGGGACGCGCTCGCCAAATTGCACCTGAACGACGCGTCGTTTCAGTTCGAGCCCGATACCTCGGACGCGCTCGGGTTTGGGTTCCGTTGCGGTTTTTTGGGCCTGCTCCACATGGAGATCATCCAGGAGCGGCTCGAGCGCGAGTACAACCTCGATCTCATCACGACGGCGCCGAGCGTCGTCTACGTCGCGCACCGCAAGGACGGCGAAGTCGTGCGCGTCGACAACCCGTCGAAGATGCCGGCCGTCGGCGACCTCGAGTCAATCGAGGAGCCGATCCTGAAGCTCACGGTCCACGTACCGTCCGAACACGTGGGCGCCGTGGTTTCGCTGTGCGAGGAGCGACGCGGCGTGCAGCTCGGCATCCACTACGCGACGAAAGATCACGTCGTCGTGACCTACGAGATGCCGCTCGCGGAAGTGATCCTCGACTTTCACGACAAGCTGAAGAGCGTGTCGCGCGGCTATGCGAGCATGGATTACGAGGTCACGGGCTACCGTGCCGACGATCTCGTGAAGCTCGACATGCTGCTGAACGGCGAGGCCCTCGACGCCCTCAGCATCATCGTGCACCGGACCACCTCGTACGCGCGCGGCCGGGCGCTCGCCGCGAAGCTCAAGGAGCTCGTGCCACGCCAGCAATACGAGGTAGCGATCCAGGCCGCCATCGGCTCGAAAGTGATCAGCCGCGAGACGGTGCGCGCGATGCGCAAGGACGTGACGGCCAAGTGCTATGGCGGCGACATCAGCCGCAAGCGCAAGCTCCTCGAGAAGCAAAAAGAGGGCAAGAAGCGCATGAAGGCGGTCGGTAACGTGGAAGTGCCGCAGGAGGCATTTCTCGCGATCCTGAAGCTCGACGGGTGAAACAGAGCGGCCGAAAGCGGATCGGATGGGTGAGTACGGAGGCCGGGTGCGCTAAGGTCGCAGCATGGCGTCGAATCGAGCGGCAAGGCTCGCCCAGCTGAACGGAACCGTGCCCGAGTGGGGCGCCGTCACTCACGTCGAGACCGCGCCGTTCGGCAACCGGCTCAAGCTCGAGCGCTTCCGGCTCAAGAACGGTCTCGAAATCCTCGCGTGCGAGGATCGCTCGGCGCCCGTCGTCGCGTATCACACCTGGTTTCGCGTCGGGTCGCGGCACGAGCGCATCGGCAAGACCGGGCTCGCGCACCTTTTCGAGCACCTCATGTTCAACGAGGTCGAGGGCCGCGCGTCCGGCGAATTCGATCGACTGCTCGAGGAAGCCGGTGCCGAGAGCAACGCGTCGACCTGGCTCGACTGGACGCAGTACAACATCGCGATCCCGAAGGACAAGCTCGGCCTGGTCATCGGGCTCGAGGCGGAACGCATGTCGCGGCTCGTGCTGCGTGAACCGCAGGTGACGAGCGAAAAAGAGGTCGTCGCCAACGAGCGGCGCTTCCGGGTCGACGACGACGTCGAGGGCTCCGTGAGCGAGCTCCTGTGGGCGACGGCGTTCGAGAAGCACGCGTACCGCTGGCCGACCATCGGCTGGATGAAGGACATCGAGGGCTTCACCACCGACGACTGCGCGGAGTTTTATCGGACGTACTACGCGCCCAACAACGCCACCGTGATCGTCGTCGGCGATTACGTGGAAAGTGCGCTGCTCGAGAAGCTCGCCCGAGCGTACGGCGTCGTCGCGCCGAGCTCGTTGCCCGTCGAGGATTATCGGGCCGAGCCGCCGCAGACGACGGAGCGGCGCCTCGAGGTGAAGAAGCCGACGCCGACCGAGAAGGTCGCGATCGGCTATCACGCGCCGGCGCTCGGCGACTTCGACCACCTCGGCCTGTCGCTGCTCGTGGACGTGCTCTTCGGCGGACGGGCGAGCCGCATGCATCAGAGCCTCGTACGCAAGCAGGAGCTCGCGGTCGACGTGCGGGCGTCGGTCGGGCCCTTCCGCGATCCCGGGCTCTTCGAGATTTTCGCATCGGCGCGCGAGGGGCATCACGCCGAGCAGCTGCTCACGGCGATCGACAAGGAGCTCGCCCGTGCCTGCGAGGAGCCGGTGACGAACGAGGAGCTCGAGCGCGCGCGCGCTCGGACGGAGCTCGGGCTCATCGCGGGTCTCGAGACGGTCGAAGGCAAGGCCTCGACCATCGGATTCTACGAGACGGTGCTCGGACGACCCGCCGCGGCGTTCGAGCGGCTCGACGCGATCCGACGACTCGGACCGAGCGACCTTTTACGGGCAGCACGGCGTTACTTCATCGACACGGCCCGGAGCATCGTGTTCGTGCGGGCCGAGCTCGCCGGCAGCGCGCAGAAGGCGGCAGAATGAGCCAGGCACACATCGCAGCGGGCGCCGACCCGAACTTTTTGGTGGAGACGAGCCACGATCTACCGCTCGTATCGGTCACCGTCGCGTTGCGCATGGGCGCGCTCGAGGATCCGCCGGGCGGTGAGGGCTCGGTGCGGTTGCTCGGTCGCCTGATGCGGCGGAGCGCAGGCGGTCGTTCGGCCGAACAAAACGACGCGCTCGTCGAAGGCATCGGAGCGGCGCTCGGGGCGGACGTGACGCAGAGCACGGTGTCGTTCCAAGGTAGCGTCATCACGCGCTCGCTCGATCGCTTCGGCGAATTCCTGGTCGACGCGCTCGCACGCCCGGCCTTGCCCGAGGACGAGCTCATGCGGCTCAAGCGCGAGACGCTCGCCGAGCTCACCGAGACGCTCGACGACGACCGCAGCCTCGCACGGCGCTGGTTCCGAAAGCGCATCTTCGCCGGTCATCCCTACGGCCGCTCGGCGGGCGGCACGAAGGCGGGCGTCGAGCACGCGACGATCGACACCCTGCGGACGCTCTACCGTCGCTTGGTGGTGCCGGAGAACCTCGTGATCGCGCTCGCCGGCGACGTGACGGCCGATCGCGCCGCTCGTTTCGCTTCCGACCTTGCCTCGGCGCTCTCCCACGGTGCGCCGCTCGTCGATCGCACACCGGATCCGACCATGCGCCCCGGCCGCCATCTCGTGCTGGTCGACAAGCCCGAGCGCACGCAAACCCAGATTATCGTGGGCGGGCTCGGCAGCCACCCGTCCGATCCGGATCACTTTCCGCTCTCGGTCGCGAACACCGCGTTCGGCGGCACCTTCACGGCGCGCTTGATGCAGGAGGTGCGCGTGAAGCGCGGCTGGTCGTACGGCGCCTACTCGAGCTTGCCCTACGATCGACGTCGGCAGGCCTTCAGCATGTGGACCTTCCCGAAGGGGGCCGACGCAGCCCCCTGCCTCGCGCTCGAGCTCGACATGCTCGAAAAGCTACGCGCCAAGGGCCTGACGAAAGCCGAGCTCGCCTGGTCCAAGCGTTACCTCGTCCGTTCGCACGCGTTCGCGATCGACACCGCGGCCAAGCGCGTCGGGCTCAAGCTCGACGCCACGCTCTACGAGCTGCCCGCCGGCTATTACGAGAACTACACGGAAAACCTGCGCGCCGTGACGCTCGAGCAGGCCAACTCAGCGCTCCGCGAGCGGCTTTCGGACGAAAACCTGCTGATCGCGCTCGTCGGGACCGAGAGCAGCGTCGGCGACGGCGTGCGTGCCGCGGTTCCGCGCCTCGCGAGCAGCGAAATCGTCCCTTACGACACGGAATGACCGGCGCGCAGCGTTAGATCCAGCCGAGCAGTCCGACTTGCAGCGCGATGCTGCGATATTCGATGTCGTAGGACGGACCGTCGTCCGGGTCGTGCTTGCCCGTGAACGACTGATCGAACGTGAGCCCGACTTCGAAACCGAAGTGGCCCGCGACGACGATGGGAAACATGCACTCGAGGTTCAAGCCGAGGCTCGACTCCTTGTACTGATGGTCGACCTCCGTCGAATGGTAGAAGAAGCCGCCCCGCGGCCAGATCCCCGCGACGCGACCGAACATGTGCAGAAAGCCGATGCGCGGCGCGACGATGAAGTCGTTCGAAGCGTCGGACAGCGAGAAGCCGACGGCGCCGCCGAGGCTCAGCTGATTCACGACCATGTAGTCGAACGCGAGTCGCGGGACGTTGTAGGGGACTCCGGTCTTCGCGAAGCCGAAAGCGATCACCGTATCGTTCGCGTCGACGTGGTTGGCGGGCGCCGGGGGTTCGACGCGCCAATGTTCGCCCCGCACGCCGAACAAGCGCTCGGCGCTGAAGATGGCGTCACCCTTCGAACCGAGCGGCTCCGCCGAAGCTCGGCGTGCGTAAGAGCAAGCGACCACGAGCCCGAGCGCGGCGAGGAGGTATCGCATCATGGGTCGGCATTTTCGCTCACCAGCCCGAGTTTTTCTACGAGCTCGCGCGCAAGCTCCCCTGCCTCACGCGTGAGCTCGTCCTCCAGCGCCGACAGCGCGCCGCCGGTAGGGTCGGCGCGCAGATCGACATACACCTTGAGCTTGGGCTCCGTACCGCTCGGCCGGAGCAGCACGCGCCCGTCCTTCAGCTCGAGCTCGACGACCGGTGCGGCAGAAAGCCACGGCGGACTTGCGGCCGTCGAGCGGCGATAATCGCGCACGCCGACTACTGCACGTCCACGGAGGCTCGCGAACGACGGGGCTGCAGCGCGGTCGAGCACGCCGCTCACCGCTTCCGCCACGGGTCGGCCCGCGACCGCGACGTTGTGCTGCGCGCTCGCCCACACGCCGAACTCGCGCGCGATCGCGTGCAGCCGGTCGAGCAAGCTCTGCCCGCTGTCGCGACGACGCGCGGCCAGATCTGCGAGTGCCACGGCCGCGGCGATGCCGTCCTTGTCACGCACGGCCGACGTGAGCGAGTAGCCGAGCGCTTCTTCGCAAGCGTAGGCAAAGCGCCCGGCGCCCTGGCGCTCGAGGGCGAGCATCGCCGTCCACAGCCACTTGAAGCCGGTGAGCGTGCGCTCGACGCGCGCGCCCCGCGCAAGTGCGATGGCTTCGACGAGCGGCGTCGTGACGATGCTCGTCGTGACGAGCGGCAGCGCGTGCGGCGGTGCGCCCGGCGACACGGCGGGGATGCGCGCGTCGGCGAAGAGCGCGGCGAGCTGGTTGCCGCTCAGTCGCTGCCAGCGGCCGCTCGGCGTCGGAACGGCCACGGCCAAACGATCCGCGTCGGGATCGTTCGCGATGAGCACGTCCGCACGCTCCGCGGCCGCAAAAGCGAGCGCGAGCTCCAGCGTCCGCGGTTCCTCGGGATTCGGAAAGGGCGTCGTCGGAAACGCTCCGTCGGGCTCGGCCTGCTCCGGCACGACGCGGACGTCCGTGTAGCCGGCGCGCGCGAGCGCCCGCTCGGCGAAGCGCCAGCCGACTCCGTGGAGCGGCGTGTAAGCGATGCGCAGCGGTCCGCCCGCACGTGGCCCGAGCTGGGCGAGAACATCCGTCAGGTAGCGCTCGAACCAAGCGCTCACGTCGAGCGGCTCGAGTTCGCCGCGCCATGGCGCCGGAACGGCCGCATTCGTCGCAAAATCGGCACGTGGCACGCCGGCGGCCGGCCCCACGCGTTCGATCGCGCGCTCGATCGCGATGTCGTGAGGCGCGGTGAGCTGCACCGCGTCGTCCAGGTAAAGCTTGTAGCCGTTGTCGTCGCGCGGGTTGTGGCTCGCGGTGATCACGATGCCAGCCGTCGCGGAGAGGGCGCGCACGGCGTACGCAACGAGGGGCGTGGGCACCGGCTCGGCGAAGTAACGTACCGGGATCTTCGCGGCTGCGAGCACGCCGCACACGTCGGTCGCGAAGCGTTCACTCGACGTGCGCGCGTCGCGGCCCACGACGACCGGGAGCGACCGAGCGCCGCTCCTGGTCGCGAGGAAATCGGCGAGGCCGCGCGTCGTGCGGATCACCGTCGCGCGGTTCATGCGCGCGGCCCCGGCCCCCACCTTGGCTCTGAGCCCCGCCGTGCCGAACACGAGCGGTGGCGTCATGCAGGCTCTTACGTCCTCGAGCGCGCCCGCATCGAGCAGGGCAGTGAGCTCGCTCCGGGTCTCCGGATCCGGATCGCCCTTGAGCCATGCTTCGGCGAGCGCGCGCAGCGCTTCTTCATCCATCGGCAACGGGTCGCTCGGCCCACCTTTAAACTAGCCGGCTTCCTGTGATTTCGCGAGCCGCTCGGCAAGCGAGGTGTCGTACTCACCGGCGCGAAATTCCGAGCTTTGGAGGACTACGCGCAAGAAGTCACGGTTCGTTTGGCGCGGTCCGCGCGCACCCACGAGCTCGATTTCGGTCGCTGCGAGCGCCGTATCGAGGCGCGAAATCGCCTCCTCGCGGGTCGGTCCGTGCGCGATGATCTTGGCGATGAGCGGATCGTAGTGCGGAGTGACTTCTCCGCCTTCGACGTAACCCGCGTCGACGCGCACGCCGGGCATGCCCTCGGGTACGCGAAAACGGACGAGCTTTCCGGGCTGTGGCAAAAAGCCCAAGCTCGGATTTTCGGCGTACAGCCTGGCCTCGACGGCGTGCCCCGACGGCGTCACGGCGCGCAAGGCCTCGCGCAGGTGTCCGCCCGCGGCGATCGCGAGCTGCTCTTCGACGATGTCGACGCCGGTCACGAGCTCCGTCACCGGATGCTCGACCTGGATACGCGCGTTCACTTCGAGAAAGTAGAATTCGCCGCGAGCGTCCGCGACGAGCTCGATGGTGCCGGCTCCCGTGTACGCGACCGCGGCGACGAGCTCGAGCGCCCGGGCGGAGAGCTCGGCCCGCCGCGCCCTGCCCGCTTCACCTGCGAGAAATGCGGCGGGCGACGGGCTCTCTTCGATGATCTTCTGGTAGCGCCGCTGCACGCTGCACTCGCGCTCACCCAGAATCACGGCGGCGCCGTGGGAGTCGCGTAGCACCTGGAGCTCGATGTGCCGCGGTCGCTCGAGGTAGCGCTCGAGGTACACGCGCGCGTCGAGAAACGCGGCGCGACCGCGTTCGGCGCACGACTTCGCCGCGCGTTCGAGCTCGGACGCATCGCGCGCGATTTGCATGCCGATGCCGCCGCCCCCGCCGGCCGCCTTGACCAGCACCGGAAAACCGATGCGCTCGGCTTCTGCGCGGAGGCGAGCCGCGTCGGAGGGATCCACCGGGCCGTCGCTGCCGGGCGGCGGCAAGAGTCCAGCCGCACGGGCGCTCTTGCGCGCGAGGATCTTGTCACCGACGAGGCGCATCGCTGCCGGTGAAGGTCCGACGAACACGGCGCCGGCGGCGGTGACCGCAGTTGCGAATTCGGCGTTCTCACTGAGCAGCCCGTACCCTGGGTGCACGGCGTCCGCGCCCGTGTCGGCGATGGCCGTCAGCAGAGCCGGCACGTTGAGATAGCTCTCCTTGACAGGCGCCGGGCCGATGCGCACCGCTTCGTCTGCCAGCGCGACGTGCGGCGAGCCTATGTCCGCGTCCGAAAAAACTGCGACGGTGCGGAGACCGAGCCGTTCGGCCGTACGCAACACGCGACAAGCGATTTCACCACGGTTCGCGACGAGGAGCTTCGCGAAGGGAAACGTCATAGCGGAGCCCGACTGCGCCCGAGCTCGATGAGGCCCGGCGCGAGCGCGAGCTGCCCGCACGCAGCGGAAACCTCGTCGCCCCGGCGCGCGCGCACGAAACAGGAATAGCCGTAACCTGCCACGCGCGCCTGAAACGCATCCACCCGCTCGGGGGGCGAGGCTTGGAAGCCCGAGCCCTCGACGGGATTCATCGGTATCAGGTTCACCTTCACGGGCAGCCCGCTGAGCACGCGCACGAGCCTGTCGGCATGCGCGTCCGTGTCGTTCACGCCGTCGATCAACGTGTATTCGATGGTGATGCGCCGCCGGCGCGGCAGCGGATAGCTCTTGAGCGCGGCAATGAGCTCGTTCAGCGGATAGCGCTTGTTCATCGGGACGATGCGGTCGCGCGTGACGTCATCCGGAGCGTGCAGCGACACGGCGAGCCCGACTTTCCCCGCGAAATCGGCGCCGAGCTTCTTCAGGCCCGGCACGAGACCCACCGTCGAAACGGTGATGCGCCGCGGGCTCATGCCCGTCCCCTCGGGGTGTGTGAGCAGTCGGAGTGCGCGCGCCGTCTCGTCGTAGTGGTGGAGGGGCTCACCCATGCCCATGAAAACCAGGTTCGTGAGATCCTCGTTCGGCTCGAGATAGCGACGAGCGATGATGACCTGGCTCACGATCTCGTCGGCGCCGAGTCCGCGGCCGAGACCGGCGCGACCGCTCGCGCAGAACACGCAACCCATGGCGCAGCCGAACTGCGTGGACACGCAGAGCGTGACGCGCGTGCGCTCGGACGGCGCGACGAGCCCGGGCTCGTCGTCGTCATCGCTCGCGGCGGCAAGGTCGGCGTCGCCCGAGAGCGGCGTCATCGGGATCAGCACGCACTCGATGCGTCCGCCGCTCGGCATGCCGAGCACTAGCTTGCGCGTGCCGTCCTTCGCGCGGTGCACCTCGACGACCTCGAACGGCGAAGTGAGCCCGTCTTGCGCGAGCCGCTCGCGGAGGGCGAGCGGTAGATCCGTCATTTTCGCGGCTTCGAGCTCGCCTCGCCGGTGGATCCAGCGAAAAATCTGGGTGGCCCGATATTTGGGCTCGCCGAGCGCCGCGAGCGCCGCCGTCCACTCTTCGGGAAATCGCCCGACCGGATGCAGATCGCTCACTGCTCCTTCGCTTTCGCCTCTTCCCAATAGGAGTCGAGAACCTCGAGCGGCGGGCCGGGAAGCGGCTTGCCGTCGGGGCCGCGCGCGAAGCCGCCGTGTCGCTCCTTCACGCGATTTTCGACGTGTCCGAAGCGCCGCGCAAACCGGTCCGCCGTACCGCGCAGAGCCGTCTCGGCGTCGAGGCCGTGGTGGCGCGCGAGGTTCACGAGCGCAAAGAGGACGTCACCGAGCTCCGCCTCCATGTGCGCTCGGTCGCCCGACGCGAGCGCGTGATCGAACTCCGCGAGCTCCTCCGCCACCTTCTGTCTCGAGCCGCGGCCGTCCGGCCAATCGAAACCGACGCGACTCACCTTCTCGCTCATGCGTTGGGCGCGCTGCAGCGCGGGCAGCGAGCGCGGCACGCCGCCGAGTACGGGGCGGTCCTTCTTTTCCTCGGCCTTGATGCGCTCCCAATTCGTGAGCACCTGCTCCGAGCCCTCGACGGTGACGTCGCCGAACACGTGCGGGTGGCGCCGCACGAGCTTTTCGACGATCGAGCGCACCACGTCGTCGGGGCCGAAGCGCCCCTCGCGCCGCGCGAGCTCACCCAAAAATACGACCTGGAGCGCGAGGTCGCCGAGCTCTTCGCGCAAGCCGTCGAAGTCCCCGGCATCGATGGCATCGATGACTTCGCACGCCTCCTCCAGCACGTAGCGGCGGATCGAAGCGTAGTCCTGCTCGCGATCCCAGGGGCAGCCGTCCTCCTCGAGCAGGCGGCGCATCAGTGCGACGAGGGACGGATAGCTCGCTCCCTGCTGCTCGGCGAGCGGGGGCGACTCGGGGATCGGAAATGGGCGGCCCATGGCGCGGGTTCGTAGCACCGCCCCAGGGCCGAAACGAGGGCTGCCCGGCGCCGTGTTACGCTCGAGGTCGATGGCGGTGCTCCTCGAGGAACGGCAGGGGGCGGTCGCTCTCCTGCGCTTGAATCGGCCGGAAACGCTGAATGCGCTGGATAGCGCGCTCGTTTCCGCGCTCGGCGACGCGCTCGAGCGCACCACGGCGGATCCCGGCGTGCGCGCCATCGTGCTGACCGGCAACGGCGGCGCCTTTTGCTCGGGCGCGGATCTCAAGGAAGCGCTGCGGGATCTGGACGGCGGGTTGCCCCTCGCGGAGCGCCTCGCTGCGTTCCAGCGCAACGTGCGCCTGATCGCGGGCGCGAAGCAGCCGGTGATCGCGGCGGTGGACGGCGCGGCGGTCGGCTTCGGTGCGGATCTGGCGCTCGCGTGCGATCTCCGGCTTTTGAGCGAACGCGCCTACTTCGAGGAGAAGTTCGTCGGCATCGGCTTGATGCCGGACGGTGGTGGCACCTTCCACCTGCCTCGCTTACTCGGGCTCGGTCGCGCCCTCGAGCTCCTGCTGCTCGGAGATCGCCTCACCGCCGGTCGCGCCGTCGAGCTCGGGCTCGGGCTCCGGGCCGTCCCGCCGAGCGAGCTCGTCACGCAAGCGCTCGCGCTCGCCGCACGCCTCGCGGAGGGTCCACCGCTCGCGCTCGCAAAAATCAAGCATGCGACACGGGCGAGCCTGTTCGGAACCCTGGACGAAGCGCTCGCTCGCGAGGCCTCGGGGCAGGCCGAGCTCCTCGGGAGCGCCGATCTCCGCGAAGGCGTCCTCGCGTTCAAGGAGAAGCGCAAGGCGCGCTTCAGCGGCAGCTGAGCGCGAAGGCTCGCGAGCGAGCGGCGTTCAGGATCCGAGGCAACCGAAGTCGATCGACACCTTCACGGACGGGTCGCCTTTGACGGCGTCGCACGTGCTCGGGCAAAGCTCGATCTTCGAGAAGTCCGTGCTGAAGTAAAAGCCGTCGCCCGCGCCGCAGTCGGCGTCCGACGAATGGCGGTCGAGCGAGACGTTCGGGCCGCTACCGGGCTTGTACGACACCTCCGTTTGCTCGAAATCGACGATGCCGTGCGTGGGCTTCGGCACGTCGTACTCACACGACGCCTGCGCGCCTTCGATCACGCCTTCCGCGATCTTGTTGAAGATGTCGTTGAAGTTCGAGTTGTAACAAGACGGGTAACGCAGACCGCCCGTGAGGATGCTCAACGCTTGGTAACCGATCCCCGGCGCCGAGCTGTCCTGCAGGTTCGGACCCGTCGTGCCCTGACACGTCGTTTGAACGGTGCCGTCGCCCTTGCAGCAACGGGTTTCGATCGGGTCGGTCGGCGTGAGCGGCGTCGGGCTCGTCACCGCGTTGCCGGCGAAGCCGACGATGCTGTACCAAACGTAGTTGCGCTCCCCCGCCGCGGTTTCGAATTGAGCGGGATCGGCGGCGCGGAGCGCGGCATCGAACTGCGTGGCCCAGGCTTGTTCGTCGTTGCCGGAGAGCAGCGCCGAGCAGCCGTTCGTCGAGTTGCGCGTCGGGCTGTCATCCGTGATGGCGATGAAGACTTTGTACGCGTTCTTGCGCACGAAGGCGCTCCAGCCGTTCGGCGCGACGGGAGTAAAGTTCGTCCGTGCGTGCGGATACGGATCGGTGTGCGTGTAAGCGTCCAGCATGCGGCACCAGAGGTCGTTCGAGCCGATGTCGGTGCTGTGCTGATAAAACTTGTTCGGATTGTTCGCGACGGCGGGCGTCGGATCCGTCGTGTTCTTCGGGCACGTGAGCGTGCTGAGCGGCGACCCGACGCAGATGGAGTACGCGGAGTCGGAAGCGCCGCCACCGTCGAAGTTGTGGATGAACACGTTTCCGTAGCGTGAGACCAGGATCACGCGATAGTCGATCCCGCTCGCGTCGAGGATTGCCGCGAAGTCCCCGTTGATGCGAGCCTGGACCTGCTGGATTTCGCCCGCCATGCTCTCGGAGTTGTCGATGGCGACGATCACGTCCATCGGGCGCTTGCGCAGCGTCGCCACGCCGGTTTCGCTCGCGCAGGCGCCGCCCTGACCGCCCATCGGGGGATCGTAGGTGAAGTCGATGTCCGGCAGCCCCGCCGCGCTGAAATCGTTGCCGATACCGCCTTCGCTCTCGCCGCCTTGGGACGAGCCTCCGCTGCCGCCTTTGCCGCCTCCGCCGCCCTTCGCCGCGGCACCGCCGCTGCCGCCCGTGAGGTTGATGGTGCCGCCGCTGCCGTTGTTCGCGCTGCCGCCGCTCGAGCTACCCCCCCTGCCTGTCGAGCCGCCCGTCGTGCCGTCGCCGGCGGAGCCGCCCGTAATGGAGTGCGGCGAATTCGAAGACGTCACGTCGGCCGTGCCCGAGCAGGCATAGATCACAGAAAGAACGACCGCGCTCGCGAGCCATTGTCCGCGCTTTGCCATTTACCTCACCACCCTGATCGTCGGGCAACCGAGCTCGATGCGTACTTCTCCGTCGGGGTCACCCTGCACTCGGTCGCACGCGTCGCCGCAAAGCACGATCTTGCTGCCGTCTTCGCTGTATTGCCAGCCGTTCGCCTGGTCGCAGCTCGCCGTGTCGTCGAGCTTGATCGTCTCGGGCTTCCCGCCGCCCGGCTCGAACGTCACGTTGACCTTGCTGCGATCGACCCCGCCCCCGTTCGGATTCGTCGGCACGTCGTAGTCGCAGGTGAGCACCGCGTTGCGGCTAATCTTCTGCAGAGCCGCGTTCAGATCCTTCGCGAAGTCCTTGCTCGTCGTCATGTCGAAGTGACAATCACCCACGTCGGGCGCCGTGTCCGAGTGGTCGCAATCCGCGGTCGTCGCGGTGCCGCCTTCCCACGCAATCTGCGACAAGAGCGAGCGCGCCGACTCGCTGCCGGGCGCGCCGATGACGAACGTGCGGATGTTGAAGTCACGCGCGTGCGGCACGTCCGTGGCGAGCAGCTTCGGCAGTTCGGATTGCTTGCAGGTCTCGGCACCGTCCGTCATGAGCACCACGAAGGTGTTGCCGCGCAGGCTGCCCGCGCGGAGCGCGTCCGAGAGGTGCTGATACGCCAGGATCGTCGCGCCGGCGATCGGCGTTTCTCCCGCGGGCGACACGCCGTCGAGGACGTCCGACATCGCTCGTTTCTGGGTCGCATCGAGCTTCGCGATCTCGACGACCGGATCCGCGCTCACGCCGCAAGTGTTCGATTGCGGGAAGAGCGTGAGTCCCGCGCTCACGTTGCTCTGTCCCGCCAAGGTGCCGAGCGCGTCGGCGAGCGCGGAGCTCGCGACCTCCCACTTCGACGGCGTGTTCGGATCCTCCTGGACCGGAAACTCGGCGCAGCGCGCGTTCACCGCCGCGTCGCCCTCGGGCGGGTTGCAATTCATGCTCCCGCTCTTGTCGATCAAGAAAAGAAGGTTCGCCGGAACGAGCTTCGCTGCTTCGTTCGTCTCGGCGCAGGATTGCATGCCGCCCATGCCCGGCGCGCCGCCTTCCTCGCCGGCAGCACCGCCACCCGGCTCACTGCTCCCGCCGCTGCTCGAGGCGGAGCTGCCACCGTTTCCACCGAGCGCGAGCGTCCCGCCGCTGCCGCCGCTCGTCCCCGTTCCGGCGGTCCCGCCGCTGCCGCCAGACGCGCTCGTGCCGCCCTCGCCGCCCGCGCTCGAGCCGCCGGTTTCTCCGCCGGGATTGTCGTTGCCGCTCGAGCCGCAAGCGCCGATCAGACCCGCGACCGAAAGGCCGAGCCAGCCGAGTCGCAACCAAGGCATTTTCAACGCGTCTCCCACGCACGGAACTCTAGCGCACTCATCTCTCTGAGCAGTGGCCGAATGCGGGACGAGCGGCTCGCTCCGCCGAGTGATCCGCTCACACTAGAACGAGCGGCGTCTTCTCACTCAGAAGAGATAGCGCTCGCCGGAGTCGCAGAGGATCGTCACGACGCTGCCCTTGCCGAGCTCGGCCGCAAGCTCACATGCCACATGCACGTTCGCGCCCGACGACGGCCCCACGAGCAGCCCTTCCTCGCGCGCGAGGCGGCGCGCCATGCGCTCGGCGGCGACATCGCTCACTTCCACCACACGGTCCAAAAGATCCCGCTCGAGGATCTGCGGGACGAAGCCGGCGCCGAGGCCCTGAATGCCATGCATTCCCGCTGGCTTGCCCGAGAGCACCGCGCTTCCCGCGGGCTCGACTGCGACGATCGAGACGCTCTTGCCGAGCTTGGCGCGCAGCACGCGGCCGACGCCGGTGATGGTGCCGCCCGTCCCGACGCCGCTCACGAAAGCCGAGATTTCCCCCCCGGTCTGCTCCAAAATTTCGAGCGCCGTGCTGCGTTCGTGGGCGAGCGGATTTGCCGGATTGGCGAACTGGCTCGGCATGAACGCGCCGGGCGTCTCCTCGAGCACCTGCTTGGCGCGGGACACCGCGCCCGTCATGCCGTCCGTGGCCGGCGTGAGAACGATGTCGGCGCCGTACGCCCGCAAGATGTAGCGACGCTCGAGGCTCATGTCCTCCGGCATCACGAGCACGCAACGGTAACCGCGCACCGCGGCGATCATCGCGAGGCTGATGCCCGTGTTGCCGCTGGTCGCTTCGACGATGGTCGCGCCGTCACCCAGACGTCCGGCGCGCTCGGCTTCGACGATCATCGAGAGCGCAGGGCGGTCCTTGACGCTGCCCGCCGGGTTCATGAGCTCGGCCTTGGCCCAGACGGCTGCGCCGCCAGCCGGTGCGACGCGCTTGAGGCGAACGAGTGGCGTATTGGCAATGAGGGCCAGCGCGTCGTCGGCCACACGGAGGCCATTGGGCGTCACGCGGCTCGTTTCAGCGCCGCTCAAGGGGGGCGTCTTGCTCATGGGGGCCGGAGATTACACCCTTTTTTGCAGAGTGCCCCCCTTCAGGAGGAGGCTCAGACCGGCTCGCTTCGCACGACCGCCGGAGCCCCGCCGACTGCCAGCCGGGCGCCCGGCTCGAAGTGGGGAGCCTTCACGCGGGCCAGAGCGACGGCACCGCCGGACAGCGGGCTCTCGGCCGAGCTCCTCACCTCACCCGCCGTCTCACCTTCAGGGGTGAGGACGAGAGCACCGGGCGGCGGAGCTGGTAGAGCGAGACCGAGCTGCACGAGGCGTCGCTTGAGCTTGCCGCGCGCGTCCTGCATGAACACGACCTCCTGACCGAGGTAGCAGCCCTTGTTCCAGGAGACGGCGCTTCGGTCGAGCCCTGCCTCATGTGGGTTGTCGCCGGCTCCGTAGTCGATACCGAAGAGTCCGATGCGACGTTCGACGCGGAGCGTCTGCCATGCGGCGTCGGTCGCCACCACGGCGCCGCGCCCGGCGAGCTCGGCCGCGAGCGCGTCCGCACCCGCGCGCGGAACGAGCAGCACGGCTCCGCCGAGCCCGCTGCGATCGAGCGCGCCAGAAACCACGCCGGAGACGCCGTTGGCGGCTTCCGCGAGCTCAGCGCTGCGGGGGCCGTGCAGGGCGAAACACGTGTGTTCGATCGCGGGCGGCCCGAGCTCCGCGTCTTCCATCACGAGCATGCGCTCGAGCTCGGTGGTTGCAAGCTCGAGGGTGCCGGGCGCACACGCGAGGAGCAGAGCGCCGGCGCTCGCGAGCACATAGACGTCCGTATGGATTTTGCCGAGCTTGCTGAGCAGCAAACCGAACGCCGCCTGCCCCGGGGCGAGCGCCGCGACGTCGCACGTGACGACGCCATTGAGCCAGGTCGCGCGGTCCGGTCCGGTGACACTCAAGACGCGACGGTCGGGCTCACGCACGAGGAGCGCGCCGCTTCGGGCCGCTTGACTCAGCGCGTCGCTCACGCGGCCCTCATTCGAGTGGAATGCCCTCGCCCGCGACCGGGTAAATTGCTCCGTCACGCAGCGTCACGTCACGCGTCGCACCGCTCTCCGAACGAACCTGGAGCTTCACGCCGATCGATGCGTTTGCGTTGATGAGGCTCTGGAGCTTCCCCTCCTCCATCGTCTTTACCGGCTGTCCCTGGGCCGTCAGGATCTCCTCGCCGCCGCGCAAGCCCGCGCGGGAAGCCGGCGATTCGGCGAGAACCCGTGTCACGAACGCTTGCTGCATCCTGAGCTCGTAATAAAGACCGAGGCCGAGGCGCGAGTGCGCCTGCTCCACGATGAGACGAACACGTCCACCGTTGTCACATTCGATCTCCATATAGGGCTGATCGCCCTTCACGAAATCCTGAAAGCTTGGAACTTTCTCGCGACAGATGGGGTGATTGTTGAGGGGGTTCGAGTCCCACACCTCCACCGTCAGGGCGTCGCTCGGGTGGATGCGATAGTTGGCGCGGTCCTGTTCCGGCCACGTGGGGCGAATCGTGTCGCTCTCGACGGACGTGACGACGAGGTCCTTCCCGTTCACGATGAGTTTCGCGAAGGGGTCGGGGGCCGCACCCCCGACGGAATCCCAATGCCGGCCGTCGCGAGTTTTCGTCGGAATATCGGCCCCACCGAAGCGGAAATAGAAGAGGTCGCTCGGTGGCGGCGGGTCGAGGTGAAACCCCGCCGGCGGCGTGCGAAGCGGCGGGGAGAGCTCGGGGTAGACCGCGCTGCAACCGAGTAGGGAGAGGAGCAACGGGATTACGGCAACGAGCGCGCCGCTGCGCGCACCAAGTAGGAAGCGGTCTCCGAGCTTCATCGCGGCGAAACATACTCCTCCGCTCGAAGGTTGTGGAGAGAGGATGCGATGCAGAAGAGCGAGCAGGCACGAGCTCGTCCGTCCGCGGGCGGCGCGAGAGCACGCTCGTGATCTGGTCCGTCCATGGCCGTGAAGGAGTGCTAGGATAGTGATTCAGGCGAGGCAAGAAGACAGATGGCGCGCATGTTCGGCTTCATCGGCAACCGGGCTGACCTCGGGGCCCTGGTGCTCGCCTCGAGCGCGGACGTTCTGAAGGAGCGCCGCGCGCCCGATCAACCGCTCGGGTGGGGCATCGGCTTCTACCAAGCGGGCGAAGTGCTTTTGCGCCGCCGGCCGTTGGATGATCGGGAAGTGATCGACCTCGCCGAGGCGGCGGACGACGTGCGCGCCGACGTGCTGCTCGGGCACGTTCGGCTCGCGAGCGTCGGCGCGCTGCGAACCGAAAACACCCACCCATTCCGCTATCGGTCGTGGCTCTGGGCGCAGACGGGAACGATCGCCGGGTTTTCTCATTTGCGCGAACGACTGCTGGAGGCCCAGCCGGAGTTTTTGCGTCGTAACGTGCGCGGCGAGACGGACAGCGAGCTCTTCTTCTATTTGTTTTTGTCGTTCTTGCACGACGCCGGTCACCTCGAATCGGCCCACGCGAGCTTCGAGGCGATCTCGGCGGCGCTCCGTGCCTCCATCGCACTCGTCGATCGGCTGTCGGCCGAGGAGGGTCACGGCCCGAACGGCGGCGACATCCTGGTCTCGAACGGTGAGCGTATGGTCGCCGTGCACCGCAACGGCGTGATGGCTTACCGGGTCCTGCGCGGCCGCTACGACATCGAAGGCTTGCTCGGCGAAGACATGCTGCGAAAAGCTCGCATTCCGAGTCTCGACAGCACGCACTTCACGCTGATCGTATCGGAAGCGACGGACGTCCCGCCGAGCTTCCGCAGCATCGAGGGCCGCTCGCTCGTCTCGCTCACGCGCACCGAGGATCCAGTCATCGAACCGCTCTGACGCGAGCTTCGTCGCCCTTGAAACGCAAGGTCACGCTCGGCAAGAGCAGCATCGCAAGCGCGCTCGTCGCGGGTGCCGCGCTCGGGGCGTGCGCCGCCTCGGGTCCGGGCTTCGAAACGGTGACGACGTTGCCGAAGCCTCCGCGTCATCCGGCGGGTACCGACGTGGAGCCGGCAACGACACTGCCCGCGGCCGAGCGGCGCGGCACGACGGCGGCAGGCCTCGTCGTGCTCGAGACGCCGGCGGATCCGAACGCGGCACGCGCCGTGGTCTCCGCGTTCTTCCATGCCCTGGTCGAGGAGTCGCCACACGCCCTTTCGGCGGTGCTCACGCCCAACGCGCGCATGCAAAATGGCTCCCGCCGCGAGAGCGCGGCGAGCGTGTGGAGCGGCCGCTTTGCCCGCTTCGATTATCGCAGCCTCACGGGCGAGGCGCTCTACCGGGACTCCGATCTGCAGGTGACGGAGGAGGAGCACGATCTACTCGTGCGCGTCCCGATCGGCGTCGCCTGGGGCGCACGACCGCGCATGCTCGGCGACGAGTTCACCTTCCGTCTGATCCCGAGCGGCGCGAGCTTTCTGATCGACGAGGTCGTCGAGGACTACCGGAGCCCGTGAGGTCGACGGGCGGGCCCCGCCCGACCCGGCGTCACATGCCCGAGAGGATCTTGAACGACTCGCCCGAGGGGACCAGGGAGAGCCGATTGTCGGCAACGGTGCGACGCCAGACGTCGCCCTTCGAGGTCGGGATGAGGTAGCTCGCGCTGTAGGTGTAATCGACGTAAATCTCGGTGTTGCGACCGAGAGTGACGTTCCGGTAGTGGATCTCGTAGCGGATCGATTTGACGTCCTTGAACTTGGTCTCGAGGTATTCCCTGAGTCCCGCGAGATCGAGGTCGTCGCTCGTATCGATCGTGGCGCCGTCCTCGTAGTAGCGCTCGTGCGCGAGCTTCAATAAGAGCCCGATGCTCTTGCGCTCGACGGCGTGGCGGTAGTCCTCGCAGAATTCGATGACCCGACGGTTGAAGTCGGTGTCCTCGACGTCCGTGTTCGGAAGGAGTTCCTTCGAACACGCCGTACCGGCGAGGCTGAGACCGACCACGAAAAGGAGTGCTGAACGACGAAGCATTCGAGGCAAAAGCAGCAACGCCGCTTCACGGCGGCGCATTCCGCGCGGAAGCTAGCATCCCGCAGACGCGCACCGCCAGCCGCGTTTTTCCGGCCAACGGGCCCGGGGTCGGCGCGATCTCGCGAAGTGCTTAGCGAAGGGCGAAGCTCGGCGGCGCGAGGAGCTCGCCAGCGTCCCCGGTCGCGAAAACCCGGGCGCGTGCACCGTCGGGCGGACACGCGATTCCGGCCCGAGCCGCGAGCTCGCGCGTGACGGCGCCCACGTCATCGCAGACGACGACGACGGCGTATTCGGCGTCCCCGGAAGAGACGAGCTCGTAACCGACGAGCGTCGCTTCCTCGGCCGCACCCGGGCCGCCTCCGACGGCGATGCTCGGCCCGTGCAAGCCGAATGCGATCGTGCACCAGCCCGCGGGAAGGTTCGGCGAGGTCGCGGGAAAGCGACGGGGCTCGGCGGCGCTCGAGCCGCGCTCCCGTCGTCGCACGTCGAACTCCTCGTCTGCTTCGAGCGACGCGGCGAACGTGCCGATCACGACGGCGGTCCTCGTCCGGTCGAGCTCGGGGACGGCCATGAGCGCTCGCGCAGTCGCCGTGACGGCGAGAGCGCTCGCGCGATCGAGCCGCGTGCGGCGAATTTCGTCGAGCTCGCTCCGTTCCGCGATGAGCTCCGGGTCGGGCGCTGTCACGAGCTCGGTTTCGTGGACGACGCGGACCGGGCGCGAAGGCGCGTGCAGCGCGCTGCTTCGCGGCAGTTCCGGCGCGAGTACGAGCGCGGCGTTCGCGCCGCCGAAAGCCGCCGAAAGCTTGAGGCACCGGAGCGCCGGGCCCGCGGCGTTCCGCTCGAGCAAGCGAGCACCGAAGGCCGGGTCGATCGCGCCGTCGCCGGCCGCGGCCGGCAGGATGCGCGCGCGCATGGCAGCGAGCGCGGCGAGCGTCTCGAGTGCGCCCGCGGCCCCGAGCGTATGACCGATCACCGCCTTGAACGGGTGCACCGGCACGCGCGCGGCGGACGCACCGAAAAGGAGCTCGAGTGCCCGGGCTTCGGCGGCGTCGTTATGAGGAGTCGCGGTCGCATGAGCGCTCAGGAGATCGACGTCGGCGGCGGTGGCGTTCGCGTCGTCGAGCGCCGTCCTCGCCGCGCGAACGAGACCGCGACCCTGCGGTTCAGGAGCCGTGACGTGCGTCGCATCACTCGACGCACCGAAGCCGAGCACATAGCCGAGCGCGCGCGGAGCCTCGTTCGAGCGCATGAGCGCGACGAGCGCCGCGCCCTCCCCGAGCGCCATGCCGTCACGCCGGCTACGAAACGGAGCGGGATCGCCGCCGGTCGTCGCGCCGAGCGCCTCGAAGCCGCTCGCTAGAAAGAGCGTGAGCGCGTCGTAGCCGCCCGCGATCACGAGATCCGCCCGATCCGCGGCGAGCCAGCGCGCGCCAAGGCCGAGCGCGAACGTCGAGGCGATGCACGCGCCGAGCAGCGTCACGCGCGGCGTCCCCGCGCCGAACCAAACGTCGAGCTCGGCGAGTGGGCCGTCGTAGAAAGCGGAGCGCGCGAGCTCGGCGGGCAGGACCTCGCCGCGAGCACGTAACGAGAGCGCGCGTTCGAGGCTTCCGAGGCCGCCCGCGGACGTGCCGACAGCGAGCGCGAGCCGGAGGCCGCGCCAATCGGGGACGAGCGCGTCGAGACTTCCGGCAAGCTCGCGCGCCGCATGCGCGAGCAGCCGACGCGCGCGATCGACCTCGGGCGCCGTTGCTCCGAGCGCGCGAGCGGAGCGCGGCTTCTTGAGCCCGGCCCCGCGAAAAATCGGATCCTCACGCACGCTCGTGCTCGGGCGCTCGCCGAGGGCGCCGACGCCCGTCGCGCTTTCGCCCACGCCGAGCGGGGAAATCGCTCCGCGCGCGACCACCGCAATGGGCGTCATGACGGACCCTCGACTGCCCGGAACAGCGTGGCCCACGCGGCGTGTGCGGACGAAGCTACGACGAGCACCTCTTCGAACATCCGGCGAGCCACGAGCGCGGCGGCCACCGCGAACGCGACTCCGCTTTCCGCTTCGTGAGCGCCGGTGCCGCGGAGCGGCCGCAGCTCACAAGCCGCCCAGGCCGAGCTCGCCAACGCTGCCGCCGCCGAGCGCGCGCGCGGGCTTGCGATCACGAGCGCGCGTTCCGCTCGGCGCGGTGGAGGAGCCGGAAAGACGCCGTCGAGCTCGAGCGGCCATGGCCCTTCAATCTCCGCGTGGGCACGCGCTCCGCGCGTCCTTGCGCCCGAATCGGTCTCGACGACGATGAACCCGCCGCCTTCGGAACGATCCGAGGCCCCGTCCGCCACCGGCTCGGCGAGCAAGGCCGCGATGACGGCGTCGAATGCTGCTGCGGCGCCGGCAACGACGGCGCGTGCGTCGCCGTTGGCAAGCCAGGCGATCGCTGCGGAGAGCGCGGCTTCTGCGGCGGCCGCGCCGCCCGGCACACTGAACGCCGCGCCCGAAAGGCCGAGGTAAACGGACGCGTTGCCCGAGGCGGCCGACGCGACCAAGTGCGGAAATTCAGCCGGATTGGCGCGACGCACTCCGCGCTCGCCGACGCGCAGCATGAAACGCACCGTGCGTTCGACGGCGCCGAACGCGGTGCCCGCGGCGACGGCGACGCCGGAAGCTCCGAGCTCGGCTCGGCGGAGAGCGCGTTCGGCGAGATGCGTGACGACCGCCGCGGTGCCGTCGAAGCGGCGGGAGCGCTCGGGGTCCAGGGTCGCGAGCGCGGACGACTCCAGCGTCGGGACGAACGGCGCACGCCGTGGCTCGAATGCCCGTTCGGGGTCCTCGGGCGTGAGCTCCCCGAAGGGGCCGCACGCCGAGAAACCGGTGACTACGACGCGCTCGCGCGGCGTGAGTGCGCGTTCGCGTGCCGGCGCGTCGGCGCGCTCGAAGAGAAGTACGGCGCCCGTCCCGCCGAAACCGAACGAGCACGAAGCGGCGCTCCTCAGGGGCACTCGCCGCGCGGCGCCGATCACGTGCCCGAGCGTCGCGTCTTCCGGCCGTTCGAGCCCGGCGGTCGCGGGGGCCTGACCACGCGCGAGCGCGAGCACCGTGACGACCGCCTCGAGCGCGGCCGCCGCGCCGAGGGTGTGACCGTGTTGCGCCTTGGTCGACGACACGAGCACCCGTTTTGCGTGCAGACCGAGCGCGGTATGCAGAGCCCGCCCTTCCATCGCGTCGTTCTGTTGCGTGCCGGTGCCGTGCGCATTGACGTAGTCGAGCTCGCTCGGCTCGAGCCCGGCCGCACCGAGCGCACGCGTGAGTAACTCCGCCGCGAGCGCGCCCGACGGCTCCGGGTGTGTGATGTGATGCGCTTCGGCGCCGGTCGCGCTCCCACTCAGGAACGCGAGGATCTCGGCGCCGCGCGCCCGCGCGTCGGATTCGCGCTCGAGCCGCAAGAAAGCCGCTCCCTCGCCAAGCCCGAGCCCGTGCCGGCTCACGTCGAAAGGCCGGCAAGGCGCGGGATCGAGCGCGCCGAGCGCGTCGAAGCCGAAGAACGTGAGCCGGCAGAGACCGTCGGCGCCCCCCGCGAGCACGACATCGACGTCGCCGCGCTCGAGCCAGCTCAAGCCCTCCGCGATCGCCAAGGCGCTGCTCGAGCATGCCGCGCACACCGTCGCACGGCGGCGAGCGCCCCCGAGCGCACGCGCCACCCGCTGCGTCGTGAGATCGAGCGGCTGCGAAACGAGCGAGGCTGCTCGCACCGGCTCGATGCGATCGAGCGGCCCAGCGAGGAGCTCCCGTTCGGCTTCGAGCATGGCCCCGCTCGTCCCGCCGAGGCTCACCCCGAAGCGCGAAGCCGGAACCGTCGCCGCACCGAGCGCTTCGCGTGCCGCGGCGAGCGCGAGCGCGTCCGTGCGCGAGAAATGGCCCGCTTCACCGCGCGGCGCGACATCTGCGATCTCGAGGCCGCGCACTTCCGCGGCGAGGCGCGCCCGAGCGTCGAGGGCGTCGAACAGCGTGAGCGGCCGAAAGCCCCGCTCACCCGCGACGATGGCCTCGAACGTGGCGTTCGCGCTCTGACCGAGGGCGGAAACGGCGCCGATTCCAGTGACGGCGACGCGTTCGACCATGAGCCCAAAGTGTAGTCGAGTTCGCGCGGAGTTACCGCTTCGTCGAAACGTAAGCCGCGATGGTGTTCACCGAGGCAAAGATGCTCCGTCCCCCTTCGTCGTCGGGGATTTCGAGGCCGTAGCGCTCTTCGAGCGCGACCGCGAGCTGGAGCGCGTCGAGCGAGTCGAGCTTCAGGCCCGCGCCGAAGAGCGGCAGGTCGTCGGCGATGTCCGCCTCGCTCTTGCCGCGCAGATCGAGCGACTCGATGAGCAGCCGTTTGATCTCGGATTTGAGCGAAGCGTCACTCATCGTTCGGCATCACGCGCCCGCGCGGCGGAGCACGGCGCGAACCACGTCGCTCGACGCGACACCGTCCACGTCGGCGCGGTAACTCAAAACGAGCCTGTGTCTGAGCGCCGGCAGGGCGACGGCGCTCACGTCCTCGACGTCCGCGGCAGGCTCACCGCGCACGACGGCACGCGCCTTGGCGGCCAAAACGAGCGCCTGGCTGCCGCGCGGCCCCGCGCCGAAGCGCACGTAGTCGGTGACCTCTTGCGGCACCCCGGTTTCGCCGGGGCGCGAGAGGCGCGCGAGCCGCACCGCCAGGTCGACCGCGCCGTCCGTGATCGGCACGCGCGGCACGAGGCCGCCCATTTCGCGCAACTCGTCCACGCGCACGACGGGCTCGACGCTCGGCGCGGCTCCGGACGTCGTGCGGCGCGCGATCTCCCGCTCTTCCTCGTGCGAGGGGTACTCGACGTGGATCTCGAGCAAGAACCGATCGAGCTGCGCCTCGGGTAACGGATAGGTGCCCTCTTGCTCGATCGGATTTCGCGTCGCGAAAACCTGAAACGGATCGGGCAGCGAATGGGTGACGCCGCCGACCGTCACGCAGCGCTCCTGCATCGCTTGGAGCAGCGCCGCCTGCGTCTTCGGCGGCGTGCGGTTGATCTCGTCCGCGAGCACCAGATTCTTGAAGATGGGACCCGGCTGAAAGCCAATCCGCTGGCGGATCCGCCCCTCCTCCTCACTGTCACTCAGCACGTCCGTGCCGGTGATGTCCGCCGGCAACAGGTCCGGAGTGAACTGAACGCGCCCGAAGGCGAGATCGAGCGCCTGCGCGATGCTCGAGACGAGCAGCGTCTTCGCGAGGCCGGGAACGCCGACGAGCAACGCATGACCGCGCGCGAGCAGCGTGAGTAGGAGCGCGTCGATCACGGCGTCGTGTCCGACCACGACCCGGCCGATTTGGGCGCGAATGCGGCTGCACGCATCGGCCGAGCGCTCGAGCAGTTGGGCGTCGCCGCCGACGACTGGAGAAAGGGCTGCCAATGCCCCGCATTCGTACTACAAGCCTGCCCGATGCGCGAAGCAGGGCTCAACGTCGCCGGTCGGGAGCTCCCGACCGGGGTCCCCGTCGTGGTGGAACGGCCACCACCCGGCCTCGGCCGCGGGATTTTCGTGGTGAGCCCCCTCGCCGTCGAGCTCGTGTCATTCTCGCTCGTGCTCGTCACGCTCGCGTACTACGGGTTCCGGCTCCGCAGGCCGCGCCGCCGATGAACCGCTTCCTCCGCCGCATCCTCGGGGCCATGTTGCTCGGCGTCGCCGTGTATGGCGGCTTCGTCGTTTACACGGGCCTCAATCGGATCCAGGAGAGCCTCGCTCGCTTCGAGTGGTCTGCATTCGCGCTCGCCCTCGCGCTCGCGAGCTCGAACTACTTCATCCGCTTCGCGAAGTGGCAGTACTACCTGTCCCGCCTCGGGGTTCGGAACGTCGCGTGGCTCGACAGCCTGCTGATATTTTTGAGCGGCTTCGTGCTCACGATCACGCCGGGCAAGGTCGGCGAGGTGTTCAAGAGCGCCGTGCTCGCGCGCACGCACGACGTTCCCGCCGAGCGGACGGCACCGATCGTCGTGGCCGAACGTCTCACCGACGCCATCGGCGTCATCGCGCTCATCGTCGTCGGTAGCGGCGCGTTCGCGGGCGGTACCATCTGGGCCGTCGCAGGTAGCCTCGCGGTCGCGCTCGGGGTCGCGTTCATCGTGTGGGAGCGGCCCGGCCTCGCGGTCGTGGGCTGGCTCGAACGGCGGCACGGCACGCTCGGGCGGCTCGGCCCGAAGGTTCGCATCGCGCTCGGCAGCTTGCGCGTGGTCGCGGGTCCCGCGGCGCTGGTCTGGCCGACGCTTTTGTCGGTTGCCGCGTGGGCGTGCGAAGGCATCGCGCTTTGGGTGCTGCTGCGCGGCTTCGGCGCTCCGGTCGCGCCGGGGGTCGCCGTCTTCTTCTACTCGACCGCCACGCTGGCCGGCGCGCTGATCCCGGTGCCGGGCGGCCTCGGCGTCGCCGAGGCGATGATCCAGCAGCAGCTCGTCGAGCTCGGACACGTGCCGGCAGGCGACGCGACGGCCGCCATGCTGCTCGTACGCTTCGCGACGCTGTGGTGGGCCGTACTCGTCGGCTTCCTCGCGCTCGCGGCCTTACGCGTGCGCTTTCCGGAGCGCCTCGGCGCCGGCGAAGAGGGCGTTCGGCTCGACGCGTAGGATGATAAAGTTCGGAGCGTCATGGCACGGGCGCTCGTTCGGGTCGCAGGCGGCGCGGTACTCGCCGGGGCCCTCGCTGCCTGCGGGGCCTCCGGCGGCGAAGTGAAATCACCGAGCAGCGCCGCCCCTGGCGCTCCCAACGGCATCGGGGCGGACCACGACGTCGATCTCGCGGGAGCTCAGGGCAAGACCGAAGAGCTTTCCGACGCCACATCGCTCGCCGGACTCGAGCACAAGCTCGCTCCCGGTTCGCTCGCGGGCGTCGCGCGACTGAACCTCGCCGCTCGCGCCTTCGGTCCCGAGCTCGGCGGCGTGCTCGGCCGCGCCGCCGCGCTCGACGGCCTCGTCGCCCTCGACGTGAGCGACAACGGCCTCGGCCCGAGCGGGCTCGGCTCGCTCGCCGCCTCGCCTCACCTCGCGACACTCCGGCAGCTCGATCTCGGCGGCAACGACATCGCCGACGGCGGCGCCGGCACGCTCGCACGGAGCCGTGGGCTCGCTGCGCTCAAGGTCCTGAACCTGAGCGGAAACGGCATCGGTCCGGACGGCGTCCGCTCGCTCGCCGACTCGCCCTTGCTCGACGGCATCCGTTCGCTCGATCTGAGCATGAATCCCGTCGGCGAGGACGGCGCCCGAGCCCTCGCGGCGTCGTCCCATCTCGGTAACATGCGCTCGCTCTTCTTGCTCGGCTGCGACATCGGCGCGGGAGGCGCGGCCGCTCTCGCTCGTTCGAGCGGCCTCCGCGGGCTCACGGTGCTCGCGCTGTCGGGCGATGACGTCGGCGACGACGGCGCACGGGCCGTCGCCGACGCGCCCGGACTCGACGCGCTCGAGACGCTCGATCTGAGCGCCAATTCCATCGGCGACCCCGGAGCTGAAGCGCTCGCCGCGTCGGCGCACCTCGGCCACGTGCGGTCGATCCAGCTCTTCGGCAACGACTTCGGCGCCAAGGGCGCCGCTCTGCTCAAGCAGCGCTTCGGCGATGCCCTCAAGCTTTAGCGCCAGCTCAGGCGGCGCTTTTCGATCAGGCGAGCTTCCGGAGGGCGGCGAGGGCGCTCGCGAAATCAGCCGGCAACGGCGCTTCGAAGCGTAGCCGTTCCCCCGTGAGCGGGTGCGTGAAGCCGAGCACGGCCGCGTGCAGCGCTTGCCGTCCGACGAGCTCGCTCGCGCTCGCGAGCTCCGGGTCGCTCGGGCGCTTGCCGTAGAGAGCGTCGGCGAGGAGCGGCGTTTTCGCCTGCTCGCTCAGATGTACGCGGATTTGATGCGTGCGTCCGGTTTCGAGCCGGCATTCGACGAACGCGGCGCGCCCTCCTGCGAGCCGCTCGAGCACCGACACGTGCGTGACGGCGAGCTTGCCCTCGTCGAGCCGCGACGTGAACCGGAGACGCGAGCGGCGATCACGTCCGTACTGCGTGCGAATGGCGCGTGGCCCGGGAACGCCGAGCGTGAGCGCAAGATACGCGCGCTCGGCGCTGTGAGCCGCAAGCTGCGCCTTGAGCGACTCGCGACTCGGCGCTGTTTTCGCCACCACCAAGAGCCCGCTCGTGTCCTTGTCGATGCGATGAACGATGCCGGGACGTAGCGCCTCGCCGCCGGAAGACTCCGCGAGGGCGGAAGCGAAACCGGGCCGGGCGAGCAACCCGTTCACGAGCGTTCCGCTGCGATGACCGCGTGCAGGGTGAACCACGAGCCCAGCCGGCTTGTTCACTACCAGCACCGCCTCGTCCTCGTAGACGACCTCGAGCGCTATGCGCGCGTCCGGCTCCGCGTTGCTCGGCGGAGGAGGCAACGGGTCGACCTCGAGCAGCGCCCCCGGCTTCACGGAGTCGCGCGGCCGGCAGCTCCCGCCGTCGACCAACACGCGTCCCCCCTGAATCCAGCGCTGCACCGTCGCGCGCGAGACGTCCGGAAGCAAACGCGCGAGCACCTTGTCGACCCGTTCGCGCGGGCCTGGCGGCGCGACGAAACGGAGCTTTTCTACCAGATCCTACTCTTTACGTGCCCCTTCGATCGAATCAGAATATCGACCAGGGCGCGATCGTAGAAGTTTCGGTGGTAAAGGTCGGGCGACACGCGGCTCTTGTAGAGCGCGCGGCCTTCCTCGATCTCTTCCCCGAGCTCCTGGAACAAACTGTCGTTCTCGAGGCCGCGCACGATCTTCTCTTCGTTGTAGAGCGACACGTCGCTGGCGATGGCGCGGGCGAGCCTGCGGGCGGCTTCTTCTGTTTCGATGAGAGGCATCGGAAACTCCTCGGAAAATCAACGATATCGCCCCGACTCCCACGCTGTCAATGAGCAAGCCGCCCGCCGTCGCTGACGAGCCCGAGCCCCGCGGATCGGCGCCCGGAAGCCGCTTGCGAGGGGAAGAGTAGGCCGAGGAGCACCGCGAGGCAGGGCACGCACACGAGGGCGTAGCGGCCGGCGCCGAAGAACACGGCGTGCGTGAACGCCGTCGTTGCAACCAGCGCAAGCGCGAGCAGCACGCTCGGCTCTCGCAAAAGCGAGCGACCGAATGCGATGCCTTGCGCGACCAGGCAGAGCCAGGCGACCCACGCGAAGGGGACGAGCGCGAACGCGGCTCCGCACCAGGCGAGCCGCCGGCGCAGGGCGGCTCGCGGACCGCCCGCGGCTCCGAGCGCGAGCGTGCCCGCAATGAGCAGCACGCGTTGACCGAAGAGCTCGGCGGCTCCGATCGCCGTCTTGACGGCGTCCGTGACGAGCGCCGGGTTCGAGCTGGAAAGGTAATGAGCGGCGGCCGAGCCGTAGTCGAAAGTGACGCCGAGCTTGCTCGGAGCAAGCGCGAGCCATGCGAGCGGATTTTCGGCGATGAGTGCGACGCCCGCGCGACCGAAGCAGCGATCCTTCGCGCCCTCGCCGAAAACGTCGCGGCAGGCGCTGGGGACACCGATGCGCTCGAGGGGCGCCCAGCCGCCCTCACCGAGCGGCGACGTGCCGATGTAAAGATTCCAGCCGCCATTCGCGCTGACGAACGCGCAGGTGTCGAGCCGCGCGCAATTTCTGAGCGTCCAAGGCACGCAAACGGCGACAGCGAGCGCGGTCACGGCGAACGCCGTACGAACGCTCGCGCGCACCTCCGAGCGCCGAAAGGAGACGAGCGCGCCGACGCACGGCGCGACGAGCACGAGCTGAGGGCGCACGAGCACGGCGACGCCGAGCGTGAGGCTCGCGAGCACGACGCGCCACGCGGCGCCGGGCCGCGCGGCCGTCGCAATCGCCGCAGCGACGAGCACGAGCTCGCCCGCGACGGCTTCGGTCATGAGCGCGGGCGTGTAAAGGACGAGCGCCGGCTCGAACGCGAGGAGCGCGCCCGCGACGAGAGCGCCTCGCCGCGTCGCGGTGCGTCCGGCGAGCGCATGCGCCGCGAACGCCGCCGCGGCGCCGACGAGCGCGTTGACGCCCATCGCGACGGCGGGTGACGCCCCGAACACCGCGTAGAAGCCGGCGATGAGCGCCGGATAGCCCACCGGATAGTGCGCCGCATAGGTGACGGCGCCGTCCGGCCAGACCCATGTATAACCGAGACCGCGCGCGATGCGCGAGGCGACGACGTGGTAAAACGCGCCGTCGTCGGCGGGAGGGAAGCGCGACGCGGAGCCGAGCACGACGAGGCCGCGCAGCACGAGCGCCACCGCCGCGATCAGCCAGGCGTCGCGCGAGCGCGGAGGTTCGGGCTCACCGCGAACTCGCGACACGATGCGCTTCCGCCAAGCGGAGAGTGCGCTCGTCACGGAAACGGCCCGAGCAAACCGTGCTCTTTCAGATCGAGCACGACTTCGCACGCGGGTAAGCCGACCACGTTCGTGTACGAGCCGTTCACGCGCTCGACCAGGAACGAACCGATGCCTTGAGCGGCGTACGCACCCGCCTTGTCGAGGCCCTCGCCGGAACGCGCGTAGCGGTCGATTTCGTCGGCGCTCGCGGCGCGCAGAGTCACCTCGGTCGTTACGGTGCGCGCCACGACGAGGGCACCGCTCGAAGTTCCAATCGCATAGCGAGTGTGCACCCGATGCACGCGCCCGCAGAGCCGCGTGAGAAGCCTCACGGCGTCCGCGACATCACTCGGTTTGCCGAGGATCGAGTCGTCGATGATGACGCTCGTGTCAGCGACGAGCACGGCCGCGGCGGGCCGCTCGCCGAGTCGATTCGTCACGGCGTGGAGCTTGTCGAGGACGATCCGCTCGAGGTAGGCCGCCGCGGTCTCACCCGGCCGCACGCTCTCGTCGATGTCGGCCGGCAAGACGACGATCGAGAGGCCGAGACCCGAAAGGATTTCGCGCCGGCGCGGCGAAGCGGAGCCGAGGATCAATGGGCCCATTTGTCGGCTCTTTCTTTAATACAGATCCTCCCGTGCGGGTCGCGATCTGTTCCTGCCAAAGTCCGCCCAAGTAGTACTACGCTCGAACGGATGTCGCGCTCGCGCGCACCCCGGCTGCTCACCGCGCTCGGCAGCCTGGCTTTGGGATTGGCTTCGGCGGCGCAGGCGAGGGCAGCGGAGCCGTCCGCATGCGGGAGCGCGTCGCCCGTCTCACCCTGCTTCGACGCCGACCCGCTCTGGGTGGCGAGCGGTCCCTCGCCATTCGTCGCATTGCCTCATGCACGTGTGCTCGAGCCGCACACGCTCGCGTTGGTACTCGCCGCCGGCGTGAGCCATCGCCCGGTGGTCTTCGTGACGCCCTCGCCGCATCCGGCGGGTCAAGAGCTGGAGGTCGTGGGCGCGACGAGCACGCTGACGCTCGGAGCGCGCTACGGGCTCGGATACGGTATCGACGCCGGGGTCGTGCTGCCGTTCGTGCCCTATCAGACGGGCACCGGCACGCAGGCCGTCACGTCGCAGCAAGCGAGCTCGCTCACGAACGTCACGCTGCGGGACCCTCGTCTCGAGCTCGCCGCAACCTGGCTCGGCCGGCGACCGCGCGCGCCCTTCTCGCTCGGCACGCACCTCGACGTGGCGCTGCCGCTCGGCGACGAAAGCGCGTTGGCCGGCGCCGCGGGCCCAACGCTCGGCCCCGGCGTGACCGCCTCGCTCGCGCTCGCCCCGCTCACGCTCGGACTGGATCTCGGACTGCGCCTGACGCGCGCGGTCTCGGTTGGCAGCGTGCGCGAGGGCAGCGCGTTCACCGCGGCGGTCGGGGCGTCGTTCGAGCTTTTGCGCGAACCGGAGCTCGCGCTCGGCGCCGAAGCGTGGCTCGCGCCCCACCTC
Organism: Polyangiaceae bacterium; assembly: GCA_025936045.1. Classification (GTDB taxonomy): domain Bacteria; phylum Myxococcota_A; class Polyangia; order Polyangiales; family Polyangiaceae; genus PMG-095. The sequence goes on along the minus strand of JAICUB010000002.1, from coordinate 259,063 downwards.
GTCGGCCGCGCCGCGGGCGCGCCGGAGCACACGCTCGATCTGCCGGCGGAGTGGCTCGGCACGTTGCGCTTCGCGCCAAGCGACGCCTGGTCGTTCATGCTGGCGGGCGGCTCCGGTATCCCGCTCTCCCACGCGCTCGATCCGGACGGTAAGCGCGTCGGAACACTCGCCGTCACGAGTCCCGACGTTCGAGCGCTCGCGCTCGCGCGCTACGTGCTCCCGGCGCTCTTCTGACGGCGAACACGCCTCAGAAGAGGCGTTCGTGCACGTAGATGCGGTCGCCGGCCTGGAGCGGGACGTCCGGGGCTTTGCCCTCGGTGATCGCGTCCACGCTGATCGTCACGGTCTTGGTCTCTTTCGCGTTGAGCTTGCGCGTGAGCGTGACGTTGTCGTCGTTGGCGATTTGGTTGAGCCCCCCGGCCATTGAAATCGCCTGCATCAGCGTGAGCCCCGGCGTGAGGACGAAGCTACCTGGTTTCGCGAGCTGACCGAGCAGAATGACCGTACGGCTGTGGTACTCCTTCACCTGAACCACGACGATCGGGTTCGTAAGGATCTTGTCGTCGATGAGCTTCTGCCTGACTACGCGCGCGATCTCCTGCGGCTCGAGACCCGCGACCTGAACCGTCTGCACGTACGGCAGGTCGACCGTACCGTCGGACGCCACCTGGTATTCGGCGGGCAAATCCTTCTCCGTCACGATCTGCATCGTGAAGATGTCGCCCGGGCCGACGACCGTCTTCTCCGACGGCGGCGGCAGGAACGTGACGCGCGGCGCAGAGTGCGAAACGCAGCCGGGCATGACGCCCAGGAACAGCGCGAGCGCGAGCGCCGCGGCGCCTGCAGCCTTCGACCCTCCCGAACGCCGTAACCCTGCGACTCGTGTCACCAGAAGAGCCGCAAACCGACGTACGCCTGAATACGCTGGTATTCGAGGTCGTCGTAAAACGCATTGCCGTTCGAATCCGTCCCGACGAGGACACCGGGCTGGCCGTTCGGTCCCTTGCCGAAGGCTTGGTCGAACAGGAACGTCCCGTTCAGCGCGAACGTGTCGCTGAAGCGGTACTCCATGAACGCCGTCGCATCGACGTGCCGCTGATCGAACGAGGCGTTCGCCGCCGAAGCCGCGGGGAACGAGTAGCGAGACAGGCCGCCCTGTAGGTTCGCGACGAAGACTCCGCCCAAGAACCAATCGAAGGAGAGGTACCCGCGGTCGCGCGTGTAGAACGAACCGAGATAACTGTTCGTCGTGTCCCGCAAGAAGCCGACTGCGATCGACGACAGCCCCGTCTGCGCGGAGTTCCCCTCGGGCGCAGGCTGCACGAAGTACTTGAGCTCGGCCTGGCCGACGTAACCGTCGTAGTTCTGCCCGGCGACCGCCTTGTTGTGCTCGTAGAACGTGCTGTTCCAGCCGCCCATGATCAAGAAGGCGATCCGGTTCGTCACGAGGCCGCTGAAGCCCACACGCGCCTGCAGATCGTCGCCGTCCGGCTGCGGCGAGTCCGCGTGCGTGTAGCGAATGAAGGTGTAGCGAGCGTCGTAGAGGAAGCCGCTGCGCGGAAGGATGCGCCAGCGCCCGCTCGTCACGATGCTCTGCTGGATGTTCTGATCGGCCGTGTACGGCTGGTCCTCGAAGTAGCTGTACGCGGCTTCGTAGCCGAGCCGCCAATCGAAGAGCCCGCCGCCCGGACGCCATGAGACGCCCGCGCCGCCGCGAACCTGGCCGCGATCGAACGTGTGATCGGTGCCGGGCAAGTTGCTCGGCTCACCGTTGCGAATGAAGTCGCCGTAGACGTCGGCACCGAACGGACGCGCAGGCGCGATGACGAGCTTGCCGCCGACGCCCACGTCGAAGCGGCGTTGGTTCGAGACCTCCGAGTTGCCGAAGAGCTCGCTGTACGAGACGAACGCGTTCGCGTTCACCTCGACCATCGGCATCGTCGTGGCGCCGTTCTGGACGCCGCGCTCGCTCTGCCGCTCCGATACCGTCTGCAGTGACACCGACGGCGTGACTCGAAGACGCCATGCGTGGGCCACCCTCGGATCGATCACGTTCGGCGCTTGATTACTCGAGCGCTGGAAGAAGTTGCTGTCGTAACCGAACTCCGTCGAGATCCCCGGATGGAACTCGAAGCGTCCAGCGCGAAGACCGATTCCCTCGCCGAATCGTCGATCCTCTAGCCAAGGTTGTGCAGCGGAGGCGGCGCCCGTCACGAGCAAGAAGCTCAACGACGCTGCAACTGTCAGCCGGACATTCATGCTCGTCGCCCAGTGCCCGTTTGAAAGAGAGAAAGTAGAAACCCGCGAAACGACTGCGGTCTACATACTACATGTTGGGCATGGTTGGACTAGCCACGGTCGGATTCGGTATCGGACTCGCGACGGGTGACGGCGCCACCGTCTGCGGATTGTTCTGAGGCTGCGTGGGATCGACGTTGGGAACGCCGACGACCTCTACCGTGACAGCGGACTCACCGACGAAACCAGTTTCCTCACCGATGCACTGATTCGATTCACTGACGAGCGTCGTGACCCGATCCCTCAAGACCAGCACGACCGTGTACTGATGGCGTGAACGTTCGAGATCGTTCGCAGTCGCCGCGCTCTCCAGACCGCCCACCCGGTCGGTCGCCGTGCGAATCGCGAGATCGATCTGGTTGAGTTTGTCATTGAGGCAAAGTGCCTTCACGACGTCCTTTTGTTCCCGCGCGATCGTGAGCTGGCGCCGCACGACCTGCGCGCTCGTGTCCATCGCGGGCAACAGTGTCTTGGCCGACGCGACCATCTGAGCCGGCGTCGATGGATCGGTTGCAGGTGCCGGAGGCTGCTGCGGCGGTGAGCCCGCGGTCGCTTCCTGCGCGTACGCCGCGCCGAACACACCCACCACGGCCACCATGGCAACGAGTCCCCGAACTAGATTGGCCGTTTTCATTGAATTCATGCCCTCTCCATGTTGGTGGGGAGCGCCAGGAGTATAGAAATCGAGGGTTCGACTGTCAACGTAGCGAAATCCGCCGGGTTGTCGGCAAATGCACCGCTCGAATCGAGCTTTCTTCCACACGCACTGACCCGACGATCATTGGATGCGAGGAGTCTCGCGCTCGTTCACGTGCGCGTCGTGCGCGGCCGATTGGCCGACTATTGCTTCACGAAAGTTACTGGCACCTGCACGACCGCAGCGCCGCCTTCGGGCGGATCGAACTGTGCGCGCTTCGCTCGCGTCGTGACGCAGTCGACGACGCCGGGAGGAAGGTTACCCGACGGAGTCGCTTGAACGCTCGAAACCTCGCCGCCTGGGCCGACCTTGATCGCGAGTCGTACGCTGCCCTGAGCGTCCGGATTTTGATCGAGGCCCTTCTGGAAACAGGCGCGGAATGCGGGGCGCATTGCCGCGATCACGCGCGCGGCGTTGCTGATCGACCCACCTGCGACACTCGAGCTCACGCCCGGCATCGCTGCCTTCGGCCCGGATACCTTCGCGGTCTGCCCCGAGCCTTCGGTACCACCGCTCCGGCCGGTGTTCGCCAGGCCGCCGAGCCCGCCGCCCTGCTCGCCCGGTCGCAAGGTACCACCGCCGCCACGCGACAATCCCAGCGGATCACTGCCGGACCCGACGGCCTTGTCGCTCGCGGCCGCGGCGTCGAGCGCACCCATCGCGACTTCACTCCGACTGAGAACGCCCTCGGTTGCAGGTCCGGTCGTGTTGAGCGCAGCGAGCGTCTCGAGCATCACGCGCTCGGTCTCTTGAATCAGCGACGCTTTCTCCGCGGCGCTCACCTTGCTCGTGTTCGTGTTCGTGGTGGGAGCCGTGTTGGTCGGCGCCTTATCGGGAGTTTTTTCGGGGGCCTTCTCGGGGGTCTTGTCGGCTTGGTCTTCCGTCGGCTTCTCTTCGAGCGGAGGCGGAGCCGGCAGCGACTTCAACGAGTCGACGAGGTTCGCGACGCTCACCTCGTCGTCGATCACCGGGTCGAGCCAGTCCGAGTAAATCGAGCCGAGCGCGAGGAAGTGAATCAAGAACGACAACGCCGCGATCATCGTCGTGTTCCAGTCGATGCCGCTCGCGCCACGCAGTACTGCGACGGGCAACTGCGGCTTCGGCTGGATCGGTGGAGGCGCGACGAACTGGAAGAGGAAGGTCACGTCGCCGACGACGACCTTGCCTCGCGAGTCTTCCGTCAGACGCACCTGATAGGCGCCCTGCGGCGTGCGGCGCGCCTGTCCGCGAAGGACGTTGAGATCCGAGATGCCGGTCGGAAGCGCGACGCGCCCCGACATGCCGTCGAGGAAGTTGAGATGGTAGTCGTTACCGACGAGCTCGAAGAGACGGAACGTCGGCGGGAGATTGCCGCTGCCGACGACGAACAGGTTCTTCTCGTTCGGACCGACGGTGACGTGAACGCGCTGCTTGATGATGCGTTCCTCGCTCACGCGTCCGGCCTGGACCACGCCGATCCGCAGGACCTTGGGGCCCGTCGCGGCGACGGCCCGCATCACGGCCGTCATCTGTCCAGGACGTTGAGAGGGTGTCGAACCTGGGGTAAGTCCCTGAGTCATCCGCCGCTCGATCTCCTTGGAGCTACGACACTAGGTCCGGTCGTCCCGTTCCCGTCGAAGGATTCTAGCCTGAGGCTCTTCCCAGGGTCTACTCGCGTGCAGCCGCCTTCGCCGCCTCACGCCAGCGCCGCCTGAGGTCGCTCGCGCGCTCTTTGGCCTGCCGGCCGAACGTCGCGCAGAGCGCCATACCCGTGAAGCCGGCGACGAATTCGATGAGGCCGCCCGGCAGCGGCCCCCCGCCCGCGCCGAGCCCTTTCGCCAGGCTCGTTACGGCGAGAGCGGTGCCCGATGCGAGCGCGATGCGAGCAAGGGAACGCGGCCAGAGCTCCGCGAGCAAGAGCGCCCGTTCGGCCTCACCGCGCTCCTGGCCGAAGCCCTCGCGTGCGGCCGTTTTTTCTGCGGCGCTCGCGAGTCCGCGCAGCCGCGCGTCTATCTCCGCGGGCGCTGGCGGCGTGAGGCGCGCGAGCCGGCGCGTGGCCCGCACCGAAATGGCGACGCAGGCGCCGGTGATCAGCCACGCAGCCGCGGCGAGAGCGACAGCTTCGGATTGCATGCGTCGATTGCCCACCCGCGCGGGCTCCTCCCCGGCGCGCGTGAACGCTCAGAACGGATCGTGCGAGATGGACTTCTCGATGCGATCGACGAACGGCTGCTTCAACTCCGCGAGCGTCAGCTTCGGTTGAATGCGGCTCACGTCGACGGCGGCGATTGGCTTTTGTACGCGACCGACGATCGTCACTTCGCTGATCGTGATCACGCGGCTCTTTTTCTGCTGGGCGAGCGCGGAGCCCGTGACGACGAGCACGCCGGACACGACGAGCAGCAACTGGCGTAGGCGCATGGCTTACCTCACTTCTTTCCCGGGGTTTTCTTCCCCGCGGTCTCTTCCGGGAACGCGGCGCTCGCGCCGCCCGCCGCCGCTTTCGCGGGAGTCGCCGCAGGCGCCGTCGCCGCGCTGCTCGACGCAGGCGCGGCAGCAGCGGCCGGGGCCGAGGTCGAACCCGTGTCGGCGGCGCCCGCTTCGAGCATCGCCTTCTTCGCCTTCGCGCGCGTGATGAGCTCGTCCGTGTCGTCGTTCGAACCCGCCTGTCGCGGCCGCATTTTCTTGTACTGCTCGAGCTCGCTGATCGCCGTGTCGGTCGCTTGAGCGGGCGTCGAACCGGGGACGTTGTCCGAGAAGAGATACAGCAAGCCGAGGTCGTAGTGGACCTGCGCGAGTTGCGCGTCCGCCTTCTGCACCCACTCGAGCTCACGCTTGGCGTCGCCCGTCTTGCCGAGCAGGCGATACGCGTCGCCGAGGTTCAAGTGAGCGAGCACGTTGTCGTTGTCGTAACGGACGGCGCCTTCGAGCAAAGGCGCCGCGTCGGTCGCGTTGCCCGACTCGAGCATGTAAGCCGCGAGCTGGACACGCGCCTCGACGAGATCCGGCCGCAGGCTGAGCGCCTTCTGGAATTCGTCGATGGCCGCGGGGCGATTGCCCTGCTCCTTCAGGATCAAACCGCGCAAGAGACGCGCTTCCGCGTTGTTCTTGTCACGCGGGGGGTTCTCGGGACCGTAACCGTCGAGGATGGCGCGCAGCGTGTAGAGCGCGAGATCCAGGCGGCGCGCGCGATAGTGATCGCGGGCGAGCGCGAGCATCGCGGGCGCGTAGTCGGGGTTCTTCTTGAGCGCTTCCTGCGCGTAGCGCTGCGCCGCGGCCGAGTCGCCCTGGATCGACTTCACCTCGCCCAACGCCGCGGACACGGCCGCGCTCTTCGGCATCGCGGTCGCGCGACCGTTCAGGTACTCGACGGCTTGATCCGCCTTGCCGCTCCGAGCGAGCAAGACCGCGTAGGCGAAGATGGCAGGCTCGTAGTCGGGAACGATCAGCGTCGCCTGACGATAGCTCGAGAGCGCGTTCGACAGTTCGTTCAGCCGTTCCTGCACGACGCCGAGCGAGTAGTACGCCTGGTACGCCTTCGAGTCCGCTTGGGTGGCGCGCGTGAATTGCGTGCGCGCGCCCGCCAGGTCGCCCGTTTTGAACGCGCTCATCGCGGCGTTGTACGCCTGCTGCGCGGACGCGTTCATCGCGGGGCGCTGTGACGCCCCCTCACCCGTCGGCCGATCCGAAATACCGCTTTGGACGCCGCCGCTGCTCGTTCCAGCGGACTGCGCCGCCTCCTCCGGAGGAGGCGGCGCGGGCGCGGCGGCCGGCGGCGGTGTGTGGCTGGCGCAACCGCTCGCGAAGGCGAGCACGACCAACGTGAACGCCGACGAGGAGGCGAGCTTCACGGCGCACCTCCGACGGCGACCGGCAGCGGCTCGGGCAGGCCCACGGGCGGCGGCGTCGAAACCTGGCCCGGGCGCATGCGCTGGAACATGCCCTCGGTGTAGTTCAGGTCCTTCACCGACGCGGTGAACTGCTTCATCTTCGCCTCGCCGATCACCTCCGTCACGAAGGCGAGCCGGCGGATTGCACGCAAAACGCCCGGATTCGAAACGTTGTAGCGCTTCGCGAGCACGATGCTCGTGCCGTAGCGGTCGATCATGATCTTATCGGCGCTGTCGAGCTCCTGATCGCGCTTGTTGCGCCAGGCCTGCTGGACGCTCACGCGCACCTCGTCCGCCTTGGCCTGGAGATCGGCGTCGTCGCTGTTCTCCGCTCGCTTCAAGAGCGCTTCCGTCTTCGCGTCGAACATCTTCAAGGCCGGCGGCCGCACGTTGTAGAGGCCCGTGCGCAGCGAATCGTAAAGCGAGCCCTGGCGCGAGATCGCCGCGATGGTCCACTCGGGCGACACGTACGCGTCGATGATGTGCTGGAGCTTGTCGAACCAAACTTTCGCGGTGCTGGCGTCCGCCGTGTACTGCTTGATCACCTCGACCGTCGTGCCGTGATAACGGTGGTGGCCGGTTTCGTAGTCGAACTGCTGCTCGATCTGCTGGTCGAGCATCACGAACTCGCCTTCAGCCGCCATCTTCGCTTCGGGCGAGCCGAGCGCGCTGTTCTTGCCGCCCTCTTTCGGGGCTACGCGCTGCCAGCGGTCGAACGCCGCGATCGTGTTCTGCCACGACTTGTTGGTTTCACCGGACTGCACGGCCTGGCGTGTGACGGCGCCCCAGTACGCGGCCTGCACCACGTACTCTGCCGCGGGCTCGCGGCTCTTGTTCGCGTCGTAGTAGTCGTCCATCGCCCGCTGAGCCGCCTTGCGCGCGGTCGCGTTCGCTCCGGTGTCGGGGCTGTACCGATCCCACTTCTTGAGGGCGGCAGACGCGACCGTGAAGTCGGCTTCCGCCACCTCCTTCGGCGAGGCGCCGAGCTTTTCGAAATTGCCGCGCGCGCGCGCCATGCCCGTCTGGTCGCCGAGGCTCGCGTACAGGCTGAGCGCCTGCTTCGCGGTTTCACGCCGATCATCCTGCTTGAAGCGCTGCGTGTTGCTGATCTTGTCGAAGGTGTCGGCCGCCTTCGGGTAGTTGAAGAACAGGACGTACGACCCCGCGAGCGCGTCGTCGGCGCTCTTCAGATACTTCACGCGCGTCTCGTACTTCTCGGGGTTCGGCGCGACGGGCGGATTCGCCTTCGGATCGCCCTTCTGGATCTTGTCGAGCGAGGCTTCGCTGCCGTACTTCGAGATGAAAAGCTCGTACATCTCGATCGCCTTGTCGTACTCGCCGACTTGCTTGTAGGCGTACGCGCCGTTCATCGCCGCTTCGGGCGCCTCGTCGCGGTCGGGGGCCGCGTCGAGCGCGACCTTGTAAGCCGCGGCGGCTTCGCGCCACTTCTTGTTGCGGGCCGGGCCGTCCGGCATCTTCTCCGCTTCCTCGAAGAGCTTGCGCGCGTCGAGGTAAGCGACACCCTGGACCACGGGCTTGCGCAGGTTCGCCTCCGCGATGCGCGTCTCCTCGTTCACGGCGCAGCTCTTGCCCTGGGCGAGCCGCCTGCTCTCCTCGGCGTTGTTCTCGAGCGCGGCCATGCTGATGAGCTTTTCCCAGGCCTTGTAACCCCACTCGTCCTTGCCGCAGTGCTGGTCGTAGAGCGGCTTGAAGCGCGCGCGCGCCTGCTCGAACTGGCCGTAGACGAAGTACTCGTCCGCCGCCTGGAACGCGTAGAGCAGGCCGTTCTTCTGCGGATCGCGGTCGAGCGGTAACGCCTCGTTGTACTCGTCGCGAGCTTTGACGGTCGCGAGCACCTGTGGCGGGAGCGCTTCGCTCACCACCGTCGCGTGCTCGCCCTCGCCCGTCTGCTTCACCTTCTCGCGCTTCTCGATGCCTTCCCTGCCGCCCGATTGCGCGAACTTGCGGTTCTCGTCCTCGAGCACCTTGTCCGCGAGCGTGACCACGTAATACGCGGACGGCTGCAGGTACTTGTCGTCCTCGTTCGAGTCACGCACGTCGACCGCGGCTTCACGCGCACGCGTGACCTCGTCGCTCGTCGGGGAGCGTTCGAGCGCGACCTGCAGCACGACGACCCAATAGCGCGCGTCAGCCAGCCAAAAGCGGCTTTCGTAAGCGTCGATCGACGTGGGATCCTGCTCGAGGTAGCCGGCCCAAGCCGCGTCCGCGAGTCGGTACTCGCCGATCGCTTTCTCGATCAAGCCGCGCTGCTCGCTCTCGTTCGAGAGCTCGGTCGCGCGCTGGTAGTAGCCGCGCGCGAAATTGGTGTGGTCGGCGGCCGCCTTTTTCAGTCCGCTCCGCACGAGCGTCTCGGCCGTCTGGAGCGCTTCCGGGTCGTCCTTGTTGGCCTCGACCCAGGGCGTGTTCGCGCCGACGTACGCGGAGAGCCGCGTGCGCGCCTCGAGCGCCTTCGAAGCGTACTCGGTCTTGGCCGCGGAGCCGTCGGGCGCGAGGCGCGAGAGCTCGTCGTAAAGCTCGGCCACCTTGTTCTGCATCACCGGCGCGTCGCGGTTCAGCGGGAACTTCCGCAGCGTGAGCTCGAGCATCGCGACCGCGTTGCGGTTCTGGGTGATCTCGATGAACTCCTGCGCGAGCGACTTGTAGACCTCGACGGTCCACTTCTGATCCTGCGGGATGATCTTCGGATCCTGGACGCGGTCGATCGCGACGGCCATCTTCTGCTCGGCGACGAGCGGGTCCGTCTCCGTGTCGAGCACGTCGCTGCGAGGGATGTACGGCTGCTCCGGGGGCGGCCCCGCGAAGTCGACGTACGTGAGCGAGCCGGCGATGTACGTGTACGCCTCCGCGCGGAAGTCCGCGCCCGGATCGCCCGTCTTCGCTTCCTGCTCGTCGGCGTAGTGCAGCAAGTGCACGAATTCGTCGACGGCGGCGTGGTAGCGCTGCTGCTTGAAGTAGCTCCACGCGAGCTTGTAAAGCGACACGCCGTAGATGGGCGGCTTCTTGTACTCGAGCGAGTGGTCGTACGCGCTGACGGCGCGGTTCAGGTTGTAGGGACCGCCCCGGGGGTCGATCTGATCGAAGTGGTAGTTTCCGATCTGCCACCAGATTTCGGCGATGTAACGCGGCTCTTCGCCCGCGGCCGTCTGCTGCGGGATCGGCGTGCACCCTTCGTATGGGTCGACGAAGGTGATTTCCTCCGTGTCGGAGCTCGCCTTGGTCGCGGTCTTGGCCGCCGCCGCGCTCTTCGCCGGCTTCGCGTTGCCCTTGGCGGGCGTGCGCCGCGCGAGCGCCTTGTCCTGATCGATCGGGATCGGGTGCCGGTTGCCCCAGTCGTCCCAGAATTTCGCGTCGTGGTCCTGCGGCTCGGTTTCGACGAGCAGCTTGCTCGCGTCCTTCGGATCGTCGGTGATGTTGAAATGGTTTTGGCAGACGAGAACGCGCCAGGCCTGCTGCCCCTCGTCGATGCGACCGGAGTCGGTCAGCACGTGGCCGAGGTAGTAGTGGACGGCGGCGATCTCCTCGTACTTCGGGTACTCGCGGATCAGACGCCGGTAGAGCGCGATCGCGGGCTCGAGGCCCTGCGCGATATCGGCGTCGTTGTGCTCGCGGGCTCGCTCCTCGTACAGGGCGGCGAGGCGGAACATCGCGTCGGGCGACGCTTTCGGGTCGGAGTTCGCACCCGAGTAACGCGCCACGAAATCCTCGAGCCGCGAGATGGCCTCGTTGCGCGCGTTCTCGAGGCCGTATTTCTCGACCTGAATGTCCTGGTCGAGCGCGGCGAGCGTTTGCTTGCGGCGGCTCTCGTAATGATGGCGCACGATCATCGTGAGCAGGCGCCGGTAGTCCTTCGAGTCCTTCTCGTACTGCCGCACCTCGTTGCTCAGGGCTTGGAACGCCTTGAGCTGCTCCGGGGTCGGATTCGGCCGCGGGGCGATGACGGTGTGCGTTCGGCCGGGCAGCGTCGTGCCCGTTGCGCTCGACGTGCGCGACGAGGAGGACGGCGCCGGCGAGCTCACCGCGGAAGGCGGGCTCGCGGAAGCCGCGCTCGCCGAGGCGCTCGCGGAAACGGCCGGAGCCGCGCTCGCCGAGGCGGGCTTGGCGGCGGCTTTCGCCTTCATGGGCTGCGAGGAACTCGCGCTGCCCGCCGCGGCGGGCGTTCTGCTCGCCGCGGGTGCAGTTTGCGATCCGGCCGGGGCGCCCACGGAGAGCACCCCCAACATCAACAGCCACGCGACCGACGACGAAAGCCGTCTCACTGCTCTTCCTCCGCGTCTTCGAGCACCTCTCGGAGCTCGTCGTTCAACATCTGTTCTTCGCGTGCCCGCTCGCGCTGCAGAGTCCGCACGCGGAGCGCTTGCTCCTCGCGCTCCTCCCAGGCCTCCTGCACGATGCCCACGTCGGCGCGCAGCACGATGCCCTTCAATCGCTCACGCACTGCGGCAAACGCCTTCATCGCGACCTCGCCTACGAGGACGCGCGCTTCCTGGTCCACCTGATCGAGCGACACCGCGCGCATCTCCACCGACGCGAGCTCGTCGGCGATCTTCCCGCGTAGCACCTGGGCCTGGGCGGTGGCTTGGCGCTCGAGCTCGGCGCGGTTGCCGTCGAGACGCAGCTCAATCGCGTCCGCTCGGGCGAGGATCGGCTGGATCGAGCGCGCGTACTCGGCCGCATCGCGATCTTGTCCGGCGGCACACAGAGCAGCTTCGCGGTTCAAAAGATCACGAAAACGCCGCCGCATGGTGTCGTCGTCGATGTAGCGCTGGTCACCGAAGCCCGACTGCACCTTGCCGTTCTCGATCGCCTCGCGGTACTGCGCGATGCGCTGCTCGTAGCCGGTGAGGTCCCGCTCGTTCGCTTCGATCTCGAGCCGGAAGCGCTCGCGCGTCGCCGCGTCGGCCGTCACGCCGAGCTGGTCACCCTGCTTGAGCACGCGCTTGAGCGCGTTCACCATCGCGCGCAGCTTGTCCGCTTCGACCGTGAGCTGCTGGAGCTCCTGTGAAATCGTGTTCCACTGCCGAGTGCCCGCGTCGTCGCGCTGCGCGAACTCGGCGGAGGTGACGGGCGTCGCGAGCAGGCGCTTCATGAGCGAGCGCCGCTCTTGCCGCACGGACGCGAGCTCCCCGTTCACCTCGCCCGCCTTTTCGTCGATGCCCTGCGCGAGGCTCACGCGCGCCTTGCTCAGCTTGTTCTCGAGGCTGATGGCGTGCTCGAGCGCCGCGTGGATCTCCGGGAACGCCTTCGCGCGGGTCGGCACGGCGAGTACGCCGTTCAAACGCGAGGCGAGCCGCCGGCTCTGCTTCACGAGGTCGCGCGAGCGGTTCACGTCGTCGATCACGACGAACACGTTGTCGTCCTCGGCCTGCTCGCGCGCCCACTGCAGGGCGAGCGGCGGGAGTTTGTCGTCCGTCTGAACGTCGGGGTCGGCGGTGAGCCTGTCGTAGTAGGAAGCGGGATCGGCCGTGGTCGTGATGAAGTGGTCGACCTGATCGCGAATCGGATCGAAGCGGCCGCGCACCGAGCGGTAGAGCGTCAGCGCCTTGTCGAACTCGCCGGAACGCAGGAGCAGGTCGGCGCGGAGCAGCGAGCCGTCGGCGATGTCGAGGTTGTTGGGATCGGTGATGCTCAGCACTTCGAGCGCTCGCTGCGCGCGCTCGAAATCGCCGACGCGCACGTACACCCACGCGAGCTCGTTCAGCATCATCGAAAACTCGGCGGATTGGCGCGAGACGTGGCTGTACGCTTCCGCCGCCTCGGGATACGCCTCGGCCTCGTAGCAAAGGCGGCCGACGGCCATCCAGGCCAGATCGATGACGTGCTTCTGCTCGGTCGTCTTCGCGGGCATGCGCGCGACACGGCGGAACTGGTCGATGGCCGCGCCGTAACGCTGGGTCCCGGTGAGCCCGCTGCTCTTCTGCTCGAGGGCTTCCTTGGTGAGGATGACGCCGAGCAGGTACTGGCCCTGCAGCGCGAACTCCGAGCCGGTCGGAACGGCGGCGACCGCGTTCTTCGCGTCGGTGAGGGCGCGCCGCGCGTAGAGCGCCTTCGCCCGCGCGTAGGCGAGCGAGCCGCTCGGGTCGGTGACCGGCAAGGACGAGAGCCGGGAGAAGATGTAGTCGAGGCTGTCGAGATCGTTCGTGCGGAGCGAGATATCGACGAGCCGGCTGATCGAGCGCCCGGCGTACGCCTGGTACGCGGACGCCGACGATTTGTCGAAGATCTCGCGGTAATGGCGGCGCGCGGACGGATACTGCGTCGACTGGAAGTACGCCTCGGCGATGAGAAACGTCGCGTCGGCGCACGCGTCGTCGGGGACCTCACCGCGACGATAGAGCTCGAGCACCTTGCTCAGGGTTTCGACGGCGCGGTCGTAGTCGCCCGTGCGCAGCAGGAGCTCGCCCGCCGCCACGCGCTGAGCGGGCGTGGGCGGCACGTAACGGAAGCGGCTGGTGTCGGGACCCTTGGTTGCGTCCGCCTCGACGGCGCGGATGCTCATCTCGGCGCGACCGCGAATGGCGTCGGCGTCGGCGAAGGCGGGCGTCGCCCAGCCCGCGATCGCCAACCCCAGCGCGAGCGCGGAGGTCGGCAGGCTTCGCATCACTTCGCTCCGGCCCCGACCGAAATGGTGCCCGAGACGTTCGCCTTGGCGGGTGCCGAAGACGTCGCCTCCGGATGGCCCTCCTCGCCGGACGAGGAGACCGTCTGCTGCCAGCGGATGGCTGGACGTTCCTCGAGGGGCGTCGTCACGTCACCCTTTTCCCACACGATGGCGTCGAGCTTGATCGCCTTCCCTTCGGTCACCGTGAAGGAGTGCGTGGCAGGCACGTTGAACTTGTAACCGCGGAGGTACGAGAAGACGCCGTAGCCGTGGCCGCGGAGCTTCAACACGACTTGAAGCGTGTGGTCGCCCGGGGGGATCGAGCCGCTGAAGATCGGGATCTGCTTTTGCTCGGCGAGCGCGCCCGTGTCGTCCTGCTTGTTGAACTGAACGGAGCCGTCGAGCACGAACGTGGCGCCCGTGAGGTGAAACGCGTTGCTGAGCTCGTTTCGGAAGTTGATTTCCGCTCTGGCGCCGCCGACGCCGCCCGAGAGGATGGTGTCGCTGAGGAGACTCAGGCGCGTGTGGCTACGGCGGATTTGCTCCTTGAGCTCGTCGACGCGCTGCTCCAAATCCCGGAGCCGCACGACGTAGGTCGAGCCGTCCATGGTTTCGGGCGCGGAGGACGCCGTCGTCGAGCCGGTCGCGGTCGTACTCGGCGCGGGCGGCGGGTTCGCCGGCGGCGACGGCGCGAGGCTCGTGTTCGGCTGCACCGCCGCGGCTGGTGCAGCGGGGGCCGGAGCGCTCGCGGATGGCGTCGGCGTCGCGGTCGTGACGGCGCTCGCGGAAGCGGCGGGCGTAGCGGGTTTGGCGGTCGTCGTCGCGGCGGCCTTCGCCGAGCCGGTAGCTTTGACCGTCTGCGCCTGGGCTTGCCCTCCGAACGATACGGCCGCGATGGCGACCAGCGACAGAGCGAGAAGCGAGCGTTTCATGTTCCCTCGTTCGTTGCCTTGGCGCGGATGGATGATCCAACGCCACCGGCTCTTTCCACCTGGATGAGTTCGGCGGTCCGCATACTTGCGCCTCCCGAGGCGAACGGAAAGAGAATCCTCACTCCGCCCGCGACGGATGCTCACTTTCCTTCGTGGCAGACCGACCAGCATGCGGCGCAAAGCTCCACAACCGATCGACCGGCCTCGATGGCCGACCACCCGACCAATTCGGTACCCTTTTGATTTTACTTGGGTCTTGCCGCAAGAGGGCACCGGGCGTAGTTCTCGAATCAGGCGCCACGGACGGAGACCGAACCCAGCGCTCGGACGTTCAAGCACGTGATGGGTGAGCTCGAGCTCGGGCCCACCCGTCCGGCAGGTTCGACTCTCACGCCCGTCGGCTGCCGCACGTGCTCTCTATGGCGGCGGTCCAAGGCGACGCATCCGACGAAACATTGATGGTCCGCTACCAGCGGGGCGACCGGGAAGCGTTCACCCTGCTCGTGCGCCGTCATCATCGCCCTCTCTACAACTTCGTGCTCCGTCAACTGAGACAGCCGACCGTCGCCGAAGAAGTCACGCAGGAGGTGTTCCTGCGCGTCGTGCAGAGGGCGAGCGAGTTCAAACACGAGGCGCGCTTCTCGACGTGGACGTACGCGATCGCGCGCAACCTCTGCATCGACCAATTGCGCAAGGCGGCGCATCGCCGTCATCCGTCGCTCGACCAGCCGCTCGGGCCCGCCGACGACGCTCGCTCGCTCGCCGACGTCGTCGCGAGCGAGGAACCGCGCGGTGACGCGGAGCGCGGCACGGCGACGAACAAGATGCGGGCGGTTTTGATCCAGGCGGTGGAGACGCTGCCGGAGGATCAGCGCGAGGTGTATCTCTTGCGCGAGCTCGGTAACCTCTCGTTCAAAGAGATCGCGGAAGTGACGGGCGTCGCCGAAAATACGGCAAAAAGCCGCATGCGTTACGCGCTCGATCGCTTGCGCACGAGTCTCTCCGACTACGAGGAGTACGCGCGTGCGCTGCGTTGATGGGCGAGCTTGCGGGAGGCGTTGCGATGGACTGTGAGCGCTTCGATCGCATCGTGCTCGACCTCTTGTACGACGAGCTCGACGAGCTCACGGCCGCCGCCGCGCGCCGTCACCTCGAGCATTGCGCGCGCTGTCGCGGCATCCTCGCGGGGCTGCGGGCGACGCGCGAGGTGGGCGCGCTCCCGCTCGTCGATCCACCCGACGGGCTCGAGCTTCGCATCATCGAAGCGGAGCGACAGGTGCGCGGTCACTTGCCGCTGCGGCAGCGCGCGGGACGAGCGGTGTCGGTGCTCGCCGGCTACGCGATGCGCCCGCAGCTCGCGATGGCGGCGACGCTGCTCCTACTCATCGGCGTGGGGCTCATCTTCTTCCGCGGCAAGCCGGGCGACCGCGACACCATGTCGGTCACCGAGCGCGGCGTCGCCGAGACGGATCCCGAGACGGTGACGGTGCTGCCCAAGGGCGCGGCGCGCGACATCGGCGCCGACGCCCACGGCGCGCTCGCCTCCGCCGCGCCCGTGCCCGAACGCAAGGAAGCGCCGGTCGCGCCGGCGCCTCCAGCGCCACGCCCGGCTTACGTCCAAAATGCCGCACCGGCGCCCGCAGCCGCCAGCGACTCCACGAGCGACGAGGGAGGCCCGGACGCCATCTATCAGGCCGCGCTCGCGGCGTACCGCGCGGGCCGCTACAAGGAAGCGCGGCAGCAGTTCGAGGGCGTGGTCGCGCGCGGCGGCTCGCAAGCGCCCGACGCCGCGCTCTATGCCGCCCAGGCCACGAAGAACGGCGAAGGCTGCGGGACGGCGGCGCCCCTCTTCGATCAGGTTTCGCAGCGCTACCCCGGCTCGCGCGCCGGCTACGAAGCGACCTGGGAAGCCGCGGGCTGTTACGAGGTGATCGGCGATCTCGAAAAGGCGCGCCGGAGCTACCAGGCGCTGCTCGACGAGACGACCTATGCCCCGCGCGCCCGCGCGGCGCTCGCACAACTCGACAAGATGGACGCGCCGGCCCAGGTCGCCGCCCGCGCCGCGAAGAGCAAGCGGGCCGCCGCGAGCTCGGATGCGGGGTCCGAGCCGAAGGCGGCGCCGGGCGCGGCGAACGCCGGCAGCGACCCGAAGCAGGCCGCGCCCACCAAGCCGAACGCGGACGTGCAGCTCGGTTTCTGACGGGCCGCGCGCCGGCTCAGCTCACCATCGCCGCGTTGGTACCGGCCTCGCCGACGTCGACGTCGGCGGACGCGACCACCTCGAGCTCACCCTGCGGCGGCTCGAACGGCGCGCGCCCGAGCTGCACCGAGCCGAGGCTCGGGAAAAAGGGCGCGAACAGGTACTGCTTGGCGAAGTACCACCAGAGGTTTTGCTTCACGATCAGCGCGGGATCGATCTTCGGCGCGAGCTCCGCGTGCAACGCCTTGAGCTTGCTCCAATGCGTGCCGGCGTTCTCGTGGTGGGCGGCGTGATAGCCGTTGTTGAAGAGCAGGAAGTTTACCCACATCCCTTCCCAGCTTCGCGAATGATTGTGCTTGGACCACGGATCCGCGTGGACGTGCTGCTCGTAGTTGAAGAGCATGATCGTCCAGAGCGCGAAGAAGGCCGGCACCACGCACGCGAGCACGTACACGTAAAGCCCGAGCTTGAGCCCGTGCAGGAAGACGGCGAGCGCGAGCAGCCCGACGTGCGCCCCGATGAACACCGCGTACTGCGAGACGATGCGGCGATAGAGCGTGGGGTTCTGTTCGCGCGCCTTCTTCATGAAGGCTTTGATCGGGAAGCCCTGGTAGTAGCTGGAGACGAAGAAATACGTCGCGGCGACCCAGGGCGTGCGCTTGTTCGTGAAGCGCCAGGTGATGGTGGCGTCCCCTGCCCGGTTCACGAACTTGTGGTGGTTCAAGTTGTGCGTCGGGATCCACGCGAAGACGGGGTAGCCGTAGAAGACGGAGATGACGTTGCCGAAGACCTGATTCGCCCCCTTGGACGCGAAGGTCGGGCAGTGGTTGTGGTTGTGGGCGATGACGCCGCAGCTGAGCGCGAAGTAGCAGCTCACCCACCACAGGTATTTGACGAGCTCGGGACGCGCGAACTGGACCCCTACGGTCAGCATCGTCAGTCCGACCCAGAGCAGGGTGCGATAGTCAGCGGAAAAACGAGGGCGCATGGGCTCAGCCGCGGAGCGGCCGGCTACCTTCTGACAAACATTCGGCCGGTTGGCAAGCCACAGGTCCCCGCCGAAACGTGAGGGATCCCTCAGTTCGTCGAGCTTCGGACGTACGCGATGGTGCGAACGACGCCGACCAGGTGCTCGCGGCTGTCCCGCGTGAGATCGATGAAGCGGATGCCCATCCCGGGATTCGGGTTGCTCGCGAGCATGCGAATGGGATTTACCCACTGCACCTGACCCGTCAAGACGAGCGGGTCGTGACTGCCGGGCGGCGCGAACTTCAAGGTCACGCGCGTCCCCACCTCGAGCGGCTCGTTCGTGCGGACGAAGATACCGACTTCGGAGATATTCGTGATGTTGGCGTAGAGGAAGGTGTCTTCCGTCTCGCAGTCGACGGACCAGACGACGTCGATGCGATCGGCGCTCCTTCGGTCCGCCCCGGGTCGTTCCGACGGCGCAGGTCGTTCGGACTTCTCTCCGCTCACAATTCGGCCTTAGCCTCGATCAGCGCGGGTGTCACGCACACACGCCTCGGTCATGACGATTGCGTCAGCGAGCGACACCAGAATGGACGAACCGCCTCGTCCCGAGAGCTCCGGTTACTGAACCTCGCCGCCACGCGGCCGCGGCCCCGCGGCCAACGCTCACACGCGACGGCCGGACCTGCTGGCAGCACTCGACGCGCGTTGCCGTGAGGTAAACCCGCTCTCGCTCGGTCACTCGACCACGAGGTCGCCGCCCGCGAGGCGACTTTCGTCCGCGAGGCCGCGCCGCACGGGCATGCGCCGATCCCCCATGTAGAACCCGAAGTACACCTGGTACGTGCCGTGCGGGAAGTACGGCTCGAGTCGGATCTCATGGCGGTCGGCGATGAAGTCGTCCACGTTCCAGAGCGCGAACGGATAGTGCCCGTCGAGGGTCGGATGATCACCGTTGTAGCGGCGTTGGAATCCGTCGATGTGGACGAAGGTTTCCCAGGCGCCGGTGATGCGACTCGTGACGTGGAGGTACACGACGAAATCGTAACGCCTTCCCGGAGTGATCCAGCGGACGGGCTGGCCGTCGAGCTCGGTCACGTCCCAGCCGAGCACGTCGAGCACGCCGGCAAGGTTTGCGTCGAGCGGATGCAGCGGGTGCGGCGCTCGGTCGAGCACGTAGCGACCGAGCGGATTTTCGTTTTTCTCACCGGAACGAAGCTCGTTCGAGGCGAGCAGGTTTTCGCTCGAGCGCGCGTCGAGGATCGGCAGATTTCCGGCGTGAAATTGCAGGCGATAACGTGAGTTCAGTCCGGCGAGCGCGTCCGAGCGCACGATGAGCCAACGGCGGACGCCACGCGTGAGGAGAAAGCCGGATGCCTGATCGGGATCGTCCAGGGTGATGACGTTGCGACCTGCGGTGTAGGAGGCGGTGAGCGCGCCCGAGCCGACCACGGCGAGCTCCTCACCGGGACGCGCGAGACGCCGGAAGGTGTCGAACGATTCGTCCGGTGAGAGCTGCGCCGTGAGCGCCGGGTAGTAGCCGAGGCTGAGGCCCGCGCCGCACGCCACGCCACCGAGCGCGGCGAGCATGCTCCGCGGCGGGAGCCAGCCGCCGCGACGCGAACGGCGGCGCGCCCGTTCGAGCCAGCGAACCGAGTCCCGCAAGGCGAGCGTCGCGAGGGGCAGCGCCGCGAGGAGCGGCACGACGAGCCAGGCCACGCGCCCGAGCTCGCGCGTCGCCTGACTCGACGCCGCGAAGCGTGCGAGCGCGGGCACGCGTTCGCCGAGCAAGTCGAAGCCCACGAAGCCGAGCAGGCCCGCCTCGAGCACGCAGGCGCCGAACAGGAGATTGCCGCGCCACAGATCGCGCAGCGTCTCGAGCCAAGCGAGGTAGTCGCGGCGCGCGAACGGCTCGCCGTCGTCCGCGTCGCGTTCGAGCAGCGCGGCGAAGAAGCCGAGCGCGGCGAGCGCGCTGCCCGCGAGGAAATAGCCGTGCCCCGCGCCCTTGAAGCTCTCCGGGAAATGCGCGCCCTCCACGACGAACGGCACGAAGGCCTTGTCCGGCTCGTTCATGAAATCGGCGAGCAGGAGCACGAGCAACGCCACCCCGGTCATGCCGGCGGCGCGCGAGGCGGGCGCACCCCTGTCCAAATCCGCGAGCGCGAGCGCCACCAGCACGGCGAGGGCCGCCACGGGACCGAAGGGCATGAGCCCGGCGTCGGTGGCGACGCCGCCCCACGCGAACAAGCCGAGCGCCGCGCTGACGAGACAGCTCGCGCGCAAGCCGTCTTCGCGCGCCACGGGCGTCGCCGCCGCGGGACGCGAGGTGACGCGGGCGAGCGCCACCGGCAAAAATGCGCTCCACGGGAACAGGCCGTGCCCGAGCTGACCGATGACGGCGTCGAACGTGGGCCGCGCCGCGGGCCGCTCCATACCGAAGCCGAGCCACATGAAGTAGCGCTCCGGAGCGTCTATCGCGCGCGCGAGCAAGCGCGCCCCGAGTGCCGCCGCGAAAAGGCCCGTGCCGAGCAGCGCCGTGCCGCATGCGTCCCGAAAGCGCTCCGGCGGGAGCCCCGCCGAAACGCGGAGCAGGAGCCAGGCGAGCGCAGGGCCGAGCAACGGCACGGCCACTCCGAGCAAGAGTCCGCGCGAGAGCAGTCCGGCGACCAGACCGAAGACGCCGAGGGCGAGAAAGCCGAAGCGGAGCCGCGCGCTGCCGCGATCGAAGACGGCGAGTGTGAGGCCCGAGCTCGCGACGGCGAGCGCGGCGAGCGTCATCCCGTCCCCGAGGAGCGTGCGCGCCTGCAAGAAATAGAGCGGCATCGTCCCGAGCACGAGGACGCTGAGCGCCGCTGCCCGCAGGCTCGCGAGGCGCCGCACGAGCAGATACGTGGCGCCGAGCCCCGCTAGGGCGGCGACGACGAGCGGCAGGCGGCCGGCCCAGACGTGGAGCCCGAAGAGCCGCAGGCCGAGCGCCATGCTCGTGAACGGGAGCTCACCGCGAGCGACCTCGCCGCGCGTCGGGAGCGCGTTGTTCGACCCCGTGAAGTCGAAGCCGGTCGCGCCGTAGAGGCCAATCGCGATGCGGCGCGCGAGCTCGAGCGAACGCAGCTCGAACGGCTCCCAGATGCCGCTCTTCGCGAAAGGCGCGGCAAGCGTCGCGGCGGCGAAGCCGAACGCCGCGGCCGCGAGCCATTTTTCGCGGCGTTCGACGGGCAACTCTGGTTCGGGTTCGAGCAAGGTCGGGCGGAGACGCTAGTTTGAAGGGTCGCCGAAAACCAGGGCGAGGCTCACTCCGGCGAGGAGCACGTGGCCCGAGGCGCGGTCGGAGCCCGCGCTCGTCGTCTCGGTGCGCGCGACACCGATGGCGTCGGCAAGGCTGAGATCGAGGCGCAACGCGTCGAACAAGGGCACCGGACGCTGCCACTCGAGGCCGGCGCCCGCCGCAATCAGGTGCCGATCGACGTCGAGAAGGCGCGTTGCCGGCTGGAGCTCGGGCGCGGGCGAGCGCTCGAAGGCGTAACCGGCGCGCAAGCGCAGCGCGAGCGCCGGCGTGAGCTCGAAGCGCGGCTCGACGCCGAGCCGCGGGACGACGCGATCGTGAAAGCGGGCAGCCGGCGCGGGCACGGGCACCGTATCGGGAACGTGGATGCCGGCGTCCGGCGGAAGCACGACGTGGCTCGACGTCTCGGTGTATGGGCTCGGGAACGGCTTGTAGCGCTGCCAGTCGAGCTGGGCCGTGACGAGCAAGCGGGGCAGCGGGCGATAGCTCGCGCCGAGCGACAGCTGCGCCGGCTGGTAGGCGACGTCCGAGCGGCTCTCGAACGTGTAGCGAACGGGGAGCGAGTTCTCGTCGACGGTGAGCTCGCCGTCGAGCATGGCTCGGATGCGGTGCACGACGGTGGCCGCGCCGCGGTAGGCGAGGCCGAACGCGAGGTCCGGCGTGGGGAGCCAGCCGATGCCGGCGAGGGGGAAGCGCGACGCGGTGAGATCGGCATCGACCGCGTGGCGGAGGTTCGACTCGTACTCGGAGCCCGCGCTGTCGGCGGCGACGACGTCGCCGTGGACGCCGAAGTTGCCGCGGAGCGACGCGACGAACCCGACGCCCGCGCCGAGGACGAGCTGCGGGATCGGCCGCGCCGCGAAGCCGGTGCCCACGTCGACGAGGCGCGGCCCGGCGTCGTCGAGCGGCCAATAGGGTTCGATCACGTCGGCCTGACGCAAGCGCGAGAGCTTGCCGTCGGGAAGCGCGAGCGAAAGACCGAACGCGACGGGGACACCGAGGATTTCGCCGGGTACGACGAGCCCGCCTTCGAGCGCGTCCACGGTCGGGAGCGAAGCCCGAACGCCCCGATCCGAGAGGCCGTAGCTCACGTTGGCGTAGCCGAGCGTGACGGTCACGCGCTCGGCGCGCGCGAGGCCCGAAGGGTTTTGGAAGACGGCGGCGGAGTCGTCGGCGAGCGCGGTGCCGGCACCGGCGAGCGCTTGCGAGCGGGCGCCGAAGCCGAAATCGAGCTCGGGGCTCGCCGAAGCGCGCCCCGGGGCGACGAGGAGCGCGCCGGCACACGCGAGCACGCAGAGCCGAGCACGGCGCGTCACAGCGCGACCCTCGCGCTGAACGCCCAGGTGAAGAGCGTGCCACGCGGCGTGACGGTCGGACCGAGCGGGCCGTCCGCCGCGTCGCCCTGCTTTCTGTTCGCGCGCGGTACGAGGAAGTCGATGCGTAAGGCGCCGTCGAGATCGAGCGGGACCCCGCGCGCGAGATGAACGCGGTACCCGACGCCGAGCGCATGGCGGTCGGCGTCGAACGCGTTTTCGGCGCCGCGCTGCTCCGGGACCGGCGTAGGCACGTAAGAATAACCGGCGCGGGCGCTTACGCCGAGCGCCTTGGTCGCGAACGTGCGCTCGACCCCGACGCGCGGGGAGACGATGTCGGAATAACCGGGCGAAGGTGGCGCCGAAGTGCCGCAGGGGACGCCCGGCGGGCAATCCACCGTTTCCCCGAGCCAGCCAGGGAAAGCACCCCAATGCTCGTAGCGGGCGCCGGCGAGCAGCGTCCAAGCGCCGAGGCTCTTCGCGTACTCCGCGTCGAGCTTGAGCGGCTCGTAGTGCGCGATGCCCTCGACGTTGAGCGGGACGATGCCGATCACGCCCGCGAGCGTCGTCTGCGCGACGTGCACGTCGAAGTCCGCGCGGAGCACGCTGTGGAACACGACCCCGACGCGGCCCGCCGTGCCGAGATCGACGTCCGCGCCGACCGACGGCCCCCACGCGGGCAAGAGCTCGTCGCCGATACCGCTCGG
This sequence comes from Polyangiaceae bacterium, assembly GCA_025936045.1. Taxonomy (GTDB): domain Bacteria; phylum Myxococcota_A; class Polyangia; order Polyangiales; family Polyangiaceae; genus PMG-095. Next base: position 236,176 of record JAICUB010000002.1, on the reverse strand, counting down.
CGCGCCGCTCACGCCCGCGACCGCGTCGCGCCCGCTGAGCTCGGCGAGCACTTCGACGCCCGCGCCGAGCGAGACCTTGCCGTAGCCGACGCCGAGCCCGATGCCGAGATCGAGCGACGAGGCACGGCCGACCAGGAGCGGAAAGCTCGGCACCTCGCCGAGCGGCAAGTGCGCGCGCACGAGAAAATCGGGCGGCGTTTCGGCGAAGAGCCCGAGCGTCGCGCGAAAGCCGTCCGGCTTCGGCGCGAGCAGAGGCGCCGCGATACCGATGAGGAGCCCCTTCGAGAGCTCGGTCGGGAACGAGCGCGTCCCGCCGTTGCCCTCGAGTGACAGCGCAAGCGCGCTCGCGCGCAGGCCGAAGAGCAGCGTCTTGTTCGGCACGAGCGCCAGACCTGCCGGGTTCACGAGCACCGATTCGGGGCCGAGGGACAGCGACGCACCACCACCGACGAGCGCGACGCTTTCGGGACCGGCGCCGAAAAGCGCGGCCGGAGTCGCCGTGGCGCGGCGCGCCGGCGCGAGCCCGAACGCAAAAACCGCGGCGAACAGCGTTGCCCGGCACCCCAAAAACAAAAATCGACTCCTGTGCCTGCTCACGGGGCGCGGCGAGGCTAGCATGCCGCCCCCTCCGTCCCGCCCCGTGAAAAACCTCGTGTCCACGCGCTTTGGAACCATCGCCATCGTCGGCCGCGCCAACGTCGGTAAATCGACGTTTTTGAACGCCGCCCTCGGCGAACCGCTCGCCATCGTATCCCCTTTGCCCCAGACCACACGCGACACGCTGCTCGGCGTCGTGCACCGGGACGAGGCCCAGCTCGCCTTCCTCGACACCCCGGGCCTGCACCGCGCCCGTAGCGAGCTCGGCCGGCGCATGAACGCGAGCGCCCGCGAGGCCGCCCGCGCGGCCGACGTCGTGATGTTCGTGACGGACGCCGAATACTTGCTCGAGGCAGCGGCGAAGCAGAAGCCGCTCGACCCGGAAGACGCGCGGCTGATCGCGGAGCTCGACGCGCGCGTCCCGGCGCTCGCCGTCGTGAACAAGATCGACAAGCTGCGCGATCGCACGAAGCTGATTCCGTTGCTCGACGCGCTCGCGAAGGCGCGCTCCTTCGAGGCGATCGTGCCGGTGAGCATGCGCAGGGCCGCCGACGTCGAGCGCTTGCTGAAGCTGCTCGCCGAGCTCGTGCCCGAAGGGCCGCCCGGGTACGACGCCGACACGCTCACGAACCGGCCGAGCTCGTTCTTCGTGCGCGAATACGTGCGGGAGGCGGTGCTCGCGAGCGCGCGCGGCGAGGTGCCGCACGCGGTGGCGGTGAGCATCGACAGCTACGACGACGGGCCCAAGCTCGTGCGCATCGAAGCGACGCTGCACGTGGAAAAGACGGGACAGCGCGCGATTCTGATCGGACGCGGGGGCCAGAAGCTGAAGGAGATCGGGACGAAAGCGCGCGAGCGCATCGAGAAGCTCGTCGGGCGCAAGGTGTTCTTGAAGCTCTTCGTGCGCGTCACGCCGCGCTGGAAGAGCGTGCCGCGCCAGCTCGCGGAGCTCGGCTACGAGAAGGCCGGGCGCGATGCGGACAAGGAGGACGTGTCGTGACGCCGATCGTCGCCGTCGTCGGCCGGCCGAACGTCGGCAAGAGCACGCTCTTCAACCGCCTCGCGGGCCAGGGCCTCGCGATCGTGGACGACCAACCGGGCGTCACGCGCGACCGTCACTACGCCGTCGCGCACCTTTACGGGCGCAACGTCACCCTCGTCGATACGGGCGGCTTCGACCCGGACAGCGACGACCCGATGCAGCAAGGCATCGCGCGCCACGTGCGCGCGGCGATCGAAGAAGCGGACGTCGTCCTCTGCGTGCTCGACGGCTCGATCCCGCCGACGGCCGCCGATCGCGAAGCCGTGGCGCTGCTCCGCCGCGGCGAAAAGCCGGTGGTCTACGCCGCGAACAAGATCGACACGCCCGCGCGTTTGAGCGAAGCCGCCGAGCTCTACCGCCTCGGCTTACCGGAGCTCGTCGCGGTCTCGGCGCTGCACGGCCGGGGCACGGCCGAGCTCGGTGAAGCGATCGCGAAGCTTTTGCCGCCGTTCGCCGAAGCGGCGCCGGACGCGGACGATTCCGTCGCGAAAGTGGCGCTGATCGGCAAGCCGAACGCGGGAAAATCCTCGCTGTTCAACCGCCTCGCGGGCGAGGAGCGCGCGCTCGTCGACGACCGGCCGGGCACGACGCGGGACCCGGTCGATCAGCGCGTGGTCGTCGCGGGGCGTCCGTTCGTCGTGGTGGACACGGCGGGCATTCGGCGCAAATCCCGGGTCGAGCGCGGGGTCGAGCTCGTGAGCGTGATGCGCTCGATCCGAGCCCTCGAGCGCGCCGACGTGGCCGTCCTCATGTGCGACGCGACCGAGGGCGTGACGGAGCAAGACGCGCGCCTCGTCGGTCTCGCCATCGAACGCCGGCGCGCGCTCGTGATCGGTTTGAACAAGATGGACGCCGTGCCGAAGGGGGAGCGGGACAAGGTGGCCGAGGCCGCCCGTGCCGCGCTCTCGTTCGCGCGCTGGGTGCCCATCGTGGACCTCAGCGCGAAGACGGGCACGGGCGTCAATCAGCTGATGCAGCGCGTGGGCAAAGCCGCGGACGAGCTCAAGCGTCGCGTCACGACCTCCGAGCTCAACCGCTTCTTCCGCGCCGTGCTCGAGCGTCAGGCACCGCCGACCCATCACGGCAAAGCACCGCGCATCTACTACCTCACGCAAGTCGAGAGCTCGCCCCCGCTCTTCATCGCCTGGGCGAGCTTCCCGGAGAGCATCAAGGTGAGCTACCAGCGCTTCGTCGAAAATCAGATCCGAAAAGCGTTCGGTTTCGAATCAGTGCCGGTCACCGTCCACTATCGCGCGCGCGAACGCCGCGATCGCCAGCGGCCGCGCGGCGAGCGGGAGTAACGCCCTAAACGAGCCTGCTTACCAACGGCTCGAGCTCGCGCAACTCGTGCACGTCCCCCGCGAGGAGCGGCAATTCAATCTGAAACCTCGGCCTCGCCTTGCCGCCCGGGCCAAACCTCGTCTCGAACGCCGCGAGCGCCGCCGCGTCGGCATTGCCTTGCGCTTCCTCGTCGTGCAGCGCCGCGACGAGCGGCGCCGCGAGCGAGCGCGAGAGACCATAGCGTTCGGCAGCCCGCGCGGCGTCCTCGAGCGACACCTCGAGCTTCTCGCGCGGGTGCAAGCGATTCAAGACGATGGCATCGCCGGCAAGGCCCTGTGCGGCGAGGCGCTCGAGAAATAGCGCCGCCTCCTCGAGCGCATACCGCACCGGCGTCGATACGAGCACGTACGCAAAGTCCTTGCCCCGGAACGCGGCCGACACCTGACGCGCGCGCTGCTTGAAGCCGCCGAAGAGGTCGTTGAGCTCCGTGACGAACTCCGCCATGTTCTCGAGAAAACCCTGCCCCGTGAGGCGGCCCACGCCGCGAAGCACGAGCGCTACCCCGCGCGCGAGCACGCCGAGCCCGAGCTTGCGCTCCGGCTCGAAGGCCTCGACGAGCCAGCGCATCGCCGGGCTGTCGAGCGCTTCGATCAGCCGCTCGGGCGCGTCGAGGAAGTCGAGGGCGTCGCTCGTCGGGGGCGTATCGAGCACGACGAGATCGAACGTCGGGTCGCCGAGCACGGCGAGCACCTTTTCCATCGCCATGTACGACTGCGTGCCGGCGAGGTGCGTCGATACGTACTGATAGAAGCGGTTATCGAGGATGCGCTCGCGCACCGCGTCGTTCGGGGCATGGCGAGCGACGATGTCGTCGAACGTGCGCTTCGTGTCGAGCATCGAAACGGTGAGGGCACCGCCCTCCGGCACCCCGAGCTCCGCGAGCCGCGCGCGCTCCACGGCGAGCACCTCGCCGCGCATACCGTGCAAACCCAGGCTGTCGGCGAGGCGTTTGGCCGGATCGATGGTGAGACAGAGCACGTGCTTGCCGCGCCGGGCGGCGCCGATGGCAAGGGCTGCGGCGACCGTCGTCTTACCGACGCCGCCGGCCCCCGCACACACGAGCACGCGGCGACTCTCCACGAGCGAGAGCAACGTCGGGCCGTCGGGCATTGGCCGCCTTTCTAGCACTACCAGGGGCCCTCCTCGAAGTTGGCCCGCTCGGCGGGGGCTGCGATCGTCCCGCGACGATGGACGCTTTGGATTTTGCCGGCGCCGCCGAGCGCCGACTCGATCGCACCGAAAATGCCCTCGGCGCGCTGGCGAAGCTGGTCGAGGCAACCCGCCGGCGCGCGGGCCTTTCGGCCGTGGTCGTCTCCGACGCGACCGGGATGCTGCTCGCCGGCGCCGGCGCGCACCGCCTTTGCGAAGAGCTCGCCGCCTGGGCGCCCCTGGTCGGACGCGGCGCCGACAACGACACGGTGCCGAGCTTCCTCGACTCTTTCGAGGGTCGCACGCGCTCGCGTCGCTTCGCCATCGACGGCTTCGAGATCACGGTGAGCTTCTGCGGCCCGAGCGCGGACCAGAGCGACGAGCTCGACGCGGTCTCCGCCGGCTGCTCGCGTATCCTGAAGCTCGGCTGACGCCTTCGGGCGACCGACCGGCACGCATACGGGCAGAGTGCTGCTAGGGTTCCGCCCCGTGCGCGGCTTCGTTGACTTACACTGCCATTGGGTCGCCGGCATCGACGACGGTGCGGCGACCCCCAGCGACGGCATCGCGATGCTGCAGGCGCTGGGCGCGGCGGGGTTCGAGCGCGTCATTGCGACGCCGCACATGCGAAACGGCATGTTCGACAACGATCGGCCCGCGCTCGAGGCCGCGTTCGAGCGCATGCAGCCGAGCCTTGCGTCGGCGAGCGGGCTGCCCGAGGTCGCGCTGAGCTCGGAGCACTACTTCGACGATGTCGTCTACCGCCGGCTGCTCGCCGGTGAAGGCATCCCCTACCCCGGCGGGCACGCCGTGCTGCTCGAGTTCTACGGCGTCGATTTCCCGCCCATCGTCGTGGAGCGTCTGTTCGATTTGCGAAGGCGAAACCTCCTGCCGGTGATCGCGCACCCCGAGCGTTACCGGCACCTCTGGGGCAACGCCGAGGCGCTCGAACGCCTGGTCGACTCGGGTGTCGCGGCACTGCTCGACGTGGCGGCCCTGGTCGGGAAATACGGGCGCGAGCCGCAGCGGGCCGCAGAAGATCTACTCGAGCGCGGGCTTTATCATGCGGCGTGCAGCGACGCGCACCGGCCCTCGGACGTAGCGGAGGTCGTGCGCGGCATCGAACGCGTCCAAGCGCTGTACGGCCAAGAAGAAGTCGATTTGCTCCTGCGTGAAGGACCGCGTCTCATCCTCGAGGGAAAGCTGCCCGAATGAACGACACCTCGGCGCCTGCGCCTCGCCGGCGCGGCAAGGTTTGGCAAAAGCTCCTTCTGTCGCTCCTGCCGGCGGCGGCGATCGTCTGGCTCATGCAGCATGGCGCGCTGCCGATCCTGCCGCGCAAGGAGGACTTCGCGCGCATGGCGAGCTGGACCATTCCACTCGCCGTCCTCGTCTGGTTCGCGAGCTACCTCACGCGACTCGTGCGGTGGTATTTTTTGCTCGCTCCGGTGCAGGTCGTGCCGCTGCGTACCGTCGTCAGGGTGAACGCGGTCGGGCTCCTCGCCATCTCCGTCTTACCTTTTCGTCTCGGTGAGGTGGTGCGGCCGCTTTTGATTCGAAAGTCTCCGCGCCTCACGTTTTGGGCCGCGAGCGGCACTATCGCCGGAGAGCGCATCATCGACGCCTTCTGCGTCAGCGTCCTCTTGCTGCTCGGCCTACGCATCGCGACCCCGCGACCGGACTTGCCCGATCACATCGGGGCGTTGCCGGTCCACGTGAACCTCGTCCCGCGGGCGGCCGTCCTGAGCGCCCTCGTGTTCACGACCGCGTGCCTCGTCATGGCGATTTTTTATTTTTGGCGCGCCTGGGCGCAGCGCACGACGGAAGCCGTCGTCGGTGTGGTCTCGCCCAAGCTCGGGCGCTGGCTCGCCGGCAAGATCGCCCAAATGGCCGAAGGGCTCGGCTTCCTCGCTTACCGTCGCTACGCGATTCCGTATCTGCTCCTTACCGTCGTCTATTGGCTACTCAATGCGGGCGTGTTCTGGGTCATCGCGCTCGGCTGCGGCCTCGGCCACATCGGCTATTTCGGGGCGGCGGCGACCATGGGCGTCGTCGGGATCGGTATCATTTTGCCCGCGACACCGGGCTTCTTCGGGTCGTTCCAGCTCGCGACTTACGCCGGGCTCGCGATGTACCTCGACGCGCAAGAGGTACCGCACCTCGGCTCCGTGTTCGCCTTCTTCGCGTACGCGGTGCCGATCGGCCTCACCGCCGTCGTCGGAGTCCTCGGCATCCTCGCGAAGCCCTCGGCGCTGCTCTCGCTGAACGAAAGCGACCCCGCTCCGAGTCCGGCGACGAAAACTTGGCCCGCCGAGAACGAGCAAGCTACCGCCGAACGATGATCCGCCACGGGCGGCTCTTCGCCCTCCTCGCGTTCGTCCTCGCTGCCGTGCTGTTCGCGGCCGTCGCCGCCGCGCGCGTCGACGGCGACTCCGAGTACACCAAGGCTCAGACGTACAGTGGGGCGCTCAGGTACCTCCGCGTCGATCTCGGCTACGAGGTCGTCGAGAAGGATCCGGACGCGGCCTACCTCGTGTTTCGCTACCAGCCCGTCGGGCAACCGAAGGACGAGACGCTCGGCACCATCGAGGTCGTCGAATCCGACGAACGCGTTCGGGTTTTCGTGCGCATTCCGCGCATGCCCGAGTACCACGAGCGCGTGCTGCGCGACGGGCTCTTCCGGAAGCTCAGAGACGAGTACGGCACGCCCGTGCCGCACAAGCCCCCCGAGCCGCCCCCGAAGAAGCCGACCGGCGACGCAGGCGTCGACGACGGCGCCGGCAGCGACTGACTCTAGAATCCTACGCTCTCGCTCGACGAACGAGACGCCCCTCGAGCACTACACGGCCGCACCGGCGAAGTAGTGATAGATGGGAGCGTCCATGGATCGCGAGCTCGCGCTGCCCGGCCACATCGGCCGCTACCGCATCGAGCGCTTGCTCGGCCGCGGAGCGATGGGCCGCGTGCTGCTCGGCCGGGATCTCGTGCTCGACCGCGACGTCGCGGTGAAGCTCCTGCGCGACGATCTCGCGGTCGACCCCGATCAGCACCGCGCCCTCGTCGATCGCATGCGACACGAGGCAAAAGCCTGCGCGCGCGTCTCGCACCCGAACATCGTCGCCCTCTTCGACATGGGCGAGGATCCGACGCTCGGGCTCTACCTCGTGTTCGAGTATGCCGAAGGCACGACGCTGAAGGAACGCATCACGCGCGGCCCGGTGCCCGCGGAGCTCGGTGCGCGCATCTCCCGGGAGATCGGCGGAGCGCTCAGCACCGCGCACGCGAGCGGCGTACTCCACCGGGACGTGAAGCCCGAGAACATCATCTTGACGGTGCACGGCAGCAAAGTCGCCGACTTCGGCATCGCGCGCGTCCCGAACTCGACCTTGACGAAGGACGGCGGTTTGCTCGGAACGCCCGCCTACAGCTCCCCCGAATCGATCACTCATGGGGAGTTTTCGCCGCAAAGCGACCAATTTTCGCTCGCGGCGACGCTCTACGAGGCGCTCAGCCAACGCCGCGCGTTTCCGGGCGACGACGCCGTGAGCGTCGCCAACCGCATTCAGACCGACGAGCCGCCGCCGATCGCCCGGGCTTGCGGGCTCGACCCGCACGTCGATGGCGTGCTCGCGCGCGCCCTCGCGAAGGATCCCGACGCGCGCTTTCCGAGCGCGGGAGAATTCGGCGACGCCCTCGCCGAGGCGCTCGGCCAAGGGATGCGCCGAGCGATGCCGACGATCCCCGACCAGCAGCACCGCCTGTCGGAGGTCGAGCGCGGCAAGAGCTCGACGCGAAGTGCGGTCGGTGGCGCGGCGGTCGGCGCGATGGTCGCGATTGCCGTCTTCGAGCTCACGAGCGGACTTCGCGAGCGCGAACGCGAAGCGGCGCCGAGCCCGGCGCGCGTCGAGGCGGCGCCGCCGAGGGCGCCGGCTGTCGCGTGGCTCTCGCCCGCTCCGCGCGAGCGGCCCCGCGCTTCGTCCTCGTCCTCGGCTCGGCATGGTGCCGGCACCGCACCGAGCGCGGCGGCGAGCGCAAAGCTGCACGCCTCCGCCGTGAGCGCCCCGGATGCCGCTCCCTCCGCAACGGCCGGCAACGCGAGCCCGCCGGCGCGCAACGAGCGCGAAAACGATGACGGCGACGGTGGGCCTTAACCTCGTGTTGGTCGGCGTGGCCGTCTGCGCGCTCGGACGGCCGCCGGCGGCGCGCGCGGCGCTCGCGTACGAAGCGCGTTCGGAGGCGCGCGCGACGCCGGTCGAGCGGGCGCTTTCGGGCGGGCTCGTGGCACTGCGCACCCCGGGTAGCCTCATGCTTCGCGTCGTGAGCGGACGCTTCGTCATGGGCTCGAGCGCCGATGAAGCGCTCGAGGCTTCGGCGCTGTGCGCGCGTGAGCCGCTCGGCCCCGCGCACTGTGACGAGCACACCTTCGCGAACGAAACGCCTCGGCACGTCGAGCGTCTGGGCTCGTTTTGGCTCGACCGGACGGAAGTGACGGCGGCGGACTACGACCGTTGCGCGACGCGCGGAGTGTGTGCTCGCCGCCAGCTCGCCGCGGGCGCGGGGCGGTTCGCGAGGCCGGAGCTGCCGGCCACGCTCGTCACGGCCGCAGAAGCGGACGCTTATTGTCGTGCGCGCGGCGCTCGCCTGCCGCACGAGGCGGAGTTCGAACGCGCGGCGCGCGGCAGCGCAGGACGTCGCTATCCCTGGGGTGAGCTCTGGAACGGAAAGCTCGCCAATCACGGACGCGAAGGCTTCGACGACGAGGATGCGAGCGACGGCTATGCGGAGCTCGCGCCCGTCGGCTCGTTTCCAGCGGGACGCAGCCCCGACGGCTTCCTCGATCTGGCCGGCAACGCCGCGGAATGGACGTTGGATCAGTATGGCGAACGCTACGGGGCCGCGCCGAGCCCCGGCCATGCCGGTGAGCGCGTCGTGCGCGGCGGTGACTATGCGAGCTCGGGGGCGTTCTTGCGCGGCGCGGCGCGGCGGCGGCTCGAGCCCGACGCGCGCAGGCCGAACGTCGGCTTTCGCTGCGCTCGTTCGTTCGAGGAGGACGACGTCGAAGACACGCCCGCCGCCGCCCCCGGAGTGAAGCCGTGAGCGACGCGCGCGTAAGGCTGCCCGTCCACGAGCGCACGGGCTTCGTGCTCGTCCAGCCGCACTACCCCGAGAACCTCGGCGCGTGCGCGCGGGCGCTCAAGACCATGGGCTTTTCCCGCCTGATGCTGGTGCGCCCCGGCCGCCTCGCCGTGCCGGAGCACGCGATGGCGTTCAAGATGTCGGTGCGCGCGTGGGACGTCCTCTACGGGACCGAGCGTCACGCCGAGCTTTCGACGGCCGTCGCCGGAGCGCTCGTGTTCGCGACGACGTCCCGGCGCGGCGTTTCCGGGGTGCTCACCGCGCGCGACGCCGCAAAGCTGGCGGTCGGAGAAGCGGAACGCGGCCGCGAAGTCCGGATCCTGTTCGGCAACGAGAAAACGGGGCTCGGCGCCGACGAAGTCGACCGCGCCGATCACCGCTTGCGTATTCCGATGGCCGGCGATCAGCCGTCGATCAACCTCGCTCAGGCGGTGCAGCTCGTGGCTTACGAGCTCTTCGTGGCCGCGCTCGCTCTACGCGGCGAGCGGAGCGAGGCGTGAAGCGCGCGGCCGCCGCAGGATCGCTGCTCGGCTTGCTCGGGGTGATGGCTGCGTGCGGGCCGCACGTCGACGCGCGCAACGCGCGCGCAATGGAGGACGCGGACGCCCTCTACGTCGGCGGGCGCTACCGCGAATCGGCGGAGGCGTGGCTCGCCGCGTCGCGCGCGGCGGACTCGGCGTACGATCGCGACGAAGCCGTCTATCGCGCGGCGGGCGGCTACTCGCGAGCCGGCGACTCCGAGCGCGCCGAAGCGCTGCTCGGCGCGCTCGCGACGGGGCACGGCGCGCGAGCGGGTCGCGCCGGCTTCGATCGCGCAACGCTCGTCTCCGAAACCGAGCCCGCGCGCGGCGAAACGTTGCGGCTCGCCGCGCTCCGAGCGCATCCCGAGGCAGGCGTCGCGCCGCAGGCGCTACGGGAGTATCTCGACGGCGTGGCGGTACGGGATGGGGAGCGGGCTGCTCTCGACCGCTGCGAGGCGCTCCGCCGCGAGCTCGCGGCGACCGATCTCGACGAGACGGCATTATACGAGTGCGCCTCGCGTCATGAAGCACTTCATGAAACGGCCGCCGCGCTCGCGGGTTACCTGGCGACGGCCGAGCATCACCCCTACCCGAACGGCGCGCTGTGGGACGACGCGCTCGCGGGCGCGTCCCGCGCAGAGGAAGCGCTCGGCGAGCCTCGCGCCGCGATCGCCCTGCTCGAACGCATGCTGGCCGAGACCGAGCATTCGGTCGGCATCGGTAGCTACGAGCGCAGTCGTTACGCCCCGGCTCGCTTCCACGTCGCGGAGCTCTATCGGGACGCCCTCGCTGACCCGGAGCGAGCGCGCCGCGAGTTTCAGCGTGTCGCCCTCGAGCATCCGACGAGTCTCCTCGGCGGTCCGGCGCTGTTCGAAGCAGCGCGCCTGGCCGCCCGAGCCGGGGACACGAGGGGCGCGTGTGACGCCCTGGCCGAGCTACGCCACCGGTACCCGGACTCGCGCCTCGACGGCTGCGGAGCGCTGATTTGTCCCGAGGCACCGGCCGCGAGACACCCGTGTTCCGCGGCCGACCGAGCGGCGCTCACCTCGGGCGCCGGAGCGCCGGCTCACTCCGCTTCTTCGTCCTTTTCCTCTTCCTCGTCGTCTTCGTCCTCGTCGTCGTCGCCGTAGTCTTCGTCGGCGTCCGGCTCGGCGTCGTCGTCGGTGCCGCTCTCGTCCTCGGTTTCCTCGCCTTCCTCGTTCTTCGCATCGGTCTTGAGGTCGATACCGACCTCACCGAGCTGGGTTTCGAGGAGCTCGAGGAGCTCGTCCACGTCGTCCCCACCCCACTCGTCGATCACGTCCGTGAGAAACTCGTAAAGGTCACCGTTGTCGAGCCGGCGTTCGATTTCTTCGACCTGCTCTTCCGTAAATGCCTCCATCACGTCTTCGCGGAGGGACTCGGTGTCGTCCTCCTCGATGGCTTCTTGGGCAGCCAGGCGGATCTGGCGGATGGCTCGGCGGTCGAGGTAGATTTCCATTGTAGGATGCGTCCTCTGAACTCGACCGGGCACTAAACCAAGGCTCATGCGAGAGTCAAGACATGACAGCGAGCCGGGCTCCGCAAGCATGCTCGAAGGTGTTTAGATGTGGCCCGTCCTAGCCACGGTCACCGCGCTAGGGAGCACGTCGGTCGCAGCCGCGGGCGCCCCAGCTACGGACGACGTCTCGGCAGGGGCGCGCACCGCGCCACGCGATACGCCGCAAGTGGGTTTCGCCCTCGCCGCGGAAACCGTCGTGTCACCGGGCAGCGTCTGTCCCGGCGGCGCAGCCGCGCCCTGCCTCCTCGGGTCCGGCGGCGGTGTGACCGTCCGCTTCGGCTATCGGCTCGGCAACCTCTGGTACTTCGGCGGCGCCTACGAGTTTACCCGCCATGATTCCTCGAACTTGATGCGCTTGGCGATTTTGCAGCAGCTCCGCGCCGAGGGCCGGTACTACATCGAGCGCGGTAAGCGCGCGACCGGCTTTCTGGCCGTGGGAGTCGGCGCTCACATTTACGGAAACGACTGGGGCGCGAGCACGGCCGGCGGCTTGGTGACGACGGGCGCCGGGGTCGAGCTCGAGCTCTCTCCCAAGGCGGTGGTGGCGGCAGCGGCGATGTACCGGCTCCTCATCCCCAAGTCGTTTCGTGACAGCACCGGCGAAGAGCGCGGCGACGGCCCCTTCGGCTTCGGGTTCGCGCACATGATCGGGCTCGAGTTCGCCCTCGAGGTGCGGGACCCCGTCCCACATTGGTGAGCGTATTTCAGAGTTTTTGGCCGGGAGTGGTAGCGTAGCCGCCGAGATGACGACCTGTGGGCGGTGCGGACTTCAGAACCGTGCAGACCTGCGTTTCTGCGCGGACTGTGGAGCGCGGCTCGAGGATCAAGCGCCGGCCGCTTCGCTCTCCCCGGCACGCGGTACGCCCGGGGGCGAGCGACGGGGACCGACGACGGTCGTATCGAGAGCTCCGCAACGCCAATTGGGGCCGGCCCTCGAATCTCAGCCGGGGTCTCGCCCGCGTTGCCCCCACTGCGGTGCGCCGAACGACCCCGCCGGCCGCTTCTGTACGGCTTGCGGCCAGCCCTTGCATGGGTCGGGGGAAGGTCCGCGCGACGCTCCGCGCAAGGACGTCGTGACCTGTGCGCGCTGCCACGGGACGAACAACGCAGGCCAACCGTATTGCCAATTCTGTGGGGCGCGACTGGATCAGCTCCCACCCGCACCTACCCGACCGGCGGAGGATCCCGGCGGCGACGGGCTACCGGCCGGGGAGCCGCCGGCTCGACTCGTCGTCATTGCCCAGGACGGGACGCCGGGAACGGAGTACCCGATCCAGGGTGCACAGGCGGAGATCGGCCGCGAGGACGGCGCCATCCGTTTACCTACCGATCCCTACGTTTCGCCACGCCATCTCTTGATCAGCCGGCGAAATGGCCGTTTTTTTGTGCGGGACCTGGAATCGGTCAACGGAGTATATGTGCGTTTACGGGCTCCCGAAGTGCTGCGACACGCAGACTTGGTCCTAGTGGGGCTCGAAGTGTTAAGGTTTGAGCTGGTGAGCGACGCAGAACGTGGTCTCGGCCCAGCAACGGAGCGAGGGACAAGGGTATTCGGGTCACCCTCGGTGCCGCGCCACGCCCGTTTGTGTCAGCTCACCGTCGAAGGCGTTTCACGGGATGTCTATTATTTGTCGCGTGACGAGACCGTGATTGGCCGCGAGGCGGGGGATCTCGTGTTTACCAACGACCCGTTCATGAGCCGCCGTCACGTCTCCATCGATCGCGATCCGAATACGGGCACGTTCGGGCTGCGGGATCTCGGCTCGTCGAATGGAACTTTTTTGGCGATCCGCAGCGAGCGCGAGCTCGTGAGCGGTGATCACCTGCGCGTGGGCCAGCACCTTTTCCGACTCGACGTCGGCAGAGGTCGCGGATGAGCGACGGTCAAGCGCCGCCGCCCGGGCTCTTGATGCGCGTCTTCGGACGCACGGACGTGGGGCAGATCCGCGAGCACAACGAGGATAACTTCCTCGTGGCGGATTTGACCCGCCGGAGCCGCGGTTTGCTCGAGGCCGACCGCGAGCAGCTCGTGGGCGAGTGGGGCTCGGTCGTCGGCGTGTGCGACGGCATGGGCGGCGCCGCGGCCGGCGAAGTCGCGAGCCAGCTCGCCGTCGACATCATTTACGAAAAGCTGACCGAAGGCAGCGCGCCGAGGACGCACGACGAGCTCGCCCAACGCCTCGTTCGAGCCGTCGAAGAAGCCGGCGTCCGCATTTTCAACGAGGCCCGCGCCGATCGCAGCCGGCGCGGCATGGGCACTACTTCGACCATCGCTTCGCTGATGGACGCGCGCCTTTTCGTCGCGCAGGTCGGCGACAGCCGCGCGTACGTGCTCCGGCAGGGCAAGCTCGTCCAGGTCAGCCGCGATCAGTCACTCGTAAACCAGTTGATCGAAGCCGGGCAGCTCACCGAGGAAGAAGCCGAGACCTTCGAGCACAACAACATCATCCTGCAGGCCCTCGGAACGGCGGAGACCGTGCAGGTCGATCTCACGTACGTCGACCTCCAGCGTGGCGATCGTCTGCTGCTCTGTTCGGACGGCCTCTCCGGCATGGTCCGCGCGGACGAGCTCCGCGAGGTGCTCGTAGGCCAGCGCGATCCGATCGACGCGTGCCGCGAGCTCACGGAAAGAGCGAACCGGGCGGGCGGCCACGACAACATCACCGTCATCGTCGCGGATTTCGACGGACAGATCCTGCCGACGGCGCTTCCGGACGGCGAGCTCGTCTACAAGAAATACGCGTTACCCGAGCCTGCCCCCGGCGATACGCAGCGCTACACGCCCGCGAGCGCGAGCCACGAATCCCTCGCGCCGAGCGAAGAGGCGTCGCGCGAACAGCGCCGACTCAAGGTCGGCCACACGATGGTCGGCATTCAATTTTCTCTGCAAGACGCCGGCATGACGCCCGCGTCGCCGTCGGTCGACCCCGTCACCGACGTCGCCCGCTACGCGCCGCACGACGAGCCGGTCAGCATCCCGATCGACGGCTTGCCGCCCGCGATGGTGGGCTTCATGGTGATCGTCGCCATGGTCGCGGTCGCGTACGCGGGTTTCTGCCTGCTGCGTTAGCCGTCAGCACGCTGGTCCCGCCCGAGGCTCGATGCGACGCGCGATCGAGAAGTTCACCTGCTTCGTACTCTCGTTAGCGGCGGCCTCGATCCTCTCGTTCGCACTAATGGCGCGTCTTGCACACCGAGGCGCGCCAGCACGGAGTCCGCTCCCGCTGCTCGTCAACACGAGCCCGCGCGACGCGCGCGACCTCTCGCTCGCGGCCATACGCGCGGCGGCAGGCACGGGTGCCTCGGCGCTTGCGGGCCGCGCCGAGCTCGCGCACCTCGGGGGCGCGGCGTTCCCGCACGTGCTGCCGCTGCTCGAATCGCTCGAGCCGGCGGCGCGCGGTCGCGTGGCTCTCGCGCTCGGCCCCGTTGCTCGGCGCATGGGTGTCGCGAGCGCTGAGGACCTCGCGACGCCCGAACGCGCCGTGGTGTTCTTCACGCGCTTTTGGCAGGACCGGAGCGCGGATTTCCGCAGCGCTTCGGTGCGGCGCAAGGTCGAGCGCCTCGCCGAGCGAGCCCTGCCGCTGCGCGTAAAGGAAGTGATCGAGCTCGATACGTTCGCGCTCGGCGAGCTCTTCGAAGCGCTCGGGCGCGTGCGGAGCCCCGAAGACGTGAAGCGCGTCGAGCGCTTGGGGCCCGTGCTGTCGCACATCACCGGAGCGGAGTTCCCGCTGCCGCCGAATCCGACGGTCGCCCAGGCCGCGCGCTCGGCCACGGAGTGGCGCGACTGGGCCTTCGACTACGGCGCCGATTTCGCCACCCTCGACGGCCCAGGACGCCTCGCGGCGACCGTGCTCGAAACGCGCTACTTCCGCTTTCTGGCGTCGGTACCCCGCGCGATCCGCGGCGACGATCCTTCCGGCAGCGCCCGACTCGCCGAAGTCCTGGCGAGCGCACGCACGAGCCTGCCGGGCGTGCTCCTCGCGCTGGTTCTCGCCGTCGCCGCGAGCACGCTACTCGCGCGTCGCCTGGCGGCCCGAAAAGCAGCGGAAGAGCGCGTCGTATTCGCCGCGACGCTCCTCGCGGCGGTGCCGCTCGCCGGGCTCGCGACGCGAGGCGCCGTGCTCGGAGCCGTCGGGCTCATCGGGACGCTCGCGCTCGGACTCACGGCGCTGCTCCTGCTCGAGCTCCACGCCGCCCGGCGCCAGCGCGCCCGACTCCGGCACGCCGTCGCCCGCGCAGGAGCGCTCGTGCCGCTCGCGCTCGCCAGTACGCTCGGCGCCGAAGCGCTGCTCGGACGCGGGCTCGGCGGGCTCACACGGGACGCGCTCGCGCGGAGCGATCTGGAAGCCCTGCTCTGGATCGGGGCGGTGCTGTCGCTCGCGGGCAGTCTCGCGATCCTGCTGCCGGACCCCGAAGTCCGCACGCGAGCGAGCGCGGCTGAACCCGGCGCGCTGGTGCTCGCTCGCTTCCGTCCACGAGCGTTCGCGGGGCTCGGCGCGGTCGTCGGATGCTTCGGCGTCGGCGCGCTCCTCGAACCGACGAGCACCACGCCGATCGGCGTGCTCGCGCGGGCAGCCGGCGTTTCGCTCGTGACGCTCGGCATCGCGACGGTAACCGCGGCCGTCGTGGCGCTGTCTCTCGGCGTGCTCGCGGGAGGCATCTCGCGTGCTGCCGACCTGCTCCTTTCACGGCTCGTCGAGGTGAGCTCGGCCCTGCCGCAGCCGCTGGTCGCGTGCGCGCTCTTCACTTTCGGCACGTTGAGCGGCGCGCTGCTGCTCGGCGGCCTGCGCGGGGTCGAGGTCGGCCAACTCTTGCGCCTGCGGCTGCGCGAACGCCGCGCCGTCGAAGATCTCGAGCCGCCAGGTCTCGGACACGCGCCGCTCGCGCCGTATCTCAAGCGTGTATTGCCGCTCGCCGTGGGACCTGCCGGAGTCTCCCTCGCGCTCACGGGCGCTTGGTTCGCGGCCCTGGAAGGCGCCGGCGCGCGCCTCGGCGCCCGAGCCACGCCCTCCCTCTCCGCGCTCGCGACGAGCCCGGGCGCCCTCGGCCTCACGGCGCTCGCCCTCCTCTCGCTGTTCACCGCCGCGCTCTGCATGCTGGCCCGCGACGTCTCGCCCCGCGAGCAGGACGAAGCGACGCCCGCTTCACCCTTGGTGCTGCCCTTGAGGCGACGTATCGACAGCACGCGCCCTCCGGCCGCCGCGCCCGACGGCGCCGGAACGGCAGCATCGAACACCGATGAAACACCACCGTCGCGCCGTACCTGACGGTCCGTGCTAATTACCCTCCCCCATGGCAGCGGTAGCCGCAGTGCGTTCCGTCACCGAGCAGACCTTCGAGCAAGAAGTGCTGATGAGCGAGGTCCCGGTGCTCGTCGAGTTCTCCGCCGAGTGGTGCGGCCCATGCAAGGTCGTCGCACCGGACCTCGCGGCGCTCTCGCACGAGCTCGGCGACAAGGCGAAGGTCGTGACCATCGACATCGATCGCTCACCGACGATCTCGCGCCAGCTCGGCGTGCAATCGGTGCCGACGTTCGTCGTGTTCCACCAGGGTCGCCCCGCCAACGGCAAGGTCGGCGCCCTCAAGCGCGCGCAATTGCGCGAGATGATCGAGCCGTTTCTGCCCCGGGCCGAGGGCGCGCTCAAACCCGAGGAGTTGTCGCAGCTGATCAAGGCCGGCCGCGTGAGCGTCGTAGACGCCCGCGAGGCGCCGGTATTCGGCCGCGCGCACATTCCGGGCGCGAAGAACATCCCGGCGGACGAGCTCGAGGGACGGCTCGCCGAGCTCTTCATGCTCGGCATGCCCCCCATCATCTACTGCCGCTCCGGCGATCGCACGAAGGACCTCGTGGCGAAGCTCACGGAGCAAGGCGTCCAAGTCGGCTTCCTCGAAGGCGGCGTGCTCGCTTGGGAAGCGTCCGGGCTGCCCATGGAACGACCGGACTGAGTCGCTCGCCGGAGCTCGTACTTCAACGCGAGCTCGCGGCCCAAGCGGCGAGCGCCTCGACCAGCACTTCGCGCACGGGCACACCCGCGTTCTCGGCCGCGCGCTCGCACGCCGAAAACTCGGGTTTGGCTTGCGGCGCCCCGTAGGGACCCTCGCTCACCTTGAGCGGGATGACCCCGAAACGCGTCGTGACTTCCACGGTACGCCGCGGGCGCTCGAGGCGGGAAGCCGGCAGAAAGCGCACGCCGAGCGAGGTCGTCTCGCGAAGCAGGGCTCCGGCGAGCGCCTCCGCTGCTTCGACGCGCGCGAGCGCCGAGAGCACCAGGCCGGGCCGTCCCTTCTTCATCGTGGTCGGCGTCGCCCAGGCGTCGAGCGCACCGGCCTGCATCACCGCGGCGATGGCGTGGCCGGCAAGCTCGCCGGTCATGTCGTCGACGTTCGCTTCGAGTACGACGAACGCGCCGTCCTCACGCGGCTCGGTCGAGGGCGCGCCCAGCACCACGCGCAGCGCGTTCGGGCGCCCAGGGAGCACGCGCGTTCCGGCGCCCCAGCCGATGCGTTCTGCACGTTGACTCGGCCAGCGGGTGAAACTCTCTGCGACCGTCGCGAGGATCGCCGCACCGGTCGGAGTGACGTTCTCGAAGTCGATGCCTGCGTCGAGCGTGGGTACGCCGCGCAAGCATTCGAGCGTCGCCGGCGCGGGCACGGGAAGCTCGCCGTGCGCGGTGTGGACGTGACCGCGACCGAGGGGCACCGGCGCGGAGAGCACCCGCGCGCCGAGGTAGTCGAAGCACGTCGCCGCGCCGACCACGTCGAAGAGCGAATCCACCGAGCCGACTTCGTGGAACGTCACCTCGTCGAGCGGGACGCGGTGCACGGCCGCTTCGGCAGCCGCGAGCCGCGCGAAAATGCGCTCCGCGAGGGCACGCACACCCGGCTCGAGCAGCGCGGTGGCGAGCAGCCGACGGATCTCCGCGTAGGGGCGATGCGGCTGAGACGCGCTCTCGCTCACCGAAAAATGGGTGGCGCCGAGCGAACCGCTCCGAGCCCGACTCACGGTGGCGGCCCCCGCGACACCGAGCCCGCCGAGCGCCGACTCCACGACGGCGAAGGGCACACCGAGATCGACGAGCGCGGCCACCGTCATGTCGCCAGCGATGCCGCTCCACGGATCGAGAAAGAGGACCTTACCCGCGCCCTCGCCGCGAGCGAGCGGCGGCCGGTGCGCCTCGGCGTCACCCGGCAAGAGCGTCACGCGGTCGAATTCGGGATGCGAGTGGCCGTGGTCATGCGGATGGTCGTGGTCGTGCTCGTCAGCATGCGGGTGCAGGTGATGACGATCATAGTGGTGGTGCTGAGGGTCGGCGGTCATGGCGTTTCCGAAGTCGGGGCGCGAACGAGACGCAGCACGGCCATGGCCGCACCGAACCCGTTGTCGATGTTGACGACGGTCACCCCGGAGGCACAACTGGTCAGCATGCCGAGGAGCGCCGTGAGCCCTTCGAAGGCCGCGCCGTAGCCGGTCGACGTCGGAACGGCGACGACGGGCGCCGCAACGAGGCCGCCGATGACGCTCGGCAGCGCGCCTTCCATGCCGGCTACGACGATGAGCGCGCGCGCTTCACGCAGCGCTTTTACGCGATCGAGCAAGCGGTGCAGCCCTGCGACGCCGACGTCGTAGACGCGTTCCGCGGGCACGCCCGCAGCCCGTAGCGTCACGAGCGCCTCCTCCGCGACCGGCAAATCGCTCGTGCCGGCCGTGACGACCGCCACCTTCCCTCCCGGCACGAGCGGCGGCGGCGTCTGGAGCGCGAGCGCCGTGCGCGCGAGCGCGTCGTGCTCGAGCTCGGGCAGCGCCGCGAGTACGGCCGGGGCCGCCTCGGGCGCGAGCCGCGTCACGAGCACGTTTTGACCGGCCGCGAGCAGGCTCCGAGCGATACCGACGATCTGCTCGGCCGTCTTACCCTGGCCGAGGATCACCTCCGGCAACCCCTGACGGAGGGCGCGGTGATGGTCGACGCGCGCGTAGCCGAGGTCCTCGAACGGGAGATTGCCGAGCTCCGCGACGGCGGCTTTGGGGTCGAGTGCGCCCGAGCGCACCCGCTCGAGCAGCTCGAAAACGCGCTCTGGGCTCACGGCCCGGTCGTTTAGCGCACACCGCCTGCCCCGTCGAACGATCGCTCACGGTGTAGACTCCGGCCGATGCTTCCCGCCCCGGTGCTCGGGTTCACGCTCGGCGTCCTCTTCGCCTGGATGGCCCGCCACGAGATCGCGCGGGCTGCACCGACCGCGCTCGCGAGCCGGTCCCTGTCGATCGTCGCACTTTATGCCGTGCTCGTGTTCGGGCCGGCGTGCGCGTATTTCTTGGTGCTCGAGCCGGATTGGGCCGGCGCCTACTTGTTCGACGCCGGACGCCGCGCACGACTCGTCTCGGTCGCCGGCACGCTGCTTGCGCTCGTCAGCGTGCCGCTCGGATTTTTGGTGGCGGCGCCGGCCGCGCGCGCGCAACGAACGGTGAGCGTGCTGAGGCTCGGGGCCGTGGCCGGGCTCTCGACCCTCGCGCTCACGCTCGCGCTTTTTCCGCGCCTCTCGGTGCGCGCGACCTACGCCGAGTTTCATGGGGACTTCGGCACCGAGGCCGTCGCGCACACGACCCTCGGCTGGGGGCTCTTCTGGGTGTTCCTCGTCGTCGCCGGTGCGACGGCGTACGTCGCGTCGGTGCTCGGTCGTTCCGCGCATTGACGGGCACCTGTATCGAACCCATGACATCTGCTACCTGAGGGACATGGCTCACGAGAGCGAAGACCGACTCGCGGCGTTGGCAAGAAGCGTGGGGCAGCGCGCCCTCGCGAAGGGCGCGGACGTGGCCGAAGCGAGCGCCCGCGGCGGCTTCGAGCTCAGCGTCAAGGTGCGGCTCGGCAAGGCCGAGCTCGTCGAGGAAGCGGGCCACCACAGCGTGTCGTTGCGTGTGATCCGCGGCGGTCGCGTCGCCTCGACGAGCACGAGCGACCTCACCGAAACGGGGATTGTTCGCTGCGTCGAGGACGCGCTCGAGCTCGTCGAGCTCTCCGAGGTCGATGCCTTCGCCGGTCCCGCCGACCCGAGCGAGCTCGCCCACCCACCGTTCCCCGAGCTCGAGCTGTTCGATCCCGCGGTCGCGGCCATCGACGGCGACGAAGCGCTCGCCCGCGCACTCGCCGGGGAACGCGCCGCGCTCGACTTCGATCCGCGCATCGAGCTCAGTGAGGGCGCTACGTTCGCCCGCGCGGACTCGGTCGGCGCGCTCTGGCTCTCGAGCGGCTTCGAGGGTGTGCAACGCGGCTCGTACGCCTCGCTCAACGTCGTGCCCGTCGCCAGTGACGACGGCGGGAAGAAGCGGCGCGGCTACTATTGGACGGGCGCGCGCTTCGTCGACAAGCTCGAGGACGCGGCCGCTGTCGGGCGCGAAGCGGCACGCCGCACCTTGGGAAAGCTCGGCGCGCGCAAGGTGCCGACCGCCGAAGCAGCCATCGTGTTCGATCCGGACGTCGCGCGCTCGCTCGTCGGAAGCTTCGCCGGCTGCATCATGGGCGGCTCGATCTGGCGCAAGGCGAGCTACCTACTCGAGCGCGAAAACACGGCCGTCGCGAGCCCGCTCGTTCACATCACGGATGACCCCCTCATCGCGCGCGCGCCGGGGTCGCGGGCGTACGACGGAGAAGGTTTGGCGTCGCGCCGCAACGTGGTGGTCGAAGGCGGCGTGCTGCGTACCTTCTTGCTCGATTGCTACTCGGCGCGGAAGCTCGGCCGCAAATCGACCGCTTCGGCGAGCCGTGGCGGCGGCAGCGTCGGCGCGTCCACCACGAATTTCGTGCTCGCCGCGGGCAAAACGACGCCGGAAGAGATCATCGCGTCGACCGAGCGCGGGCTCTACGTGACGGAGCTTCTCGGCTTCGGCTTCAACCCGGTCACCGGGGATTTCTCGCGCGGCGCGGCCGGTTTCTGGATCGAAAACGGCAAGCGGACGTTCCCCGTGAGTGAAGTGACGATCTCGAGCACGCTCGACGCGATGCTGAAGAGCATCGACGCCGTGGGCTCGGACCTCGAGCTCAAGACGTCGACGGCCGCACCGACCTTGCGCATCGCGAAGATGACGATCAGCGGCGAATAAAGGCCGGCCGCTCAGCGCGCTGCGAGCTCGTTCGGTGCGCCCGGCGACGCGCCCGGCGCTGCGTGCGGCCCGAAGGACGCCGCTTCGTCGTCGGGAGCGTCCGGCGTACGCCGCGCGACGCTCACGCCGGGATCCGCGGAAGCGAGCGCGGGAAAGCGCGAGACGACGCGTCCGCTCGGGTCGCTCAAGCGCAGGAGCTCACCTGCGTTCGAAAGCCCGGACGCGCCGAGCTTCGAGAGCGTGAGCATACGGGTCCCGGGTGCCACGGGGACGTCGAGCTCAGGGTCCGGAGCGAAGCCTGCGGCGACGAGCAGCACGAGCTCCTGCGGTTCGAGGCGCGCGGAGGGAAGCGACGCCGCACCGCCGTCGTCGCGAAGCTCGAAGCCGCCGAGGTCCACGGCGGCGGTTCCGTCGTTGACGAGCTCGAGCCATTCGCTCTGGCTCTCTGCTCCACGTGGATTCGCGAGCACCTCGTTGATGACGACGTGGGCGTGCTCCGGGGCGCCGCTGATCGCGAGGTCTACCGGTGTTCTCGCGCCGGTCAGGTCGAAGGCGGTCGCGCGCAGCCGCACGGGTACCCCCGGCGTGAAGCCGTGCACGACGACGCTCGCGCCCGGCGCCGCGACGGCGAGCCGTCGCTCGGGTTCTTCGAGCGCCCAGAGCGAGGGCTCGAACGGCGCCGTGAGCGTGACGCGGTCGTCGTCGACGAGCACGCAGGCGGGCCCGAGCGCGAACGCGCCGCCCGCGCACGTCACCGGGGCGAGCTGCGTCTCGGCGACGAAGATCGGCAACGGCTCGAGCGCGGCTCCACCCGCGAGCGCCGGCGGGAGCTCCGGAGCGCCGGCGCGGCACGGCGCGGGCTCGAGACTCACGCACTGCTCGGTGAAGAGGGCGTCCGGGCCGACTCCAGCGCGAAGCTCGGCGTCGATCGCGGCAGGCGCGAGCACGACGGTACCGGCGCCGACGGCGGAAGCGGCGTCACCGCAGAACACGGCGAAGCCGCTACCGGTCGTTTCATCCGCCGGCGGCCAGCGGCGAGCAAGCCAGGGCACGAGGTCGGGGACGACCGTCACCTCGACGAGCGCTCCGAGCTCCGGAGTAGCGAGCGTGTACGTCCCGCCGTCGAGAGCCCGCGCGGGCGCGACCACGACGTCGGCTGCGTCTGCCCACACGACGGCCGTCACCTCTTTCGCGAGCAACGTGTCCGGCTCGTCACGGGCAGCGAGGCGGCTCAGGTAATACGAGCTGAGCTCACCACTGAACAACCTGAAATCACTCAATTTTTCGTGACCAGCCGCACCCGCGAGCCGTAGCCGCAGGACGGCCGGTGCCGCCTGCAAGTCCCCGGCCGGTTCGACCGTCACGACGGCCGGGGAATCATGCCGAGCAGCGGGAACCTTCAACCCGTCGCAGGCCGCGACCAAGAACGCTAGAGGCGCAAGACGTCGCACGCTCCGTCATCGGCTCGTCCAGAGAGCCGGTTGTGCGCCCACCCAAAAGAAGGTCGAGCGGAGCGCCTACTTCTTCTTCGCCGGTGCCTGCTTGCTCGGCGACTCCTTGGGCTCTACGGGTTTTTCCACGTCGTCGTCGTCGTCGTCGTCGTCGTCGTCATCGTCGTCGTCGTCGTCGTCGTCGTCGTCATCGTCGTCATCGTCGTCGTCGTCATCCGCGTCGTCGTCGTCCGCGTCGTCGTCATCCGCGTCGTCGTCGTCCGCGTCGCCGTCGTCCGCGTCGTCGTCATCCGCGTCGTCGTCGTCCGCGTCGCCCTCGGCCCCACCCTCAGCGGCGGGCGTTTCTTCCTTATCGGCTTCGGCAGCGGGGGCTGCCTCCGCGTCTTCGGCCCCCTCGACGAGGCTTACCCCGGACGCAACGCCGCCCAGCGCTTCCGCGAGCGCTTCGGCCGACTCCGAAGCGGGCGCGACGGATGCGCCCTCGATGGGGCCTTCGGGCGCGGTCTCCCCGAGCTCCGACTCGAACGTCTGCCGCGACTCCTCGCTGAGCTCCGTGTACTCCCGCAAGGTCGGTAGATCGCGCAGACTTTTCAGGCTGAACGCCTCGAGGAAGACCGGCGTCGTCCCGTACAACATGGGACGTCCGGGCTCGTCCTTCTTTCCGATGATGCGCACGAGATCGCGCTCGAGCAGACCCTTGAGCACCGGTCCCGAATCGACGCCGCGAATATCGTCGATCTCGGGGCGCGTGATCGGCTGCCGGTACGCAACGATCGCGAGCGTCTCGAGCTGCGCGCGCGAAAGGCGCGTCGGGCGCAGCGACAGGTATTGACGCAGGCGTTCGGCGTAGAGCGGGTTCGAGCGGAACGCGAAGCCGCCCGCGACCTCTTCGAGGCGCATGCCGCGGTCGGCGCAGTCCCGCTGAATCTCGTCGAGCAGCTCCTGGGCCCGCGCGCGATCCACCCGCGCGCCACGCGCGATTTCCTTCAGCTCGAGCGGCTTGTCGGAGACGAATACGAGCGCTTCGATCAGTCCCTTCAAGAAGCCCGCCGTGTCGGCGATCGAACCCTCGTCCGGCGCCGGGCCGTCGCCGATGAGCGCGCTCTCCGCCGGCGCGAGCTCGCGCTCCTCTTCCGCCGCCTCGGGCTCACGTTCGTCGCTCGCCGCCTGCTCCACGTTCTCTTCAGACATCATTCTTCGTTCCTGTCACCGTCCAGCACGGCGGCGTCGCCTTCGTCTTCAGTCGCGAATTCGCTCTCGCTCTCGCCTTCGGGGGCGAACTCATCGCCGCCCTCGGCCGCGTGTTCCGCCGGGAATTCGCTCTCGCTCTCGCGTTCGGCCGGGAACTCGCTCTCGCCTTCGAGCTCTTGGGGCCCGCCCTCGTCGTCGAGCACGGAAAGCTCGATCTCGATCGGGCCGAGCGCGTCCTCCTGAAACAGCCGGGTCAGGCGGAGCCGCGTCATCTCGAGCAGCGCGAGGAAGGTGATGATGAGATCGCTCCGCGTCGTCTGCCCTTCGAAGAGCTCGACGAACGCCACGCGCTTCTTGTCGCGCAAGATCTCCGAAAGCTGGTTGATTCGATCGGTGATCGAGAAACGCTCGAGATCGATCTGGTGGTCGACGGTCGCCTTGGCCCGTGAGAGAACGAGCTGGAACGCGTCGAGCAGACGAAACAGACTGAGCCCCGCGATACGCGCCGGCCCGTGCGCCTCGAGCCCCGGGACGCCGTGCGAAAACACGTCGCGCCCGAGCACGGGCGCCGAGGAGAGCTGCTCCGCGGCGTGCTTGTATTTTTGGTACTCGAGCAGCCGCCGGACGAGCTCGGCGCGCGGATCGGCCTCGTCTTCCGGCTCGTCTTCCTGATCGTCGGGCACCGCCGGCAGGAGCTGCTTCGACTTGATGTGCGCGAGCGTCGCCGCCATCACGAGGTATTCGCTCGCGACGTCGATGTTGAGCTCTTGCATGAGCGTCACGTATTCGACGAACTTCGCCGCTACGAACGCGATCGGAATGTCGAAAATATCGAGCTCGTGCTCCTCGATCAGGTGAAGCAGGAGATCGAGCGGCCCCTCGAAGGTCGGCAGCGCGACCCGGTACCCACCGGGCACCTCGTTCTCGTCCGCCGGGGGCGCGGCGGAGGCCGGCTCGACGGGAGGCGCCACCTCACCCCCGTGGGGGGCTGGTGCATCCGGAGGAGACGGCTCGCTCATGGTCGGCGGAGCCTACATCACCGTTCCCGCGCGGCGACAACCGGCGCAGAAATGCCGGCTCCATAACGAATTCCCCAAACATTCCGCAGACCCCGCATGCCTTCACCCACCTTGCGCCGAGTTTTCGGGGTACGATCCGGGCAGGACGAGCAGCGAGAGCCGATTCTTCCAATGCCTGAGCTCGAACGGCGCTGCGCGAAGTCTGGGGCCGCCTACGGCGGGGAGGTGCCCTTCCGTCGAGCTCGCAGTGTGCGGGCAATGACGAGCTCGCGCGCACGAGCACAACGCGGCCTCGTTGCGCTCGGAGCCGGCCTCGCCCTCGCCTTCGTCGCGCTCGGCGCGCACGCACAGGACGAGGAAGAAGATCCGACGAATCCGTCGCCCACGCGCCTGAAGTCGGGCTTCGAGGCGATGACGCGACCGGTCGGCATGGCCGAAGGCAGCCTCTCGGTGCTCACGCTGCCCGGCGCCGAAGTCTGCGTGCAGCGGAGCACCGGCTGCAAACACGGCGACGTCGTGTTCGGGCTCGAGGGTTGGGAGTTTTATCGCTGGAGCCAGCGCTGGGCCTTCGGCGCGGGCGTCATGCTCGGCCTCTTGCCGACCGCGTACCCGAAATCCCCACCCGAGATCGTGCCGCGTGATCACACCCGGAGCTACTTCTCGTTCGAGGGCATGCTCCGCTACTACCCTTACATCGGGGATCGCTTCGAGGCCTGGGTCGGACCCTTCGGCGGGCTCGTCGTCGTGAGCGACCGCTTTCAGGAGATCGACGGCAACGACGACCGCGCGCTCTCCGGACCACAAGGCGTGACGCTGCGCACCGAGGGCGGTTCGGTCGGCCTCGCCGGCGGCGTCGCGCATCAGCTCGACGAGCACGTCTCTTTGATCGGGAGCCTGCGCGTCTCGCAGTGGTTCTTGCGCTTCACGCCCGAGCACGATCCCCTCGGCGCCTCTGCGTCGCTCACGGGACGCAACACCGCGATCATGCTCGGCGTCGGCATCTCCTACCGCGCCTCGCTCTGACCTCGCGGGCGAAGGCGCGGCCCTCAAGCGCGGGCGGCGAGCAGCACGAGGAGCTCGACCATGCGATCGAGCGCCAGCCACGCCACGAACAGCACACCGAGTGAACGCAGCGGCGCGAGCACCGGCGCCACGTACGCGGGGCTCGCCGAGCGCGCGACGAGCGCCGCCGAAAGCTCGATCAGCACCGAACCGGCGAGGACGGGCGCCGCCACACCGACGGCGATACCGACGGACTCGGTGAGCCGCTCGGCCGCGATCGCGAAGCTCGTGTGCAGGCGTGGCTCGGCGAGTGCCGACGCGATGCGCGCGGCGCCGCCCGTCTCGAGAAAGCCGAGCGCCACGAGCAAACCGAAGAGTGCGCCGAACGGCGTCGTCGCCTCGTCGAAAACGGGGAGCTCCACCGTGTCGCGGGCAGCGCGGAGGTTGTCGGCGAGTCCGCCCGCCATCAGCGCGGCCCACAGGATCGCGGCGGTGCCGAGCGCGAACGGCAGCGAGCGAAAGGCTTCGCTCACGCACGCGAACCAGAGCGGCACGCCCTCTGCCGCGAGCCCCCGGAGCGCGGGCGCGATGGTGCCCGCCATTCCGAGCCCGAGCGCGACGCGAACGGGCGTCGCGACCCCGCGGAGGCCGAACGCCGGAACGAGCACGATGATGGGGAGCACCCGCGCCCAAGCGAGCGCGTACGCTCGTGGATCCACTCCCGTGAGCTCTTTCAGCGCGGCGAGCAAGGCGTCGAGCATCGGACCCGGTCCTTGGAATCGACTCGAGGATAGCCTGAATGCGGCTCCGGACGCCGGCTTACGCCATTGACGCCCCCGCCGCCGCCGCGCTAACGATCCGCCCCTCTGGGGCCCGGATGAGTCTCGATCTATCCACCATCGGTCACACGACGGAGCCGTTCGTCTACGAGTACGACTGGAAAACCGTCGTCCTCTATGCGCTCGGCGTCGGCATGACGCAGGAAGACTTGGATTTCCTCTATGAGGGTCGCGGGCCGCGCGTGCTTCCGACCTTCGCGGTCGTGCCGAGCTACGGCCCGGTCGCGGCGCTCTTCGAAAAGACGCGTTCGGACATGACCCGACTCGTCCACGGCAACCAGCTCGTCCGCTGGCACGCGCCGATCCCGCCCGCGGGACGCCTCGAGAGCGTCGGGACCGTCAAGGGCATCTACGACATGAAGAAGCTCGCGCAGGTCGTGCTCGCGACGAAGACGACGTGCGAAGGCAAGCCCTGCTTCGAGACCGAGTGGACGCTCCTCATTCGCGACGCCGGCAATTTCGGGGGCGAACGCCCGCCGAAGTCGGAAGCACCCAAAGTGCCCGACCGACCGGCTGACTTCAGCGTCGAGCTCCCCACGCGCCCCGAACAAGCGCTGCTCTATCGCCTGTCGGGCGATTTGAACCCGCTGCATGCCGATCCTGCGTTCGCGGCAAACGTCGGTTTCGCCGAAGGACCGATTCTCCACGGGCTTTGCACCTACGGCATCGTCGGCCGCGCGCTCTTGAAGACGGCTTGCGCGGGGGACGAGCGGCGGCTCTCGAGCCTCGGCGTGCAGTTCCGGCGCCCCGTCTGGCCGGGAGAAACCATCCGCACGACCGGCTACGTGCTAGAGAGCGGACGCATCGCACTCGAAGCCTTCGCGGGCGACAAGCCCGACCCCGTGATCACCAGCGCTTGGGCCGACATCGCCCCGCCTCGAGGAGCCTAACCAATGGCTGACGACGAAAAGAACAAGGTCACCTCCCTCGCCCCGCCCCCCACGGATGAAATCGATCATGACTGGGGAAGCAGCGGCACTACGTCGTCCAAGCCGGTGAAGGCCAAGGCAGAGAAGCGTCTCGAGCGCGACGAGGACGAAGAGGACGAGGACGAAGAAGACGAGGACGAAGAAGACGAGGACGAAGAAGACGAGGACGAAGAAGACGAGGACGAAGAAGACGAGGAGGACGACCATCGCGGCGTCTCCCGCGGCTCCTCCTCGAAGCGACCGAGCTCGGCGCCTGCGCAAGACTGGCTGCCTGACTGGGCACCGTGGGCCACTTTGGGCGGCCTGCTTTTGTTGGGGTTCCTGGGCGGCGTCGGTGCCATCCCGCTGAGCTTCGGCTTGACCAAGGCTGAGCCGGCGGCGACAGCCACCGCCGCAGCCGTCAACAAGACGGCGCCCAAGGGCGCCCCCTCGGCGCGACCGGCGCAAGCAGCGGTGGGCGCGCAGGGCGCCGCCGATCAGGAGCGCATCGCGGCCTCCCACCTGCTCGTGCAATACAAGGGTGCCCTCCGCGCGCCCGCGACCATCACGCGCACGAAGGAAGAAGCGAAGGCGCGCGCCGAAGAAGCGCTCGCCAAAGCGAAGAAGGGCGTCCCGTTCGAGAAGCTCGTCGCCGAGTACTCGGACGAGCCGAACGCCGCGGCCCGTGGCGGCAAGCTCGGCAAGTTCCCGCGCCAGGGCATGGTCAAGCCGTTCGCCGACGCGGCGTTCGCGCTGAAGCCCGGACAGCTCTCGGGCGTGGTGGAGACCCAGTTCGGCTACCACGTGATCTTGCGCACGGAGTGAGCACTCGCATGCGGCGCGCGTTGATCTTCGCGGGCGGCTTCGCCACGCTCGCCGTGGCGCTCGGCGGCTGCGTCGTCACGACGTACGAAGGCCCCGGGGAGCCGCCGCGCGTCCCGAGCCCACCCGAACGCCCGCGCTCCGAAGTCGCCGCGGCGACCAAAGCGGAGAGCGACGACACCTACGCCGAAGCTCCCGGCAAGAGCGAGGATCGCGTCGCCGCGCGTCACCTCCTCGTGCAGTACAAGGGCTCGATGCGCGCCGGCCCGCAGATCGTGCGCACGCGCGAACAGGCGCGGCAGCGCGCCGAAGAAGCGCTCGCCCGCGCGCGCGCCGGCGAGGATTTCGCGGCCCTCGTGAAGGAATACTCGGACGAACCGGGCGCCGGCGAGCGCGGAGGCGACCTAGGCCGCTTCGAGCGCCGGCAGATGGTCAAGCCTTTCGCCGACGCGGCGTTCGCGCTCGAGGTCGGGCAAATCTCCGACGTGGTCGAGACTCCGTTCGGGTTCCACGTCATCCAGCGCACGGAGTAGCGCGAAGCGCGCCCGCAAACGGCCGCGCCTCAGTCCTTCAGCACGTGCTTCGCGATCACCATGCGTTGCACCTGGCTCGTCCCTTCGCCGATTTCGCAGAGCTTCACGTCGCGCAGGTGCTTTTCGACGTCGAACTCGCGCGTGAAGCCGTAGCCGCCGTGGATCTGCATCGCGTCGTTGCAGACGCGCGTCGCGGCTTCGCTCGCGAAGAGCTTCGCGATGGACGCTTCCTGCGTGTAGCGCTCACCGCGATCGGCGAGCCACGCCGCGCGGTAGACGAGGAGCTCGGCGGCATCGAGCGCGGTCTTCGCGTCGGCGAGCATCCACTGCATCGCCTGAAACTCCGCGATCGGCTTGCCGAACGCCGTGCGCTCCTTCGCGTAGCGCACCGCCATCTCGTACGCACCGCGGCCGAGACCGAGCGCCATGGCCGCGATCGAGATGCGCCCCGTGTCGAGGATACGCATGGTGTCGAGGAAGCCGCTATCGAGCTCCCCGAGCCGCTCCGCGTCGCTCACCCGCACGCCGTCGAGCGTGATTTCCACGGTGTCGCTCCAGCGGCAGCCGTACTTTTTGAGCTTCTTGCTGGCGCTGTAGCCGGGCGTGCTCGTATCGACGATGAACGCCGTGATGCCGCGCTGCGGCGGCACGTCCGGCGTCGTGCGCGCGAGCACCACGCAGAACCCGCCGATCGACCCCTGCGTGATGAACATCTTCGTGCCGTCGAGGATCCAGTCCGCGCCTTCGCGCCGCGCGGTCGTGCGCAGCGCGGCCGCGTCGGAGCCCGAGCCCGGCTCGGTGAGCGCCCAGGCCGCGAGCGCTTCGCCCGCCGCCGCGCGCGGGAGATAGCGCCGCTTCTGTTCTTCCGTGCCGAACGTGAGCAGGTGCCCGGTGCCGAGCCCGTTGTGGCTCGCGATCGTGAGGGCGAGGGACCCGTCCACTTTCGCGCATTCCTCCACCGCGATCGCGTACGCCGTCACGTCCATGCCGGAGCCGCCGTAGCGCTCCGGCACGCGAATACCGAGCAAGCCGAGCTCGGCGAGGCGCGGCACGATCTCGAGCGGGAAGCGCTCGGCCTCGTCCCAGTCGCGCGCGTGCGGCCGGATCTCGCGCTCGCAAAAATCGCGGACGCTGCGGCGAAGGAGCTCGTGCGGCTCGGAGAACGTGAAATCCAAATGCGTCTTCTCCTGCGTGGTTTCGGCTCGCGACGAGCCCGGACGAAACTTACCACGCCGCGAGAGCCGGCAGCCGATCGAGCCAGCGCGTCAGCTTGAGCACCGCCAGGCCGCGCTCGGGCGGCGCGCCCTTCGGAGCCGCGCGTGGCGGGGCGTCGAGCGCGATACCGGCGACGAGCGCGCCTTTTCGTCCGAAGATCCACTCGCGCACGGCGCCCGCCTGCGCGTCCTCTTCGGCCACGCGCGTCGCATCGTAGGCCGAGTGCTTGAGCACGCGTGAGCCCTCGCGCTTCCTGAGCGTCGAGAGCACGTCCTTGCCGGCGTCCGCGTCGAGCCGCACGGCAAGGGCGAGCCGGAAGCGGGCATTGCCGTCTGCGTACGACGCGACGGCGCCGGGGCCCACGCCGTCGAAGCCTTCGAGATCCCCCGCGAAGTAGCGCAGCGAGAGCGGCACGCGCGCCGCCTCGGGCAAGAGCCGCGCGGCGGGCGGCAGCGTGGCGGGGCCGGGCAGTCGCGCGCCGATGTCCCGCGCGAGCGCGGTGAGCACGGGCCGCGCGACGGGCACGAGCCGCGCCGGCGGGAGCCTCGGATTCGCGAAGTCGAGCCTCGCTACGGCTGCCGCGCGCACCACGTACGCCGTGGTGTCGCCGAGCACGGCCGCCGCGCCCGCGTCGAACGGCGTGTATGCGGGGCGTCCGACTTCTGCGGCACGCGCGAGTCGCTCGGTGAAAAAACCGTACGCGGCTTCCGGCGACGCAAACTCGAGCACGCTCGCGACGAGGCGGCCCGGTTCGGTAGCGTCCTCGACGTACTTGACGGCGACGACCTTGGTGACTCCCGAGCGTTCGACCTCGTCCGCGTCGAGCGAGAGCAGCTCCGCGGCGTCCGCGAGCGGCAAGCTCGCGCCGGCGCCGAACACACGCTGGTCGGCGTTGGGGTCGATACAATACGCGCCGAGCGCGCGGGGAAACCACGCGGCGGCGCTCGCATCGGCGACCGTTCCACCGCCCTCGGCGCACACGGACGGGACCTCGACGCGCGAAGCCACGGACGCGCTCGGGCGTGGCGCCGTGGTCGAGCGCGGGCTTTGACAGCACGGCAAGGCGAGCGCGAAGAAGAGCGCCCGGCGGGACATCGGCACCGAGCCTTACACGACCCGGAAAGGCCGCCGCCCCGCAACCGTTTCATACCGCCGCAATCGTTACTGTCCGCGGGCTGGGGGACCCCGAAATAAAATCAATTATTTCGTAGCGTTGAGAACTGGCGCCTCGGCATACACTTTGCTGGATTGGTTTTGACCTTCCGTGCGATCCTTGCCTACAAGCTCTCGAAAAGTACGCGGTTTCACGCTCGTCGAGATGATGGTCGTGGTCGTGATCATCGCGGTCCTCTCGGCGATCGCCGTACCCGGTTTCGCCAAGCGGCTACGCGGGCGCCATCTGCTCCAAGTCGCGGGGCGCATGGCCGACGTTTATCGCGGCGCGCGCACACGAGCACTCGGCCGTGGCGCCGCGGTGGTCGTGAGTCTGAACCTTGCCACGGGCGCGTTCCAAGCGCTCGAAGGCGTCCAGGGAACCGCCGCGGCGACGGCGTCGGGCGCCACCAGAGCGACCTGCGGCAACCTCCCGACGCGCGGTTGCCTCACGAACGACTGGACCAATGTGAGCGCGGGCGCGGTCGTGGGGACGGCTCGCGTCGTGGACAGCATCCCGAGCGCGAGCATCACCGCGAAGGTGACGCTGCCGAGCGGCACGGTGCAGACCTCCGGCGTCGTCGGCGTCTGCTTCAGCCCCGCGGGGCGCGCCTACATCACCACCTCGACGGCGCCGAAGACGCCGGATGTCTGGCAAGCGCTGAACGGCGCGGCCGTGATCGACGTGACGAGCACGGATCCGAACAACCTCACGGTGCGCGATTACCAAGTGATCGTCATGCCGAACGGCACGACGAGGCTCGCGCCATGAAGCGACGTACGCGCGGCTATACGGTCGTCGAGCTCATGATGTCGCTCGCGGTGTTCGCGGCCGGCGTCGTCGGCATCATCGCGATGGAGCGCGCGGTCGTGAGCTCGAATCAGCTTGCGCGGAACGTGACGGTGGCGGACGCCATCGCGCAATCGTGGCTGAGCCAGCTCTCGGCGGACAGCACGCGCTGGACGGCGCAGTGGAGCGTGACGCAAACGACGTGGCTCTCCACCATCGCCGGCAACGACGGCGTCTGGCAGCTTCCGACGTACAACTCGACGCTCGGCTTCGGTCCGCAATTCGACGGCTTCGGCGCGCCGGCCACCGCGAACGGCCAATTCTGCGCGCAGATCCGCCTCACCTGGCTCTACGGGGACAAGAGCCCTACGCAGACGACGGGCGTGGCGGGTAACGGCGTCATCCGCACCGAGGTTCGCGTCTTCTGGCCGCGCGAGCAGCCGACCGCCGACGTGATTTCGCGCTTCAACACCGACTGCACCAACGGTTCCGCCTCGACGGTCGCGGGGGTCGTGAACGGCTTCAGCGACGGCACGTACCACGTGGTCGTGCAGGCCGCGGCCGTGCGGCAACCGAGCTGAGCATGCAGCGGCGCTTCTTCGCTCAGTCCTCGCGCGCGCTCTCGCGTGCCCGCGGCTTCACGCTCGTCGAGCTGATGGTGGCGCTCTCGGGCGGCCTCTTTCTCTCGGTCGTCGTGTTCGCGCTCGCTCGCGACGCCTCGCGCTTCTACCAGCGTGAGGGGCGCATGACGACGGCAACGTTCGCCGGCATGATCGGCTTCGAGCGGCTGAAGAACGACATCGAGCGTGCCGGCTACCTCTCCACGCCGAACATCCAGCGCGACCCGTTCCTCGCGACCACGATCGACTCGGGCACGCCGGCCGGGCTCTTCAGCCTCGCGGGGCTGCGCATCATGCCGGATACGCCGAACCTGAGCGGGAACGCTTCCTTCGCGCTGAACGCGACCGCCGGACAGACACTGACGCCCGATCAACTGGTGCTCTCGGGCTCGTACTCCGCGACCGACGAATTTCCGATCGCCGACGCGTCGACGGGGCAGACCATTTTCCTGCAGAAGGACACGCCATCGATGGCGCGCCTCGGCTACATCGGCGCGACCACGAGCGCGCAGCTCGTGCTGCTCCAGAACGTGTTCGGCGCCGCACCGGGGCAAATCCTGCGCGTGAAGGATCAGGCCGGGCGCCTCTACTTCGGGCAGATCGCCGCCGTCGCCGCGGGCGACCAGCCCTCCATCACGCTGCTCGCGCCGCTGCCGGTGCGTTCGAGCGGTAGCGGCACGGCGGGCCTGCGCGGCTACGAGGTCGGCTCGAGCGCGAACGTCGTGAACATCGTGCGCTACCGCGTGATGGATCTGCAGAACAGCACGCAAGGCAGCGCTTGGAAGCCGCTCTTCGACGCGAGCAAAGGCGCCCCGGGCGAGAGCTCGCGCACCGAGCTCGTGCGCGATCAGCTCGATTCGACGGGCGCCACCGTCGCCGGCACCACCGACGTGGTCGCGGAGTACGCCGTGGATCTCTCGTTCTCCGTGCTCGGGCAGCTGAGCCCGGGGACCAACAGCGCCACGGCTCCGCTCCTCGCGCAAGCCGCGCCCGGCACGACGGCGTTCGCGCAGTACTACGCCGCAAACTCGCAAGGCGACTATCCCGAGCTCGTGCGGTCGGTCCACGTGCGCCTGAGCGTGCGCTCGCGCGAGGCGGATCGCACGACCACGATCCCGGGCGGCTTCTATCGGTTTCAGGTCGACGCCAATTCGGCGGCGCGCGTGCGGACGTTCCAGGCGGATGTCGCGCTCCTGAACCAAACGGGAGTGCAGTGGTGAAAACGCTCATGTCGGAACGTCGTGCTCGCGCGAGCGAACGAGGGACGACGCTCTTCGTCGTCGTGCTCGCGATCACGATGCTGACGGGCATCGGCCTTTACACGGTGCACTCGGCCATGCTCCTCGCGCGCGCCTCGGGCAACGAACGGCTCGCGCTGCAAACCGCCAATCTCGCGGAAATCGGCACCTTGGCGGCGCTCTCGCAGATGTCGCTCGCGCCCGCCGCCTACATCCCGCAGGCGCTCACCGGCGGCGACGATTGCCGCATGAACATCGGCATCGATACGGGGGTCTACAAGGCGCCTTCGTGCCTCGAGCTCTCGAGCAGCAAGTACGTGCTGCAGACCAGCCACTCGCTGTTCGACACCGACACCTTCGGCACCGCGCTCGACCAGAAGCAGAGTCCGCCCGCCCCCTTCATCAACGGCAGCTTCCTCACGGAAGTGACCGACGTGGCGCTCGCCGTCGGCCCGGTGGCGGGCATGGATGCCGTGAGTCGCAACGCCTTCCACTTCTACGAGGCCAAGTTCACGACCATCGCCCAGCTTCAGCCTTCGGCGACCGCGAACGCGTGCGTTCAGAACGTGATGCAAGTGGCCGGACAGCACATGACACGCGCGCACGTCCTCGTCGGCCCGATCGGAGGTAACTAAAGTGAGGCTCTTTCGCGGCGATGGCGGTCGAATCACGGCGCTCACGGCGCTCGCGGTGACGTTGGCTAGCACACGGGCGCACGCGCAGGCGGACCTCAATCCGCCGCTCCCGAACGTGCTGCTCCTCGTCGATACGTCCGGCTCGATGGAGTACCAGATCGACGGCTCGGCGGTGACGTGCAGCCCGGGTAACAGCGCCGGCGTGAACGACAAGAGCCGCTGGGTCGACCTCGTCGAGGTGCTCAGCGGATCCATCGACGGCTATACGTGCCAGCAGATCGACCGCACGGACCCCGGCGTCGGCTTCCGCACGGGCGAGTACGCGCTCGGCGGCGACCCCTACGACTTCCGTTACCCGATCCCGTACCACCGCCCGCTCAGCAACGGCTGCACCGCGGGCCCCGGCACGCAGAGCACGAACCCGTTCATCTACCCGACCGTCGGCGGCATCAACTACCACAACTACAGCGGCAACGGCGCCTGCACGTTCTCGCAGCCGACCAACGACGGCGTGCTCGACGCCTTCCAGGACTACGTGCGCTTCGGCTTGATGACGTTCGACACGTCGACCGATCCCGGCACCGGCTTCAACGGACTGATGAGCGATACGGCGACGGCCAACACGACGACGGGCAAGGCGGGGCTCTGGAGCTACGTCGTCGGAAGCTCCGCGAAGGGCATGCCGTCGGGCTGCACGACGGGAACCAAGGACGAAGAGGTCGGCGCCCGCAACGCTTCCGCGCCGCCGTGGGAGGGCCGCATGGTGAACTTCGGCAACCCCTACGACGGCGTCGGCGACTATCTGAACAAGAACAAGCACATTCAAGAAGTGTTGCTCGCCACGCGACCGTACGGCGCGACGCCCATCGCCGGCATGTTGCACGACGCGTCGGACTTCTTCTCGAACGACCACTCGCTCGATCCGGACCGCAACCCGGCCTCGCTCTCGGCGGGTGACGTCGCGGCGGACTTCGGACCTTATCGCGACCCGTTCCTCGGCTGCGGCGTCCCCCGGCGCGAGATGATCATTCTGCTCACCGACGGCCAGCCGAACATGGATCTGCGCCCGTACTGCTCGAGCAGCGCGGAAGTGCCCGCGGGCGTCTGCCCCTTCGACAAGCCGGAGAAGATCGTCGCGGATCTCGACACGGTGACCTCGACCCACCCGCAGATCCCCACGTACGTCGTGGGCTTCGCGCTCGACAAGGTGGACGACGACAACGACCCTGCCACGGCGGCCAAGGACTGCAGCACGCTCACGGCGACCGACGTCGACCAGACGAGCAGCACGAACCTCTGCAACAAGCCCGCGAACGCCGGCAATCAGGCGCTCCAGGCCTGCTGCACGCTCCAGCGCATCGCGCTCGCGGGCGGCAAGGGCACGACGACGGACAGCAACGGCAACTCGGTGAGCTCCACCGTCACGAGCGCGTACTTCGCGAGCGATCGCGAGGCGCTCCGGAGCCAGCTCTCGGCGATTCTGAGCAGCACGCTGGCAGCGACCGCTCGGACGACGGCGGTGCAGGCCGGCAGCGGCAGCACCGGCGGCGCGAGCGGCAGCGTCCTCAACACGTTCCGCTTCTTCACCGGTTTTCAACCCTCGACGCTCAAGCCGTGGACCGGCACGCTGCAGCGGCAGCGCTTCAGTTGCGACAAGGATCCTTCCACGGGCATCATCGGCTCGCACGAGGTCGATATCACTCCCTCGAGCGGCGATGATTTCGCCCACAACATGGCCAAGGCGGGCCCCGACTCCCGCCACATCTTCACCGTGATCGGCGGCAACTCGAGCGCGGACGCGATCACGTCGCTCGAAACGATCCGGCCCTACATCGGCACGTCCGACCCGGACGGCGTCGGCATTTACGGCGGCCGCAGTCTCTCGGGCACCTCGGCGAACTTCATCAGCAACCTGCCGCCGGACGCGCTCGCGATTCCGACGGCGAGCTGCGTCGACCAGGACGGCAAGGCGCTCGCCACGAGCGCCCAGTGCCGCGACCTCTACATGAAGTGGTGGCTCGGCTACAACAACGGCCAATCGTCGGTCACCTCGCGCTGCGCTTCCGCGGGAACCGACGCGACGTGCCAACTCCTCGGCGACATCGTGCACTCGACGCCGGTCGCCATCGATCGCCCCGGGTCCTCCATCCGCGACGAATCCTACGCGCGCTTCCAACTACTGCAGGCGAGCCGTCCCATGGTGCTCTACGTGTCGAGCAACGACGGCTTGCTCCACGCGTTCAGGCTCAACACCTACGACAAGACCGAATTCTCGGATGCGGCGAAGACCGTATCGAACGACGCGCAGAGCAATGAGCTCTGGGCGTTCGCGCCGCCGGCCGTGCTTCCGAGCCTCTATAATCTCTACCCCTACAACCACCAGGTCCTCCTCGACGGCGCGCCGACGTTCCAGGACGTGGTCGCGGTGCAGCCGACCCAAACGGGGCAGATCCCGACCGTATTCGAACGCTCCGCCACGGACGCGCGCATCGGTGCCGCGGCGTGGCGCACCGTGCTCGCGCAGAGCTTCGGCAGTCAACACAGCGGCTACTTCGCGCTCGACGTCACCACGCCGGTCCCCGACGCGACGGCGCCCGACGACGTGACCAAGGGCGGCCCGCGCATGTTGTGGCAGCTCACGCGCGACAAGAACGGGAAGAACCTGTTCGGACGCGGCGGGACCACGCCGCTCATCACGACGCTCTTCTTCGACCTCACGGGTACGAACAACCCGAAGGAGGTCCCGGTCGCGGTGCTCCCGGGCGGACCGGGCGGCACGCAGGTCACGGCGGGCCCCGGCTGCCCCTCGGGTGGCCGTGATTACAGCTCGCTGCCTCTCGACCCCGACTACCCGCCGCGCCCGCGTGTCCACTGCTATAGCTTCCCGAACGACGAAGCCGGCGCGCGTTCGCTCACGATCGTGCGCCTCGACACGGGCGAAATCGTCCGCACCTTCCGCTTGGCCCTGACCGACGTCGCGTCGGATTTGCAGGCGCGGACGACGCAGGCCGATCTCGATGCGCCGATCACGGGGCAGCCGGTCGCGTTTCCCGGCGGCATCGGCGTCGTCGCCGATCGCATCTTCGTCGGCGACGCGGACGGCCGAGTGTTCAAGGTGGATGTCGCGTCGTCCGACCCGTCACAGTGGACGATGAAGATGTTCGCCGATCTGTTCCCGGCGTCGCTGCGTTCGGTTTCCGGCGCGACTTACGCCGACGGGCAGCCGGTGCAGCTTCCGCCGTCGGTATCGGTCGACGCGAGTGACAACGTCGTGCTCGACGTTGCGACCGGTGACCAGGGGGTGCTCGGCGCCGCCTCGATCTCGAACCGCGTCTTCTCGCTCACGGAGGCGATCAACGCGACCAAGACGGGCACCAAGACCAAGGTGAATTGGTTTTTGAACTACGACAGCGGCGAGCGCGTGATGGGGCCGATGGTCCTCTTCAATAACCAGCTCTACTTCTCGACCTACCGGCCTCCGCTTTCGAGCGACAACTGCGGCAACGGTCAGAGCACCATCCGCTCCGGCCATTACCTCAACGCGGCCGGCACCCCCGACGCTTCCGGCAATGCCCCCGATCCGCTCAACGGTCCGGCTCAATACCAAGCCTACTCCACGTTCGCGGCGGTCACCTCGGGCGTCGCGACGGTGCAAGACCCCGACTGCAGCGTGCTCAACGACGACGCGGTGGGCGATCCGGTGCTCGGGTACGGCCACCAGCTGAACTTCTCCTCGATCAGCACGGGCCAATTCAAGGTCATCGCCGAGACCGGCAACCTGAAGCAGTCCGGCAGCGCGAAAAACGGCGCGGTGGGCACCATCGAGATACCCCTGACCGCACCGGCCACGCTCTCCAAGATCGAATCCTGGGCTAGCATCACGGAGTGAGCCGCCGAACGACCGCGGTCGCCCTGTCGCTCGTCGCCGCGTTCGGCTGTCACCGGCGCCCCGACGCGGCGCCCGACTCCACGGCAGCGCCGCAGCCGAGCGCCAAGCCGCTCGATCGTCTCGCGCCGGGCGAGCTCAATCAGGGGCCGGGCCAGGTGTTCGGCTTCGCCGTGCCCGTGCAGATGCACGTGAACGGCGCCTTCCTCGACGTGGCGTACATCGCCGGCAACGTCACGCCGGAAGCCCTCGCGAACTACGTGCGGGAGCGCTGCGACGCCGACCACGTCGAGATCGGCGCGGTGAGCACTGTGTTCTCGCACGTGCACATCAAGGGCGGCGCGCCCGATCACGTCTACGACTTCGAGGTCAAGCCGGGCCGCGGCCCGCTGACGGAGCTCGTCATCACGGACGTGACACCGCGTCCCAAAGCGCCGCCGGGGTTCAGCAACGCCGATCGCTGGCGCCAGGCCGGCTACGGCCCGGACGGCAAGCCGCTCGACGTGAATCAGCTCAAGTAGCGCCGCTACGCCCGCGCGGCGGCGGCGGTTTCGGCAGCGGCGGCGGGCCGCGCTTCGATTCGTCTTCGAGCCGGCTCGCTTCGAGCAAGAGGCCCGTGAGGCTCTGCCGCGGCTTTTGCGCGGCCCTGCCGAGCTCCGGCTTGTTCGCACCAGCCGGCTTGTTCGCACCAGCCGGCTTGCCCGCATCCGGCTTGCTCGTCGCGTCCGGCTTGTACGCGAACTTGCCCTGCTTCCAGCGCAAGAGCTCGCGCAAGAGCTCGCTCGGCGTCCCCTGCGTGCCGTCGACCTTCGCGCTCGCGAATTTGCCGTCGGCGACGTCGATCTCGCCTTTGCGGCCGTCGTCGCGCGCGACTTTGACGCGGCCCGTGCGGCGCTCGAGCTCGAGCAGCGTGAGCACCGTCGAGAGCGACACCTGCGCGAGGTCACCCTGGAACGCGCTGCCACGGTGTGAGGCGGGGCCGTCCGAGCCGATCGACTCGCGCTGCGCGCGCAGGCGCCGCGCCATCTCGATCAGCGCGCCGACTTGCGCCACCACCTCTTCGTTGCGGAACGGCTTGGTGAGGTAGAGGTCGGCTCCGACGTGGAGGCCCTG
The DNA here is from genome assembly GCA_025936045.1 of Polyangiaceae bacterium. Lineage (GTDB taxonomy): Bacteria > Myxococcota_A > Polyangia > Polyangiales > Polyangiaceae > PMG-095. The sequence goes on along the minus strand of JAICUB010000002.1, from coordinate 196,340 downwards.
GAGCCGCGACTCCATGTCCTCGGCGTCCGTGAGGAAGAGAAAGGGAGTGGTCGCGACCGCCGAAGGCTCGGTGCGGATGCGACGCGCGACCCAGAAGCCGTCGATGTCGGGCAGGCTCACGTCGCAAAGGATGCAATCGGGCGTAAGCTCGCGAGCTTTGTCGAAGCCCTGGCGCGCCGCGCTCGCGACCTCGACCTCGAAGCCGGCATCGAGGAGGAACTTCCGGAGCAGGACCGCGAGCCACTCGTCGGCTTCGATGATGAGCACGCGGCCCTTGGACACCGCCCCCAAAATAGCACGGCCGCTCCTTTGTTCGGGCCGGCATTTCCTCCCTTTCCGCCCGGCGGCCTTCGATGCTACTCGGACGAACTCGGATGCGAAAAACCTCCCTCTACGCGGAACACGTGGCCCTCGGCGCGCGGATGGTCCCGTTCGCCGGCTGGGAGATGCCCGTGCAGTACAAGGGCATCGTCGAAGAGCATCGCGCCGTGCGTGAACGCGTCGGCGTGTTCGACGTGTCGCACATGGGCGAGCTCGAGCTCGTCGGTGCCGGCGCGCTCGAGCTCGTGAGCTCGCTCATCACGAACGATCCGGCGCGCATCAGCGACGGCCAGGCGCTCTACACCTGCTGTTGCAACGAGGGCGGGACGATCCTCGACGATCTCATCGTTTACCGCCGTTCGCCCGCGCACCTGCTCGTGGTCTGCAACGCATCGAACCGCGAGAAGATCTCGGCGCACTTCGCGCGGGCGGCCGAGGGCAAGGTCGCGTTCCGCGACGCGAGCGACGAGACGGCGCTCCTCGCGCTCCAGGGTCCGCGCGCGCTCGAGACGCTCGCGGCCGCGGGCTCGAGCCTCGACGTCGCGCGCGAGCTGCCGCGCTTCCGCTTCCGCGACGGCAGAGTCGCGGAGATCCCCTGCACCATCGCGCGCACCGGCTACACGGGCGAAGACGGCGTGGAGCTCTTCGTCGCATGGGACGCGGCGCCCGCGCTCCTCCGCGCCTTGCTGGCGGCGGGCAAGGCGTACGGGCTCGAACCGGTCGGGCTCGGTGCGCGCGACACCCTGCGCCTCGAAGCGCGCCTCGCGCTCTACGGCAACGACATCGACGACAGCACCGATCCGCTCGAAGCGGGGCTCGGCTGGACGGTCAAGCTCGACAAGCCGCACTTCGTCGGGAAAGAGGCGCTGCTCCGGATCAAGGCCGAGGGGCTGCGCCGCACGCTCGTCGGTTTCGAGATGCGGGGGCGCGGCATCGCGCGCCACGGTTATCCCCTGCTCGACGCGGCCCAAGGGACGATCGGCCTCTGCACCTCGGGCTCACCGTCGCCGACGCTCGGCAAGAGCATCGGCCTCGGCTACGTGCCGCTCGCGCTTTCGAGCGTCGGAACGAAGATTCTGGTGGATTGCCGCGGCAAATCCGTGGAAGCGGAAATCGTGCCGACACCGTTTTACAAGCGCGCGAGCTAAAGCGCGCGGATCGATCGAAGGAGACACGACGCCATGGCTTCAGCCACCGAGACGAAGGACGACCGCAAGTACACGAAGGACCACGAGTGGGCCCTCACGCAGGGCGACGAGCTTCTCGTCGGAATCACGGCTTTCGCCGTCGATCAGCTGGGTGACGTGACGCTCGTCGGGCTCGACGTGAAGGTCGGCGCGAGCGTGACGGCGCACCAAGCGTTCGGGACGATCGAAAGCGTGAAGACCCTGAGCGATCTCTTCGCACCGGTGAGCGGCGTCATCACGCGCGTGAACCAGGAGCTCGAGAAGCAACCGGAGCTCGTCAACGAAGATCCCTGGAACAAGGGCTGGATGATCGCGATCCGCCCGAACAAGCTGGCGGAGGAACAGGGCGGCCTGCTCGACGCCGCCGCCTACCGCGACCACCTCGCCGCCTCCGCTCACTGACCCGAGCCCTATCCCCCAACATGCGTTACCTGCCTCACACGCCCGAGGAGATCGCCGAGATGCTCGGCGTGATCGGCAAGGCGTCCATCGACGAGCTCTTCGATACGATTCCGGAAGGCGTGCGCCACGTCGGGCCGCTCGAGGTGCTCCCCGCGCTCGACGAGCCGGCGCTGATGCTGCACCTGCGTGAGCTCGCGGAAAAGAACGCGGGCAGCTCGATGCTCTCGTTCCTCGGCGCGGGCATGTACGACCATCACCTGCCGCCGGCGGTCGATCAGCTGCTCCTGCGCAGCGAGTTTTACACGGCCTACACGCCGTATCAGCCCGAGGTGTCGCAAGGCACGCTGCAGGCCATCTTCGAATTCCAGACGATCGTGAGCGAGCTCTACGGGCTCCCGCTCGCCAACGCGAGCCTCTACGACGGCGCGAGCGCGACGGCCGAAGCGGCGCTGATGGCCACGCGCCTCACGAAGCGCGGCAAGATCATCGCGAGCGGCTGCGTGCACCCGGATTACCGCGAGACGACGCGAACGTATCTTTCTGGACGCGCCGAGCAAAGCTACGTCGAAGTCCCGGAAGGCAAGGACGGCTGCGCCGACATCGAGGCGCTCGGCCGCGCGCTCGACGATGCCACGGCCGCCGTCGTCGTCGGCTATCCGAGCTTTTTCGGCGGCATCAAGGATCTACGCCCGCTCGCCGAGCTCGCCCACCAAAAGGGCGCCCTTCTCGTGGCGAGCGTGAGCGAGCCGTACGCGCTCGCCGTGGCCGAGGCGCCCGGCGCGCTCGGCGTGGACATCGCCGTCGGTGAAGGGCAACCCCTCGCGTGCCCGCCGCAGCTCGGCGGTCCCGGCGTCGGGCTCTTCGCCTGTCATGGTGATCGCGCGTATCTCCAGCAGCTCCCCGGCCGCGTCTGCGGCGAGACGGTGGATCACCGCGGCGAGCGCGGCTACGTGCTCACGCTCTCCACGCGCGAGCAGCACATTCGCCGCGAGCGTGCGACCAGCAACATCTGCACGAACCAAGGCCTGCTCGCGCTCTCACTCACCATTCGCACGACGCTGCTCGGCAAGAGCGGCTTCGTCGCGGTCGCCGAGCGCTGCCTCGCCAAGGCGACCTACCTCCGCGAGCGCATCCTCGCGCTCCCGGGCTACGCGCCGGGCTTCGACGACGCCCCGCACTTCAACGAGGTGTGCGTGCGCGTCCGCGGCGGAAGCGCCGCGCGTGTCTGCGCCGCGCTCGAAGCGGAGCGCATCGTCGCCGGCTTCGATCTCGGGCGCCTCGATCAGCGCTATGCCGACCGGCTGCTCGTCGCGGTGACCGAGAAGCACCGCCGCGAGGATCTGGATCGGCTCGTCGCGGCGCTCGGGCGGTTCACGGCGTAGCGAGCGTTGCTCGCGCGCGAGCGTTATTCCGGCTTTCGGTACGCCGGGTACGGGTTCGGGAAGTAGCTCTCGCCCACGGTGCGGAAGACCGTGAGGCGGAGGAAATCGATGCCGAGCGTCACGCTGAAATGCCGCGCGTCATTCGTCCCGTAGCCGCCGCCCACGCCGAGCTCGAGGCCCCACGGCGCGCCGAGCACGAGCTTGCCGAGCCCGCCTGCGGAACCCCGACCCCAAAACCGCTCGTAGCCGCCGAGATCGACCGCGGCGCCCCAGTCCCCGAGCACGAAGCCGCGCGTCGCGAAGCGGGAGAGCAGGCCGAGGTCCGTCCCGAGCCCGAAGTGCGTCTCGGCATGAAAGAGACCGCCCACCACGAGGAAGCTGGACGGCGGTAGGCCGATGCCGGTCTCGAGCTCGAGCGACGGGATCCAGCGCTTACTGCGGCCGTCGTCGAGGTACGTGGGCCCCGTCGCTGCGCTCGCCCACGACGAAACGTCGGCGTGCGCCGGCCGAGCAAAGGCGAACGTGAGCGCAGAAGCCGCCACGAGCACGGCGGGGCGCAAGGAGCGAGGCAAGCGCGACACGGGTCGCGCCGAGTACCACGGGAACGTCACTGGTCAAAGCGGCCGAACGCCCAGCGACTCGGCCCGGCGCCCCGTCCGCACGCGCTCCACCACGCTCCTTAGAACCCGCGCGTCGTAGAGCAGGGCGTTGTGCCCGCAGCCTTCCACGACGAGCTCACCCGCGGCGCCGAGCGGCGCGGGCGGTCCGACCACGGCGTCGTGACTCCCGCTCAGCGCGAAGTGCGGCACCCCGCGTCCGATGCCCTCGCGGATCCGTGCGAGCACGGCACTGCCCGGTTCGAGCTCACGTCCGAGCGCTCCGGGCAGCGCGCGCGCGCGTTTCGCTCCCCAAAACGGGCTCGCAATCGAAACCGTCTGCACGACGCGCGGATCGCCGCCGAGCTCGCCGGTGAACCAGCGCGCCGCGAGGCCGCCGATACTGTGACCCACGAGCTGGATCCGCTCGGCGTCCACGCGCCGAACCACGTCCGCCACGCGCTCCGCGAGCGCCGTTACGGTGATACCCGGCACGTGCGTGAACGACGCCACCGTCACCCCCGCGCCGGCTTCGAGCGCGTCACGCAGCGGCCGCAGCACGCCGGCCGTCGCGAGAAACCCGTGTAAAAGCACCACGACGTCGTCACCGCGCGCGGGCACGACGGTCGCGAGATCGTGCCCGAGGAGCGTCCATTGGCGCGCCATGGCGAGGGCTTCGCGGGTGAGGGCGTCGACACGCGAGGCCGCGCCCCCAAGCGCAGCGCGCAGGCTCATGGGTGCAGCAGGATGTCGTTGGACGGGAAGCGCGGCGGCGGGGTGCAACCATCGATCACGCAAGAGGGCGGAGGGCCCGAGCAATCCGCCGGCGGATCGACGCCGTCGTCATAACAGAGGCGGAGCGGCACCGAAATACCGACGTTGCCGACTTTGTCCTTCGCGCGCACCGCCGCGCAGATCCAACCTTCGGAGACGAGCGGGCGGATCTCCCAGGCCTGGCCGGTACAGCCGATGCCGCTGAGCTCGGGGACCGCGAAGATGGCAGGCACGGTGGGGTCGATCGACCAATGAACGACGCGGCCGAGGTCGGACGCGTGCGCGTCGCACAAATGCTGCGGAGCCATGGTGTCGGGCCCGTACGCGCACTTGGCCGGCATCGGGAACTGGGACAAGAGCGTCGCGTCCTCGTCGCCGACCGGCCCGAAGAAAGCGTTCCCTGCCTGCGGGACGGCGAGGAGCTGTATTGCAGGTAGCTTCTGGCCCGCGTCGTCCTTGGTGTCGATCGAGTCGCAGACGCCGTCTCCGGAAATGTCCCGCAACAACCCCTTTGACGGAGCAGGCTGCAACACGAGCACGACGGAGCTCACGTCGACGGTGGCGGCATGCGGGATATCGTCGCCTTTCGCGCGGTTGGTATCGTCCCAGACGAAGGCACGGAAAGACACCGCGTCGGGCACCGTTTGCAGGTCGTTCGGAGCCGCGGATCCGACGGGATCGAACGCCAGCGAACAGTGGCCGTCGTCCTTGATTTCGCGCACCGCGAGCGGGTCGAGCTCCACATAAGGAGGAACGTTGTCGAGGCGAGGAAGCACATCCGCCGTGTCCGACTCGTTGCCGACGAGATCGACCGCTCGCACGCTGAGCGTCGCCTGCGCGATAGAGTTCTCGATCTGCGTCGTGTCGAAAGCGAACGAGTAGGTCGACGTCGGCACGTCGTAAGACCATGACGAGTCGCCGGCATCGTATGCGTAGGGCTTTTGGTTGATGAAGACGGTGACGGTCGACTGATCAACCCCCGACTGCGAGTCGATCACGGTGAACATCATTTGTACGCGCCCCGCCCAGATGTCGCCGTTCTTGGGACTTACGATGTTGATATCGGGACCGCTCCCGTCGACCAGGAAATCGTAGGCGAGCTGGCTCGTGACGGCGTTCGGTTTGCGCTGATCCGACGCAGCGATCACGATTTTCTGATCGCCGTCGGGCGTTGGCGTGAAAAGCTTCGAATCGTTAAGGTGCACGGTCGCCGTGTACTTGCCCTTGCTTTCCGCGAGCGTGCACAGCTTGCCGCCAACCGTGCACGGCTTGCCGCCGATGGTGAGCTCCACGTCGCCGACGTTCGCGCCATCGTCGCCCGTGGCAACCGGCGCGGGCGAGACTTCGAATTCGACCTGCAGCGGGTCGTTGACCCCGATCGCGAAGAGCGGAGCCATGGAATCCGCCGGAACTGGCGGATTGACGGCCGTGATCGCCGGCCCGTGGTCGACGAACGAATCGATCTGGTCGCGCCCGACACGCCCGACCTGCGACGACTCCGCGGCGACACACACGAAGCTGATGCGCCCGTTGTCCGCCACCTTTCGCGTGATGAAGTGCGCGGTGTACTCGTCCTGGTTGTCGGTCGGCACGCCCGGCGCCGTCTCGATCGTCTTTCCGTCGGCGTCCAACATCGAGAGCACGACCGAGGCGGCGTCGACGGGGGCCGAGCCGTGCATCGTGGACTTCGTCGCGCTGCAGAGCGCATCAATCTCGTCGTCGACGATGACGTTCGGATCGTTCGGGTCTCTCACGGCCTCGGGGCTCGTGACCCGAACCGTGGGCGCGTACGGATCGGTCTCCGTTACCTCGCCCCCGCCCGCCGCGCCTCCCTGCGAGCTCGTCTCGCCGGCCATCCCGCCCTCACCCGCAGGTCCCGACCCACCGTTGCCGCTCGTCCCGCCGTTCCCGAAAAACGACTTACCTCCCGTACCCGGGAGCCCGGTGCCGCCCGTCGTCGTCGGCGGTGAGTCGTCTCCCTTGCTGCACGCTCCCGCGAGGAACGACGCGGCAAAGAATGCCCAAGCGAGCTGCCCCAACCGCAAACCCAAGCGTCGCGTCAGCATAATCCCACCAAACAATAGCGCGAAATTGCCTCTTATCCAAGCGGAGCACGGTGTTATGTTCCCGCGCATGGCAAAGCTCGAAGGCACCAAGACCCACGACAATCTGAAAGAAGCGTTCGCCGGCGAGTCGCAGGCGAATCGTCGCTACCTCTACTTCGCGAAGGTCGCTGACGTGGAGGGTTACCCGGAGGTCGCCGGCCTGTTCAAGGACACGGCTGACGGCGAGACGGGCCACGCGCACGGTCACCTCGACTTCCTGAAGTCCGTCGGTGATCCGGCGACGGGCAAGCCCATCGGCAACACGGCGAAGAACCTCGTCGCCGCCGCCACGGGTGAAACCTACGAGTACCAGACCATGTACCCGGGGTTCGCGAAGACGGCACGGGACGAAGGTTTCCCCGAGATCGCCGAGTGGTTCGAGACGCTCGCGAAGGCCGAGAAATCACACGCCGGTCGCTTCGAGAAAGCCTCGAAGGAGCTCGGCTGAAAAAGGCGGCGATCGCGCGCGCGCCCGGCCAGGCCCCTGCGGCTTCGCCGGGCGACCCGCGCTACTTCGACGAGCGCGACCTCGAGCACGAGCTCAAGCGCACGTTCCAGATTTGCGCCGACTGCCGCATGTGCGTCGGCTACTGCGGCTCGTTCCCGCTGCTCTTCAGCGCGGTCGACAAAGAGGTCGAAGCGGGCCGCGCCGACGGCGTCGAGACGGTGAGCGCGGAGACGATCCGCGCCGTCGCCGACCACTGCTGGCAGTGCAAGCTCTGCTTCATCAAGTGCCCGTACACGGCGGACGAGGGCGCGTACGAGCTCCTCGACTTTCCGCGGCTGATGGCGCGCGAAAAAGCGGTGCGCGCGCGGCGCGACGGGGTGCCGCTCGTGGATCGCATCCTCGGTGAGCCCGCGGCGATCGGCAAAGCGTCCGTGGGTCCGCAGGCTCGCATCGCGAACCTCGTCAACGCGAACCGCCTCGTGCGCAAGCTCGCCGAGCGCGCGACGGGTATTTCCGCCGAATTTCCGCTGCCGCCCATCGCGACTCGTGCCTTCTCGAGCTGGCTCGCCGAGCACGAGCCGCACTCGGCGGCCGGCAGCGCGGGTGAAGTCGTGCTGTTTCCGACTTGCTACGGCGAACACAACTTCCCGGGCGTACCGGCGGCCGCGACGCGCGTGCTCGAGCGCAACGGCTTCACGGTCACGCTGCCCGACGGGCTCACGTGCTGCGGCATGCCGAACCTCGACGGCGGCGACGTCGAAGCCGCCAAACGGAAGATCGAAGTGAACGTCGCGTTGCTCCTGCCGCACGTCGAAGCGGGCAAGACGATCGTCGTGCCCGGGCCGACCTGCGGCTACACGATGAAGAAGGAATGGGCGACCTACGTCGATACCAAGGCCGCTCGCGCCGTCGCGGCCGCGACGCGCGACCTCATGGAGTTTTTGGACGGGCTCCGGCGCGAGAAGAAGCTCAACCGCGACTTCAAGCGCGGCTACGGCAAAATCGCGTATCACGCGGCCTGCCACCTCCGCGCGCAGAAAATCGCCGTGCCCGGCGCCCGCGTGCTCTCGGCCCTGCCCGACACGGACGTGCGCATCATCGAGCGCTGCTCCGCGGTCGACGGCACCTGGGGCATGAAAGCCGCCTTTTACGAGGAGGGCCGGCGTTACGCGAAGCGCCTGACCGAGGACGTGCGCTCGGGCCAGGAAGACGGCGAAACCGCGGTCGTCACGGACTGCAGCTTGGCCGCGCTCCGCATCCTCAAGGAAAACGCGCTCACGGCGCGCCACCCCATCGAGCTCTTGGCGGAGGCGTACGGCGACGCATGAAGCCCATCGAAGCTGCGGAGCTGCTCGACCTCGGCGCCTACGAACAAGTGCGCGAGCGGTTTCGCGCGCGCGTCATCGCCGTCAAGCGCGCGCGCTACGTTGCGCTCGGCCCCGCGATGACGGTGCTCTTCGAGAACCGCGACACCGTGCTTTTCCAAGTGCAGGAGATGCTGCGGACGGAGCGCATCACCCAAGCAAAAGCGATCCAGCACGAGCTCGAGACGTACAACGAGCTCATCCCGAAGGACCGCGAGCTCTCCGCGACGATCTTCATCGAATACCCGGAGCGCGACGAGCGCGAACGCATGCTCATTGCGCTCGCGGGCGTGGAGACCGCGTTTTACGTCCTCGCCGGTGACGAGCGCTTCGCCGTCATCCCGGACGGGCGCGGCACCGAGCCGGAGCGCACCATGGCCGTCCAATACGTCAAATTCCCGCTCTCGGACGCGGCCGTCGCGGCGCTCCGTGGCGGCGCCGGAGCGTTGAAGCTCGGTGTGGATCACCCGGCGTACCGCGCTGAGGTCACGCTCGGGCCCGAAACGCTCGCGAGTTTGCGCGACGACTTCGCGTAGCCGCCGACTGCGCTCGAGTTGCCGACGCCGTCCGTCGCGCACCTCCGTCGCAGTGCGTGAGCACCGCGCGGCGCGCTACCCAGCGCGCCCTCCAACCTTCAGCCCCGCCGAGCTTGCGCTCTAGTGCCGCGCTAGGGCGAGAGCTGCGCAGCAGCGCTGCGTTGCGCAGCCACACCCCCAAGAATTGCGTCGCAATTCTTGGGGCACAGCACTAGCGGCTCGCGCCGAGCTCCACCTCGGCCTCGAGACCTACCTTGTCACGGCCGAGCGTGACGACGGCGAGCTTCTTGTCCCCCTGCAAATAGGTGAGCGTCGCGTCCCGCTTTCCGATGTCGCCGTCGACGGTAATGCGATCCCAGCGTTCGGCATGGCCGACGTAGGACACCGTGAGGTCGTAATGCGCGCTCCAGAAGAAGGGAGCCAGGTCGTAGGGGACCTTGCGGCCGAGCATGTTGAGGGCGGCGGTTTGACCTTGGCGTTCGGCGTGAACCCAGTGTTCGACGCGGATTTTCGCCCCGGTTCGAGCGTCCGGGTACCGCGCGTTGTCGCCCGCGGCGAAGACGCCGGGGACGCTCGTCTCGAGAAAGGCGTCGACGACGACGCCGCGGTCGGTGGCCAGACCCGCCCATTCGGCGAGCTCGGTGATGGGGCGCACGCCGACGCCGACGACGACGAGATCGGCCGCAAGCGCTTCGCCCGTCGACAGGTTCACGCCGTGCGGCTCGATGGAGACGGGCGTCTTACCGAGGTGGAAGCGTACGCCGTGCTCTTCATGGAGCGAGCGGATGAACTGGCCGAGCTCGGCGCCGAGCACGCGCTCGAACGGCACCTTGTCGGGCGCGACGACGTCGACTTCGACCTTACGCGCACGGAGCGACGCCGCGACCTCGAGACCGATGAAGCTCGCGCCGATGACCACCGCGCGCTTGACCTTGCCGAGCTTGTCGATGATGGCGCGGCTGTCGCCGAACGTGCGGAGATAATGCACGTGCGGCAGGTGCGCGCCCTCGACGGAGAGCTTCACGGGCTCGGCGCCGGTCGCGATGAGCAGCCGGTCGTAGCCGAATTCACGGCCGTCCTCGAGGCTCAGTCGGCGCGCTTTCACGTCGAGCGCCGTCACGCGCGCGCCGAGCAAGAGCTCGATGTTTTGCGCACTGAAGAACTCCGGCGGGCGGAGCGGGATCCACTCCTCGGGTGCGTTCCCCGCGAGATAGTCCTTGGAGAGGTTCGGCCGATCGCAAGGCGGCGACGGGTCCGCCGAGATCATCGTGAGCTTGCCGGTGTAACCCTCGTTCCGGAGCATTTCGGCGGCGGCGTGGCCTGCTGCGCCGCCCCCGACGATGACGATCGATTGCACGTCGGGCGTCGCGCTCACTCGGCTCGGCGGTGTCTTCTTGCCGAGCACGACGAGCTTCTCGCCGCGCGTCTCGACGGCGTAACAAGCAATCGCGCGGAGCGCGGGCGCGTGCACCACTTCACCCGTGCGCAAGCTGAAGCAAGCGTGGTGCCAGGGGCAGCGTACGGTGTCACCCACGACGAGACCCTCGGCGAGCGGACCGCCGTAATGCGTGCAGGTCGCTTCGACGGCGAACACGTCGCCCCCGCGCCGCGCGACGAGCACCGCTTCTCCGTCGACGTGACCGAGCAGCGTGCCGCCGTCGGGAACTTCACGCGCGGACACGCCGGCGCGCAAATCGGGCCCGCTGAGCTCCTTGGCTTCGTTCGACATGCACCCTTTTACTACTCCGGGCCGAGGAGTGCCGCTTCGATCTCGTGCGCGTGCCCTGCGCGCCAGATCCGGTAGCAGGTGGTCGTGTTGGCGGCGCCGATGAAGAGCTCGAGCATGGTGCCGCCGATCGAGCCCACGATGACGTCGTTCGTCAGCCAGCAGGCGGTGCTGAGGAGCAGGATCAAGCGCATGCGCAGGCCCGTGAACCAGAAAAAGGCGATTGTTCCCGCGCTCGTGGCGGCGATCGGCAGCCAGCCCGCGGCGCTCTTCGCCGTCAGCAGGCCGAACCCGAGGTTGACGGCGAGGATGGCGACGGCGACCACGCGCGAGCGCGTCGCGAGCGATAAGAACGCGCGCGTCGAGGTAATGAGCGACGCGACCGCGGCGACGGTGCTGCCGAGCAGGAAAAAGTGAACGGCGTAGGTGAACGCCTGCGCCCCGATCATCCCGCGCAGGCGTCGGTCGCTCCGCTGCAAAAACGACGTGACCCCCAACAAGAACGCCACGTAGCCGACGATTTGGGGGAGCGAGAAGGGCGCGGGCGCGGACACGTTAATTCCTCATCTTAGCGCGTCCCAGGCGGTGTTTCGGCCGTGTGGTGACCGACCGAGCCGCCTGCGTTATAGACCCCGCCGCCCGTGACCGACCCGAGCGTCGCCCAAGAACCGCGCCGTTTGCTCGAAAACCTCGCCGCGCGCGGCGTTTCGCTCGAGCTCTCGACGCTCGACCTGTGTTTCGTCGCGGCGCTCCGCCTGCGCTCGCGCACACAGCAACTCACCTCGTTCTCGGAACAAGAGCTCGGCGACGTGTTTCGTGACGTGTGCGCGCTCGCGCAACCGGAAGCGGCGAGCGTGGCACGGCGGGCCACGGCGGCGATCCAGCGCCTGCGCGACCAGCGCCTGCTTTCGCGGGTCGACGGCGCGGGCGTGGTACGGAGCGGCGCGTACGCCCTCACGCGACTCGCAACGTCGATCGTCGATTTCTATTCGGAAGAAGAGGCGCTCACCGGCGAGAGCCTCACGCTCCTCATGCGCACGCTTCACGCGAGCCTGCTCGAGCTCTTGGAGCAGGCTCGCGGCGCGGCGTCGGAGCGCGAGTTTTCGGAACGCGTCGCCGGACCGCTGCGCGTGACCGTGCGCGATCTGGTGGACGGCATCGAGCGGCGGCAGCGCGGCCTCGATCTGCAGCAGGAGCGCTTCCAACACGAAATCGGGCAGCTCTTGCGCGCCGACTGGTTCGACGCCGTCGCCCGCTGCCAGGAGCTGCTCGAAGCGACGACCAGCACGCTGCGCGAGCTCAACGAGGTGCTGCTGCGCGACGCGCACGCGCTCGTGACGCTGCTCGAGGATATTCGCGAGCTCGCGGAGGAGCGCCGCGCGCTCGAGGTCGAAGCGGCGTGCCATCGCGTCTCCGAGCAGCTCGATCGCATCGGTGCCTGGGGCTCGGCGCGCCAGCAGGCGTGGTCCGAGTACTACCAATACGTGCACCGCTACCTGCGCGACGTGGTGCGCCTCGATCCGACGCGCGCGCTCACGGAGCGACTGCGCGCCCAGCTGAGCGGGCGGGCCGGCCGCTCGTTTTCGCTGATCGTCGCGACCCCGCCGCCGCTCGCCGTGCCGCGCGACGTGACGGCGCCGAGCGACCGGCCCGCGGTGGAGCGTCCTCGCGTCGAACGCGAGCGGCCCCTGACGGAGGCCGCGCCGGACGATCGCGAACGCGCGCTCGTCGACGGCGTGCACGGCGCGCTCGATGGCGGGGCGCGAACGCTGTCGGCAGTGACGGAGGCCGTGGTCGCGACCTTACCGCCGGAGGAACGCTTCGCGAGCGCCGGTCGCGTCGCCGAAGCGGTGACCAAGGTCGCGTCCGCCGAGAGCGCGCGCGAGCGATCCTGGCAGCGGGTGGACGACGGGATCTGGATCGAGGAGTGGTCGCTCGAGCGGGAACCCAAGGACGCATGACGGCGACGAAATTCTTGACGCTCGGCGACGCGGTCGAAAACGACGAGTTCCCCGCGGTGGATCTCGCGCTCCGGCGCGGGCGCCACGTGGATCGGGACGACGCGGCGTGGTTCGGCTTCCTCACCGACGCGGCGGACGTGCTCGAGCCGTTCTACCGCCGCTTCGGCGCCGAGCTCGTGTACCGAGCCGACGGCTACTACTACCTCTTGCCCGCGGGCGACCGGCTCGCCAAGCGTCATCTGAGCGTCGCGGAGATGCTCGTCGGGCAAGCTCTCACGCTCCTCTACCTCGAACCCGGGACCGTCGAGCAGGGCGGCCGCGTGCGCCGCGAGGACGTGCTCGCCCATCTTGCGACCGTGATGGGGACGGATACGCTCGTACGCGCGCTGAACCCGAAGCGCCGCCGCTACGACGAACGCGTCGCCCAAGAAACCGTGCGCGCGCGCGTGGCCGACGCGATCCGGCGACTTACCGCGCTCGGCTTCGTCGAAGCGCTCGGCGCGGAAGAGCTCAAGCTCAGGCCGGCGCTCCTGCGCTTCGCGGAGCCCGTCCGAGCCGCGGCGGACGCGGGCGCCGCCCTCTCGAAGCTCGTCGCGAGCGGGGAGCTCGCGCTCACGCCGCTCGACGCCGTGCCCGAGGGTAGCGAGGCGGATTTCGACGACGAACCGGGGACGGACGAGGCCGCGGAGCGCGACGGCGAGGCCGCCCCGGACGACGAGACACCCTCGGAAACACCCGCGCCGCCAGGCGCGACGAGCACGGCTCGCGAGCCCGCTTCGCCGGGGGGCGCGCCGTCCGCTCCGGTCGTCCAGTTCGATCCGAGCTTGTTCGAGGATTTTGGCTTCGAGGACGTGGCGCAGGAGCCGGACGAGTCGGAAGCGGGCGAGGAACCCGAATGAGCCGCACGCGAGCCACGGCGCTCGCCTTGGTCAATTGGAAGGGCGTGTTTTTCGAGCGCTACTTGCTCGATCGACAGGTGACCGCGCTCGAGGGCGCTAACGGCGCAGGCAAGACGACGGTGATGATCGCCGCGTATCTCGTGCTCCTGCCGGATCTGACCCGCCTGCGTTTCACGAACCTCGGTGAGAGTGCGGCGACCGGGGGCGACCGGGGCATTTTCGGGCGTCTGGGCTTGCCGGGCCGGCCCTCGTATGCGGCGCTCGAGCTCGAGCTCGCCGGAGAGCGCGTGATTTTAGGCGTGCACCTCGAGCGCAAGGCGGAGCCGAGCGTGCAGGCGACGACCTTCATGGTGCACGGTCTGTCGCGGGCGCACGGGCTTTCGGCGCTGTTTCTGGTCGAGAACGGCGCGACCGAGAGCATCCCCGAGCTCGACGACCTGAGGGCGAAGGCGACGGCGCTCGGCGCGCGTGTGGAGACGTTCGACACGCTGCGCGACTACTTCACTGCGCTGTTCGATCGCGGCATCGTGCCGCTTCGCCTCGCGAACGAAGACGATCGCGCGAAATTCAACGAAATGCTGCGGACCAGCATGACGGGCGGGATCTCGCGCGCGCTCACGAGCGAGCTTCGCACGTTCGTGTTGAAAGAAGAGTCGGGGCTTTCGGACACGCTCGCGCGCATGCGCGCGAACCTCGACGCCTGCCGCCGCACGCGCGCCGAGGTGCAGGAGGCGCGCGCGCTCGAACGCGAGATCAGCGGTGTGCACGAGGCCGGGAGCGGAATGTTCGCCGCCGCGCTCGCCGCCTTGCAGAGCGAGCTCTCCGCCGCGGAACGGCGAAGGAGCGCCGCTCGCACGCGCCGGCACGAGACCGAGGGACTCTTGGCACGAGCCGACGCGGCGCTCGGGGACGGTGCCGCGCGCGAGCGAAGCGCACGCGAAGCGTCGAGCGCGGCACGCGAACGTCTCGAAGCCGCCAAGAACCGCCGTGAAGCCTCGAAACGCGGCGCCGAGCTCGCGCGCCGCGCGGAAGTGCTGCGTGCCGAGCTCGTGCCCGTCGAAACGGAGCGCCGCACGGCGGAGCGCGAGCTCGAGCGCTGCAAGCAAGCGCGGGAGGCCGCGAAGAGCGAGCTTCTGGCGGCGCGCGACGCCTACGAGAAGGCCGCACGCGGCCTCGCGAACCTACAAGCGGGCCTGGACGAGCTCCACCGGCGCGCGCATGCGTTCAGGCGCGGCCACGCCGTGCTCGCGGAGGCCCGCGCGTTGCTCGAGGAGCCGGAGCTCGGCGAGGCCGGGCTCGAGGCGGCGCTCGAACGCGCGCGGGCTGAGCTCGTTCGTGTGGACGGCGAGCGCGCGCGGCGCGAGCGGGAGCTCAAGGGCGAACGCACGCACCGGTCCGAGTTCGACCGCGCCGCCGCAGCGCTCGCGACGCTCGGTGTCCACGCCGCCGGCGCTGACTCGTACGCGCTCGCCCGACGCGAGCTCGCTCGTCTCGGCGAGCTCGTGCAACCGGCTCGCGAAGCGGCAGCGCTCGCGCAACGAGTCGAGCGGGCGCGCCGCGAGGAGAGCCGGCGTCTCGAGGCCGAGCGCCGCCTCGCTGACGCTGGGCTTGCCTGCCAGCCGGGAACCGCGTCGGGGTTGGTCGAGGAACGGACTCGAGCCCTGGCCGAAGAGCTCGTCGAGCTCGAGGAGCGCGGCCGCGCGTGCGACGCCGCACGGCGGGCGGCCGAAGACGAGGCCACGCGCGTCGCGCGGCAGCTCGAGGAAGTGCGCGCCGCGGCTGATCGCTGGCAACGCTGCCGCTCGATCGCGGCGCGCCTCGCCCCGTACTCTGGCGGCGCGCCGGAGTCCGTCGAAGCGCTGCGTGCCGGGAGGGAACGCCTACTCGTCGAACGTGAAGTGCTCCGGGCGCGCGGCTTTACGCTCGCCGCCAGGCGTGAAGCCTTGCTCGCCGAGGCGCTTCGCTTCGAGCACGGCGGAGGCGCGCTGCCGGCCGCAGTGCTCGAGCTGTGCGAGGAACTCGGCGGGGAGCTCCTCGCCGCGCGCTTCGAGGACATCGAGGTCGAGCGAGCCGCGCGCATGGAGTCCGGCCTCGGTCCCCTCGCCTCCGCCATCGTCGTGGAAGACGTGCCCGCGGCTCTCGAGCGGCTCGCACGGACGAGCACGCGCTTCGACGAGGTCCAGCTCGTTCGTGCGGGTGCCGCCGTGCGTGCGGACGACGGCGAGCTCGTCGACGACCGCTTGCTCGCGGTGACCAACGAGCACGGCGTGCGCGTGAGCCGGCTGCCCGAGCGGCCGAGTCTCGGCAAGAACGCACGTGAAGCACGCCGCGCGAGCCTGCTCGCCGAGGCAGAGCACACCGCCCTCGAGCTCGAACGCAGCGCGGCAGATCTGCGCCACACGGAAGCCGCGCTCGCGGAAGCCGAGGAGCTCTCGCGCGACGCGGCGCTCGGCTTCGGTCCGGACCCCGCGGCGAAGCTCGCCGAGCTCGAGGACGGAAAGCGTGCGGCCGAAGCGCGCTCGGAGTCCGACGCGACGGCGAGCCTCGCCTGCATCACCCGTGCCGGCGCGCTCCGCCGGGAGCTCGAGACGCTGCGCTCCCTCGCGAGCGAAGCGCACCTCTTCGATCGGGAGGCGGATGCCGGCGTGACGGAGCTCGAAGCGTTGCTCGAGCACGCGCGCCGAGCCGAGGCGGAGCTCGCGCGCACGGAGCCGGCCCGGCGCGTCCTCGCGGAGTGGCTCGAAGCGCTCCGATTTCCACCGCCGAGCGTGGAGGAGCTCGAGCGCTTCGAACGCGAGCGCGCGAGCCTCGACGTCGCGCGTGACCGCTGGTTTCGCGCCGAAGAAGCGGTGTCCGCGGCGCTCGAGACGCGGCAGGCGCGTGGTTATACCGGAACAGAGGCCGCCCTCGACGAAAGCACGCGCCTCGTGCCCGCTCTCGAGAGCGAGCTCGAGGGCCTACGCGCCGCCGTCACGCGCGCCGACGAGGTGCTCGCGAGCTCCGAGAGCCGCTGGGAAGAGCAAACCGGTCGCTTCCGCGAATACGACGCCCAGCGAGCGGCGATCGCCGCGCACGTGGAGCGCGTCGCGGCCGAAGGAGCGGGCCTCGCGGCGGATTGTTCGACCGAGGCCCTGGCCGAGCGCGAGCGCGACGTGGAGCACGAGACCGAGCACGTCGCAGAAGCGGAGCGCGCGCTCGCCTCCGTCGCGGAGCTCATCGGCACGCTGCGCGAGCGCAAGCGCCAAGCGGAGACGATGGTGGGGGAAGCCATCCACACCCTCGCGCGCGAAGAGGCGGCCATCGCGCCGCTCGAAGCGCGCCGTTCCGCGCTGCTCGACGACGTGCGCGCTTCCGGGTTACTCGCCGAAGCCGACGCGCCCCCACCTGCAGCCGGCCCCGGCTCGGAGCGGGAGCTTTTTGCCGAAGCACGCAGCCGTCGCGAAGTCTTGATCGATCGCCTGCTCCGCGCGCGGGGCGGACAAGCGCTCGCCGAAGAAATCGCGGCCATGTTCGTGTCGGAGGCCGACGTGCTTCCGAGCTACGTCGCCGCCTGGAAGGAGGTAACGGCTTGGCTCGCGCGTCGTTTGCCTTCGCAAGTGTCCGAGGTCGCCGATCCGCGACGGGCCCTCGAACGGCTGCGCGACCACCTGGCGCTGCTCGAAGAGCGGCTCGGCCGCCAAGAGCTCGACTTGCGTGGTGCGTCGGAAGACGTGGCGCGCGGCATCGAGGTCAAGCTGCGCCGCGCCGCCGGCCAGGTCCGCCGGCTGAACCAACACCTGGACGGCATCAGCTTCGGGAGCATCGCGAGGATTGCGGTCGAAATGCGCCGCGTCGAGCGCATGGACCAAATCCTGCGCGCGCTCCGCGAAGGGCAAGCGCAGGAGCTCTTGTTCCAAACGTCTCTGCCCGTCGAAGAAGCGCTCGACGAAATCTTTCGTCGCTACGGCGGGGGAAGGAGCGGCGGCCAGCGCTTGCTCGATTACCGCGAGTACCTCGAGCTCGCGGTCCAGGTCGAACGCAAGGCCAAACCCGGCTTCGAACCGGTGAGTCCCACGCGCCTCTCGACCGGCGAGGCCATCGGCGTGGGGGCCGCGCTCATGATGGTGGTGCTCACCGAGTGGGAACGCGACGCCAATCTCTTCCGCAATCGGCGCACCGAAGGCACGCTGCGTTTCCTCTTCCTCGACGAGGCGAATCGGCTCTCGCAGGATAACCTCGGGGTGCTCTTCGACCTGTGTCAAAACCTCGAGCTCCAGCTGCTCATCGCCGCGCCCGAGGTGGCGCGCGCGGCCGGCAACACGACCTATCGCCTGGTGCGCCAGCTCGGCGCTGACGGCGCCGAGGAGGTCATCGTGACCGGACGGCGCGCCACGGCCGGGCCGAACGACGACCTCGTGCCGGCAGCGAATTGAGCGCCCTCAGTTCTCGAGCGGGGGGACCGCGACGGCCTCGAACGCCGACGCCGGAACGTTCTTCAAGGGCTCGATGTCGTCGTCGGTCCAGCCGAGGTTCGCTTCACCCTGGAAGTAGAAGTTCGAGCCGTTGTCCGCGAGGATCATGCCGTAATGTTTCATTGCCGTGAGCACGACCTGCGCGCTCGCCGACAATGAGGAGATGTCGTAGCTCGCCTTCAGGCGGACCCGGAGGCCCATGGGGGGCGAGTCGGGATCGTTTTCGTCACAGCCGCCCGGGACGGCGTCGTGTGTCGCCGGCTTCACGAAATCGGCGCGCGTGCACTTCGTGGTGAAGCGGATGGCGTGATTGACCGCGCCCGCGCGCACCTCGTCGTACCGGACGATGCCCGGCGCGATCGCGAGCCCGGCGGCGTCCGCGCTGGTCCAGCCCTTCGGACGCTGCCCGTAGCTGTTCTTCGTGAGGTCCCAGTGCGCGCCGTTGCCGCAGTGCCAGCCGAGGTCGAAGTGGCAGGCATAACCTTCGTAAAGCTGGCAGGTGCCCTGCTGCACGACGAGCAAGTGGCAGTCACCGTCGCAATTCATCGCGTCGCCGCCTTCGATCAACGCCGTGACGGGATCGGGAAACGGATACGGCCCGGCGTCGCTCTCGTCCGGATACCAGTCGAACACGACGGGCAACGCCGGCTGCGTCGCGGGCACGACGCCGACGGGGATGCCGTAGAGCGCGCTCGCGTCGCCGCCGTAGTCCGGGTGGAGCTTGACGTTGCCGACCATGTTTTGAAGCTTCGTCGTCCAGCCCGCGTCGACGTCGGCGCCGGACACGTCGGTGTTCCAGGCGTCGTCCGGCGGGAACATGGCGCAACCGCCGACCATGGGAGCGCCGCCGGACGTTGCCGAGCCCGCGCTGCCCGAACCTCCCGCGTTACCGGCCGTCCCCGCGCTCCCGCCAGCGGCGCTGCCCGCAACCCCGCCCTTGCCGCCCTTGCCTCCCGAGCCAAACCTGCCCGCACTGCCGCCGACGCTGCCGAGCGTACCGCCGCTCGCCATGCCGGAAGAACCGCCCGAACCGCCCGTCGCGGTCCCGCCACCGCCCGTGCCGGAGCTGCCGGAGCTACCGCCGGTCGCTTGCGAGTTGCTCTCGCTGAGCGGCTTTCCGTGCACGTCGCTCGGCTGGCCAGAGCAGCCCATGGCGACGCACGCGATCGCACCGAGCCACGCTGCTCTCAGCTCTTGCATCAAGGAGCGAGTTTAGCGGCGCATACTCCGAGCGTCGAGTTGCGAGAACGATTGTGTGAGAGAAGGTGAGAGCGTGAGTGTGCGAAGCGCCCCAGGTGCGCGACAGTTTGCAGCGATCCCCGCCTAAAATCGGCGAGACCGTGCGCGGAGCGGCGGCACGCGGCTCGCGTCAGCGCGCGGCGCGAGTGAGCGCGTCGTCGAGCGCGCGCTCCGAGACGACACCTTGCGCGCGGGCGACTTCACGGCCACGCCGATCGAGCACGACGAGCACGGGCACCTGATCGATGCGGCCGAACGGGCTCGGCGCGTCGAAGCCCGTCGTGTTCGCGAGTGCAACCGGGTAGCTCAAGTCGAGCGACGACTTGAACACCTCGACGAGCGGCGCATCGTTCGGGGCTTCGAGTGCGACCGCGCCGGCGTTGGCGCGCGGTCTGTGTTCGCGCACGACCGCGTCGAGGCGCTTGGCCATGACCTGCGACGGCAGATCGAAGGTGGTCACGAACAGAATCGCGGTCGCGCGCCCGCGCGTGCCGGCGCTCGAGAGCGTTTCGCCGCTCGGCGTGCCATAGGCGAATTCGACGGGCACGCCGCGCGACGACGCGGACGGTACCCCGGCTGGCGGCGCGCTCGAGCAACCGAGGCTGCACGCGAGAGCGCACGTCGCCGTGACTCGCCAGCTCACGGCGCCGGCGGAGGTGAGGACCCGCCGACGACGGGACCGAACAGATCCGCGAACATGCGCAGCGCCTCCGGCAACTCGCCGCCGGCGCGCCGGTGCGCGAGTACCGTGAGCGCGAGGTCGTCGATGAGCGCCTTCATCGGCGTGTTCTCGAGCAGCGCGCCCTCGAGCCGGTCACCCGCGTTCGGCGCGCTCGAGTGGAGCACGATCGGATCGTGCCGCACCCAGCTAAACCCGCTGTTCAAGCGATAGCCGCAAGCGAGCACCTGCGCGAAGTTCAGGTAGAGCGGCGTGACGAGCACCGCCACGCGCGTGCCGTTCGGCGTCACGCCCGAGAGAGCATGCGCACCGAAGCTCGGCGTCGCGTCCATGTCGATCGGCCCCATCGCGGCGCTGATCCGCTCGCGGCGCGTCGCATCCGACTCGACGGCAAGAAGGGGCGCATACAGCGCAATTTTGGGCACGGCGAGCCGCTTTGCGTCCTGCTCGAGCGCGGTGAGCCAGTGGTCACGACTGGCTGGCGTGAGCTCGCGATAGGCGATCGCCGTCGCGAGCGCGGCTTCTGCGTCGGTGGCCAGGGCCCCGAGAAACTCGCGCCACGCACCGACGTGACGTTCATCCGACACCGGCAGCCCCGGCAGCGGCGTGCGTTCGGCAGCGGGCGTCAGGTCGACGTTCGAGGTCAGCTCCGACATGGACGGGCGAAACTAAGTCATCGCAGCGCGACATGCAACGCCCGGCTTTCCCGAGACACGCGACAGACGCGCACCGCCGAGCGACACACGAGCGTCGCTCGCCTTGCCCTGCACGAGCGACGCAGTCGCTCTAATTTTCGCTGGTTGCGGTTTTTGGGATCGCTTGGTCGCGTTGCGTCCGTGCTTGGCGGTTTCCAGAGGCGCGGGTTTCCACGGTGCGTGGTGTTGCACTTGGGGGGAACGGCCCGCGTTCGGGATCCATTACTTAGAGCGCGCGCGCCACGTTTGCGTTTTTGGGCGCTCGTAAGTCACTGATCGAGCTCGGCCGCGAAGTCCGTGCGGAGATCCTGGACCAGCTCGTCGAGGTCCTTCTCGCGCGAGCGCGACGCCGACAAGACGAGATCACCCCCATGTTCCGCGAACATGGCGCACAAGCCTTCACTCGCTTCGCAAATTCCCTTGATGAGGACCACGTCGCGAGCAGCCACACGCACGCGGCGTTCTACGAGCTCGTCAGCGCCGCTTGGAATCTTCGTGGCATCGTTGGACACGTGTGACCGTGTCCACACGATACCCCCAAGCGTGCGAAGTGGAAAATCGCCGCAGGGCAGGCGCGGACGTCGCACACGCCGAGACTTGACAGCGACCTCCACCATTGGAAGGTAACGGGGCCCATGCGCCACGCCGTCCGCGTGCCCGAGCCCCCGTCCGAGCCCCTCGCCGAGAACGAGCGGGAGGAAGAGAACGACGACGACTTCGGCGAGCTCTTGCCCGGACTCGGAGAGGAGACGCTCGACGACTCCGACGGCGACGCGCCGGCGCTCGGCACGCCCGACGAGTTCGACCTCGATCCTCCGCTCGACGACGTGACCTTCGACGATTTGACGGCGCCCGATCTGCGGTTCGGCAACGACTCCGTGCTGCCGGAAGCCGACGAGGACGAAGGCGCGGGCGACGACGCCGGCTTCGCGCCGGAGCGCCCCACCGGCCAAACCGAGCCCGACGACATGTTGCCCCCCGAGGGCGAGGAGCCGGACGGTTTCGACGACCCTCGGCCCTTCATCGTCGAGCTCGATCTGCCGGGCCTCGATGCGGACGAGGAAGGCTCGGAGGGCGACGCGGGCCGCTTCGGCGGACTACTCGGCGGCAGCGAGCTCGCCTGGCCGAATGCGGTGGAAACCTGGCGCGTGAGGAAGCTCGCGCCGGATCGCGAACGCTGCTCGGCCCTCGCGATCGGTCGTGGAGCGGTCGTGGCGGGCAGCACCGACCTGCTCTGGCTCGACCAGGGGCGGTCGGCGCCGGTGCGGCTCTCGCTCGACGGGACGCGCGTCGGCGCGCTCGCGCTCGTCGGCGAAGGCGAGGACAGCATCGTCGCAGTCACCGCGACCGGACGCGTGCTGCGCCGCGCACGGCTCGCGAGCGACTCCGAACGGGTGGGCGACCTTGGTCGCGCGAACGAGCGCGCGCGAGACGCGGCCGGCGTCGACCTCTGCGCACTCGGCGCGAACGAGCCGCTCGCGCTCCTCCGCCGCTCGGAGCAGGGACCGCTCGAGCGCAGCGACGACGCGGGGCTCAATTTCTTCCCGCTCGAGCCCCGACTTTTCGCGACCGTGCTCGCGACCTCGCCCCTACCCGTTGCCGCGCTCGTGGACGGGGGGCGCGAGCTCGCTTTGTCGACCGACGGCGGGCGGCGTTTCGAACGACGCAAGCTCGACGGCGCCGCCGCCGGCGTCGCGCTCGGTGAGGCGCCGCTTCTCGCCGCCGCTGCGCGCACCATCGCGATCGCCGACACGGAGCGCGGCCTCGTCGTCTCGACGGACGGCGGCGCACGTTTCCACGAGGTCCCCGGTTGCGCCACCGCCACGGCTTGTGCGGTCGGCGTCCACGACCGGCGTGCGTGTGTCTGGCTCGCGCTTTATTCGGAAGCGGCGGATCTGACCCGCGTCGTGATGGTCGATGCGGAACGCGGCGACGCGCAGGTCATCGCCCAGGTCGCGGGCTCGGGCGATGACGAGGAGGCCGGTGCGAGCGGGCGCATCGAGCGGCTCGGCTGGGACGGAACGCGCCTCTTCGCCGTCGGCGAGCCGGGCTTTTTGGCGTTCGAGCCGCCGAGCGAGCCCCACCACTAGCCGCCCCGCCCTGCGCTCCGGCCGCCGCCCACAACTTGGCCTGGAAACCCGAGCGCGCGTAGCGTTCGCGAGCAGGTGACGATCGTCGTTCAGAAGTTCGGTGGTTCGTCGCTCGCGGACCTCGAACGGCTCGGCCGCGTCGCCGAGCTCGTCGTCCGAACGCGCCGCGCGGGTCATGACGTCGTCGTCGTCGTGAGTGCGATGGGCAAAACGACGGACGGCCTGCTCGCGCTCGGACGCGACGCCGCGCGGCTGCCGGGCTCCGAGGCGCCGCCCGAGCCGCCACGCCGCGAGCTCGACATGCTGGTGAGCACCGGGGAGCGCGTGAGCATGGCGCTGCTCTCCATCGCGATCCGCGCGCGCGGCGGCGACGCGGTGAGCCTCACGGGCTCGCAGTCCGGCATCATCACGAACGATCGCCATTTCGACGCCAAGATCATCGAGGTGCGACCCTTTCGCGTCGAAGACGAGCTCGCTCGCGGGCGCATCGTGATCGTCGCTGGCTACCAGGGCATGAGCTATCGCCGCGAAATCACGACGCTCGGCCGCGGCGGCTCCGACACGACCGCGGTGGCGCTCGCGGCGGCGCTCGGCGCCGAGCGCTGCGAAATCTACAGCGACGTGGACGGTGTCTACACGGCCGATCCTCGCAGCGTTCCGGACGCCGCGCACTTGCCGGAGCTCGACTGCGACACGATGCAAGAGATGGCGGAAGCCGGCGCCAAGGTGCTGAACGCGCGCGCGGTCGAGTGGGCGAAGAAGAGCGGCGTCGTGATCGCGGCCCGGCGCAGCGCGGACTTCGCGGACGGAGCGAGCGGGCTCGAGACGCGCGTGCTCGCCGCGGCCCAGGCGGGCGCGCGCGCCGTCGTCGGAGATCGCAAGCTCGCGCTGCTTCGCTCGAGCGGAGACACGACGGCGCTGCTCGCGGCCGCGGCGGACGCGAACGTGCCGCTCCGTGACGTGACGCTCGACGGCGCGGGGCTGACCGCCTCGATTTCGCTCCTGAACGCGCCGGATTTGCGCCACTTCTGCGAGCTCGCGCGGCGCACGGGACCCTTCTCGCTCGAAGCGGGCATGGGTCAGGTGAGTCTCGTGGGCGTCGGTGTCGGCAACGAGCCCGCGACGATCGCGGCCGCCCGACGCGCGCTCCCCGAAGCGCCGAGCTGGTTCACGAGCTCGCCGCTGCGCGTGAGCGCGTTCCTGCCCGAAGGGGCCGTCCCGGACGCCGAGCGCGCATGGCACGCGGCGTTCGTCGGCACGACACGCTGAGCGGTGGCAGTAGGTTCGCCTTCACGCGACGGGGCGTCGAATGCTGCCAGCGCCATGCGTCCGGAGCTCGACCGGACCGCTTGGTTGCTGCTCGCGTGAGAGCGACCCCCGACTCAGGGAAGAGCCGCTGCTCGCGCTAGCCGCGCCGGGCTTCGCGCTCGCGACGGAGGGAGTCCGCGAGCTCGGCGGCGACCTCGCGGTAGCGCGCCGCCACCAGCGGATCGTGCGGCGAAAGGCGGAGCGCGACGCCGAGGTGCCGCTCGGCGGACGCGAGCTCGAGCCGTGCCTCGCGTTCGAACAGCCCCGCTTCGACCAGCCATTCGGCGGTGCGTGCGTCCGTGCGCGCGCCGAGCTCGACGGCTTCGCGCATGCGGCCGTAGGCGAGCGAAGCTCCCGCGATGTCGCCGAGCCGGCTCCGCCAGAGGCCTTCGAGCCGCCGAGCCTCGATCAGCCGCTCCGACGACGCCGACACCTCGCGGACGCGAGCGATCGCTTGCGGGAAATCGTGCATCTCGTCGGCAAGCATCTTCGCGAGATCGACGAGCGCCTCCGCGTCGGGCTTGCCGCGCCGTTCGCCGAGTTGGATCGCGCGCTCGAGCAACGCGGCCGCGCGCTCCTTGCGTCCCGCTTCGAGCAACGCGCGGGCGAGTCCCGCGGTGGCTGCGGCGTCGTCGGGCAGGTAGCGCAGGGCGCGCTCGAATTCTCGCCCGGCGTCCGTGACGTAGCCGTGCGCGAGCAAGGCGCGCGCCGCTCGGATACACGCCGCGTGACGCGCGCGCGCGCCGGAGTACGTGGCTTCCAGATGCTCGGCGTCGGCGAGCGCTCCGGCGACGTCGCCTCCGCCGAGGCGCGCATCGAAACGTGCCCAGCGCGCCTCCGGAAGCCCCGGCGCGCGCGCGACGGCCGCGTCGAGCGCGGCGCGCCGATCGGCGGCGTTCGTCTCGAGAGCGGCGAGCTTGCACCAGGCGAGCGCGGCGAGCGGAGCGAACGGCTCGTCCCGGAGCGCCTCGCGCATCGCTTCGCGCGCGCCCGCGAGATCACCGAGCGCGGCGAGCAGCTCCGCGCCCACGAGGCCGGCCCGATGCGCGGGCAAGCTCTCGACGAGTAGCCCGAGGGCCGCCTCGCCGCGGCCGCCGACGGCGGCGTCGATCTCGGCGATCAGGCGCACGATCTCGGGGTGGCGCGGCCCGCGCTCGAGCGCGGCCACGTACCCTTCGCGCGCGGCGTCGACGTCGCCTACCGCGAGCCGCTCGTCCGCGTCGGCGACGAGCAACGCGAGCTCGAGCTCACGCACCGCGTCCACGCCGAGCGCGGGCGGCGGCAGCTCCGCGTCGAGCTCCACGCTCACGTGGTCGTCGGCAAGCACCAAGTCGCCGAAACGCACGCGTTCGGCACCCGGCGCGCGCGCCCCGACGGCGGGAAGCAGCACTTTGCCCACGGCCGCGCCCGCCGCGGGAATCGTGATCAGGCGCCCTTTGCGCGCGCCCACGCCGTCGAGCACGGCGTCCACGGCGCGCAACGCGTAGCCGAGCGCGGGCCCGGCGAGCCCGACGCCGCGTGCCCGCGCGATCACGAAGCGGGCGTCACCGTGCGTCGGTACCCACAGAATGTCGAACGCGAGCGCGGCCATGCCGCCCGCGAGGCCGGCGCCGAGCCCGGCGCTCCGCCCCCAAACCAAGGTGCGATTGAGCTCCTTGAGCACGGATTTGAGGCGCGGAGCGGCGTGCCGCGTGAGCGCGATAAACGGCAGCGTGAACGTGAGACGCTCGAGGTCGCCACGCCGATGACGAAAGCGCGCGACGCCTCCCGACAGGTCGACCGGGAACTTCAGGTTCGGCAGGACGACCGCAAGCTCGGACACACCGAGCGGCCCGAGCTCGACCGGCTCGTACAGCTCGAGCCCGAGCACGCCGCGCGTCACCGTCAGGCGGAGCGGAACGCGGCCGTCGTCCGCGAGCACGCGGCGCTCGCCGGGGTCGGCGGGCTTCGCGCGCACGGGCACGACGGGCGCGGGGGGCGACGAGGGACGCGCCTGGGTCAACGGGCCGGATCGTACCAGGCCCGCGACACGAAGAGGCAAGTTCGCCATGCGCGCAGCTCGAACGCCCTTCCGTGAGCCCTTATCGAACCCGGCGTGAGTCGAGCATTCTTCGAAGAACGACTCACCTTTGCGCTTCGCTCCGCGGCGCGCTTTCCGAGCTCCGCAGGCTCAGGGGGCGGCCGAGGCTGACGCGGAAGGTCGCGCCCTGCCCCGCCCCGCTCTCCACGTCGATCGCGAAGCCGTGCTCGTCGGCGATGCTTTTGACGACGGCGAGGCCGACGCCCGTCCCGTGAGAGCGCGTGGTGAAGAAGGCGTCGAACAGGCGGGAGCGAGCCTCTTCGTCGATGCCGATGCCGCGATCGACGACCGCGAGCGACGCTCCCTCGGGCGCGAGCGCGAGCACGACGCGCACGAGCCCGCCGGGCCGACTCGCTTGCACTCCGTTGCGGACGAGGTTCCAGACGAGCTGCCGGAGCTGCGCGCCGTCCGCTTGAACGACGAGCGAGGTCGGACCTTCGTACACGACTTGCACGTCCGAAACGGCGCGGCCCGAGCGCGTGGCGAGCTCGACCACGTCCTGGGCGATGAGCGCGATGTCCACGGGGGCGGGCTCGGGCCGGCG
Source organism: Polyangiaceae bacterium (assembly GCA_025936045.1). Lineage (GTDB taxonomy): Bacteria > Myxococcota_A > Polyangia > Polyangiales > Polyangiaceae > PMG-095. Next base: position 169,553 of record JAICUB010000002.1, on the reverse strand, counting down.
CGGTCGCGAGAGGTCCATCATGTCGGTCACGAGATCGTTCAGGCGGTCTGCTTCGCGGGCGATGATTTCACAGAGCTTTTGGTCGTCGCTCGAGAGACCCCGGGCGGAGCTCAAGAGCGCGATGGAGCCCGCGATCGACCCGAGCGGGTTTCTGATCTCGTGGGCGAGACCGGCTGCGAGCCGTCCGAGCGCGGCCATGCGCTCGGCGCGCTCGACGCGTTCGTTCGCCATGCGAAGCTCGCCGCCGGTCCAGCGCAGCCGTTCCGCGAGTAGGCCCGCGAGCAGCGCGACGACCAGCATCACGAGCGCGTTCACGGCCAGGTAAAAGCGGATTTCCTCGGCGGACAGCTGATAAACGGACGCCGGCTGATCCGCGGGCGGCGCGAGCCAGCCGCTGCCGAGCAAAAGCACGAGCGAGGCGTAGCTCACGACCCCGCTGCCGGCCGCGAGCGCGGCGCCGCGCGAGCCGGACAGCGCCGCACCCACGAGACAGCTCAAGCCGTAAAGCGACGCCGCGCCGCTCGACGCGCCGCCCGTGAGGTACGCGACGACCGTCCAGGTGAGCTGGTCGAAGACAATCTGCGCGTCGGCGACGAGCGCGAGACCGCGCCCGACGCGCAAGAGCACGGCGTAGCCGCCGGCGAGCGCGAACGAAACGACGAGCAGGCCGAGGCCGACGCGAAGCGTGGTCGAGCCGAGCGAGACGCCGCGCAGGTAGAGGAGCCCGACGAGCGCGAGGCACAGCGTGAGAAACACCAGCCGGAGGCCCGTGAGCAGCTCGAGCCGACGCGACAGCGCGGGCGAGGCGACGAGCTCCGGAGCGCCGAGCGAGATCCTCATGCGAATCCTCGGCGGCCGAGTCGGAGCCTCCTGGCTCACTCCGACTTGATGTTGCCGGCGAGCGAGAAGATCGGCAGGTACATCGCAATCAGCACGACGCCGACCATCCCGCCGACGCCCACCATCAGGATCGGCTCGATGGCGCTCGTCATCGCGGCGACCGCGATGTCCGTCTCCTCTTCGTAGAAGTCGGCGACCTTGTTCAGCATCTGATCGAGCGCACCGGTCTGCTCGCCGACGGCGATCATCTGCACGACCATGTCCGGGAAGATGTTGGTGGCGGCGAGCGGCTCGGCCATGTTCTTGCCCTCGCTGATCGCTTGCCGCACGAGCATCACGCCTTCTTCGACCACGACGTTGCCGGCCGTGCGCGCGCAGATCTCGAGCGCGTCGAGGATGGGCACGCCGGATTGGAGCAGCGTCCCGAGCGTGCGCGTGAACCGGGCGACGGCGATCTTGCGCAGGACCGGGCCCATCACCGGTAGAGTCAAGAACGCTTGATGGTAGAAGCGCTTGCCCTTCGGCTGTTTGTACGTCCACGCGAGCCCGAAGCCGATGCCCAGCGCCGCAACGATGAGGAGCGGCAGCGCGGAGACGAAGCCGCGCGAGACGGCGATGACGCCGCGCGTGAGCGCGGGCAACGCATCCGGGCCACTGCCGAAATCCTTGAACATGTTTTCGAAGGCCGGGATGACGAACGTGAGCAGCACCGTCATCACGCCGCCGGCGATGACGATCACGATGCTCGGGTAGACCATCGCGCCGCGCACCTGCCGCACGAGCTTCTGCCGCTTCTCGAGATAGATCGAGAGACGGGTCATGATGCTGTCGAGGATGCCGCCCGTTTCACCGGCGGCGACGAGATTCGTGAAGAGCTCGTCGAACACCTTCGGGTGGCGCTTGAGGCCCTCGCTGAAGGACGAGCCGCCCTCCACGGCGTTCTGCACGTCCTTGAGCACGGCGCCGAAGCGCTTGTTCGGCTGCTGGCCGCTCAGAATGTCGAGGCACTGGACCAGGGGTAACCCCGCGTCGATCATCGTGGCGAAGAGGCGCGTGAACGTGACGAGATCGCGCGTGCCGACGCCCGAGCCGAACGAGAACTCCGCCCAGCGGCGCTTTTTCGTGACGCGCACCGGCGCGAGCTGTTGCTGGCGGAGGCGTTGATTGACAACCTCTTCGTTGTCCGCCTCCATCGTCCCGCGCCTGACCTCGCCGGTCCGGCCGCGGGCTTCCCAGGTAAACTCTGTCATGCCGAGGCTTCTTCCGAGACGAGACCTAGTCGAGCTTAGGCTAACGAGGATAGCGGCCTCCGCGTTCTACGGTCAAAAGACGCGAGGCTAAAGTGGACGACCCCGAGCTTGCCCGCATCGCCGAGCGCGTCGTCCTCGAACGCGCCGCGCCTGCCGCCAGCGTTGCGGCCGCCTTGCTCGAAGACGGCGTGTGGCGCCTGGGCAGCGGAAATGCCGGCAAGGCCGGCGCGCTCGGCGTCGCACCGATCTTCGACCTGGCTTCCGTAACCAAGCCGTTCGTCGCCGCGACCGCCGGACGTCTCGCCGCGCGCGGGGTGCTGTCGCTGGAAAGTCCACTCGGCGAGCTCTTGCCCGAAGCCGGCGGGACGCCCAGCGCCGACGTGCCGCTCGTGCTCTTTCTCGCCCATCGCGCGGGGCTCGAAGCTCATCGCACGCTCTTTGCCCCGCTGCTCCGGGGCGTCGCGTTCGAGCGTGCCGCAGCGCTCCGCGAAGCCGCCGCGGCACGCCGTCCGGAAGCCGCCGGCAGGCCGCCGCCCGGGGGTTTTCCGCCGCTCTACAGCGACCTCGGCTACGTGCTCGCGGGCGCGGCGCTCGAGCGGGTGACGGCGCTCGACCTCGCGGCCCTCGTCGAGCGCGAAGTGTGTGTGCCTCTCGCACTCGAGGTGCGCGCCGCTCGCGCGTGGTTTGCGCGCGACGCCGCGTTCCTCGCGCGCGTCGCACCCACCGAGCTCGTCGCATTTCGCGGCGGCAGCGTGCGGGGCGCGGTGCACGACGAGAACGCATGGGCGCTCTCCGGTTTCGGCCTTTCGGGGCAAGCCGGGCTCTTCGGGACGGCCGAGAGCGTCGCGCGCTTCGGGATGGCGCTGCTCGACGCCGTACTCGGGCGCGCTCGAGGCTGGCTTGCGGCGGCCGAGCTCGCGCCGCTCGTTTCACCGCGTCCGGGCGGCAGCCTGCGGGCGGGCTTCGACGGAAAATCCGGGCCCGCGCCGGCAGCCGGCCATCACGCGAGCGACGAAACGTTCGGCCATCTCGGCTTCACGGGCACGAGCCTCTGGTGCGACCCGCGCGCGGGCCGCGTGAGCGTGCTCCTCTCCAATCGCGTCTGCCCTACCCGCGAGAACGTCAAGATCCGGGCCCTCCGGCCAGGCATTCACGATGCCCTCTTCGCTTGGCGGCCGCTCGAAAACCGGGCCGGCACGGCTCCGAAGCGGGGGCTGGTTTCCGGCGATCAAAGGTGAAAGACTGAGAGCGGCCGATCGGACTTTGCCCGAGAACGCCGCCCAGACGCCCTCCGATGTGGAAGCTGACGATCCAGGACGACCAGGGCAGTAAACCAGTCGTCGTTCACTTCGTCCGCGACGAATACACGATTGGTCGCGACGAGGGGAACGCCGTCCGCCTGACCGAGCGCAACATCTCGCGTCACCACGCGCGCTTGCTGAAGCAATCGACCGATTGGCGACTGCAGGACCTCGGCAGCTACAACGGCTGCTACGTGAACGGCGCGCGCGTCGGCGAGCCGCAGCCGCTCCAGCACGGCGATCTGATCCAGCTCGGTGACTATCGCCTGACGATCGAGGACGAGGAGGTGAGCTCCACCCGTAACGACGGTGTGCTCACGTTACCCGGCCGCCCCGGCATGAACACGCAAGCCGACAGGCTCGTCTTGATGGCGGGCCCGGGTGCGGGGCAGGAATTCGTGCTGTCGAGCGAGCGCATGGTGCTCGGCCGCGGCGAAGAGTGCGACATCTCGATCAACCACCCGTCGGTGAGCCGCGTGCACGCCGAGATCCGGCGTGTGGGTGAAGGCCGCTACGAGTTCGTCGATCTCGGAAGCGCGAACGGCGTGCGCGTCAACGGTGCGGAGCTTCCGAGCACGCTGCTCGACGGGCGCGACGTGCTCGAGCTCGGCGACGTGCTCCTGAAGTTCTTGCCCGCGGGTGAGATCTTCATCGCGGGCGCAGAAGAGACGACGCGTCAATTCCTGAGCTCGCCGCCGCGCGCGATGTCGAACGGCGCCAAGATCGCCATCGCCGCGACGGTGATCGCCGTCGGCGTCGTCATCGCGCTCGCCCTTCGCAACCCGGAGCCCCCGCCCGCGCCGATCGCGCAGAGCACGGGCGGCGACAAGCTCGCGCAGGCGCTGAAGGACGCGCACTCCCTGCTCGCGCGCGGGGACACCGAAGGCGCGATGCAGAAGGCGAGCGTCATCCCCGAGGGCAGCAACCTGCGTGAATCGGCGGATTTCAAGGCGATTCAGGACGCGTGGGCCGATGCCCTGTTCGACAAGGCGCAGGCGACGCAAGACGTGACCGAGAAGCGAGCCCTGCTCGATCGCATCGCGCGCGCGACGAGCGTCGATCAAGCGCGCCGCAAGCGCGCGGCCGACGAGTTCGACGCGCTGCAGCGCCCCGCCGTCAACGTGGCCGATCTTCCGAGCGACAGCGCGAAGCCGGCGGCCCCCGCGCCGAGCGTCACCGCGCCCGTTCCGACCGCGCAGCACACCGCGAGCAGCCCCATCGCCGTCGCGACCGAAGCGCCGGCACGTAAAGAGCCGGCGCCGAAGCCGACCTCGTCGAGACCCGTCGCCGCCACGGCCAGGCCGAGCTCGCCGCCCGTCTCGAAGAAGGACAAGGCTTCGAACACGCTCGTGCGCGACAATCCCTTCGAGTGACGACGCCCGAGCGGCCGCCGTCGACAGCACGTGAAGTGCTGCTCTCGCGCCCCGCCGCAGCGCTCGGCACGCTGCTCGCGCTGGCGCTCGCGGTCGAGCTCCTGCCGGGACTCGCCCGTTTTCGGCTGTTCCGCGCCCGCCCGGCGGTCACGGCGGCTGCACCGGCCGAAGCGGCCCCCACGGCGAGCATCGGTGCCGCGACCCTGGTGGCGGAAACTCACGATCGAGGCGCGCCCGCCTCGACGGTGACCCACGTGCGGGGCCCCATCGCCACGGTCGACGACGGTGTGCCCGAGAGCGGGAAGAACGCGCCCCCCGTAGCGCTCGACGATCCTTCCGGCCACGCCCTCGACGCGCTCTACGCGAAGCTCGCGGCGGTAGATGCGAAGCAGCCGGCGGCCGTCGCGCGCATCGCCCACTTCGGGGACTCCATCATCGTGAGCGACTTCGTCTCCGGCGAGCTCCGGCGCGAGCTCCAGCGACGCTTCGGCGACGCCGGCCACGGCTTCGTCCTGATCGCCAACGCCTGGCCGTCGTACCTGCATTGGGACGTGGAGCGCTACGCGACGGCAGGCTGGCAGGTGAGCCGCATCGTCGGTCCCTACGCGGAGGACGGCTTTTACGGCCTCGGCGGCGTGAGCTTCCGCGCCGACAAGAACGTGCTCGCGCGCTTCGGCACGGCGACGAACGGCGACTTCGGCCGCAAGGTCTCGCGCTTCGTCATCGACTACGCCGAAGCGCCGCACGGCGGCAGCTTCGCGCTACGCGTCGACGGCAAAGACGCCGGCGTCGTCGACACGAACGGGCCCGAGCTCCGCGCGCGCTACCGCGAGCTTCACGTGCCGGACGGGCCGCACACGCTCGAGCTCACGACCGTGAGCGGCTCGAGCCGGCTCTTCGGCGTCGTGCTCGAGCGGGACGGACCGGGCGTCGTGCTCGACGCGCTCGGCGTACAGGGCGCGCGCATCCGCTTTTTGGACAAGGAGGACGACGCGCACTGGGCCGAGCAGCTGCGCTCGCGCGCGCCCGATCTCCTCGTCTATCAGTTCGGCGCGAACGAGAGCATCGACGGCTTTCTCTACTCGATGACCGACTTTCACCGCACGATGCGCGACGTCGTCATGCAGGGCAAAGCAGCGCTGCCGAGCTCGAGCTGCCTCGTCATCGGTGCGATGGATCGCGCGGCCAAGCAGGGCGACGAGATCGTGAGCGTGCGCGTGATTCCCTCGCTCGTCGCCGAGCAACGCGCGGTCGCCCTCGAGTGCGGCTGCGCTTATTTCGACACCTACCGCGCGATGGGCGGCAAAGGCTCGATGCCGATCTGGGTGAAGCGGGGCCTGGCCCAGGCGGATCTCACGCATCCGTCGGGCGCCGGCGCGGAGCGGCTCGCCCATTGGATCTACGGCGCGCTGATGCATGGATATCAGGCGTTTCGACCGAGCGCGTCCGGCGCTGCGCCCTGAACGGACGTGAGGCGGAGCGAGCGGCGCGAGCTCGACCGGCGGGCCGTTGCGGTTCGCTGCGAGAGCCGGTACGCTCCGAACCCTGTTGGCCGCTTTCCGTTATCGCTCGACACTGCCCGTGCTTGCCTGTGCCGTGCAGCTCGCGTGGGGCTGCTCCAGTTTGCCCGTCACGCAGCCGGAAAATCACGGCGGGGCCGCGAATGTCGGCGCTGGCGGGGTGGGCGGCAACCACGCGGGTGGCCGGGCGGGCTCGGCCACGGGCGGCTCGAGCAGTGGGACGGGCGGCGCCGCGGGCAAACGAGGCACGGCGGGCGACTCCGGCAGTGGCGGCAACGACGCCGCCGCGGGCGACGGTTCGTCAGTGGGTGGCACGAGCGGCAGTGGCACCGGCGGGTCCGCCAGCGGGGGCAAGGCCGGGAGCGCCGGCAAGGGCGGCACCGGCGCGGGCGGTAGCGCGAGCGGCGGTAAAGCCGGAAGCGGCGGTAGGGGCGGTACCGGTGCGGGCGGCAGCGCGAGCGGTGGTAAGGCCGGAAGCGGCGGTAAGGGCGGCACCGGTGCGGGCGGCGCGGGCTCCGGAGGCAAGGGCGGCAATGCCGGTCGCGGAGGCTCGGGCGGAGCGGGTCGCGGCGGCACCACGAGCGGCGGCACCGGACCGGGCAGCGGCGGCACCGGAGACTCGGCCGGCGAGGGCGGCGTCGTCAACTAAGGCTACTTCGGCGGCCCACCGCCGAGCGAGACGCGGAGCGCGAGAAAGAGCGACTCGTAGTAGTCGGTCGCGCCGCCCGCGAGGATCGGCGCGCGCGTAGGATCGACGGGCATGGCGTTGAAATCGAAGCCGTAGCCGACGAAGTCGAGGCCGCCGAGCACGTCGAGGAACGACGTGAGGCCGTAGCCGACCGAGAGGCCAAAATCGAGGCCGTGGCCTTTGGCGCCGGGGAACCACACGTAGTCGAGGTCGACGTTGTGCAGGGTGAGCAGGAAGCGCGGCGCGATGTGTCCCGCGAGCGAGAGTTTGCCGACGCGGACGCGCGCCTCACCGCCGGGCCGTACGTAGCGGTACTGCACGTCCGGAACGACCGGGCCGAGCCCGTTGCCGCCCTCGTCGCCCCGCAGCACGAACGACTGCGAGCCGTACTCCACGAAGAGATCGAGCTCGGCTGGACCGATCGGAATGCGACCCCGCAGTCCGATGTCCCAAGCCTGATACTGGGTCTTGAGCTCGGTCACGAGCATCGAGCCGTCGGGGCGGATGCGCTGGTAGTCGGTCGAGGTCGCGATGCCGAGCTCGGCGCCGCCCATCAATCCGAGATTGGAAGCGACGGGATTGCCGCTGAAGAAAGCCCCCGGGTAGACCACGCCGTTCGCAAGGAGCGCGGGCGCCGCGCCGAGCCGATAGCGCCCGAGCGTGCGCGGATACGTTGGATCGCGGACGCCACGTAGATCCGTGTACGCCCAGTGCCGCGAATAGACTCGCATCCCGGCGGTGAGCTCGAACGGAGTGCGGCCTTGCTTCGGCGAGGCCGGCGCGGCTGAGTCGGCGGCGCTCTCCGGCGCTTCTTCGTTCGCTGCGGCGGCGGGCTCCTCCGGCTCGGGCTTTTCAGGAGTGGCCTCGGGGTTCTCCTCGGTCGCGGGCTCCGCCTTGGGTGCCTCCTTCGCCGCGGGCTCTTCCGCTTCCTCTTCGACGGGACCACCCGACGACGTGCTCGCTCGACCGCTGAGCCTCGCTCCACTCGCGTGCGCGAGCGGGGGCGCGATCGTCGAGCTGAATTCGTCGTCGATCGCGCTCTGCAGCTTCGTCGTCGAGCCACCCTTCACCTTGATCTGGTCGACCAGGCGCCCGTCCGACCGATACACGCTGAGGGTGAGGTTCATGCTCGTCGAGATCTTGCCGAGCACCACCGCGTCGACGGACAGCGACGTCGCCATTTTCGCGATAGCCGACTTTCCCGCGCTGGTCTTCAGATCCTCGGCATCCGTGACGGTGAAGCTCGGCGAGTTGTGCAGCGCCTGCATCAGCTGCAGGCGAATTTTCGACGAATGCGGCCCGTCGATGCGGCCGACGGCAATGTTCTTTCGCGCAGTCGCCTGGGATTTGGGCGCGGCAAAAACGCCCGGATGAACGGCCGCACGAGCCTGCGTGAACGTTCCCCCGAGTGCAATGACGGCTAGAAGTGTGTAGGTGCCCCGGAGCATGGCCATGAATCCGGATAGAACCGGAGCCTCTGCACGTAGTTCGCCCCCGACAGGGCCGCAAGACGCATCGACCGCCACGTCCCGCGACGGCACGTACCCGGCTCACGGCGTGCGTCCTAGAACGCCCCGTCCGCGACGGAGTCAACGAGCGCTCGGGTGCCTGCACCGAAGTTTTTCGGTTACCACCGGCTTGACGCGGCGCAGAGTTCCGCTGAACGCTCGCGCGGTTCCACGACAGGTTTCAAAGCGGCCATGGCTCTATCGAAGTCGCTGTATCAGCTCCTCATCTCCTGCTTGATCGGTTGGATGTTGTTGCTCCTCGGCCCACCGGCCCTGGCGCAGAACGACGACATTCAACTCATTCCCGAAGGCGCGCCGCCGCCAGCGCCCGCCGAACCCGAAATTCGGGGCATGCACTGTACGCCGGACGTGAAGGAGGTCGAAACACGCCGGCCGATTCCGTTCTCGTGCACGGTGGATTTTCCCGCGGCCGGCGTCGAGCTCCGGTACCGGCTGGAGGGCGCGAGCAAGACCTGGGAAAAAATCGAGCTCGAGCAGAGCGACACGGGCTACACCGCGACGATTCCATGCACGGCGACCGCGCAGCACGGGACGCTGAAGTTCTACCTGTTCGCGCGCAACGACAACAACAAGGTCATCGCGCGCGTCGGACGGCACGAAAACCCGCTCGCCATCCGCCTAATGGAGCATTCGAACGCGCCACCGCCCGCGCTTCCGGGTCAGGCGGCGCCGACGCGCTGCTACGAGCAGAACGAATGTCCGACTGACCTGCGCGGTACGCCCGCCTGCCCCGGCACCCACGCCGTGAAGACGAAGAAGGGCTGGGGCGCGTCCTGCGCGGCGTCCGAAGAGTGTCAGACCGGCATGGAGTGCATGAAGGGCAGCTGCGAGACGCCGGCCAAATGCGACAACGACAAGGATTGCGCAGAGGGCGGCGAGTGCGACGAGGGCATCTGCCACATGCCGTCGAAAGAGGAGCTGAAGGAGCGCCTCGGCCCGCCCAAGCATCACTGGCTCGGGATCCACGGCGGCGTCGATTTTTACCTGATGAGCGCCGCCAAGGGCGTCTGCGGCACCACGAGCTCGGACTCGCAGCATTTCGACTGCTTCGACGGGGGCAACGAATACACGGGCACCCCGAACGTGAACTACGCGGGCGCCGTCAAGCCCGGCATGTACGTCGCGAACGTCCGCGCGCTCCTGTCCTACGAGTACATGTTCGATCGCATCGCGCTCGGCGCGCGCATCGGCTGGGCTTTCCGCGGCGCGCCCAAGAATTTCAGCCCGCTTCACATCGAGGCGCGCGTCCACTACAGCCTGCGCAAGGACCCGTTCAAGCTCAATTTCAGGCCGTACCTCGGGCTCGCATTCGGTCACGCGCCGGTCTCGGCATCGAGTCAGGTGCTGCTTTTGGATTGCGTGAGCGGCGACGACAGCTGCATCTCGACGAACGACACCGCGCGCCTCAACGACTACCTTCACGATCCGAGCACGGCGCTCGAGCGCACGCTGAACGCGTACCACCGGGGAGCGGGCTTCTTCTTCGGTCCCTCGCTCATGCTCGTCTACGCGCTCGCCAACGACTCGGCGCTCGTCTTCAACCTGACCGCCATGCTTCCGGACGTGACGTTCGCGCCGACGGTCGGCTACGAGCTCGGGCTCTGAGCGCGGGCGCTCGCTGCTATTTCCCCTTGTGCGCGTCGTAGGCGCCAGTGAGCGCGGCGGCGACCGCGTCGCCGAGTGCCGCGTAGCCGGCAGGCGTGAAGTGGATGCGATCACCGCGGGAGAGCTGCGGCGAAGTGCGCAGCCAGCGCTCGAAGGAGCCGTCGCCGCCCATCGCGGCGCGCAGCGAGAAAAATGCACAGCCGAGCCGAGCCGCCGTTCGTCCGAGGACCGCCTCGATCTCGATGACGTGCGGCAGCGACGTGAAATCCGGCGCCGCCGCGTCGGGGGGGCCTACGACCAAGCAATCCGCGCCGGGCGCGCCGCGCCGCACGCGCTCGACGAGCGCCGTGAGATCCGTCCCGATGCTCTCCGCGCGTCGGTTGTCGAACGCCTCGTTCGTCCCGTACGCGATCGCGACGAGGTCCGGCCGCCGCGCGCGGAGCTCGGCCGCGAACACGTCGGCGTTCCAGGCGAGCGCCGTCGCGACGCGGGCGCCGTCGATGCCCGACGTATCGAGCACGACGCCCGGCTCGCTGCCCTCGGCGAACATGCCGTAAAAGCGCGGGGCACCGCTCATACCGCCGAGCTCGAGCGCATCGCTCGGGGGCCCTTCGAGCCCGAGCCGCACGATGGGTGAACCCGGGACGCTCGTCACGTGCGTGCGAGCGTCGATGAGGTGCTTGGTGCTGCCGACGGCCACCCGGAAGCTCGCCCCCGCGGGCAGCTCGAAGAGGAGCTCGTAGTGAACGATGCCGCGCACGCCGCGCGCGTCGATGTGCGCCTCGACGCGCGCGCGCGGATCGGCGGGGATCGCCCGCATGCCCTCGAAGCCGAGCGCCGTGTCACCCTCGGTGCTGCGGCGTGAGGGCGGTTCGGGCTCGATGCGGAAGCGCCCTTCGTGCACGAGCTTCACGCCTTCGTGCCGGTACGAGCTCAAGCCGAGCCGCACGAAGCCGGGCCCCCCTGGGCCGAAGCGCTCGCCGAGCTTGCGCCGGACTTCGCCGGTCAGGAAATCGGCGGCGGTGTGCGAATCACCGAGCCAGACGATACGGACGTGGTCGCCGCGCTTCTTCGACTCGAGCAGCGCGAGGGCACGCTCGAAGGCCGGCAGCGACAGAACGTCGCCGGAAGCTGCCGGTGCGGCGCTCGACGTGGCGACGGGCACCGCCGTGGGGGGCGAAGCGCTCGCCGGAGCCGGTGGCTGCGCGCTCCGTGCGGGTGGCTGCGGGGGTCGAGGACGCGCGGGAGCGGCGTGCCCGGCCGACCTCGCAGGCTCGAGCCGGCCCTCACGGCTGTAGGTAGCCGCCACGAGCAGCGCCCCGAGCGCGACGAACAACGAGCGGTAGTTGGAGTTCAGCGCTCTTCCCTTTCGAGACCGTGCGCCCGACTGCGGTTCAACCCGCAACATCCCAAGGCTCCTTGTGCGCCACTTCACTCACCCGCTTTTCGGCGACCCGGGCGGCCACGTGTGAAAGTAGCACGTCGAGGTACGACTCGAGCCTTGGACAGGCGATGCCCTCCGGGCCGAGTAGCTCGACCGCGACGCGGTCGTCGTAGCTCACGGGCGCCGAGATGAGCTCGATCATGCTCCGCAGATTCTGCGCGAGCAGCGCGAGCCCGGGGTTTCCGAGCAGCGCGCGGCCGAGGGCGCGCGGACGGATGCCGGACTCGATCGACACGCCGAAATACGCGCCGGCGAGCTCGAGCAAGCGCCGGACGCTGAGCGGCCGCGGGTCCACGAGGTGCGCGGTTTTGCCGAGCGCCGCCGGCGCGCTCGCGAGCGCGAGCGCCGCACGGGCGAGATAGTCCACGGGCACCACGTGAAGCGGCGCGTCAGCACGCAGCGGTAACGGTAGCGACGTCCCGCGTGGCGCGCTCGCGAGCAAGACGAGCAAGGGGTACGGCCCGTCGAGCCGATCGACCAAGCCGGTGCGCGAGTCGCCGATGACGTGGCCCGCGCGCACGATCGTGAGGGGCAGCGCGGCTTGGCGGCCGAGTATCGCCTCGGCCAGGGCGAGCGAGCGCGCGACGGGCGAACGAAAGGTCTGACCGGCACCGAGCTCCCCTTCACCGACGATCCCGTGCCGATCGCCGCTCACGAACACGCTCGAGTGGTGGACGACCCGCGTGAGCCCACGCGCCACGCGCGCGAACTCACCGAGCTCGCGCGCGCCTCCGACGTTCACGACCTCGGCCGCGGCGGCTGGAGCCGCGAGATCGAGCACCTGATAGACGTGCTGTACCTCTCCGACGCTCGCGGCGAGCTCGAAGTAGTCACGCCGCCCGAGCCCGAAATCGATCGCGGCCGGATCGCCCTCGATGATGCGCGCCCGTTCGCCGCCCGCGAGCTCGCCGAGTACCGCTCGCGCTTCGGCGGACCGGCGCGGATGGACGAGCAGGAGCGGCCGGGCCACGGCGTCGCGCTCGAGCGCACGCGCGAGCACGGCACGCGCACGAAAGCCCGGAAAACCCGTAACGAGGAGACCCCGCTCGCTCACGGTAAGAGCCTCGTGAGAAAGCTCGCGGCCGCGCCGTTGAGCTCGAGCTCGAAACGCGCGGCCACGCCGCGCTTGCCGCAGGCCAAGAGGACGTAAGCGGGGGCGCCCGCGAGGCCGCCGAGATTCGCCAATGCCGCGAACGAGGCAGCGGTGCGGCGCGCCGCAGCGGCGGCGACCTCGGGCTCCGACGCGAGCGTCGATGTGCGCTCGCGGTTCACGAGACTCGCGAGCGCGGCAGCGCCGCGAGCGCCGAAAGCCGCGAGCACCTCGTGTCCGCGCACGCCCCACGCGAGCTCGGGAGCGTTCGCGCCGGCTCGCGCCGGGGGAAAAACGACGTGGTGCACCGGTGCGTCGAAGCCAATCATGCGGTCCGTACGCGCACGCGCGCTGCCTTTGCCGAGGAACGGCGCGAGCACGGCGCGGAGCTCCGGCGTGTTGACGCCGGCAACGAGCCCTTTCTCCGACTGCTCGAGTGCACCGGCGTCCCCGAGGTCACTTTCCATGACGGCCGACTCGTCGGGCAAGAGGCCGATCACCGTCGTCTCACCGAGCCCGCGCCCGGCGAGCGCCAGCGCGGCCTCGAATGAATGGTCGTCGGGGGCTCGAGCGGTACCGGTCGGGCTCGACGCGCGGGAGAGGACGCCGAGCACGCTCTCGCCGGGGAGCGCGAGTAAGGGCTCGAGCGAGCCCGTGGCGCTCTTTTGGAGCTCGGCGTCCGCTACGCTCCCCGGCACGGGTTCGAGCTCGAAGGCGAGCTCGGCGCGCGCGGGCGGAAGCATCAGCGTGAGCGTGGCAGCGCGACTCGAGCCGACGCGACTCGCGAGCCCGCGAACGGCCTCGTCGCCGAAGGCGAGGAGGGTTTGTGGATCCGCGAAATCCGCAGGTCGGCCTGCTTCGGCCCGTGCGCTCGCTGCGAGCGAGGCGAGCGACGCCCTCGCGGCCTGCCAGCGCGCGCCGAGTAGGCTCGCAAGCCGGGGAAACGCGGCCGCCACGACGTCGAGTCGAAGCGCGCTCTCGGCGGGCGGGCGCGCGGCGAGCACGCGTGCCACATACGCGCCGGCGCCGTCGAGCGCAGCGGGCGCGCTGGCGAATACGAGCCGGTCGCCGACGACGCCGAACGCGGAGCCGTCCTTCGCGGTCAGCGTGGTGAGGCCGCTCGCCGCGTCACTGGTCGCGCGCCACGCCGGCGCACCACCTTTGCCGAGCGCGACCACGAGCTCGCTGCCACTCCGTACGCGGCACGCTAAAACGAAGGACGGCGCGCCTTCGGCGCCGAGCACGAACGCGCCCGCGGCGGGCTGCTCGAGGAGCAGCGCGCTCGCCGCCTGCACCGGCAACCCGAAGACGGCGGCGAGCGCGAGCTCGGGACTTTGCGGCAGCGCACTCGCCCGCGCACCGCCGAGCGCGCGCACTCCGGCGTACAGCGCCGTGAGGTTCGGCACCGACAGCGTGACCGCAAGGCCCGCGGGCGCGACCGGAAGCGGAGGCTCGGGGCGCAGGGAGACCGGCGCCGGCCGGGCCTTGCAGCCGAGCAGCGCGAGCGCGAGCGAAACCGCGGCGCCGAGGCTCCGTCCGGAGCCAAAAGCGCCGCGGGCCCGTCCGTCAGAACGGAATTTCGTCGTCGCCACCGCCGCCGTAGTCGGCGTCGCTGAAGCCGCCACCGCCACCGCCGCCGGCACTGCCGCCGCCGCCGCCGCCACCCGACGGACCTTCATCCCCGGGACCGGGGCCGTCCGAGCCGCGCGGACCGCCACGACCCCCGCCGCCTCCGGACAGGATGATGTTGTTGGCGACGACCTCGGTTTTGTAGCGCTTATTGCCGTCCTTGTCGTCGTAGCTCGAGGTGCGGATGCCGCCCTCGACGAAGATGCGTGAGCCCTTGGCGAGGATTTTGGCGAGCGCCTCGCCGCGCTTGCCCCAGACGATCACGCTGTGCCACTCCGTCCGCTCCTGCCGGACCTTGTTACGATCGAGGTACGTCTCGCTCGTGGCGAGGCGGAGCTTGAGCACGGCTTGCCCCCCGTTCGTCATTCTGAGCTCGGGATCTGCTCCGAGGTTTCCGAGCAGCATCACGCGGTTGAGGCCTTCCGCCATGGTCGTCTCCTTCCGAAGCGAGAGAAGTGACCGTTCGCAGCGCTGGCGTCAAGCGACGATAGGACTTTGCGCGACCTAGCGCCGCGTCCCGTAAGTCAAGACGCATCCGAGGAGGCGCTGGGCACGCGCGAAGCGCGTGAGGGGGGGGCGCGACGGCAAAGCCGGCGCGCGGCGGCAACTCGCTCAACGCGGAGCGATGAGGTCGAGCTCGGCCAGCATGCTCTCCACGTCGCGCCTCAAATCGCCCAGCATTGCGCGCGTCCGTTCGCTCAGGCGCGCTTCGGCGGCCGTCGGCGGTTCGACGCCCGTCTCGCGCAAGCGGCGGCGGGCGCCGGCGATCGTAAAGCCGTGCGTGTAGAGCAGGTCCTTGACCTTGAGCAGGCGATCCACGTCGCGCCGCGAGTAGATGCGCTGGCCCTTGCGCGACTTCTGCGGGCGAATCGAGCGAAACTCCGTCTCCCAATAGCGGAGGACGTGCGGCTCGACGCCGACCAGATCGGACACCTCACCGATCCGGTAGTAGAGCTTGACCGGTAGCTCGCCGTCTTCGGACACGGCTTACGCGCCTTCGGCGTTGTTCGCGCCGTCCGCGCCAGAACCGCCGTGCTCGTCGTTCAACGCAAGCTTCAGGAGCTGGCTCGCCTTGAAGTTCAGGACGCGGCGCTCCGTGATCGTGATCGGATCACCCGTCTGCGGGTTGCGACCTTGGCGCTGGCGCTTGTCGCGGAGCACGAAGTTGCCGAACCCCGAGATCTTGATCTTCTCGCCGCGGCCGAGGGTTTCCTTCATCGTCTCGAATACGAGATCGACGAGATCCGCCGACTCCTTCTTGGAGAAGCCACCGAGTCGACTGTAGACCGCCTGGACGATGTCCGCCTTCGTCATCGTGGGACGTGACTGAGGATACTACCCCGCGAGGTCCCAATGTCCATGGGCACTCGTCGAGTTTCCCCGGCAGCCCCAGTTAAGCGGCGTTTGCGACGCTCGGGACTTTGGCCGGCGGCCCTACCGACTCGACCTCGGGAACGCCCGCTTCACGGCCGAGCTGTTCCCGGACGACCAGCGCGGCGACGTACCCGTAGCCGAGCGTGAACAGGCACGCGAACGGCAGCGCGAACCAGTGCCCCGTCTTGGCCGCGGCGACGACGCTCGCCAGCGCGACGAGCCCGAGCGCCATCTCCGCCAACGGGAGCTTCGCCGCTTGGCGGTAACGCCCGCGCACCTCACCGCGCTTCGGCGTGCGCACGAACTCACCGGACATCGAGCGCATGCCGTCGAGCACGGCCGACGTGAGGTGCGGCGCGAGCCCCGCACCGAGGGCGATCAGCGCAGGCAGCTTCGCGACGGCGTGCCACATCGAGCGGCCGCGCGCGCGCTCGGCCATGCCGTAGAACGCCGCGAGCGAGCCGGTCGCGCCCATGCAGAGCGGCAGATCGACCATGAGGAGCGCGCGGTAGCTCGTCGCGGGCATGAAGACGAGCGCAGGCAAGAGCATCAGCGTGAGGAGCACGGTCGCGGGGTACGCGAGGTGCGGGAGCATGTGGAACGCCGCCTCGAGGCGCTTGGCCAGCGAGATCTCCGACGCCAGAACCGGCGTGAGGAGCTTCCGCGCCGTCTGAATCGTGCCTTTTGCCCAGCGGAACTGCTGCGCGCGAAACGCCGACATGTCTTCCGGAAGCTCGGCGGGCGTGATCACGTCCGCGCGGTAAACGAAGCGCCAACCCTTGAGCTGCGCGCGGTACGAAAGGTCGAGATCCTCGGTCAGCGTATCGTGCTGCCAGCCGCCCGCCTCGTGGATGGCGTCGGTGCGCCAGATGCCGCCAGTGCCGGAGAAGTTGAAGAAGCAACCGGACGCGTAGCGCGCGCGGTTCTCGACGAGGTGGTGGCCGTCGAGCATGAGCGCCTGCACGCTCGTGAGCAGGCTGTGCTCGCGATTCGCGTGACCCCAGCGCGTCTGCACCATGCCGACGCGCGGGTTCGAGAAGTGTCCGACGACCTCCTTCAAGAATGACGGCTGCGGAACGAAGTCGGCGTCGAACATCGCGACGAGCTCACCGCGCGCGAACTTCAAGCCGTAGTCGAGCGCGCCCGCCTTGTAGCCGTGCCGGCTCGGCCGGCGAACGTACGACGCGTCGATGCCCTGCGCCTGGAGCTCTTCGACTGCCGCGCGAGCGATCGCCGCGGTCTCGTCCGTCGAGTCGTCGAGTACCTGGATTTCGAGCGCGTCCTTCGGGTAGTCCATCGCGCCGGTCGCGAGGATCAGACGGCGCGCGACCGTTGCTTCGTTGAAGAGCGGAAGCTGCACCGTCACGATCGGCAACGTCGCGGGCAGCGACGGCGTGCTCTCGAGCCGCGCGAGCTTGCGGGCGTAGACCCGGCACTGCCAGGCCAGGTGGGCACGATGAGCCCCGTAACTACAGAGAACGATGAGGACGAGGGCGTAGGGGATCAGCAGCAGCCAGGCCATCCGTTCAGGCGAGTACCACCGACCCGCCGGCCGAATGTCATCCGCATGTAATTCGTTGCAGCTTGATGTCGATCAGCCGCCCGACCGTGATCCGCGAGCGCGGGGGCTCAGAAGCCGATGTCGTTGACCGGCTTCGGCGGGGGCGCGACCGGTGCCGGCCCACGCTCAGGGGCCTTCGGCCTGCCGGGCCGGCCGGCGGCCGGATGATGCGGCGACATGGGAGCAGCGACGGGCGTCGCCGTCTCGATGATTTTTGGAGCCGCACTCGCGGCCGGCTCCGCGCTCGACACCGCCATCGGCTGAGGCGTGACCTCGACGGGCGTCGGAGTCGGGTCCGGCTGCTTCGGCGGAGTGACGACCACCGTGGCCACGGTCGGCGTCGTCGCTTCGGGCGTCGATGCGGCGCCGGCCTCGCCCTTGCCGAAGCCTTTGATCGCCGCGCCGAGCCCGATGCCAATCACCGCGAAGGCGGCGAGCGCCGCGACGACGAGCGTTCCTGTCCGAGGCTTCGTCGTCGTCTTCGGCGCCGGCGTTTGCGTGATGGGCGCGCCGGTTTGCGCAGGGCCCGGCGTGAGCGCCGGCGACGGCGTCGTCGCGGCGAACGGACTTTGCTGCGGCCGCTCGAGCATCGGTTGCGTGCCGAGCACCGCGACGACCGGCTGCTCGCCGGAATTCGGCGTGAGCGGCGTCGTGAGCCCGCACACCGTCGCGAGTGAACGCCCGAGCTCGGAAGCGCTCTGAAAGCGCGACTCCGGCTCTCTACCGAGAGCGCGCACGAGCCACGCGTCGAAAGCCGGCGGTAGGTCCGAAACCACCGACGACGGCGCCGGAATCGGCGCCGTGCAAAGCTTCACGAGGACGTCACCGACCGCTTCGCCCTCGAACGGCAGCCGTCCGGTCATGCAGCGAAACGCGATGACGCCCACCGACCACAGATCGGAGCGATAATCCACGGTCCGAAGGCCCCGCGCCTGCTCGGGGCTCATGTAATAAGGAGTGCCGAGCACCGAGCCGGTACGTGTCGCCGACGAGGATACGGTCGCCGAGTCCGTGAACTTCGCGATCCCGAAGTCCACGACTTTCGCCACGTCGGCGCCGTCCTCGTCGTCCCACACCAAAAACACGTTCTCCGGCTTGAGATCGCGATGCACGATGCCGGCGGCATGAGCCTTGGAAAGCGCGCGGCAGACCATGCCGACGATGCGAGCCGTGTCTTTCGCCGTGAGGCGCCCGAAGCGCTCGAGCCTGCGGTCGAGCGGCTCCCCGTCCAAGAACTCCATCACGATGAACGGACGCCCGTCGTCCGACACTCCGTGATCGTAGACTTCGACGACGTGCTTGCTGCGCAGAGCGGCGGCCGCGCGCGCCTCGTTCTCGAAGCGATGGCGCGCCTCGGCGCTGTCGACGTGCTCCGCGTCGATGAATTTCACGGCGACGCGCGTCCCGAGCGTCGTGTGCACGCCCGCCCACACCGAGCCCATGCCACCGCGGCCGAGCAGCCCCGTCAGGCGATACTTGCCCGCAACGAGCGCAGAGGGGAGCTGCGCCGTCGGACTCCCAGGGTCACTCACCGACACTTCCACGAAGGTAACTTGCCTCGCCTCGAAACGCCAGACGCCTGACTCGACGTTCGTACTCCCCGTAACGGCAAAAGGCTCGGAGTTCTTACACGCACACGCGAAACTCAACTTTTGCCCACGCCGCCCCGATAAATCAGGCGCAGCGGAGGGGACGAGCAGCAACGCGGGCGCTCGGGCACCGCGCGGTGGTAACGAGGGACCCGCATGACCGCGCTCTTTCCGATGGCGGCACCCGACGTGCTCTACCTCGTCGACCTCTCGAGCTACGTCCTTCGCGCCTACCACGCGATCGCGCCGCTCCAGAGCCCTGCGGGCGAGCCCACGCACGCTATTCACGGAACCGTCACGATGCTCGAGCGGCTCGTGCGGGAACGGAAACCCGCGCTCTTCGCCATCGCGATGGACTCGGGTCGCGACACGTTTCGGCGCGACATCTACGCCGAGTACAAGGCGCATCGGCCCCCTGCCCCGCCCGAGCTCGCCTCGCAGTTCAAGCGTTGCGAAGAGATCGTGCGAGCCTTCTCCGTCGCCTGCTTCAAACAGGAGCGCGTCGAGGCCGATGATCTGATCGCGACGGCCGTGAAGCGGGCCCGGGAGCAGGGACTTCGCACCGTCATCGTCGCCGCCGACAAGGACCTGATGCAGCTCGTCGGCGAGGACGTGCTCATGTGGGACACGATGCGCGACAAGGTCATCGGGCCGCCGGAGGTCATGGAGCGCTTCGGCGTCGAGGTGGCGCAAGTCGCGGACTTGCTCGCGCTCATGGGCGACAGCTCCGACAACATCCCGGGCGTCCCGCACGTGGGACCGAAGACGGCGCGCGAGCTTCTGAACGAGTACGCCACGCTGGACGGGATTTACGAGAACCTCGCGCAGATCAAGCGCAAGGCGCTGCGTGAAAATCTCGAGGCCCACCGCGAGCAAGCGCTTTTGAGCCGTCGCCTCGTCGCGCTCAAGGACGATTGTCCAGTCGATGCGTCGCGCGAGCGGCTTTCGTGGGACGGGCGCGATTACGCGACGCTCAAGCGGGTCTACGCCGAGCTCGGCTTGAACCGCCAGCTCACGCAGCTCGAAACGGAAGAGGCCGCGCGCGGAAAGGCGGGCGACACCCCGCCCGGCGCTCCCGCGGCCGCGGCGTTGCTGCCGGCGACGCCCGACGTGGTCGTGAGCTCCGTGCCGGTCGAGTACCGCACCCTCACGGACCTCGCGGAGCTCGCGCGCTTCGCCGAGGAGGCGCGCGCGGCAGGCACGCTCGCGCTCGACGTCGCGCTCGAGCCGGCGTCGGCGCTGCGCGGCGATCTGATCGGCATCGGGCTCGCCTTCGCGCCGGGCAAAGCCGCGTACGTGCCGCTTTTGCATCGCTACGTCGGCGCGCCGAAGCAGCTCGCGCTCGCGGAGGTGCTCGCGACGCTCGGCCCGCTCTTCGCCGATCCGAACGTCAAGAAGACGGCGCTCGATTTGAAGCGCGCGGGCGTCGTCGCCTCGCGCCTGGGCGCGCCGCTCGAGGGCTTCACCTTCGACGCCGCGCTCGCGAGTTACCTGCTCGACCCGGAAGCCCGCCACGATCGCGAGTCGCTCGCCGAACGCGAGCTCGGCATCCGCGTGCGGCCGCTCGAGGATCTCACCGGCCGCGGGCGCGGCAAGAAGATCGGCTTCGACCAGCTCGCGTGCGAGGAGGCGCGCGGGTTCAGCGCCGAAAACGCCGACTTTGCGCTGCGGCTCGCCGAACGGCTGCGCCCGAAGCTCGCCGACGCCAGCCTCGAGCGGCTGTTCGACGACGTGGAAGTGCCGCTCGCCCGCCTGCTCGTGGACCTCGAGCGCGAGGGCGTGGCGGTCGACACGGCCGTGCTCGGAGCCCTCGGGCGCGACGCCGAGGGCGAAATCACACGGCTCGAACGCGAAGCGCACCGGGCCGCCGGCCACGAGTTCAACGTGAACTCACCGCGCCAGCTCGAGACCATCCTGTTCGACGAGCTCGGCTTGAAGCCGCTCAAGCGAACGAAGACGTCGCGCTCGACCGACGCCGAGACGCTCGAGGCGCTTTCCGAGGCGCACGAGCTGCCGGGCATCGTGCTCGAGATCCGGCAGATCTCGAAGCTCAAGGGCACGTACATCGACGCGCTGCCGGCGCTCGTGAACCCGAAGACCGGCCGCGTGCACACGAGCTGGGATCAGAGCGTGGCCGCCACGGGGCGGCTCTCCTCGACCGATCCGAACCTCCAAAATATCCCGATCAGGACCGCGCTCGGCCGCAAAATTCGCGCCGCGTTCGTGGCGCCGCCCGGCTCGGAGCTCGTGAGCGCCGACTACTCGCAGATCGAGCTCCGCGTGCTCGCGCACCTCTCGCAAGATCCGGTGCTGCTCGACGCGTTCCGTACGGGCCAGGATATCCATCAGCGCACCGCGATGGAAATCTTCGAGCTCAAGACGGAAGCGGTGGAGCGTGAGCACAGAACCCGCGCCAAGGCCGTGAACTTCGGCATCATCTACGGTCAGGGCGAGAGCGGGCTCGCCAAGGTGCTCGGGATCGCGCGCGCCGAGGCGGCGAGCTTCATCGCGGCGTATTTCCAGCGCTACCAGGGCGTGCGCCGCTTCATGAACGAAACGCTCGAGCACGCGCGCGCGGGCGAATCCGTGCGGAGCCTGCTCGGCCGCCGGCGGCTCGTGCCCGCGATCCGCAGCGGCAATCGGGCCGAGCGACTCGCCGCCGAGCGCATCGCCATGAACATGCCGATCCAGGGCAGCGCGGCCGACATCCTGAAGCTCGCGATGCTCGCGCTCGGAAAGCCCGTGACGCCGGGCGCACGCATGATCCTGTCCGTCCACGACGAGCTCGTGTTCGAGGTCCCCACGGAGGAGGTCCCGGAGGCGAAGGACCGGATCAAGACCGCGATGGAACGGGTGATGGACCTCGCCGTGCCGCTCGTCGTCGACGCGGGCAGCGGCAAGGATTGGAATGCGGCGCATTGAGCCGCGCCGCGGCAGTTGCCAAGAGGACGAGCGATGGTTATGAGGTCCAGCAATTGGTCATGAGGCCCCGCGATGAGTGAAACGGTGGAACGCCACGAATTTCAGGCCGAGGTGAAGCAGCTCCTGGATCTGATGGTCCACTCGCTGTATTCGGACAAAGACGTCTTTTTGCGCGAGCTCGTCTCGAACGCGTCGGACGCGCTCGACAAGCTGCGCTTCGAGCGGCTGACCCAGCCCGAGCTCGGCGGCGCGGCGCCGCTCGAAATCCGACTCGAGCGCGACGCCGACAAGCGCACGCTCACCGTTGCAGACAACGGCATCGGCATGACGCGCGAGGAGCTCGTCAAGAACATCGGCACGATCGCGAAGAGCGGCACCAAGGAGTTCTTGTCGTCCGTGAAGGAGCGGGGCGGCAAGGAACTGCCGCCCGAGCTCATCGGCCAATTCGGCGTCGGTTTCTATTCGGCGTTCATGGTCGCGAACAAGATCGTGGTCGTCTCGCGCCGCGCCGGCAGCGAGCGGGCGACGCGCTGGGAGTCGACCGGCGACGGCTCGTACACGCTGACCGACTCCGAGCGCGCCGAATCGGGCACGAGCGTCACGCTCGAGCTGAAGCCCGCCGACGCCGAGCACGGCCCGCGCGACTACACGGACGAGCACGTTTTGCGCTCGATCGTGAAGCGCTACTCGGACTTCGTCGCCTACCCCGTCAAGCTCGCCGTCTGGAAGACTCCCGACCCCGCGAAGCCGAGTGAGAAGGTGCTCGAGGACGCGACCCTGAACTCGATGAAGGCGATTTGGGATCGCCCGAAGAGCGAGGTGAGCGACGAGGAGTACCAGGCGTTCTACCGGCACCTCACACACGATTGGAACGACGCGCTCCGCACGATCCCGGTGCGGCTCGAAGGGACGCTCGAGGCGTACGCTCTGCTCTACCTACCGGCGAAGGCCCCTTTCGATCTCTACAGTCCCGAGATGAAGCGCGGCGTGCAGCTGTACGTCAAGCGCGTCTTCGTTCTCGACGAGTGCAAAGATCTCGTGCCGAGCTGGCTCCGCTTCGTGCGCGGCGTGGTGGACGCGCACGATCTCTCGCTCAACGTGTCGCGCGAGATTTTGCAGAAGGATCGCCAGATCCAAATCATCAAGAAGCAGCTCGTCAAGCGCGTGCTCGCGACGCTCGAAGAGATGCGCCGCGACAAACCCGATGAATATGCGGGCTTTTGGGAGGATTTCGGCCCGGTGCTGAAGGAGGGGCTGCTCGAGCCCGACGGCGCGGATCGCGAGAAGCTGCTCGAGCTCCTGATCGCGAAGACGACGCACGGCGAGGAGCGGACGTCGCTCGAAGCCTACGTGACCCGCATGAAAGAGGGGCAAGAGAGCATTTACTTTCTCACGGGCCCCACGCCGGAGTCGGTCGCCAAGTCACCGCTCCTCGAAGCGTTCGCGGCCAAGGGCTACGAGGTGCTGCTCTTCTCCGATCCCGTCGACGAGATCTGGCTCGACCACGCGCCGAAGTTCAAGGGCAAGCCGCTCGTGTCGATCGGGCGCGGCGAGGTCGAGCTCGGGACCGAGGCGGAGCGCCAGCGGGAAACCGCGGAGCTTGCCGCGAAGCAGGAGGAGTTCGCCGACTTCCTTCAGGCGCTCCGCGTGCACGTGCAGGACGAAGTGAAAGAGGTGCGGCTCTCCACGCGGCTCACGTCGTCGCCCGCTTGCCTCGTCGGGGACGAGCACGACATGACGCCGCGCATGCAGCGCATGCTCGAGCAGCTCGGGCAAAAGGCGCCGAAAGCGCTGCGCATTCTCGAGCTCAACCCGAATCACGGGTTGATTCAGAAGCTCGAGGGCGTCTTCAAAGCGAATAAGAGCGACCCGCGGGTCGAGCTCTACGCGAAGCTCCTGCTCGGCCAAGCTCACCTCGCCGAATCGGGCCAGGTGCCGGATCCGATCGGGTTTAGCAAGGTGCTCGCCGACGTGATGACACGCACGGACTGACGCGAGCGCTCCTCAAAAGGGCCCGGCGCAAGAGCGTTCGAGGCGCGGCACCAGCACGGAGTCGGGCGACTTGACGACGAACGCTCGCGCGAGCGCGCGCGCCTCCGCCGTACGGCCGAGCTCGCAGAGCGCGAGAACGCGCGCGGCTTGTCGCTCCTCATGCAGCACACCCGCGGGAAACCGGCGCTCGTGCTCGGCGAGCGCCGAGAGCGCCGCGTTCGGCTGATTGCCCGCGAGAGCGCGTTCGGCGCGCTGCAGGAGTCCCGCTTCTTCGCTCAGCGTCGCAGCCGCGCTCGGGGCGGGCGACGGACTCGCGACCGACGGAGCCGCCGAAGCCGACGTGCTCGCCACGGACGCCGTGCTCGCGCGCGGAGCCAAACCGGGCGGCGGACTCGCAGCGGGCCTTGCTTTCGCCACCGAAGCCGCCTCGTCGGAGTCGGCCGCGTTCGACTCGCCGGGACCCGCCGCCGGAAGCGTGGGCCCGTGCCGAGCCGACGAGACCGCGCCCACGCGCGCGCGTGCCGGGGCAGCCGCCGCCGCTCTCGTCTCCGCCGTCTGAGTCCCCCGCGCCCGCTCGGTAACCACGACGACACTGCTCACGGCGACTCCCGCCACCGCTCCGACACCGAACCAGACGAGCAGCGACCCGAAGGCGAGCCCTTTGCCGGCCCCCGCCGCCGCGCCGGCAGCGAGCGGGCTCGCGACCTCCGCGGCCGCCGACGACGTAGCGAGCACCGCCGCGCCCCCACCGAGCGCCGCGATGATCCGCGCCTTCACCCGCGCGCGCCGCTCCGCGCTCGGGCCGTCGAACGCCAATCCCCGTTCGAGCGTGTCCCGCGCCTGACGGCTGAGCTCTTTCATCGGCGGCGCCCCTGCTCACGCGCCCGGGAGCGTTTGACCGCCGCTTCGAAGTCCCGCCGCGCGAGGCGAACACGCGAGTAAACGGTATTGACCGGAAGGCTCAGAACCTCGGCGATTTCGACGGCGGTCATTTCCTCCACCTCGGCCATGACGAGCACCGCACGTCGCTCCGGGGCAAGCTCGTCGAGCACGCGGTAGACGAACCGGAGCGCCTCCGCCTGAATGGCCGCTTGCTCTTGGTCGAGCCCGGCCGCGGGCGGCAGCGCTTCGGGCAGCGGCTCTTCGGCGCGGCGGCGCGTCCCGCGCTGGAGCTCACGCGCGCGGTTCCAGGCGATGCCGAAGAGCCAAGTGCGAAGCGACGAACGGCCCTCGAACTCGCCCTGCCGCCGCAACGCGACGACGAAGACGTCCTGCGCGGCGTCGTCGAGGGCCGCCTCGGCGACACCGAGACGCCGCAGGCTTCGCCACACGAAGTCGAAATGCTCGTCATAAAAAGCCGACCAATCGTCCACACGGGCGACCTCCGTCACCGCGAGCCGCGTGGAAGCGCCGGGCGGAGCGGCCATCCCACCTTAGTGCCGGAGACCGCGCGCTTCCGTCACGGAAAAGCGAGCTCCAGGTAGAGGGCGATGCGCGGCGCGACGCCCGGCAGGCGATGAGCGATTCCGATGTCGCGGAGCACGAACTCCGTGCGCGTCGTCGGAAACAACGCGTCGGCGCTCAGGCGCGAGCGTAGCCGGCCCCTTTTGGGAAACGCCGCGGTGAGCCCGCCGCCCGGCGCGACCCACCACGCGCTTTTCGCCGAGTGGATCGGCGGCCCGAATCCTTCGGCGTGGAGGTAACCGAGCTCGAGCTCCGCGCAGGCAGCGAGCTCGAGCGGCAATGCGAACGGAGCGACGCAAGCGAGCGGCGCGAGCGCCGCCAAGAAAACGTTGACGCCCTCGTTCGGCTGACCCGGCACGGTAGAGGCGCGCGCAGGGAAAAAGCTGCCGCGAAGCTCGAACGAAGCGAGCTCGCCGTATCGAAAGCGGCCGAGCACGGTCGCGCCGAGCGCCGGAGTATCGGCGGTCGCTCCGAAGTCGGTGGCGATGCCGGCGCTCGTATCGACGCCCCAGACGGGCGGCGCGGGCGATGACGAAGCCGGCGACGGCGCCGAGCCCGTGTCCACGCGCGGCGAGAGCGGCGTTTCGTGCGACGCCGGCACCGCCGGCGCGGGCTGACTCGAGGCCGCCGCGGCAATCGTGGCCGCTGCGTCGCCGTTCGCTTCGGGCGACATCGCGAGCGCAATCACCACGGCACTCGCTTCGGCAAGCCCCGTGCAGGTCGGGGCTTCGAGCACGCGGACGCGTTCGCTGCCGCTTTGCACGAGGCGCAGCTCGGCGCGAAATCGCCCGTCGAGCAAGAGCGTGATGAACGCGCGCACGTCGAGCGTGGCCGCGAGCGTCCCGCCGCGCTCGCCACGGAGGTGCCCGATGCGGGCCGCGAGCTCCGCTTCAGCGGGGCATTCCGCGGGCGCGCGCCAGTCGAGCGTCAATTCTGGTGTCTGTGCGCACGCGCTGCTCGCGGCGAGGCTCGACCCGAGCCAGAGCCCCGAAGCCGCGAGCATTCCTTGAAACCGAGCGCGCACTCCCATCGCGTGCGCATCTTGCCACGCCTTTCGGCGGCAGCGCTCACTGCCCGCACGCCGGCGGCAGCGCGGTGCCGTTCGTGCCGGCCACGCCACCGGCACCCATGCCGCCCGCGCCGGATCCCGCGGACCCTTGCGGAGCGGCACAAAGCGAGCACGGCGTCGCGTCCGTGCAGGCGTCCGCGGGCACGGTCCCGCCGGCGTACGTGAGCGCTTGGCAGTTGCCGCCCGGAACGTCGTTACCCTGTGCGGCTCCGACGAGCACCTCGGTCTGCGCGTCGAAGTAATACGCTTCCACCGCCTCGCCCATATTGTGAACGAGCCTTATCGTGCCGCACCCCGTAGTGACGAGCGAATCATTCTGGTCTGCACGGACTCCCGAACATTCGGCCGTGAGCTCGGCCTTGGCGGCGGCGAGGCTCACCGGACAATGGTGGAACTTGCAATAATCGGCGAGAGTCTCCGTGTTCGTCTCGAACTGCGTGCGATCGCTGCAGGGCTCGCACGCCGGCAGGTCCGCCGTTCGATCGCTCGAGTCACCCGTCGAGCACACCGCGCATTGCGCGTCGCAACTGCCCGTCAGCGGCGTGCCCGCCTCGACTGAACCCACCTGATAGTACGAATCGGAAATGCCGCAGAGCGCGCCCACGTAGCCGTACGCCGACATGTAGGTGAGCACGCCCGTGTCCAGGTCGACCTCGTACTCGTTCTCGGTCCCGACCGACCAGCGGTACACGAGGGTTTGGTCGCAATTCGCGCGACTCACGTAGTCGTAGTCGTTGTCGCAGCTCGTCGGCTCCGGGAGGATGCGTGCCGCGGCCGCCGCCGTGCTCAGAGTGCACGAGAATTCACCCTCGACGGCGTGGCAGTTGCAAGCGGGGTCGTAATCGAACGGCGCAGGGCTCTGACACGCCTGAACGCCGGGCGGATCCGAGTCGCCAGGCGCACAGAATTGGCAGGTCGTCGCGTCGGCGCACGAGTCCGCTGCGCTGGTATCGCCCGCGCAGAAGCCGGGCCCCGTGTCGCTGCCAGCGTAGACACCCATGAGCTCTCCGCTCCCAGCGTCGTAGAAGTACACGGTGTCCGAATAGTGAGTTTGACTGACGACGATTCGACCGCAGCCGGTGGTCTGCGTCGTAGAGCTCGTCCCAAACCCCTGAGGGGTCGAGCAAGCTTCGCGCGGAGCGTTCTGAAAATCGGTAAGCGCTGGACAGGTAGCCCGCGAGCAATACTCGTCGAGGGAAATCACCTTGGCGCTGCTCGTCGGAACGAATGCACATCCGCCTGCCCCGCCCCGGCCGGCATCGCCGGCATCGCCGGCCACTTCCGCCCCGCCAGTACCAGCGCCGCTCGAACCGCCGCGCGCCGTGGCCCCTGCCCGCGCCGTAGACCCGCCGTTTTCACCGCCGCCGGTTCCCGCACCGCCACGCGCGCTTCCGCCCGCGCCGGCAGTGGCCGATCTCCCCGAGCTCCCACCCCTGCCTAAGGTCCCACCGGCCGCGTTTTTTCCGCCCGAACCGCCGGTATCCGGCGCGCCTGCCTCCTCCGTATTGCGCCCGACTTCGAGCACGTCCCGCATGCAGCCCGGCATCGCGCCGAGCGCCGCCAGCAGCAAAACCCCGCCGCCCATCACCGCTTTATGCGTTTTCATGTCCGTCTCCCGTTCCCAAGTCCCCCCTCGTGGCCGCGGGCGGCGACTTCCGTCACGAGAAATCACCTCCGCAGGCGAACCAGCCACGTGAGCTTCGCCAGGTTCGAAAGGACGTTCGGAACGCGGTTCAGGAGATTGATGGACGGCGGCCGCTTCTCTTTCACCCGAATGGGTATCTCGACCGCCGTGAAGCCCGCGCGGTAGGCGCGGATCACGAGCTCGCTCGCGAAGACGTCCTTGTCCGTCAGGCAGCTTTCGGCGATGGGCACGATGCGCTCGCGGGCGAACGCTTTGAGGCCATGCGTGTCGGTGCCGCGAAAGTCGAGGAGCGCACGCAAAAGCCCCGTGTAAACGATGCTGGCCGCGTGCCGGAAGAGCGGCCGCTCGTCGGAGGCGCCGTCGATGAGCTTCGAGCCGATCACCATTTCGGAGGAGCCGCCGCGGAGCAGCTCGACGGCGCGACGATGAAAGTCCACGTCGCAGAGGTCGATCTCGTCGCAGAGCACGAACCGGCCGCGCGCCGCGAGCAAGCCGGCCCGGAGCGCCTGACCGTAATTCGGCGTACCGGTCGAGAGCAGGCGTACCTCCGGGTACTTCGCCGCGAGCCTGCGCGCGACCTCTACCGTGCCGTCGCGCGAACCGTTCTCCGCCAGCACGATCTCGTAGCTCCAGTCGAGCGGCGCGAGGCGCTCGCGCAGGTCGACGACCGCCGCGTGCAAAATCCCCTCCTCGTTGTACACGGGGATGACGATCGAAACCTCGATGTCGCCCGCCGATGCGCTGCCCATCGCCAGGGAGCTCACGGTGCGCTCGCCCCCAAGAGCGTCGCGCCTTCGGCCGCCGCGGCCCGCCCCTGCAAGAGCGCGTCCTCCATCGAGCCGTATTGCCAGCCGCCGTAGCGACCGGTCGAAAGAATGCGCGCCTGCGCAAGAAAGGGGCGGATCACCTCGAGCGCCGCGTAGTAGGCGTGGTCGAAAATGACGTACGCGCAGTCGATGCGGCGCGCGCGCGCGAAACGCACGTGGTCGGCGCCGTCGAGCACGCCCATTTCCGTGAGCGCGGCCGTCACGCGCGGCAAGAGCTCGGCGAGGTCGGGCTCGCCGCGTTCGGCGAGCTCGACGTAGAGGCTGCCCGTGCCGGGGGGCGCGAGCGCGGGCGAAAAGTGCGAATAGCAGCCGACGCGATAAAACGGATACTTTGCCTCCGGCACGTAGGCCCAGTGAAAATCCGTGCGCGGCGGCCGCTCGAGCGCAAGATCGAGATAATGCAGGTTGGTCGCGCGGAGCTTGGCCGCCGCTTCACGCACGGGTCGAGGCACCGGCTCGCAGAGCGCGAGCAGCGTCGTGAGCGGGACCGTCGAGACGAGCAGCTCGAACGGCACGCGCCCGTCGTCGAACTCGATGCAGCGCGCCGCGAGGTCGACGCGCCGGGGCGTCCGCCCGAGCTCGACGCTCGAAAGCCGCGAGTGCATCGCGCGCGGCAACTCCCCGATGCCGAGCCGGGGATAGAGAAACCTCTGATTATAGCCGAGCTCGCGATCGTTTAGGCCGACTGCGCCCGCGATCACGTCCTCGAGCTTCGGAAGCGGCACGAAGCGCTGGCACCACGCGCTCGTGATTTCGCTCGGCGGCACGCCCCAGAGCCGCGAGTTGAACGGCAGCATGAAATGCCGCGTGATGCCCGCCCCGAAGTGCTGCAGGCAAAACTCCTCGAAGTTTTGCGGCGGCTTTTCGTGATCCGCGAAGTGCGCCTGGACGAAACCGAGCACGCACTCGTTCGCGACGGCGGGCGGCAGGCCGAACGTGTTCGCCTGGAACGGATAGCGCGTGTAAACGCCGTTCGACCAGATCACGCTTTTTCGCGTGATCTCCCGACAATCATCGCCGAGCCAACCCAAAACCTCCGCGCGCAGGGCGGGGTCACGCAGGTGCAGCAGGTGGCCCGTGCGATCGAAGCGATACCCCTCGTCGAGCGTCGTGATGGCGTGACCGCCCGGCCGGGAGGCACGTTCGAACACGCGATGCGAAATGTTTCGTCGCGTGAGCTCGAGCGCCGCGCTCAAGCCCGTGAGCCCGGCACCGAGCACCGCGACGGGCACCGGTTTCGCCGTCGGCGACAGGGCCATGCGTGGGGCGGACCGTACGGAAGGCCTGGCGCTCTGTAAAGGGCGCTTTATGCTCGCCGCAAGGCCGCGAAGAAGGCCGCCCCGAACGAGCTCCTCGTGACGCGACATTCCTTACTCATCGGTATTGCCGGCGGCACCGGCAGCGGCAAGACCACGCTCGCGCAACGCATCGAGGCGGCGCTCCCGAACGACGTCACCTTGCTCGAGCAGGACAGCTATTACCGCGACCGCTCGCACCTCTCCCCCGCCGAGCGTGCGAACGTGAACTACGACGAGCCGGCGGCGCTCGAAAATGACCTGCTCGCGGCGCACCTCAGTGCGTTGCGTTCGGGCCACGCCATCGACAGCCCCGAGTACGATTTTGCCACGCACACGCGCCGGACCCAGACGGTACGCATCGCGCCGTCACCCATCATCGTCGTGGAGGGCATCCTGCTCTTCGCCGTGCGCGAGCTCCGCGACGCCTTCGACCTGCGCATCTTCGTCGACACCGACGACGACATCCGCCTGATGCGGCGCATCCGTCGCGACATCCTCGATCGCGGCCGCGACATCGCCGACATCGAGCGCCAGTACCACGACTCCGTGCGCCCGATGCACCTGCTCCACGTCGCGCCGAGCAAGCGCTTCGCGCACCTCATCGTGCCCGAAGGCGGTGAAAACGCCGAAGCCCTCGACGTGATCGTCGGCCGCCTCCGCTACCTCGTGCTCGACGCGAGCCCGCGCAGCTAGCGGTCTTTTTTAGGGGCGACCAGCGAGCAAGGGCGAAGAGAGCGCGAGCTCGCACCGTTCCGCTACCATTCCTCGATCGTCCACCCGCGCTGACGCGCGACGCGCCGCAAACGCGCGTCCGGGTTCACGACGCGCGGGTGGCGCACCGCCTCGAGCAGCGGCAAATCGGTGATGCTGTCGCTGTAGAACGTCGCGTCGGCGAGCTCGAAACCCTGACGCTCGGCGAGGTGCTTGGCGCGCTCGAGCTTGCCCGCGCCGTAGCAGAGGGGCTCGATCGGCTGGCCCGTGAAGCGCCCGTGCCCGTCGAGCTCGAGCTCGGTGCACACCACTTCTTCGATGCCGAGCTCGAGCGCGAGCGGCTGCGCCGCATAACGCGTGGCGCCCGTCACGATCGCGACGAGGTCGCCTTCGGCGCGGTGCCGCTCGACCGCCGCGCGCCCCGCCGCTTGCACGTGGGGCAAGACGTAGTCGCGAAACCACCCCTCGCACGACTCGATCAGCTCGCGCTCCTCCTTGCCGCGAAAATAATCGAGCGCCTGGCGCGCCACGCGCGGCGCGTCGATCACGCCGAAGGTGTACTGTACCATCCACCAGCTCACCCGGAGGACGTCGCGGAGCGTCGCCTGACCGAGGTCGCGCTGGTAGCGCGCATAGAGGCCCGCCGTGTCCTTTTTCACGAGCGTCCGGTCCATGTCGAAGAGGGCGCCCGCGCGGGCCATGGCGGCCATCTTACCGAAGGCAGAGTGCGATGGAACGCGAGTATGTTTCCCCGCCGGTGTCCTCGCCCCGCCTCACGCTCTTACCCATCGACACGATCCTTTCCGAGATCGTGCGGCGCGTCGCGGAAGCGGGGGCGCTCGTGCTGGAAGCGCCGCCCGGCGCCGGTAAAACCACTCGCGTACCGTGGGCGCTCCATGCCACCGAGCCGGACACGGGCGAAATCATCGTCACCGAGCCACGCCGGCTGGCCGCTCGCATGGCCGCGCGTCGCGTCGCGAGCGAACGGGGCGTCGAGCTCGGCGACACCGTCGGCTACAGCGTACGCTTCGAGGAAGTCGCCGGACCGCGGACACGCGTGCGTTACGTCACCGAAGGCGTGCTCGTGCGGCGCCTCCTCGCCGATCCCGAGCTACGCGGCGTGCGCGCCGTCGTGCTCGACGAGTTCCACGAGCGTCATCTCGAGAGCGACCTCCTACTAGCGCTGCTCGCGCGCCTGCGCGCCGGGCCGCGTCCGGACCTCGGCCTCGTCGTGATGAGCGCGACGCTCGACGCGGAGCCGGTCGCCGCGTTCCTCGCCGCGCCCCGGCTTCGGAGCGAAGGACGTGCTTTTCCGGTCACGATCGAGCACCTGCCCGCGCCCGACGAGCGCCCGCTCGAAAAGCAGGTGACGAGCGCCGTCCGTCGCTTGCTCGACGAGAGTCCGAGCGGTCACGTCTTGGTGTTCCTACCGGGCGCGGCCGAAATTCGGCGCGCGACCGAGGCGCTCGCCGCGCTCGCCGCCGAGCGGCGCGTCCTCGTCCTCCCGCTCCACGGTGACCTGCCGATCGCCGAGCAGGCGCGCGCGGTCGAGCCGAGCACCGAGCGCACGATCGTGCTCTCGACCAACGTCGCCGAGTCGTCGCTCACGATCGAGGGCGTCACCGCAGTGGTCGACAGCGGGCTTGCGCGGCTCGCGGGTCACTCGGCGTGGACCGGCCTTTCGACGCTCATGACGGCGAAAATCAGCCGAGCGTCCGCCGTGCAGCGCGCCGGCCGTGCAGGCCGCACGAGCGAGGGTCGCGTCCTCCGCCTCTACACGCGCGGCGACTTCGAAACGCGCCCCGAGCACGACGTCCCCGAAATCATGCGGGCCGATCTGGCAGAAGCCGCGCTCACGCTGCGCGCCGCCGGCGTCGGCTCGCTCGCGGCGTTGCCGTGGCTCGGGGCGCCCCCGGAAGCGAGTATGAACGCGGCCGAGGAGCTCTTGAGGTTGCTCGGCGCCGTCGAGCCGAACGGCGCGCTCTCGAAGATCGGCCGGCGGCTCGTCGAGCTGCCGCTGCCGCCGCGGCTCGCGCGGCTCGTGCTCGAAGGTGAACGGCGCGGGGTCGGCGAAGAGGCGGCGCTCATCGCCGCGCTCGTCGGCGAGCGCGACATCCGGGCCCGCTCGCGCACGGCGTTCGGCTCCCGCTACGACGCCGCGCCCCAGGGCCTGAGCGGCCCTTCCGATCTGCTCGAGCTCGCGTCGCTCTTCGGTGAAGCGGACGCCGCACGGCTCTCGGACCATCGCGTGCGCGGGCTCGGGCTCGAGCCGCGGGCGGTCGAAGCGGTGGCGCGCGCGCGCAGGCAAATCCTGCGGCTCGTACGCAACGCAGCGCCCTCGCCGCCCGACACGGACGCGGTCGACCTGGCGCTGCTCGCCGCGGTGCTTGCCGGCTTTCCCGATCGCGTGGCACGGCGCCGCAAGCGAGGCGAGCGCGATTTGGTGCTCGCGAACGGCCGCGTCGCGAAGCTCTCCGAGCAGAGCGTCGTGCACGAACCGATGCTTATGGTCGCGATCGACGCGGAAGAGCAGCCGGGGCGCGGCGCGACGGTGCGCTGGGCGAGCGCCGTCACGGAAAACATGCTGCTCGAGCTGCCCGGCGACGCCATCGAAATGCGCGAGGAGCTCGTGTGGGCGAGCGAACGCGAACGGGTCGAAGCGGTCGCGTCGATGCGGCTCGGCGCCATCGTGCTCGACGAGAGCCGGAGCGCCGCCCCGCCGTCACCGGAAACCGCGCGCGTCCTCGTCGCCGCCGCGCGCGAGCACCCCACGCGCTTTTTGAAGAGCGAAGCGGCGCTCCGGCTCGCCGCGCGACTCGTGCTTCTCGCCGAGCATTTTCCGAAGGCGGGCTTCGCGTCGAACCCCGAAGCGACGCTCGAGCACGCGCTCGCGACCGCCGCCGAGGGAGCGCGCTCGTTCGCGGAGCTCGAGGCGCTCGACTGGCTTTCGCTCGTGACGGCCGAGTTTTCATCCGAGCAGCGCCGCCTGCTCGAGGACGAAGCGCCGGAGCGGGTGCGTCTCGGCGGCGGGCGCAGCGTGAGCGTGAGCTACGCCTCGGGCCGGGCGCCCTTCATCGAATCGAGGCTTCAAGATTTCTTCGGGGCCGCGCGCGGGCCTCACATTTTGGGCGGGCGAGTGCCGGTGACGCTGCACCTGCTCGCGCCGAATCAGCGCGCGGTCCAGGTGACGACCGATCTCGCAGGTTTTTGGGAGCGCCATTATCCGGCGATCCGGCGCGAGCTCATGCGCCGTTACCCCCGCCACTCCTGGCCCGAGGACGGCCGCTCGGCGGAACCGCCGGCGCCGAGAAAGAGGTAACCTCCCGTGCGCATGCTTCGCAGTGCCCTCTTGACGCTCGGAACGCTTGCAGGAGCGCTCGTCGCCTGTAGCAGCGCGCCGATCGACGACGGCGCCGGCGCGACCGGAGGCACGGGCGACGAGAGCGGCGACGGACGAGGCGCGAGCTCCGGCTCGGGCGCGCAAGGCGGCTCGTCGGGCAGCAGCGCCGGCATCGACTACACGACCTCGCCTTGCTACGGCGAGCCTTCGTCCACCGAGGTCTACGACCTCAGCACGCACGCCACGCATAGCGTGACCGCGACGTGCCGCGCCGAAGGGTCGTTCGCGCGCGTGTACGTCGCCGACGAGCTCTGGCAAACGCAAGCGGGCCCGTCGGACGAACCGCTCGACCAGGCTCAGATCGATGCGTTCATGGCCGGCTACGAGCTCCACGGCGCGGGCGGCAGCTTTCACCCCGACCTCGGCGTTTTGCCCGCGGACGAAGCCGTTTACGGCGACATCCCCGACGCCAAGCTGACGGACGGCAAGCTCCCGATCTACGTCGTGGATTCGGGCGGCGCAGGCGAAGGCTATTTGTGCAGCTGGTGCGAGAACACCCAGCTCCACCTCGATTACACCCTGCTAGGCTCGCTCCACTCGGACAAGACGTTCTCGATCGCGGCGCACGAGTCGTATCACGCCATTCACCACGCCTACGACCCGAACGAGGCGTTCTGGGTCGACGAGACGTTCGCCGAGTCGGCCATGACGGTGAACGGCTATTACACGGACCGGCAGTGGGTCTCGACCTTTCTCCGCAATCCGAACGTGACGTGGGGCCCGGGTCTCACGAGCTCGACCGACTTCAACTACGGCGCGGGCCTCCTGCTCGGCACGTTCTTGTGGGAGCGCGACGGGGCCGATTTCATGTACGCGGTCACGCACGATCCAGCGCACGAGTGGGCCGGCGTGGATTCGGCGCTCGCGAGCGTCGGGGACTCGGCAACGTCGTGGGAGCTCTGGAGCGCGCTCGGACTTGCGATTTTTCTCGACGATCCGGCGAGCGGTCACGCCATCGAAAGCTTCGAGCTCGGCGCCAAAGTCGCGACCACGCCGGCCGTGACTGGACAGCCGTTGAAGCAAACGCTCCAGCCGTACGGCTTCGTGTTCGTGACGTTCGACGCGAACGCAGCGCGCGTCACGCTGGCGAGCGACGGCAGCGTCGCCGCGAGCCTCGTCTACGCCGGCACGCCCGCCGACGTGCGCGCGGTTGCCGTCGGGGAAAGCGTGGACCTCGAAGCGACACCGCGCGTGCTCTTGCTCACCGCGCAGCAGAAGACGCCTTTCGTGCTCACGGTCGAGTAAAACCGCGGTGTAGCATGCTCTAATCGC
Source organism: Polyangiaceae bacterium (assembly GCA_025936045.1). Classification (GTDB taxonomy): domain Bacteria; phylum Myxococcota_A; class Polyangia; order Polyangiales; family Polyangiaceae; genus PMG-095. The sequence continues at coordinate 134,160 of JAICUB010000002.1, read as the reverse complement.
CCGCGCGACGCGCGACGTCGAGCGCGGCACCGAGGTACTCGCGCAGCCACTCGAGCTCATGCTCCGGCGTTTTGGCGAGGCAGAGCAGCATCACGCCGACGGCTTGCCCGCGCGCCTCGAGGGGAAGCGCGACGACGGCGCGGCCGCCGTTCTCGAGCAAGGCGTGCCTGGGCACGGAGGCGAGCAGCGTCGGTTCGCTCGCTTGGATGCGCGCGCCGGGACCGAAACCGAAGAGAAGGCGGGCGCCGCCGCCGGCGTTGCCCGGCTCGTCGAAGCCGACGACGACGCACGCCTCGACCCCGAAGTCGGGCAGCCGCTCCGCGACGACGCGCGAGAGCTCCGCCGCGCCTGAAAACAGCACCGGGCGGAGGGCGCTCTGAAACGTGCGCTCGAGCTCGCGCGCCATGCGAGCTCGACGCGTACTCGCCTCCTCGCTCCAAACGCTGGCGAGCACGCGCGCCTCGTGCAAGGCGTCTTCGAGCTTCTCGCGTGCGCCCACGGTGCCGGCGACGCACGGCAGACTTTGGCGTCTGAGTGCGCTCAAGACCTCCTGCACGACGATGCCGTCGACGGGGGCTCGCTCGAGCTTCTGCAGCAGCTGTTCGAGCGCGCGATAAAACGCGGAGCCACGCGCCGAGCGTAGCTCGACGAGCAGCGCGTCGAGCAGGCGCGCTTCCCAGCCCGACCCAGCCGCGCCGAGACGACCGGCCGCCGCGCGCGCCATCTCCGCGAGGATGGTTTGACGCCGCTGCATGAAGGAGCTCTCGACCCCCCCCTCGTGAGCGAGCGCGACGCTCGCGGCGAGCCCCATCCCAGCGTTCGGACAGCCGCACGAGGTCCTGAGCGCGAGCTTCGTGGGCAGAAAACTGGAACCGAAAGGCCGCCCTTGCGCGAGCCCACAGATGCCCTCCACCGCGCGCCGGCCGAGAAGCTCCGTGGGCTGGCTGGTGGTCGTCAGCGCCGGGCGTACGAAGCGCGCGGACTCGACGTCGTCGAAGCCGACCACGGCGATTTCGTCCGGCACCTCGATCTGCCGGCGCGCGAGCTCCCGGAGCGCGCCGATCGCCATGTAGTCGTTGGCGCCGACGATGGCGTCGACCTGGCCGTGACCGAGCCGTCGTTCGTCGAACAGCGTGGAGACGGCAGCGGCGCCGCTCGCCTTCAGAAAGTCACCCTGAGCGACCAGCTTCGGATCGAAGTCGAGACCGGCTTCGCCAAGCGCCCGCCGGTACGCCTCGAAGCGCGTGTTCGCCTCCGCACTCGCGACGGGACCGCGGATGAAGGCGATGCGCCGTCGCGCGTGCTTCTGCGCGAGGTGCAGCACGAGCTCTTGCATGCCACCCGCGTTGTCGACCTCGAGCACGACTTTGCCCGCGACATCGACGCCGACGCAGCAGAGCGGCAGACCCGTGAAGCGCTCGAGCCACTTCCCGAGCTCCGCCGCGCCGACGGCCGTGCCGATCACGCTGGTCACGGCGATCACGCCGCTCACCGTCTCGGGGTTGGTCAGCTCGAACGCGACGTTGCGCGCGCCGCGCTCGGGCGCCGCATCGCCGACTCGGCCTCCGGCCGCGCAGAGTACCGACACGCCGAGATCGCGCGCCGCCGAGAGCGCGCCGCGAATCACGGCGATCTGGTACTCGTCGTCGAGCCGATCGACCAAGAGTGCAATCGGAAGGCGCGGGGTTGCGGCCACTCCCTATTCATTTACGGTGCCGTGCAGCGAGTTGCCAGGTGGGCACGCGCTTACATCGTCGCCATGACGTGGGGGGCCGCCTGCCGCTCCTGAGCATGACCTCCGACCGAGCGCCGTCGGGGTTGCGAGCTCCTTCGAGGACGTACGAGTGAGTGCCCGGGCGATGAACGCAACCTCGGCGCCATGACGTTCACCGCCGTCGAGGTCGGGTGCGGCGGGGCGCGGCTCCCCAAAAAAGGGCGAAACCGCCGGCTAAAGCTTCTGCTTCAGGCGCGTGAGGAGCTGCAGCGCGTCGAGTCCCGTCAGTCGGTCGACGTCGAGCGCGCGCAGCGTCGCGAGCGCCTCGCGTTCGACGGGAGAGCCGCCGTCGGAGGCCGCAAAAAGCGGGAGCTGATCGGGCGCGGCGACCGCGCGCGACTTCGCGGGCTGCTGCTGCGCGGGGTTTTCGAGCGTGGCGAGGATGGCGCGCGCACGAGCGAGCACCGCCTCGGGCAAGCCGGCGAGCTTGGCGACCGCGACGCCGTAGCTCCGGCTCGCCGCACCACGCTGCAAGCGGTGCAAGAACACGACGTCGCCCTCGAGCTCGCGCGCGCTCACGCAGTAGTTCGCGACGTGCTTACTCGCTTCGGCGAGCGCCGTAAGCTCGTGGTAGTGCGTCGCGAAGAGCGCGCGACAGCCGATTGCCTCGTCGAGGTATTCGGCGACGGCCCAGGCGATCGAGAGTCCGTCGAAGGTGCTCGTGCCGCGCCCGATCTCGTCGAGGATGACGAAGGAGCGCCGCGTCGCCGACCGCAGAATTTCTGCCGTTTCGCGCATTTCGACCATGAACGTGCTCTCGCCGCGCGCGAGGTTGTCGCTCGCGCCGACGCGCGAAAGCACACGGTCGACGACGCCGATGCGCGCGCTCTTCGCCGGAACGTAGCCGCCCATCTGCGCGAGAACTATGGAGAGCGCGACCTGGCGGAGCAGCGTACTCTTGCCGGCCATGTTCGGGCCCGTGACGAGCCACAAGCGTTCGGCGTCGATCGCGAGGCTCACGTCGTTCGGCACGAAGCGTCCTTGCGCGGCCAGACGCTCGACGACGGGGTGGCGTCCGTCGCGGATCACGATTTCATCGGAGGCATCGACGGTGGGACGCGTGTAGTCGTAACGATGCGCGGTGTCGGCGAGCGCCGCCGCGACGTCCCAGCGCGCGACGAGAGCGGCGAGGCGCTTGACGCGTTCGCTCTCGGCCCCCGCACGTGAAACCAGGATTTTCAAGAGCTCGAGCTCGCGCTCGCGGTGGCGTTCCTCCGCGTGAAGGATGCGGTCGGCGAGGTCGTCGAGCTCGGGCGTCGTGTAGCGCTCGCCGCTCGCCACGGTCTGTTTGCGCCGAAAATGCTCGGGGACGCGCGAGGCGTTCGTGCGCGTCACCTCGATGTACCAGCCGAAAACGCGGGTATAGCGGAGCTTGAGCGAGCCGATACCGGTGGTCTTGCGGAGCTCCGCCTCGAGCTCGACCATGCGCTCGGCGCCGCTCTTCGTGAGCGCCGCGAGCTCGTCGAGGTCCGGATCGTAGCCTGAGCGGAAGACCGCGCCGTCCTTCGGCTGTTGCGGCGGACGCTCCACGAGCGCGCGTCCGAGCTCGGCCGCGAGCTCGGCCACCGTATCGACCGTCTCGGCGAGGCCGAGCGTCTCGCCCATGGCGGCGTCGCACTGCGCGGCGAGCACCTCGGCGCTCCGGGCTGCACCGGTCAAGCCGTCACGCAGCGCGCCGAGCTCGCGCGGCGTCGCTTCGCCGAGCGCGGCGCGCATTCCGAGCCGTTCGAGGTCGCCCACCTCGCCGAGCGCCGCACGGAGCTCGTCACGGAGGCGCGGGTTTTGCACGAAGAGCTCCACCTGGTCGAGGCGGCGGCGGATGCGCGCGACGTCGGCGAGCGGCGCGAGGACGCGCCGGCGAAGCAGGCGCGCTCCGGGCGGCGTCACCGTGCGATCGATCACGCCGAGCAGGGACGCCGCGCGCCCCGCCGGGCTCTCGACGAGCTCGAGGTGGCCCTGGGCCGTGGGGTCGATGACGAGCGTCGCGGTGGGATCCCAGCGCGCGATGCGCCGGACCGGGAGCGCCGCGCCCGGACTGCAGGCGCGCGCAAAACGAAGCACGCGCGCGACGGCGACGCGGGCGGAGCTCGGCACCGTTTCGGCGTCGCCCGCGAGCTCCCCGAGCGCCGCGGGGAGCTCGCTTTCGGCGACGGGGGCGTCGTCGCGTAGCGCGAACCGGCCGAGCGTGGCGAGAGCGGCCTTGATCGGCAGGACGGCCGCCGCATCGTAGTCGGCCGCGGTGCCGAGCAGGACTTCACGTGCGTGGGCTCGCCCGAGCTCGGCGAGGAGGAGCGGGCCGTCCGCGAGCTCGGCGGCGGCGAGCTCGCCCGTCGAGAGATCGAGCAGCGCGAGCCCGACGCCGCCTGGCGTGAGCTCGACCGCAGCGAGGTAGTTGTTCACGCCCGCGTCGAGCTGGTCGCGGTCGGTGACGAGCCCGGGGGTGATCACGCGCACGACCTCGCGCGGGACGAGGCCCTTCACCTTCGACGGATCGGCGAGCTGCTCGCAGAGCGCGACCTTGTGCCCGAGCTCGAGCAGCTTCGCGACGTAGCCGGCGGCAGCGTGGTGCGGCACGCCGGCCATCGGGATCTCGTCGGGCTTGCCGCGATTGCGGCTCGTGAGGGTGAGATCGAGCAGTCGCGCGCCGAGCACCGCGTCCTCACCGAACATCTCGTAAAAGTCGCCGAGCCGGAAGAAGACGATGGCGTCTGGATGCGCGCGCTTGGCGGCCGCGTGCTGCTGCATCACGGGCGTCGCCTTGGCGTTCACGCGTCGAGCCTCCGCGCGGACCCCGTCAATACACCGGCCAGGGCGCGAGAACGCGCAGGGTGTCGAGGCCGATCAGCGAGACGCCGAGCGCCGAAGCATCCACCACCGCGAACGACTGATATTCCGGAATGTAGCGCACCGTCTGCGGCAACGTGGCCGTCGATACGGCGGAGAGCGGCGCGGCGAGCGGGTAAAAGCCGCCGGTCGTGTCCCAGCTGAAGCTCATGTCGCGCACGCTCGGCTGGATACCGCGGTACACCGCGAAGCGAGCCGTCAGGTTCTCGAAGATGCACGCCGACGCCGGCTCGTCGAGCGCGACGCCGCGCGTGCCGCCGCCTTCCACCGTCGGATCGTAGCTGCACGGCCCGTCGAGGTTCGTCGCAACTCCCACCGCCGACACGGAGTCACAGTCGGCATTCGCGCACGTTTTCGGGCGCCCGATCTCGAACACGCGCCCGCGGAAGTGCTGCCGCCGCGGATCGCAGTCGCGCACGCATCGGTAAGCGTGCGCCGCGTCAGCGATGACGTCGCGCGTCACGGAGGGATTACTGCTCGCGAGCACCCACTGCCGTGACCCGCGGACCGCGTACTGCATGCCGGCAGGGAAACAGGCGGCGAACTCCTCCGGCTGGGGCGGGCAGTAGTACCCCGCGTTCTTCGGATCCGTCCGCGCTTCGTCCGTGCAGCGGCTGGCATCGTGATCGAGTGGAACGCGCGGAGTGACCACCAGGTGATCCTGGTACGCCTCGAGGATGCTGAGATCGCGCGTCTGCTGCAGATCCGTGACGCCCCTGCCCTGGGCTTCGCCGAACAGATTGACGCATTCCTCGTGCGTGATCCGGGCCGAGCTCCAGTACGAGTCGATGATGCTCGGGAAGTCGCCCGTCACCTGCACGTAGTCGGCATGGTCGGCGGCGAACGCCGCGGCCGCTGCTTCGTCTTCGATGCCGAGCTCGGTCTGCGCGTAGTCCTTCATGGCATCGACGTCGTAGACGCCGTTGTCACAGAAGAACGCCGTCGAATCGGCGAGCGCCTGCGAGTCGCCGCCCTCGCCCGCGCCCAAAAACCCGCTCGGCTTGTCCCCCATCACGCGACCTTCGTAAACGAGGTCGTCGTGCTCACTCGAGGGATACGAGCGCGGCTCGACGAGCGGCAGGGTGAGCGTACTGTCCTGGTCGTTGAGGTCGTTCGGGTTGACTCGGAGCGGCGTGCTCGAGTTGCCCTCCTGATACAGCGTGGTTCCGACGTACACCTGGGCGGGCTGCGAACCGGCCGCATCGGCGAACGGAACGGCGAGAAGCTTGGGCTGGTCGCGCGGCGACAGGTTCGTCACCGAGGCCGGCGCTGTAAACTGAGGCAAGCTGCGCAGCGTCGGCGCGCCGAGGCCGATCGTCGCGAGCGAAACCCCAAAGGCGCCCGCGCGCGGTCGATGGGGCTCGACCATGTTGCAGCTCACCTCGTTCGAGACGGTGGGTGTGCCGTTGATCGTTCCGCTGATGTCGGTGCCGGCCGCGTCGGTGCCGGTCGTCAGGTACGCATAGGGAACCGTGTCGTTCTTGCAGCCGCGAAAATCCTCGCTCGAGCTCGCGTTCGTCTGGATGCTGCGACGGCAGGGCGCGTCGAAGTCGTCGATGTCGATGACTTCGACCTGCCCGTTCGTGAGCATGACGAGCCCGAACAGGCCACGCAACAGCCCGGGGCGCGCGCCCTGCGTGAAGTCACCCGTCGTTCGGTACTGAACCCCCGGGCTCGCGGGGTCCGTGGGCGCTGCGGGGTCCGGATCGCAACGCACGCCGACTTGGGCGACGCCCGTGACCGGGTCTTCGTAGGGGAGATCGCGGAGCGCGAAATCGATGTCGGCGACGGGGACTCCGAAGCCGATGCGATCGGGGATTTCGCCGGGCTGCCGCGCGGAGCCCTCGCGAACGATCGGCGTGCGATCAGTGACGCCGGGGCTCACGTCGAACGCCATCACGCTCGCGGGCTGATCGTTCGGATCCACGGCGTAGACGTATTGGTGCCCGGCGGGCGTGAGCGGGCTCACCGCGATGCGCGAGGTCGTCACCACGCGGCTCGGGGTGAGGTACGACAGCGGCAGGAGCGGAGGCAGCTCCGACAAGTGGCACGCCGAAGTCGAGTCCACGACGTGCACCGCCGACACGCCGAGGTCGCTCACGTAGAGCTTGTCGTCGCTCGCCGCGATCCGGCTCGGATGCGAGCTCGCGTTCGCGGGCACCGGCATCGCGGGCGGCCGCTTGAGCACGCAGGACTTCGACTGGAGGTCGGCGGGGAGGGTCTGTGCCTGCCCCGTCGTGTCCGGCGAGGAGTCGAGCTTGAGCAACAGCTCGACCGTGCACGCATCGAAGCTCCCCGGCGTGCGGTCGAGCAGCGATTGCGCGTCGATCACGGCGAGCTGCCCGATGTCCGGCAGCGTGACCACGAGCTTGCGCCGACCTTTCGGACCGCCCTCCGCCGTCAGGTTCGCGGGGCAGTCGCGATCGGCGCCGGCAGCCGGCGGCTCCGTGTTCTCGCCGACGGTCGGCTCGGCGCAGCTCGCAGCCGTGATGCCGTCGTGAGGCGGCTCGACCACGACGGTGATGTCACCGGGCGCAACCGGCAGCGTGCACGCGGGGAGCGTCGTGAGGTCTCGCTCGTGCTGGCCGGGCCGCGGCGCGCCGAGGCAGGTGCTCGGGATCGCGGAAATCCCGAACTTTCCCGGTGAGGTGAGGCCGACGAAGCTCGCCACGCCGCCAGGCGTGCTCGTGATCGCGCCCGGCCGGCTCGGCAGCCGCAAGAAGCTGTAGCCCGGGATGCCCGGGTTTACGTCGACGACCTTCTGGTAGTCCATGTCGACGACGGCGATTTCGTTCGTCGTCGGCTGCGTGACGATGCCGAGCAGCGTGCGCGTCCGCGTAAGACCGTAGTCGGGACATTCTCCGAGCGGGAGACCCTGGTCGACCTGGCCGTCGCTCGTATGGCCCTGGCAGACGAACGTGACGTTCGTGCTCGACTGCAGCGAGCGCAGGGTCGCGGTGACCGACTGCTGATTGCAGCCGTCGAGCAGCACGCCGAACGCGAGGAGGACGAGCGCAAGAAGGATCGAAACGAGACGCCGCATGTTCACTTGGAAGCTCGGGGCGCGACGGGCCGCTCGATCATCGCGATCATCGCGCCGTAAGTCGCGGTGTGGCGCTGGTCGAGGTCGACGACGCCGATGTAGGAATCGATGAAGTGCGCGACGTACGCGAGGGCGTGCGCGCTGTCGATGGCGATCGCCTGCGGCCCGCGGCCAGTGATGATCTCGCCCTCCGCCTGCGCGCGGGCGATATCGTAAATGAGAACGCGGCGCGAATCGAAGCTCACCGCGAAGGCCCGGGGCTCTCTGTCGCCGTTCGCGTCGGTGATCTCGCCGGTGACGACGCGCGCGGGGCCGAGGTCGAGCGGCACCGAATTTTGGAAGACCGGCACGTCGTAAGACGCCAAATCCGCAATCACCGTGCGGGTTTGCCCGACGAGCAGGCTCGCCGGCTCGCGATTCGTGACGAACACTCCGAGCGGCACCGCCGCCGCCTGCTGCACGCACGCGACGTACGCGGCGTACGCCGGATCGGCGTCGTCGGGACAGTTGCTCTTCGTGTTCGCGCACTCGTCGCTCACGCCGTTGCGTGTCGCGCAGGCGCGCTCCTCGGCCTCGCGCTCGAGCGCGTCCACGGCCATGCCGCGCGAGTCGGTGCCGTTCGCATTGGCGACGATGACGGTCGAGTCCGGCGCCTTCGCGTAGGGGCGCGGCGGGTTCGAGTCGCTGTCGGGATAAACCCGCAGCAAGTCGAGCTGCGCCGAGCCGCGCAAGGTGACCAGAAACTCCGGCAGGTGCGGCTGCCCGAGCGCGACGGCCGCGCGCGAACGCGGGACCGAGGCAACGCCCATCGGCTGGCCCGACAGGCCGGCGATGGTGTACTGATAGGACGGACCGTTGTCGAAACCGTTGCCGGAGCCCCATAGGTTCTGAAAGAGCCCGGTGGCGGCGGACGACTGGTTCGTGATCATGATCCAGTCGCCCGTGGCGTCCGCGTCGATGCCGAACGGTTCGGGCAACATCGTGAGGCCGCGAGTGTTCTCGGCGCCCGCGTCGTGACCGCGGCGGTGGTCGGTGGCACAAGCGCCGTCGGCGCCAGGCTCAGTCTGCCCGCAATCGAGCCGCGGGCTCGCGCTGCCGTCGTCCGCGACGGACGTGACGTCGATCCAGTGCAAGGTCGCGTCGCCGCGCACGGGGACGAACAGGCGACCCGTGTGGCCGGCATCGTCCGGCGTGGGGCGCGCGCGATAAATCAGATCGGTCGCGAACGCGCCGATCCGAACGCTGTTCAGGTGAATGGGCGATCCACCGGCGCTGCTCTGCGGGTCGATCGAGGCGCAGCGGCTCGGGTAAAGCTCCCGCTCGGCCGCCGTCGTTTCGCGCGAGTAGGGGCACGGACCACCGGCTTTGGGCGCGTCCGCCGTGCCCACGTTCGCCACACACCAGCCGCTCGGCACCGGGTTGTGCGCGTGCCCGGGCGGCGACGCCGTATCGCAGAGCTGACCGCCGGCGCAGTCCCCGTCGCTCTTGCAGGCTACGGGCAAACGCGCGCGAAGCGCGTCGAGATCCCAGTTTTCCAGCGTGCCCGCGTTGTACTGAAGGTCGAAGTCGCTGTTCGCGATGTAGAGGTGACGCGCGTCACCGTCGAGCGCGAGGCCCACGGGGAAATAGACGCTGCGATCACTCGGCGGATCGACGCCGGCACCGGAAGGAAAACATCCGGCGAGGAGAAGAACGGACGCGAGCCATGCGCGCTCTGCCATGCGGGCGGCGGAGCGTAGAAGCTCGAACCCTGCTGGGCAACCAGCTTCGTCGGCAGACTCGAGCGACGAGCGCTCGCGACGATTTTCAGAGCTCGAGAATCAGGATGCCGCGCTTGTCTTCGTCCTCGGGGCGATCCTCGGACGGGCGGCGCTCCCGCGGTGGCGGATAAACGTCTTCGGGCAGCTCGAGACGAGGCTGCTCGAGCTCGTGCTTACGGCTCTCTTCCTCTTCCCGTCGCCGGATCTGGTCGATGATGAAGGGGGGCAGCATGCCTTCTTGCCTTGCTCTGCGGCCTGTTACGTGCCGCTCTAACTAATCTAGCCAGGGTAAACGGCCGGTCAAGTTCGCGTTTGCGCTTCTCCCCGCCGGCGGGCCGGGCGGCGCGCTCAAGATGCGTATTTCGCGCCCGCGCCTCGGACGCTCACTGACTCTTCGCTCCATACTACGGCTCGCGTGCCCAAAAGCTTATCCCCCCGACGCGGCGCGTTGCGAGGACCGCGCGCCGGCGCAAAAATCGCCGAATTCTCTCTGATTCTGTGCGCGCTCCTCCTCTTTGCGCTGCCGAGCCGAGCGGCCTTCGAGGTGAACGATCCCGAATGGCAGGGAACGAGCGAGCTCCTCGAGATCGCCCGCGCCGCGCTCGGTAAGCCCCGCGTCGAGATCGTCGGCACGCTCGACTACGGCAAGCTCGAACCAGTGGACGGCGTTCTCTGCCTTCACCCCGAGGTGGACATCGACAGCGAGGAGATGGGGGCGTTTCTGGCGGCTGGCGGCCGCCTGGCCTTGCTCGACGACCGCGGCCGCGCGCCGAGCTTCCTCGCCCGCTACCATATCCAACGGGTCGAGGCGCCGCTCCGTCCCGCGCAGGTTCTTCGCGGCAACAACAATCTGCCGATCGCGTTGCCGGTGTTGCAAGAAGTCGCAGGTCAGGAGCAAAGCCGGCATCCGACGATGCGCGACGTCGACCGCATCGTGACCAATCACCCGACGGCGCTCACCCACGAGAAGCTGACGGCCGTCCTCGAAATCCCCGCGATCGGCGAGCCGAACGCCACGCTCGCCGTGACCGGCGTGATCGAGAAGCGCGGGCGCGTGTTCGCGATGGGCGATCCGTCGGCGGTGATCAACCTGATGCTGCGCTATCCGGGCAACCGCGCGTTCGCCAGGCACCTCGTCGAATACCTGGTGGACCGCGACGAGCACGGCGATCATCCGGGCAAGCTCTACATCGTGACGAACGCCTTTCGACAGCGCGGCCATTATGGGGGCGCGGCCGGGCCGCTGCGGGAGGTCGCGGACATCGCGAGCGGCATCCGCGACGGCTTCCGCGCCGCGGACGAACACGGACTTTCGGCGACCGCCGCCGTCGTGCTCGCGGCGCTCGCGCTCGCAATCACGCTCGTGTGGACGCTCGAATATGCCCTGCGGGCCTACCGACGTTACGTGCCGCGCTACGCGCTCGGCACCGCGCTCACGACGCAAGGCGGCGTCGCGGGCCGAGCGGCTCTGCTCGGAGCCGAGGCGACCGACCGCGCGCTCGTCCTCGCCGAGATGCGGAGCGCCCTGGCCGAGGTGTTGGCCGAGCGGCTCGGAACCGACGCGCGCGCCGGAGCCGCGCGACTGCTCGAACAGGTGAAGACACGGGAGGTGCTGGATCAGCGGGGGATCCGCGAGCTTTCGGACCTGCTCACCGACCTCGACCGGGGTATCGCGGAGCTCGGCTCCGGGAAGAAGCTCCGCATTCATGCCGTCCGCGTGCAGAAACTACATGAAAAGATGATGGAGATTCTCGGCGAGATCGACCAGCGTAAGCTCGGGAGCGCCTGATGCAGGCCCTTCAAGTCAACGAAATCGAAGCGGCACGCGAGCGTTTGGAAGGCGTTCGGCGCGAGGTCGGTCGCGTGTACATCGGCGACGCGAGCGCCGTCGACGTGATGTTGCTCGCCTTGCTCGCGCGCGGCCACGTGCTGCTCGAAGGCGTCCCCGGCGTCGCGAAGACGACGCTCGTGAAAGCGTTCGCGCTCACGCTCGGGTGCACGGTCAAGCGCGTGCAGTTCACGCCCGACCTCTTGCCGGCCGACATCACCGGCACGTACGTCTTGAACCCGCGCGACGGATCCTTTTCGCTACGCGCGGGGCCGATCTTCGCGAACGTCGTGCTCGCCGACGAGATCAACCGCGCGCCCGCGAAGACGCAGTCGGCGCTGCTCGAAGCGATGCAGGAGCGGCAAGTGACGATCGAGGGCGATCGCTTCGAGCTGCCCGATCCGTTCTTCGTGCTCGCGACGCAGAATCCGATCGATCTCGAGGGTACTTATCCGCTGCCGGAGGCGCAAATCGATCGCTTCCTCGTGCGCGTGCACATGGGTTACCCCGCGGAAAAGGACGAGGTGACGATGCTGCGGGCGCACGGGGTGGCGCCGCCCGCTCCGTACGTGGTGTTGAGCCCGTCGGACGCGCTGCAGCTCCAGTCCATCGCCGCGCGCGTGCACGTGGAAGACGACGTGTTTTCGTACGCCGTCGCGCTCAGCCAATTCACGCGCCAGCACGCGCGCGTCGTGCTCGGCGCTTCGCCCCGTGCCTCGCTCGGCTTGCTACGCGCCGCGAAAGCGTCGGCGGTGCTCGGCGGTAGAGGCTTCGTCACCCCCGACGACGTCCGTTCCGTCGCTCCCCACGTGCTCGCGCACCGGCTGATCCTCGTCCCCGAGCTCGAGGGCGACGCTCGCGCCCGCACGAGCCTCGTCGAAGAAGCGATCAGCAAGGTGAGCTACCGGCGCGTGGCGCGCTAGCTCGAGGCAGACGGCCGCGAGGACGTCGCCGTCAGTTGCAACCGCCGATGGGCGAGTCGCTGAGCACGAGGTCGTCCATCCAGACGTCGTTCGAGGCGTTCGAGAAGCTTTGCCAGCCGATGACGATTTCCGCCGGCGTACCGGCGAACTTCTGCGCGAGCCAATCGGCGGGTTCCGTGTTGTTCTCCCAACCGCCGGGCGTTCCGTTCATGTGGTGGGTGAGGTCCGTCACGTCGAGAAATGTCGCGCCGTCGAGCCAGGAGTGGAGCGCGTTCGGCGTGGTGTCGGCGACGAACCCGACCTCGAGACACGACCAGGTGTTCGCCGGAATGACGAGCCCGGTCGCGAGGTGCCAGTGATCGTCGGCCGGATAGATGTTGTCGCTCGCCACTTCGTTCACGCCGACCGTGCCCTTGATTTCTCCGAAGCGGATCTCGCTGTCGGCGCTGCCCGATTTGCCGCGCAGGACGATGAGCGACTCGTGATTGGCGCTCATGTCCGTTTGCTGCCCGAGCTTGCGCGTCATGTAGACCCACACGCGGATGTAAAGCTTGTTCGTGCCGCTCATCAGGGCTTTCGTGAGCTGCACGGGGCTTCCGTCGCTGTGAAAGTGCACGGCCTTGCTACCGCCGTGCACGTGCATGGTGTCGACGACTGCAAGCAGCGCCCCGTTCGGGTTCATGAAGTTCTTGTTGTAGGAGATGAAGTTCTCCCAGCCGGGCGGCTGCATGCCCGCGGTGCCCGATTCGAAGTCGTCGCTGAAGAAGCCGGCCGAGGTCGCGCCGCCCGAGCCCGAGCCCGAGCTGCCGGCTGCGCCGGCGGCCGCACCCGCCGAACCGCCCTGCCCTGCCTGCCCATTGCCGCCGCTCGCCGTGCCGGTCCCGGCGCCGCCACCGGCGCCCATGCCCGCCGAGCCGCCCGCGGTGCTGCCCGCGCTGCCACCGCTTCCGAGCATGCCGCCGCCGCCGCCCGAGCTCATGCCGCTGCCGCCGGCTCCGCCCGAGCCGCCACTGGTACCGGTTCCCGAGGTGCCGCCCGTCACCGCGCTGCCGCCCGCGCCGGCGCTCGCGTTCGTACCGCCCGTCGCTCCCCCGCTGCCGCCGGTCAGCGCGGCGCCGCCCGCGACGTTATTTCCGCCCGCGCCGGGCGTGTCGTCACCGTTGCTCGGTGGCGTGCCGGTACTGCAGGCGACGACAAGGGAAGCCGAAAGGAGAAGCACGGAGGGGCGGGCGAGCAATGAGTGTGCGAAGGACATGAGGTTCCGCGAAGCGAAGCCCCAGTATAACCCGGCGCGCGGCGCGCGGCCGGAAAGTGCTCAGGCGGCGACGCCGAGGCCCGCGCGGGCGCGACGCCGATATGCGCCCGGGGCGGCGCCGACGGCGCGCTTGAACGCCTTGCTGAAGGCGGCTTCCGAGTCGTAGCCGACGCTCGCGGCCACGTCGGCGAGCGAGCTCCGTGCGTCGCGCAAGAGCCGCTGGGCCTTCTGCATGCGCCAGCGCGTGAGGTAGTGAAGCGGCGGTTCACCCACGAGGCGATTGAAGCGCGTCGCGAACGCCGAGCGCGACATGCCGGCGCTCTCGGCGAGGGTCTGGACCGTCCAGGCGCTGCCGGGATTCTCGTGAATCAGGCCGAGGGCGGCGCCGATCTGTGGGTCGCCGAGCGCGCCGAGCCAGCCGCTCGCCTCGGGCGCGGCGCTCGCGAGATGGCCGCGCACGATTTGGATGAACAGCACGTCCGCGAGACGGCTCACGACGGTTTGCGCGCCGGGCCGCGTCGAACCCGCTTCGGACGCGATGAAACGCAGGGTCGGATCGAGCCACTCGACGAGGCTCGCCGAACCTCCGCGCAGGTGGATCACCGTCGGAAGCGCGGCGAGCAGCGGGTGCCCCGCCGGTTCCTCGAACTCGATTTTGCCGCACACGAGCGTGGTGCGCGCACCGCGGCCGCCCACCTCGAGTGAAGCCGGGCGCCCCTTCTGCTTGCATTGGCCGAGGAGGTCACAGAGGCGCTGAGGCGGCGTGCTCGGGTGGTCGAGCAGCGTGTGGGGCAAGCCGTGCGGGATCGCGACGAGATCGCCCCCCGAGAGCTCGAGGTCCGCGTGGCCCTCCATCTGGAGGACACAGCTGCCTTCGAGCACCAGGTGGAACGCGGCGTTGCTCGAGCTCGGCAGCGCCACACCGAAGGGTGACTTGGCCTCGAGACGCGCGTAGCAGGCGCCGCGGGCACGCAGCGTTTCGAGCACATCCGTGAGCACGTCCAAGGCGGTTCCGCTCCCCACCGGCGCCGGGTTCGCTCCCGGGCGCTTCGATACGACTGATTACGAAATTAGCCGAGGCTTGTCTGACCGTCCAGTCAGTATTGGGTCAGTCGCGCTGCCGCCGCCGTGCCCATCCCCAAAAACCCCTGATTATTCCAGGAGCTCGACCGAGAGCCGTTCGCTCGGCGAAAAACCGAGGTCCCGTTCGACCTCCGTGAGATCGACGAGACGCTCGATGCTCCCGAGCGGCCGGCGGAGCTCGATGCCGGGATAGAAGCGCGCGATCAGCGCCGGTACGCCGAGGTTTTTCACTTCGACGGACTGGGCGGGGAAATACTGCCGGTAACCGGGGCGGGGATTGGCGAGGACGTGGGGCACGAGCCGCGCGGCGTCCTCGAACGAAAGGTGCGCCGTCGCTTCACCGAGGTGGAGGTGCTCGCTCGGGACACGCCCGCCGTTCGCGGCGAGCCGCGCGCGAAACCACTCGCCGACGAGCATGGGGTAGCGGAGCGAGGTGAGCGAGAGCTCCGGCTTCGCGCGCGCCGCGACGCGCAGCATGTCTTCCGCGAGCTGTTTGCTGAGCGCGTAAGGGTTGAGGCCGGGCTCGGCTGGCGCGCGACCGTCGAGCGGCAGGTACGGCACGCGGTACGGCGGGCCCGCCAGTGATTCGATCGGGATCATCACCTGCACCGAGCTCGCGAATACGATGTGCTTGAGGCCGCAGTCCATCGCCGCGAAGAACGCGTTCGCGTTCATGCTCGTGTTTTCGGCGAGCAAGCGTTGCGGCGAGGGGCCGGCGAAGTGATTGGGGTGATTGCCCAGGTGGACGAGCGCGTCGCAGCCCTCGAGCAACGGATACAGGGCGTGCTCGTCGAGCAAATTGGCGGGACGGAGCTCGACGGCGAGATCGGCGCGAAACCGCGCGTCCGTCGCGCGCACTTCGTGGCCGGCCGCGACGAGCGCCGCCACCACCTGCGAGCCGAGCTTGCCGGCCGCGCCGGTCACGAGGGTTCGCATCGAAAAGCCTGAATAGCATAGCCCCACGGCGGGCTCGCGCCGGACGGGCCGAGTCAGGGCGGGACGGGCACCATCACCGTCGGTGTCTCGAGGCCCGGGAACGTGAGCGCCTGCTCGAAGTGGACGAAGAAGGCTCCGGGCCAGGTCGGGTAGTCCCGCACGGGGTTGAACGGGAACGCCCAATCGGCGCGCAGCACGATGCGATCGAACTGAGGGATGAGCGCGCGCAAGCCGATACCGGCGGACTGGCGCAGCCGCACGTGACTCAGACGATCGGTCGCGTCGCCGGCGTCGTAGAACACGGCGAGGCCGGTACGCACGCTCAAGATGTCGAGCGAGAACGTGCGAAACTCCGCGTTGAGCGCGACGAGGAGCGGACCCTTGAGCACGCCCTGATAACCCGTCGGCGGATAGCCGCGCAGGCGCGTGTCGCCGCCGAGCTGATAGTTGCGATTCAGATAGTTCTCGTAGCGATCGTGAACGAGCCCGTCGAAATGGAGGCGTCCGAAGCCGAGGCGCGGCGTGGCGACGCGCGTCGCGACGACCGCGTCCGCGTCGTTTCGTCCGTCCAATTCGTACTCGGTGCGATTCTCCCCGACGATGCGCGCGATGCCGTCGTCGAGCGCCCAGGTCATGGACGCGCCCGCGAGGACGCCGAGCAGATTGCGCGAGGACCCGAGCTTGCTGCTCGCAGGGTAGACGCGTATGAGCGTCTCGGGGCCGAGCCGATAGTCTTCCTCGAGCGCGAGCGTCTCGATGTAGGAGGTGCGAAGGTAGCGCTCTTCGTGCGTGCGGAGCTGCACGAACGGACTCACGCGCGTATCGCTGACGGGGACCCAGGCCTTGAGAAAATCGCGTTCGGCCGCGGGAGACTCGCCGGCCACGGGCGTGTGGACGTTGTTGCGGCGATCGACCTCCAGGCCGAAATAGAGATCGTATTTGTGGATCAGGCCGAACGAGCGCACCGCTTCGTAGCCGCCGATGTAGCGGCGAGAGCGGTATTCGTTGGGGATGGCGTCGGCTTGGGCCGTGGAGGGCGCGTCGTAGCGGGCGGTGCGTCCGTGCGCGAGCTGCCGCGCCATCTCGTCGTCCCAGTAGACGCCGGTGCCGAAGGCCCAGCGCTGGCGCGCGGTTCGCAGCGGATCGCCGAAGACGAATTGGCCGCGCGAGCCCTCGACCTCGCCCGACGCGCGGCCGTAGATCGCGGCGGCGCTCACCTGCGCGGTGAGGCCGGTGCCGAGAATGCGATTTTGCACGAGGCCGCCGCCGAACGCGTAGGCGTCCGGGCGGAGCACGAACGTGCCGAAGAGGACGGTGTGAAAGCCGGCGAGGTTCGTCTCGCTCGGCTGCACGGCGAAGTTCTGAAAGGCTACGTTCGAGAAGCTCAAGCTGCTCTCGAGACGCAGGCTCCAGACGTCTTTCACGATCACGAGCACGCGCACGCGATCCGGCGCGCTGCCGGCGAGCGGGACGACCATGACGAGCGAGAGCTGCTGCTCGAGCAAGCGCAAGTTTCTCGCCGACTCGAGCGCCCGCGCGCTCGAGTAGGGCTGGCCCTCGCGAAACAAGAGCTCGTTTTTGATCACGACCTTGCGTGTCGTCGTGTGAAAGACGTCGACGAAGTCGGGTACCGGATCGTGCTCGTCGAACACGTCGAGCACGACGATGTCGATGTGCTCGATGAGCTTGCCGTCGGGCGAGGGGTCGAGCTCGGGGCCCACGCCGAGCTTCTTCGCGCATTCGTCGAGCGTCTGGCGCTCGAATTCCGTGAGCTCGGCGGGCTCGGCGGCCGCGACTGACCCGAGCAACAGAACCGCGAGCGCAAGGCCCCATGCGACCCGCATCGAGGAGACTACTTCTCCCGACGCGCGGGCCCGCGTCAACCGCGTGGTAGCTTTGCCGGGTGCAGACCTACCCGGCCCCGAGCAGCGTCGCCCTCGCCGGCACTGCGCTCGCGGCCATGGCGGTCGGCCTCGTGCTCCGCGATCCGACGACGACGGCGACGGGCGGTGCGTTGCTCGTCGGGCTCGCGATCGCGCGGCTCGCGACGCAGCTCGACGTAGCCGGCATCCGCGCGTCGGGCTTCGAGATGGCGTGGCGCGGGGAAGCCCGCCGTGCTCGCGTCGCGCGCGGCGAAGAGGTGGTGCTCGTCGCCGAGCTCAGAAACCGCGACGCGCGCGCCGCGCGCTTCAGCGGCTTGCGCGCGACCCACTCGCCCGAGCTCGAGGTGCGGCTCGAATACACCGCGGGCGAGGTGCCGGGCGGCACGCGGCTGCTCGTACGGGCCTTCGTGCGCGGGCTGCGCGTCGGAAGGCACGCGATCCACGGACTCTCGCTCGAGCTCGAGGGGGGACCGGGGTTGTTCGAGGTGCCGCTCACCTTCGCCAATCCGTACGGCGTGCTCGTGCTGCCCGGCGCCGCGCACGAGCTCATGCATTCGGCGCGCGGTGGTCGCAGCCGGCGCACCGCCGTGCAGGGCCGTCCCGGGGCGTTCGCGGGCGAAGGCGACAGCCTGCGTGAGCTCCGCGAGCACCAGCCGGGCGATCCGTTCCGGCGCATCGCGTGGAAGGCGTCGGCGCGGCGCGCGCAGCTGCTCGTCCGCGAAAACGAGCGTGAGGAGCGCGACGTCGTCTGGGTGCTGCTCGATGCTTCGGTCGAGCTCTGGTCGGGCCCCGTCGGGCAGGCTCCGCTCGACAGCGCGATCGACGAGGCGGCGACGGTCGCGCTCCGCCACTTCCGCCGCGGCGACCACGTCGGGCTCGCGGTCGTGGGCGCCCGGACGCTCGCGTTCCTCGAGCCGGGCTCGACGCCCGGGCATGCTCTCGCGCTCGTCAACGCGCTCGCCGACGCGACGAGCTGCCTCGAGCCGGAGCGCAGCGGCCTCGACGAGACCGACGTCGCGGCGCGCGTGCTCGAGCACCTGCGCCCGCTCGATCCGCGCGCGGCCGGCCATTTGCACGTGAACGAGCTCGACCGCATCGCCAGACGCGCCGAGCGCATGCTCGTCATGCGCGCTCTCTTCAAGCACGCCGCCGTGGCTGCCGCGACGCAGCGCGAGCGCACGCTGCGGAGCTATCTCGCCGCGTTCGGCCTCGGCTCGCCCGCGCGCATCGAGCCCGATCGGCCGCGCACCGACGCCGAGCTCGCGCGCCTGCTCGTGCGCCTCGGACGCGAGAAGCGGCGGCCGAGCCTCGTGTACCTGTGGTCGCCCGCGCCGGATCCGGAGACACGCCCCGCGCTCGACCGGGCGCTCGCGAGCCTGCCGCGCCGGCGCTTCGAGCTCAATTGGATGGGCGTGCGCCTGGACGCCGGCATCCCCCTCGACGCCACCGGCGTCGCGCGCGTCGTGGCGGAGACGGTTTCTCTGCGCGCGCAGGCCGCCGTGCGGCGCGGCGAGCAAGCGCTGAGGCGCCTCGGCCTGCGTTTCGGTCCGACACGGCATGCCCCGGTGCGGTCGTGAGCGGTCGCGACGTAGCGGCAGGCGAGCGCGCTCGGGGCGACGACCCGCGCGCGACGCTCGCTCGCCACGGGGTCACGCCCAAGCGTCATTTCAGCCAGAATTTCCTGCTGGATCGCAACCTGTGCCGAAAAATAGCGGAGCTCGTCGCACCCGAGGGGGCGTTCGCGATCGAGGTCGGCGCGGGGCTCGGCGCGCTCACGGTACCGCTGCTCGAGCGCTGCCGCGGCGTGCTCGCGATCGAGCGCGACCGCGATCTCGTTCCGGCGCTCGGGGCGGAGCTCGCGGCGAGCGTCGCCGAAGGGCGGCTGCGCATCGCCGAAGCCGACGCGAAGGGCTTCGACTACGCGAGCGTGCTCGCGGCCGAAGCGGCCCCGCGCGTCGTCGCGGGGAACCTGCCGTATCACCTGAGCGGCGCGCTGCTCGAGATTTTCGTGGGGCTCGCTCCACGGCTCGAACGAGCCGGCGCGCTGATCCAGCTCGAGGTCGCGCAGCGGCTCGCCGCGAGCGCCGGCTCCGACGATTACGGGGCGCTCAGCGTGTTCACGCAAGCGGCCTTTCGCGTGACGCGGCCGCTCATCGTGCGGCGCGGCGCGTTTTACCCGCAGCCGGGCGTCGATTCGGCGCTGGTCGTGCTCGAGCCGCACGCGACCCCGATTTCCGAAGAGACGCCACGCTTTCGGGCGCTCGTGAAGGCCGCGTTCTCCCAACGACGAAAGAAGCTCAAAAACGCGTGGTCCACCGTGCTGCCGCCGCCCGAGCTCGAGCGCGCAGCGAAGAGCGCCGGCATCGAGCTCGACCGCCGCGGTGAGACGCTGTCCGTCACGGAGTTCGCGCGCATGGCGGTCGAGGCGGACGCACGGTGAGGTCGCGCTCTGCCTCGCTCCTCGTGGCGGCGCTCGTCGCGAGCGCGTGCCACGGCCCGCCCCCAGCCCCGCCCGTGCACGCGCGCTTCGGTGTGTTCTTCGGCGGACAAATGCAGGAGCGCGAGGAGATCCCGCTGATCGTCGATCGCGCTCGGCAGAGCATCGGCATTCGGCTCGAGTTCGAAAGCGCGCCGGCCGCGCCCGAGCGCGTCAGCTGGGAGCTCGAAAAGCCCCGCGTCGCCAAATCCGGCGCGAGCCTCGGCTCGGTCGTCGATTACGGGGAGGCGCGCACGCGCGCGGGCGAGCCCGTGCTCGACGTACCGCTCGCGTTTCGCGAGGGTGATCGCCCGGGCGCGTGGCGCGTGCGCGTGGCGCTCGATGGAAAAAACGTGCTCGACCGAGCCTTCAAAGTGATCCCGGCGAGCGACGCGCCGAGCGAAAACTGAGCGCGTCCTCGAGCGGCGCGCTCAGTGCTGCGGCTCGATGCCTTCGTGGAGCTCGCCTTCGGGCGCGTGCCGGTAGCTCTCGACCATGCCTTGTGCGAGCTCGTTTTGCGTGCGGACGCGCGGCGGCGGCGGATCGCCGTAGAGCTCGAGCTGCGTCGCGGCCCAGAGCTCGCGCGCGACGAGCGCGCCGTACTCGGGGCCGTTCGGATCCCCCGAGAAATGGTCGAGCTCACCGTCGACTTCCTTGAGCTCGAGGCGCACCTTCACCGGGTCGATCTCGTCCTTGGTCGTGAAGTGGTCGGTGATGAGCACGGCCTCGTCGTCGGCCACTTCGGCGAAGCCGGGACCGATCGCGACCGATTCCATGACGCCGCCGCGCGTGTAGGTGACGATGCCGGCGGTGAGCGCCGCGAGCATCGGGCGATGCCGCGGCATCACGCCGAACTCACCGCTCACGCCGGGCGCCGTGAAGATCTCCACGGCTTGCGTGAGCTTCACGCCTTCGGGCGTGACGATCTCGAGGGCGAGCGTTTCAGCCATCCGAATTCTCGACGTTCGGCGCCGGCGCTCAGGCCGCTGCCGCCTTCATCTTGGCCGCGGCGGCCTTCACGTCGTCGATGTTGCCCTGGAGGTAGAACGCCTGCTCGGGGAGCTCGTCGAGCGCGCCCGAGAGGATCTCCTTGAAGCCCGAGATTGTCTCCTTCAGCGGGACGTAGCGGCCCACGCGACCCGTGAACTGCGCGGCGACGAAGAACGGCTGCGACAGGAAGCGCTCGATTTTGCGCGCGCGCGACACGGTGAGCTTGTCGTCTTCACTGAGCTCGTCGAGGCCGAGGATGGCGATGATATCCTGCAGGTCCTTGTAACGCTGGAGCGTCATCTGCACCTGGCGCGCGACGGCGTAGTGCTCCTCGCCGACGATGGAGGGAGAGAGCATGGTGCTCGTCGAATCGAGCGGATCGACGGCCGGGTAGATGCCCTTCTCGGAGATCGCGCGCGAGAGCACCGTCGTGGCGTCCAAATGCGCGAACGTCGTCGCCGGCGCGGGGTCGGTGAGATCGTCGGCGGGGACGTAAATCGCCTGCACGCTCGTGATGCTGCCCTTGCGCGTCGAGGTGATTCGCTCCTGGAGCGCGCCCATCTCGTTCGCGAGCGTCGGCTGGTAACCGACGGCGCTCGGCATGCGGCCGAGGAGCGCCGACACCTCGCTGCCCGCCTGGGTGAAACGGAAGATGTTGTCCACGAAGAGGAGCACGTCCTGCCCCTCTTCGTCGCGGAAGTACTCGGCGCAAGTGAGCGCCGAGAGCGCGACGCGGGCGCGGGCGCCGGGCGGCTCGTTCATCTGCCCGAAGATGAGCGCGGTCTTCGAGAGCACGGGCTCACCGGTCTCGAGCTTCGACTCCATCATTTCGAGGTAGAGGTCGTTGCCCTCGCGGGTGCGCTCGCCGACGCCGGCGAAGCAGCTCACGCCGCCGTGCGCTTTAGCGACGTTGTTGATGAGCTCCTGGATGAACACCGTCTTGCCGACGCCGGCGCCGCCGAACAAGCCGATTTTGCCGCCCTTGCGGTACGGAGCGAGCAGATCGATGACCTTGATGCCCGTTTCGAAGATTTCGACGTTCGTGTTCTGATCGACGAACAGCGGGGCCGGCCGGTGGATCGGCAGCCGTCGCGTCGCGTTGACCGCGCCCTTCTCGTCGATGGGCTTGCCGACCACGTTGAGGATGCGGCCGAGCGTCGCCTTACCGACCGGCATCATGATGGGGCTGCCCGTGTCCGTGACGAGGGTGCCGCGAACGAGGCCCTCCGTCGTGTCCATCGCGATCGCGCGCACGACCGACTCACCGAGGTGCTGGGCCACCTCGAGCACGAGGTTGTCCTTCTCACCCGAGATGTTGGGGTTCGAGAGCGTCAGCGCGTTCAGGATGGTCGGCAGCTTCCCCGGAGGGAACTCGACGTCGACGACCGGACCGATGACTTGGATGATCTTGCCTTGGCTCATGCGCTCCTCGGGTCACCGGCCTTGGCCGGAGTCGCGCGCGAACTAGCATGATGCGGAAGGGACGCCAAGTCCGGCCTGCCGGCTGCCGCCAACTCGGCGCGAAGCGCGCCGAGCGCTGCGCGCATCTGCTCGTGAACCAGAGCCCGCAGCGCGCGATCGTCGCCCGCGAAAGCGCGAGCATCCACCGGCGGCAGAATGCGCACCTCGACCGCCTGCGGTCGAATCAAGAGGCTCCGCTTCGGCAGGATGCCTCGCGTGCCGTCGACGACGACGGGCACGATGGGCACGCCCGCACGCGCGGCGAGCCAGAACGCACCCCGGTAGAACGCCTTGAGCTCGCCGTCGTGCGAGCGCGTGCCTTCGGGAAAGACGAAGAGACTGTTGCCGGCGCGAAGCTCGCCTTCGCAACGCCGGAGCATGCGGCGGATGCTCGGTAGGTGGCCGCGCCGGAGCGGCACGTAGCCGTTCAGCCACATCGTCCAGCCGAGGAACGGCGCGTAGAAGTTCGCGCGCTTCGAAACCCAACGGTAGGGGAGGTACGTCGCGAAGACGGCGAGGATGTCGACCATCGACTGATGGTTCGAGACGTAGACGCACGGACGGCCAAGGAGGCCACGCTCCCGATCGACGACGCGGACGGAGGCGAACGGCGCCCACGCGAGGTAATGCGCGCCCCAGAAGCTCGTGAACGCGTGGAGAGCTCGCTTTTTGCGGTCCCACAGCGTGAGCGCCCAGATGGCGAGAGCCGGAAAGAAGAAGAGCACGCACGTGGCCGCGAGGTACGGCCAGTAGAGGGCGTTGTAGACCCTGAGTCCGACGGGGCCGAGCGGGCTCCGGGAGGGCATACGCGCCACCCTACCCCAGCTCCTTCGACGAGGGCAGGGCCCGATGTCAGACTGGGACCGAGGGTTCGGAGGTGCGCTTGGTACGTCGCTTGGAACATCGTGCGCTTTGGGTCGTGCTCGTCGCCGGGTGGGCGCTCGCCGGTTGCGGCGGTCGCTCGGATCGAGCCTCGAGCGGAACCGGCGGGTCAGGGGCTACGAGCGACGGCGGAACGGGCGGAGCGGGTGGGCCGGCGGGGGGCACCGGAGGCGGGACGGTGCTCTCGCAGCTCGCGGCCGAGTGCGAGACGCTCGAGTCCGCCAACACGACCGCGCTCAGCGCGGCGCAGGCCTGCGATCCGAACGCGGCGGACAACCCCTGCACGGAGAGCGTCGCTATGGGGACTGCCTGCGGCTGCACCCTCTTCGTGAACCCCGCGAATACCGACGCCGTCGCGCGCGTGAAGTCTACGGCGCAAGACTTCCAGAGCCTCGGCTGCCCGGGCTTCTTCGGTGAGTGCGGCATGTGCGCCAGCGCCGTCAGCGGCTGGTGCGACGCGACCGGCCAGTGCGAGACGGTTTTCGGTGACGCGCCCGGAGCCGGCGGCAGCGGCGGCAGCGGCGGCAGCGGCGGCAGCGGCGGCAGCAGCGGCGGCAGCGGCGGCACAGGGGGCGGCGGGAGCGGCGGTCAAGCGACGGGCGGGACGGGTGGCATCGATTCGACGGTTTGCACCGCCGCGGTCGAGACGAGCGCTCAGGCGTTCGTCGATGCGAGCGTCTGCGATCCGAACGCAGCCGAGGAGCAATGTACGCAGAAGGTCACGGAGGGCATCGGTTGCTCGTGCCCCGCGTTCGTGAACCCGGCGAACGCCGCCGCGATCGCGCTCGTGACGAGCAGCGCGCAGACTTACGCGAGCGCCGGTTGCTCGAGCGGAAACGTGTGCGGCGCGTGCCTCGAACCCGTTCGCGGCCAGTGCGGCGCGGACGGCCACTGCACACAGGTTTCACCGGGCAGCGGCAGGAGCTGCAAGGTGGACGGGGTCGTCTATGCCGACGGCGAGGGCGGCATCCCCTCCCCGACCGACGTCTGCAACACCTGCAGCTGTGACGATGGCAGCCTCGACTGCACGGAAGCCGGATGCGACGCCAAGCCGTGTCCGGAGGGGGAGAAGTTCGGCCAGGCCTGCGCGCAGTGCGGAGCGGCGGGCGGGTGCGACCTGCCGGAATACGGCTGCTTTTACGGGTGCGACTCCGGCTGCGCCGATCGCAATCTCTTTTGCGTCGACGACATGTGCGTCTCGACGGCGTGCCGCTGAGGGCGCGGCGCGAGTCAGTTGCGGCACGATCGGCGTGCCCAAACCAAAAACACTACGCGCGGCTCAGTCGCTGCATGCTCGTGAGCCGGCCCTGGTTCAGTTCGAGCACGCGCACGCCGAGGCGCGCGACGACTTCCGGATCCGTCGTCGTGAGCACGAGCGTGATGCGTTTTTCGTCGCGGAGCTTCACGAGCAAATCGAGGACGAGGTGGCGCGTGGTCTCGTCGAGGCCCTGATCCGGATCGTCCAAGAAGACGAAATTCGGGTCGATCGCGAGCGCCCGCGCGAGCGCGACTCGCTGGCGCACACCGACCGACAAATAGGCGGGCAGCGTGTGGAAATCATGCTGGGCGACGCGGAGATCACGCAGGGCCTCGCGACCGCGCTGGGCGATCGCGGCCTCCTCGAGGCCGAGCACGTCGGCGTGGTAGCGGAGCGCGAGCAGCACGTTGTCGAGGGCGGTCAGGTTCGCGAACAAGCCTCCGTGCTGGAACACGAAGCCGCGCCGGATGCCTTGGCGCACGAGCTCGCTCGGGCGCGTCACGCTCGGCGCTCGGCCGTCGAGCAAGACGCGTCCCGTCGTCGTGGGGAGCAAGCCGCCGAGCAGGTAGAGCAGCGTGGATTTTCCCACGCCGTTCTCACCCGTGAGCACGAGTGTCTCACCGGGAGAGACGCGCAGGTTAGTCTCGAGTAAGACCCAGATCGTTCCGTAGCGGAACGACGCGTTCTCGAGCACGAGGCCGGGTTGCAAGGCTTGAGGCGCACCCTAACACGCGGCGCGCGCTACCTCAGCGACGGACCGACCGTCCAGTAGAAGAGCGCCGTCGCCGCGGTGTTGTACGCGACGCAGCCGAGGAGGCTCATCACGACCGCCCTGCTGGCCATGACGGGGACTTCCGTCGGCGAGCTCTTGACCTGCAACCCGTAGTGACACGAGAGCCAGCCGACGATGGTGCCGAGCCCGACGCCTTTCACCAAGAAGAGGGCGAGATCGTAGAGCGTGACGGCGCCGGAGAGGCCGTTTTGCAGGGCGCCGAGCCCGATGTTCGCGATGGCGACGCCCATGGCGGCCGTGCCGACGAGCGAGATCGCAGCGAAGTAGACCATCAACACGAGCACGCTCGCGATCGACGCGAGGAGCCGCGGCAGCACGATGAAGCGCGGCGGGTCGATGCCGAGCGAGGTGAGCGCGAGGATCTCGGAGCTCACCTTCATGTTACCGAGCTCGGTCGCGATCGCGGTGCCGGAGCGCCCCGCGACGACGATCGCCGTGATGAGCGGCGCGAGCTCGCGCAGGACGACGGCGATGAGCACCTTGCCGATCAATGCCGAGTCGGCGGACGGCACCATCAGCTCGGTCTGGATCACGATGGTCGCGCCCAGTAAGACGCCGATGGTGCCGATCAGTGAGACGGCCTGGAAACCCGTGTAGAAAATCTGGAGCAGGAGCACGCGCCGGACGACACGCCCGGCCGCGACGCCCGGAGTCCGGAACGCGAGCACCGCCGCGCCGAGCGTCGCGAGCAACGCGAGACCCCGTTGATAGCGCTCGATGGCCGCGTGCCCGAGCCTACCGACGAACGTGAGCTCGGGCGCGCGGCTGTGTCGCGGATCGAACGGGACGGTCGAGCGCACGGCTCGCCCCGGTCATGCCTTCGCGGCGGCGAGCTTGGTTTTGGCTTCTTCGAGCGTCGCGTCCGTCTGGAGCGCGCGCTCGTACATCTGCACGGCCTTCGGCCGCTCGCCGAGCTTGTCGTGGATGTCGCCGAGCCGCACGAACACGAGGGCCTTCTTGATCGGACCGCCGTCGTCGAGCTTCTGGAGCAGGAGCGCGCGGTACATCTGCTGCGCCTTCTTCAGATCCCCGACGTTCAGCGCGACCTCGCCGAGCAGGGCCAGCACCGCCACGTTGCCGGGCTCGATGCGGAACGCCTTGTCGAGCTCCTCCAGGGCGCGCTGGCCGTTGCCGTCGGCGAGGTAGGCGCTCGCGAGCCGGCGATGGATCTCGGCGAGCTCCTTCGTGCGCTTGGCGCCGTAGCTCTGGACGATCTTCTCGAGCACCTCGGCCGCCGCCTTACCGCGACCGGACGCGTTGTACTCGTCGCAGAGCGCGAGCAAGAGCTCGCGATCGTCGGGTTTGATTTGCGACGCGCGGTCGAGAAGCGCCGCCGCGGCGCCATGGTCGCCGCGCTTTTCTGCCTGAATTTGCGCGGCCTGCCGCAGGAGCTTCACCTGCTGATCGGCGCCGCTCGCGAGCTCCGCGTCACGCGCGATGAGCCCGGCGAGCTTGTCCCACGCCGAGGTCCCCTCGTAGAGCTTGCGGAGCCGCTCGCGCAAATCGAGGTTCCGCTCTTCGGCGGCGAGCCCGCGCTCGAGCGCCGACGCCGCCTTCTCCTTCGAGCCGAGCTGCTCCTCGACGTCCGCGAGCGACAGGGCCAGGCGCACCGCCTCGGCTCCGTGGCTCGTCGCGAGCAGCTTGTCGAGCGCCGAGGCGGCTTGCTCGAGCCGGCCTTCACTCGCCGAAAGCCGCGCCACGCACTCGAGCGCACCGCGGTGGCCCGGCTCACGCTCGAGCACGCCCTGGTATGTCTCGATCGCGCGGGCGCGATCGTTCAGACGCGTCTCGTAGATCTCACCGAGCCGCACCTGGAAGCGCAGCTCGGCCTGAGCGTCGCCGCGCGCCCGAGCGGCGTCGATCTGCGAGGACAAGAGCTCGGCGAGCTCCTCGTCGCGCTGCGTCTTCTCGTAGAGCTCGCTCAGGACGACCACGGCGTCGGTGCGGCCCGGATCGTCCTCGAGCACGGCGCGCACGAGGTCGATCGCGGCGTCGGTGGAGCCGAATTTCTCGGCGTTGAGCTTGGCGAGCTCGAGCCTGAGCTCGCTGCGCTTCTCGGGGCTGTCGCTGAGATCGACGAGCCGCTCGAGCAAACGCCCGAGCTCCTGCAGCCGCTCGGAAGACGCGAGCAGCGCTCGGAGCGCCGAGGCGGCCTCGAGATCGGACGGATCGTCCTCGAAGAGTTGCTCGAAGAGCTCGATGGCGCGCGTCGGATCCTCGAGCTTGTCGCGCGCGGTGACGGCGGCCTGGCGGCGCAGGCGCCGCACCTCGTTGGCGTCCATCTCGACTTCCGACTGGCGGACGAAGAGCGCGAACGCTTCCTTGTAGTTTCCGGACGCCTCCGACAACGTCGCGAGCTCCGAGAGGGCCCAGCGATTGGTGTCGTCTTGATCGAGGAGCTCGCGCAGGAGCGTCTCGGAGAGGCCGCGATCGCCGAGTCCGTCCGACAGCACCTTGGCCTGACGGTAGAATTCGGAGCGCCGCTCCTCGTCCGCGGAGAGCTTGGCGCGCCTCCGGAGCGTCTCGACGAGGTCCCGCGCGCGACCGGAGCCGCGCTGCAGATCCTCGAGTTGCTCGAGGATTTCGTCGTTCACCGGGTCGAAAAAGAGCCCGCGCACGAGCGCCGCTTCGGCGGCAGCGGCGTCGTTCGCGCGGTCCCGGAGCCAACGTGCGAGACGCAAGGAGAGCGAGCAGGCGAGCTCGGGCGCGATGCCGTCGCGGTGCTGCTCGATCGCGTTACGGAGGGCGTTCGCGGCGTTGGTCCAGCCGCCCGTGAGGCTCGCGAGCCGCTCGATCTCGTCGAGCAGCGCGGGGTCCCCGGGCGCCTCGGCGAGACCCTCTTCGAGCACGGTCTGGCCACGCGCCGGATCACGCGCTTCCTGCTCGAGCACCTGCGCGAGCCGCAGCCGCATCTCCGAGCGCGCCTCGGCGCCCTCGGCAAAGCTCACGCGCTTTTCATACAGGCCCGCGAGCTTGTCCGTGCTCCCCTGAGCGCGGTAGACGCCCTCGAGGATCTCCGCTGCTTCTTCGAAGAGATCGCGTTCAGCCGCGAGGCGCTCGAGCAGCGTCACCGAAGCCGCATGGCCCGGCACCCGTTCGAGCGCGGAGCGCAGCGAGCCGAGGGCGCGCGCGGCGTCGCCCAAATGGTCGACCTGGAGCTCGGCGAGGCGGTGGTAGAGCCCGGCTTGCAGCTCGCCGTCGAACTCGACGCTCACGCGACGTTCGAGAATGTCGGCCACCTTGTCGAGCTGGTTCGTCGCGACGTAGAGGCGATCGAGCGCGGCGAGGAGCTCGGGTTGATCGCCCGCCTGCTCCACGGCCTTTTCGTAAGCGTCGATCGCGCGCTTCTTGTCGCCGAGACGTTCGTCCGCGACGGCGCCGAGCCGCACGTAGAGCTCGCGGGCGACCTCGGGTTCGAACGTCGCGACGGCGCGCT
Source organism: Polyangiaceae bacterium (assembly GCA_025936045.1). Taxonomy (GTDB): domain Bacteria; phylum Myxococcota_A; class Polyangia; order Polyangiales; family Polyangiaceae; genus PMG-095. The sequence continues at coordinate 105,535 of JAICUB010000002.1, read as the reverse complement.
CCGACAGGGCGTCGGCGTAGCGTTCCCAGCTGCCGCCGGCCGCCGCGAGCCGCGCGATTTCGGCGTGGAGATCCTCGGCTTCGGGACGCTCGGTGAGCGCGCGCAAGAGCACGGTCTCGGCTTCGGCCGGCTTGCCGAGCTTGCCTTCGAGCACCTCCGAGATGGCCCAGAGCGTCTGCGTGCGTTCGGCCGCGTCGGACTCCGCCGACAGACGGAGCTCGAGCACGGCGACGAGCTTCTCCCAGCGTTCGGTGTTGCGGAGCACGGGCACGAGGATCTCCGCGGCGCGGCGCCGTAGGTCCTCGTGTGACTCGCCGAGCGCGACGGCGCGCTCGACCGCTTCGGTGTCGCTCGCTTCCTGCTCGAGCGCCCGGCGGTACTCCTCGAGCGCCTCTTCGTAGCTCGAGAGCTTCTCGGCGAGCACCACGCCCATGCCCTTGTGCAGCGCCGCGCGCTCGGCGGAAGTCTGCGCGAGGCCGGCCTGAGTGCGCAGGTTGTCGAGCAGCTCCGACCAGAGCTCCTCGGCGCGATACAGGCGGTCGAGCGACGCGAGCACCTCGCTGTCGCCCGGCTTGGCCTGGAGAGCACGCACGAGCGCGTCGATGGCGCGCGGCCGGTCGGCGAGCTTGGTCTCGTAGCACTTGGCCGCGGCGACCAGGAGGCCATGCTTGAGCTCTCCGTCGTCGTCACCCGAGAGCTCGACGCGACGCTCGTAAAGCTCGACGAGCCGCGCGGCGTCGCCCTCGGCTTCGTAGAGCTCGATCAAGCAGTCGACGGTGAACGCGCTCGTCGGATCGAGCTCGCTCGCTCGCGCGTACGCGGCGATGGCGCCGGCGCGATCGTCGAGCACGTCGCGTTTCACCTCGCCGACGCGACGCAAAAGCGAGGCGCGCTCTTCGTCGTCGAGCACGACCTCGGCCTTGGCCGAGAGCACGCTCACGAGCGCGGGCCAATCACTGAGTAGCGTCGCGAGGCGCTCCATCGCGTCGAGCGTGCTCGCGTCCGAGGGATCGGTCGCGTAGAGCTGGTCGTACGCCCAGAGCGCGCGGCGCGGATCGTCGCGCTCCTTGTCGTGCACGCGCGCGAGCACGGCGTAGTAGTCGCGCGCGCTCCCGAGATCCGCATGCTCGCCGAGGATCTCCTGGTACGTCGTCGCAAGCTCGTCCCAGGCCTGCGTCTCGGCAGCGAGCCGCTCGTACTCGGCACGCACGTCGGCGTCCTCCGGGTCGAGCCGGAGCGCGGTGCCGTTGGCGCGGCGCGCGCGCTTTTTGTCGTTGCCGCGCTTTTCCCAGAGCTCGGCCGTCTCGCGCAGCACCGCGACCTTGTCGGTATCGCTCGCGAGCGCGAAGCGGTCCTCGTTGAGCTGCACGAGCCGCCGCCAATCGTCCGCAGCCTGGTAGAGCGGCCGCAGGATCTCCACGACGCGCTCCTTCAGTCCGTCGGTCTGCCGGAGCGTGTCGAGCTCGGCGATGGCCTCGGCGTGCCGCGCGTCGATGCGCACGATCTCCTCGAGCTGGTCGACCGCGCGCTCGGCTTGACCGAGCTTCAGGTACAGGCGGGCGAGCGCGAGCCGGTACACGATGCCCTGCTCGGGCCGGTCGGCGAGCTCGGCGCGGCGCAAGTAGAGCTCGGCGAGGTCGTCCCAGCGTTCGCGTTCGCGATAGAGCTCGACCAAGGCGTCGAGCGCGACGGTGTCGCGGTCGTCCACCTCGACGGCGGCGCGGTACGTCTCGATCGCCTCGTCCGGACGGGCGAGCTCCCGCCGTTCGAGGAGTGCGATGGTATGGAGCAACGCGAGCCGTTCGGCGGAGTCGAAGCGGTGGTCGAGCGCCTGACGGTGGAGCTTCACGCGCTCTTCGTGCAGCTGCTCGCGCACGAGAATCTTGTCGATCGCGTCGAAGAGCGACTTGCTGTCCGGCTCGAACTCGAGGGCACGCCGATGGAAGGCGAGCGCGCGCGCCGGCTGGCCGATCTGATCGAAGAGCTCGCCGGTGCGGCGCGCGAGCTTGGACGTCGTGTGGTCGTCGCTCGCCGCTTGCTCGAGCTCGTACGCGTAAATCTCGGCGAGGCGCTGCTCCGCGCCGGCCACGCGCGCCAGGCGTTCGAGCTCGGCCATCGTCTTCGCGTCCGAGAGATCCTCGTGGAAGAGCTTCGCGGTCGTCTCGAGCGCCGAGCGATAGTCCTCCTGCTGCTCCTCGTAGAGCTGCGCGAGGCGGGTCAGTAGATCACGGCGCGAGTCCGGATCGGACGCCACCTCGAGGCGAGCCTCGAGCACGCCTCGCACGCGCGGCCAATCCGCGCGCGCGAGATACACGGGCTCGAGCAACTCCGCCGCACGCGCGCGCTGCTCCGGCTGCTTGGCCTCGCCGAGCAAGCGCTCGAGCTCCGCGATCGCGCCCTCGTGGTGCCGATCTACGCCGAGCGCGTGCTCGAGCTCCTCGAAGGCGCGCTCCGCGTCCCCGAGCCGCCGCGAAGCGACGCTCGCGATTTTCACGCGCAAGTTGCCCAGGTCGCCGCGCCGCCCGTCGACTTGCCGTTCGTAGAGCGCCAAGAGATCCGACCAGCGCTCGACGCTCGTGTAGAGCCCTTCGAGCGCGAGGATCGCCTCGTCCTCGAGTCCGAGCTCGAGAATGGTCTCGTACACTTCGATCGCGCGCGCCTTGTCGTCGAGCACCCCGGAGAGGAGCTTCGCGCGGCGATAGAGCAGCCGCTTACGCTCGTCCTCCGACGGCGCGACCTCCGCGCGACGCTCGAGCACCTCGAGCAAGCGCGGCGCGTCGCCGGCTTCTTCGTACAGCGCCTCCAGGGCCTCGAGCGCCTGCGGCTCGTCCGCACGGAGCTCGAGCGCCTTGTTGTAATAGTCGCGGGCCAGCGTCGCATCCCTGAGCTCGAGCCGCGCGATGCGCGCGATCTTGAGCATGACGCTGAGCTGGAGCTCGCCGTCGAAGATGCCACCCACGACGTCGCAGAGGAGCTTCACGTAGTCGGCCTGGCGCCCCGTCGCGCCCGCGAGTCGCTCGAGGTTCGAGAACCAAACTTCGAGGTCGACGTGGCCGACCGCTTGCCGCACTGCGCGCACCGCGTAATCGAAGGCCCGGTTGCCGTCGCCGAGCGGGCCGCGCGCGACGCTCATGGCCGTCTCGAGCAGGTGCACCTTCTCGACCGCGTCCTCGGTCGCCGCGACCTCGATTTCGAGGGCGTGCAGGAGCTTCTCGTTCTCGCCCTCGGCCTCGTAGAGCGGCCGCAGGATCTGAGCGACTTCACGGCGCGTGGCCGCGTCCTCCGACGCGAGCAACGTCTCGAGCGCGGCGCGGCTCGGCGCGTGACGCGTGTCGAGCGTGAGCGCGCGCCGATAGACGTCGATCGCCGCACGCACGTCGTTACGCCGCACTCGCTCGAGATCGCCGAGCTTGGCGAAGAGCTCGAGCCGCACGGGGTCGCTCTCGGCCACCTCGAGGTGGCGCGTGTACGTATCGGCGAGGTTGTCCCAGCTCTGCGCGGCGGCAAACAATGCCTCGAGCGCCTCGAGCGCCGGCGTCGTCGGCCCGAACTCGTCGATCAGCGTCTGGTACTCGTCGATCGCTTCGGGCCCGGCATCGAGCTTTTTCCAGAGCACCTCGGCCGAGCGCAAGAGCAGGAGGCGGCGCGTGTCGCCTTCGTTCGAGAGGTCGCGGCGCCGGCGCAGCACGTCGACGAGATCGCGGTAGCGGTCGGTCTTCTGATACAGCCGATCGAGAGCCGACAGCGCGAGATCGTCGTCGGGGATGTCGTCCAGGCGCGAGCGCCACGCCGAAATGGCGCCGTCACTGTCGGCGAGCACCGTCTCGCTGAGCTCGCCGAGGCGAGCGAGGAGCTCGCCGCGAATGCTCGAGCTGTCCTCGAGCCTGATCTCGATGCGGAGCATCTCCGCGAGGCGCTCGTTGTCGCCGAGGGCGATATAGAGCCGTTCGAGCGAGCGGGCCGGCGGCAGCGACAGGCGCGGGTCGTTCGGATCGAGCTCGAGCACGCGGCGGTACACCGTTTCGGCCCGCGTGCGATCGCCGAGCCGCTCCTCGTACAGCACGGCCACGCGCGTCAGGATTTCGCCCTTCAACGCGACCGCGGACGTCGCCGCGGCCGCTTCGCTCAGCACCTCCGCGACGCGCGCATACGCGTCGAGACGCGAGCCGATCTCGACCAGGCGATCGCGCGCGTCGGCGTCGCTCGGATCGAGCGGGACGAGCCGGGCGTAGGCGTCGAGCGCGGCCGGGTCGTCGCGCAGGCGCTCGTTGCGGAGCACCGCGATGCGGCGCAAGAGCTCGCGCGTTTCGTCCGGGGTCGCTTCGGTGTCGGCGTCGAGCCGCGTCGCGAGCACGCGCGCGAGGTCACGCACCTCGTCACGGGTCTCATAGACGGCTTCGAGAATGCGGGCCGCGCGCACGCGCAAACTGCCGATCTCGAGCAGGCGCTCGGCGAGCTTCTTCGCGTCCGGGTCGTTCACGCGCTCGCGCAGCACGTCCTCGACGTGAGCGATCGCCTTCTCGGGCTGGTGCAGATCGAGCTGCAGGCGCGAGAGCCGGAGCTTGAGATCGAGCGAGTCTTCGCCGACGGCCGTTTCGAGCCGCCGCTCGAGCAGCGCCGCGAGTTCGCTGTCCTTGCCGGAACGCGTATACAGCCGATCGAGCGCCCGCACCGCGGTCTCGTGATACGGGTCGATCGCGAGAATGCGCTCGTAGTGGCGCGTGGCCTTGACGGAGTCCTCGATGATCTCCTCGCAGACGAGCGCCACCTCCGCGAGCATCTCGACCTTGCGCACGGCGTCGTCGCTCGCCTCGACGGCGCGGTCGTAGAGCGCCTCGAGCTCGGGCCAGCGCTCGGCCGCGGTGAGAATGTCCTTGAGCCGCCGGAACGCCGTTTCATTGCCCGGGCGGAGCGTGAGCACGCGCTCGAGGTAGGGCGTCGCGCCGATGGGATCGCCGAGCTTGTCCTCGTGCAGGTGCGAAGCACGCTCGCAGAGCTCGACCTCGACCTCGGGTGAAAGCTTGCCGCGCAGCACCTCACGGTAAACCTCGGCCAGATCCGTCGGGCGCCCAGCCTCGGTCGCGAGCCCTTCGGCGCGCTCCCAGAGCCCGAGCTCCTCGGGCGATTCGCGCAGCGCCCCGAGCATCACGTCGAGGGCCTTACCGTACGAGCCGAGCTTCTTTTCGTGCACCTCGGAGAGGCGGAGCTCGAGCGGCAGGCGCTCCTTCGCTCCGGTCGTCTCCTCGAGGAGGATCGCGAGGGTACGCGCTTCACCGCGCCCGTCGCCCGTCTCCGCGTAGCGCTCTGCGAGCACTTCCGCCGCGCGCGCGCGCGCCGCCTTCACGTCGAGCAAGCGCTCGAGCACACCGATGGCGCGGGCGCTGCTCGCGGGATACGCGAGCGCGTCGACGGCGGACGCGAGCGCGTCGAGCGGCCGTTCGAGCTTGCCGAAGTAGAGCTCCGCGAGCGCGACCTGGCTTTCCGCGCGCTCCTCCCCCGAGAGCTGCTCGCGCCGCTGCTCCATCACGGCGACGGCGCCGGCCGCGTCGTCGAGCGAGAGCAACAGGCGCGCGAGCGTCACGAGCGCCTCCGAATCCATCGGCTCGAGCTCGAGCTCGCGTCGATACAGCGCGACGGCGCGCTCGGGCGCGTCGAAGACGTCCTCTTCGAGCACGGCCCACTCGCGCAGGACGGCGAGCTTTTCGCTCGGGGTCGCCGCGTTCTTCACGCGCAAATCGAAGAGGCTACGCAGATCGTCGCGCCGGTCGAGCTGGCGCAAGATGCGATCGAGCGCGAGGGCGGCATCCTGGTCGGTCGCGTCGCGCTCGAGCAGGGTTTGGTAGGTCCGGATCGCGTCGTCCGGCCGCGCGAGCTCCTCGGCGAACACGCGGGCAAGCTTGAGCTCGAGCGTGCGGCGGAGATCGCCCGCGGGAGCGGCGACCGGCGAGGACGTCTGTACCTGGCTCGGCTCGTCCCCGCCCTTCCTCTTCTTTTTCTTCTTGCCTGTCCCCGCCGGCGCGTCGGCGGCGGTCACGGCGGCCGCGGGCGCGGCGGCCGCGGCGCCTGGGGAGCTTTCCATGGTGACGAGGCGCGCTTCGATCGCCTCGACGAAGCTCTCCCAACTGCCGGCCGCGCGTGACGCGTCCTCCAAGATATCGAGCGCGACGGGGCTGTCCGGGGCAAGCTCGTAGGCACGGCGGGCATAGGTCGCCGCCGCGCGCCGATCGGAGAGCTGCTTGCCCGCGATTTCGACGAGCCGCGCGAGGAGCTCGAGCTTCTCGTCGACGGTCGTGGCGCGCTCTACGAGCTGTTCGTAGAGCGCCGGCAAGCGACCCCACTTCTCGTCTTTTTCGTAGAGCGGAATCAACGCGCGCACGGCGCGCGTGTCGTTCGGCTCGGTCGCGAGCACGCGCTCGTACGAGCGGAAGGCACGCTCCGGCTGGCCGAGGCGGCCCTCGAAGACGGCCGCGGCGCGGTAGCTCAGGTCGATCTTCACCGCGGGCTCTTTGGCGCGATCAGCGGCGGTGCTCAGCACCTCGGCGAGACCCTCGAAGTCGTTTTGGGTCGCGTAAAGCTCGGTGAGCCCGTCGTAGTCGCCCGCCGCGAGACAGGCGTCACGCAGGACGCGCAGCGCGCGCTGGTGCCCCGGTTGAAGCTCGAGCACGCGGCGCCAGGCTTTGGCCGCGGCCTTGGGATCACTCAGATGATCGGCGTAGACGGTGCCGAGCTTCTGCAGGACGACGAGCCGCGCGCCGTCGTCGGTGAGCGCCTCGGCGCGCCGCTCGAGCGCGTCGGCGAGCGACGACCAGTCCTTCGCGCGCTCGGAGTGGCGCTCGAGCGCATCGAGCACGTCGAGCCGCGCGGGGTCGCTTCCCAGGATTTCGCGATAGAGCCTGACGGCGTCGTCGCCGCGGTTCAGGCGCTCGGAGGCGAGCTGCGCCATTTCGAGCCCGAGCGCGGCGCGGGTCGGACCCTGCGCGTCGTCGTGTTCGAGCTTGAACAAATCGTAGAGATGCGACCAGGCGCGTCGCTTGCGGTAGAGCTCCTCGAGGCGCTCGCGCGCTTCGTTGTCCCCCGGCTCGAGCTTGAGCAACGCCGCGTAGGCGTCGGCTGCGTTTTGGGCGTTCGAGAATTGCTCGAGCCAGCGCCGCCCGGCAAGGCGGTAGAGCTGCTTCTTCTCTTCGAGATCGGGCGTGATCTCCGCGAGCTTGAGCTGGTAGGTGATCATGTCGCGCGCACGACCGAGTCGATCGTAGAGGGCGACGATCTCGCGCATTTCCCCCGCGTCGTGCTCGTCGAGCTTGTCGTCGAGCTGGACGATTTGGTTGAGCACGCTGAGGAGCGCCGTATCGTTTTTGATGTACTCGCGGTAGATCGTCGCGACCTCACGCAAGACGCCGAGCCGCGCTTGGTAGGCGTCGGCCGGCAATCGCTCGAGCTGCTGGCGCAAGAGTTCGACGAGCGCGTTGTGGCTCTGCGTCTGCTTGTAGAAGCCCTTGAGCTTCTCGCGTGCCTCGGCGTTGTCCGGGTCGTTCCGCAAGACGGCCTTGTATTGCTCGATCGCCTTTTGCGCGTTCGCCTGGCCTTCCGCGAGACGCCCGAGCTCGGCCGCGATCCCGGCCTTTTCCTTCGAGCCGTCCTTGAGCGAGCGCTGGGCCGCGCCGAGCACGTCCATCAGGCGCCCATCGTCGCCGAGCGACGTGCAGTACTCACGGTAAAACGCGAGCATCGCCTCGTTCCCCGGTTCGACCTTCGCGATGCGCGAAAACCACGGATCGGCGGCGCGCGCATGCTCGAGCTTCTTCCAGTAGAGCATCGCGATCTGGAGCATGTCGCCGACGAGCTCCGTCTCGTTCGCCTTCTTCGAGGCGAGCTCACGCTCGTAGAGCGCGACGAGCTCGGCCCAACGCGCGTGCGTCGAGTAGAAGCTCGTCAGAAAATCCATCGCCTCGGCGTAGCTCGGCGACACGCGCAGCACGCCTTCATAGGCACGCGCGGCGCGCTCCTGATCGGCCAGGTGCTGCGCCTGCACGCGCGCGAGACGCACGCCCGCCGCGACGCGCTCGACTGGATTCTCGGCGCGGTCGGCCAGGCGCTCGAGCACGCGCGCGACCTCGTCCCAGCGTCCCGCTCGGCGATGGACGAGCTCGAGCAGCTCGGCGGCGCGCTCGTTCGCCGGATCGAGACGCACGGCTTGCTCGAGCCGCTCGACCGCGGTCGACAGATCGGACCCTTCGATCCCGAAGCGCACGTCCATTTCGGCCGCGTGCATGAGGAGCGAGCTCCGATACGTGTCGTCCGTCGCCGCCGCGATCTCCTCCAAGTATTTCTGCGAGAGCTCCGCAGCGCGGCCGCGTCTCTCTTCGAGCTCGTCGATGGCGAGGGACGCCGCCTGGTCGTTCGGATCGAGCTCGACGATGCGCAGGCACGTCACCGCAGCCGCTTCGTCGTCGTAGAGCCGGTCCTTCAAGACCTGCGCTTGCTCGCGCAAGACACCGAGCTCCCCCGGCGTGCCCGCTGCGGCAGCGACGGCAATGTCGAGCAGTTGTGCAACTGCTTCCCAGTCGCCGCGCGCGGCGTGGCGCTCGCGCGCCGCGACGAGCAAGCGTTGGAGCTCCTCATCAGAAAGATCCCCGCCGCCTTCCTTCACTGCGCTCCTGAGCGCAGACCAGCTCGCCTCGGTGTCGGGCTCCCCCTGGAGCTTGCCGAGCACGGTTCGGATCGTCTGAGAATCCATGTCACCCACTTCTGTCGCGAGGAGCGGCCGCACTCCTCGTAAAGGGACGAGCAGACTACGCCGCGGAGCGCATCGTTACAAGACTCGCAAGCCGCGGAAACAGAGGGAGATTTTGCTGCTACGGAGCCTTCGACCCGACCCGTCCGCGCGCGGCGGCGAGCAGGCGGCGTTGCTTCGCGACGATCGTGCGCTCGGCGCCGCCGCGCACCGCATCCGACAAGGTGCGCTCGGCTTCGTCGAAGCGACGGAGCTCGATGAGCGCGAGCGAGCGGCCGAGCATGGCATCCGTCCGCCTCGGACGCTCGGCCAAGACGGCGTCGTACTCGCGCAGCGCATCCTCGGGACGCTCGCGCAAGAAAGCGAGTGTCGCGAGCCCGACGTGGTTTTCGAGCGCATGAGGATCGGCCGTTAGGCCGGAGCGGTAGGCCGTCTCCGCTGCCGTTTCGTCGCCGAGCTTCAGACAAACGAGGCCGAGCGCGTGCCAGACTTCGGCGTCGCGCGCATCTCTGCGGAGTGACTCTTCGAGCCGAGGGCGGGCAAGCTCGAGCTCACCCCAGCGGGCGCTCCTCATGCCGCCTGTCTTCGGTCCCATGGGATCGCGAGGAGCTACTTCGGCCGCCCGGTCGTACAAGTCGAGCGCTTCGTCGTAGCGGTGAGCGAGCTCGAGCGCGTATCCGAGCTCGACCCAGGGCAGTGGGCTCGCGGGCCCAATTCTAGCCGCGAGCGCCTCGGTATCCGTTCGCGCGCGACCGAGGTTGCCCTCGAGCCCGTCGACGCGGATGAGCAGTCGGCGCGCCGCCATATCCTCAGGGTGCGCGGCGAGGCGCTTGCCGAGCAGTGCTTCCGCCTCGGCGTAGCGCCCTCGGTCGGCAAGCACCACCGCTTGCCCGACGACGTCCATTTGTGTCGCACAGCCGCCCAGCGCGAAAAGGAGCCCCAGGGCCTCTGCGAGCGAACAGTGCACCGCGCCATGGTACTTACCCCGAGCCGCATGTCGAACAGCGAGGTTTCGCGCGTCGTGGTCATGGGCGCAGGTCAGATGGGAGCCGGGATCGCGCAGGTATGCGCGGGCGCCGGCATCGAAGTCTCGCTCGCGGACGTGAGCGTGGAGCGGGCGGCCGAGGGCAAGGCGCGCATCGAACGGCAGCTCACGCGGCTCGCCGAAAAGGGCAAGACGACGGTCGCGGCCAACCGCGAGCTCCTCGCGCGCATCACGCCCGGGGGCTCCGGCGCGTTCGCAACGGCCGACGTGGCGATCGAAGCTGCCACCGAAGAACGCGGCCTGAAAGCCGAGCTGCTCCGGGAAGCGTCGGCCGCCCTGCCGGAGCGCGCGCTGCTGCTGTCGAACACCTCGAGTATTTCGCTCACCTGGCTCGCGGCACGCACGAGCCGTCCGGAGCGCGTGGCCGGGATGCATTTCATGAACCCGGTTCCCCTGATGCAGCTCGTCGAGGTGGTGCGCGGCCTGCAAACGAGCGACGAAACCGTGGCGGCCGTCGTCGCCCTCGCCGTGCGGCTCGGCAAGACCGTGATCACGAGTCAGGACCGGCCCGGGTTCATCGTGAACCGCATGTTGATCCCGTTCTTGAACGAGGCGTGCTTCGCGCTCGAGGAAGGGATCGCCTCGGCGCCGGACATCGACGCGGGCGCGCGGCTCGGATTGAATCATCCGCTCGGGCCGCTCGAGCTCGCCGATCTGATCGGACTCGACACGGTGCTCTTCATCGCCGAGATCCTCCATCGCGATCTCGGCGACGACAAGTACCGGCCGGCGAGCTCGCTCCGCAACCTCGTCAGCGCGGGCTGGCACGGGAAGAAGAGCGGGCGCGGCTTTTACCGCTATGACGCGCAGGGCAACCGACTCGAACCATCGATTCCAAGTTGGAGCACGGCATGAGCACCCATCTTCTCCTCAGTGAAGAGGGCCCGGTCGCGGTCCTCACCCTGAACCGCCCCGACAAGTTGAACGCGCTCGATGCGGCCCTGCTCGCCGAGGTGGCGCGCGTCGCCGCGGAGCTTGCCGCCCGTCCCGGACCGACGCGGCCGCGCGTCGTGATCCTCACGGGCGCGGGCGACAAAGCGTTCGCCGCCGGCGCCGACGTGGCCGAGCTCTCGAAGCTCACCCCGGCGCAAGCGCGCGCCGTCAGCGCCAACGGCCATCGTGCGGGGCGCACACTCGAAGAAGCGCCCTTCCCCGTGATCGCGGCGGTGAACGGCTTCGCGCTCGGCGGCGGCTGCGAGCTCGCGCTCGCTTGCGACTTCATCTACGCGTCGGACAAGGCGCGCTTCGGGCAACCGGAGGTCGGCCTCGGGCTCGTGCCGGGCTTCGGCGGTACGCAGCGCCTCGCTCGGCGCGTGGGCGTCGGGCACGCGCGCGAGCTCGTGTACACGGGCGCCCCCATCGACGCCGAGCGAGCGCGCGCGATCGGGCTCGTGAACGCCGTGGTCCCGCACGCCGAGCTGATGACGCGGGTACGTGCCGTCGCCGACGGCATCGCGGCGCGGCCGCCGCTCGCCGTCGCGGCCGCCAAGCGCTTGCTCCTTCACGGCCCGGAAGCGGACCTGCGAGTGGCGAACGAGCTCGAAACCGAGGCGTTCGGCGCGCTTTTCGCGACGCACGACGCGCGCGAGGGCACCGGAGCGTTCGTCGCGAAGCGCGCGCCGGCATTCGACGGCACCTGAAGCCCACGGCACCGAAGTGAAGCTGAAACACGCCCTCGCACCAGTCCTCCTCGGAACGCTGCTGCCGTCCTGTCACGGCTGCAGCGACGAAAAGCCGTACACGCCGTTCGGTACCACCACCGCGCTACCCTCGGCCGAGGTGAGCGCCCCCGCTCCGAGCGCCTCCGCTTCAGCGTCCGCTTCCGCGAGCGCCGCGTCGTCCGCCGAGCCCGCGTTGCGCGCGCCGAGCGGCGCGACCGAGTGGCAGCTCGGCGAGCGCAAGCTCGAAGCGCCGCCCGGTTACGTGTTCGAACAAGCCGTGGAAGCGAGCTTCGGCGGTGACGGGACCGAAGCGGTGGTGTGGCTCGTGGCGGACGCGACGGACGCGGGACCGCGCTCGCTCGGCGAGCTCTGGCTCTACCCCGCGGCGGGCACCCCGAAGAAGCTGCTCGAGCTTCCCGGCTTCGTTCCGAGCGGTCCCGGTTGCAAACTCACGAGCAACCTCGTGCGGAGCGGACCGCACACCGTCACGCTCGACACGCACGGCGAGTGCACGGGCTCGCTCATCGCCCGCTCGCCGGTGGGTGCGCTCGTCGTCGTCGAGCCTCACGCGGACGCGCCGGTGCTGCTCACGTTGCGCGTGGCCGCACCGGCACCGGGTGAGGTGCTCGCCTTGCGCGTGATTTCGGCCGATCGCGACGGCGACGGCCGCGACGACATCGACGTGATGGTGACGGGCGGCGCGGCGGGCACAGCCGGCGTGAGCGCGAAAAGCGGCGCCACGAGCCTGCCGGAAGCCTCGGCGCCGCTCGTCTGGCTCGATCGCGCGGCGGGGATTTCGCGTGACGCGGCCGAACCGCAGCACGCGCTCGTGCACCTCGCGCAAACGACGGCGGCCCACGCGAAGACGAAGAAGCTCGCCGACGACGTCCTTCGCGCGGTTTCGAACGAGCGGCGCCTGCTCGCGAGCTTGTGCGCCGAGGGCTCGACGCCGCGAATCTTCGACACCGACGGCGAACCCGTCACGTGCGGGTCGCTCTCCGCGGTCGTGGACGCACTCGCGACGGCGGAGGTGACGGCCAATCTCGCCGCGGGCCGCGTGCTCGAGGCGTTCGGCGTGCTCACGCGCGACGGCTGGTACTTCGGCAAAACTTCCGCGAGCGTGCGGCAGAAGCTCGAACGGCAGCTGCTCGATGCGGTCGAGCCCGTGACGGCCCTCGTCAAAATCCTCGAGCCGGTGCCCGCCGGGCTCGAGCGCGCGCCGCGCTATAGCCCGCTTGCATTCGACGCCGGCGGCAACGTGTCCGTGCAAACGGCGGCGGGTGTCGTGCGCATGCAACCCGACGGCTCCGCGCCGAGCTCACCGGATCCCGCCGCTGCGCGTTCGCTCGACGTGCTCGCGGCGCCGGGCCAACGCTTTGCGGGCGTCACCTACTCCTGCGATCGCTCCGAGGTGGCGCTCGCTCTCGACGGCGCGCCGCCGCTCACGACGACGCTGCTTTCTCCGCGTCCGGGCGCGTGCGGCCACGCACCGTTTTGGGCGAGCTCGGCGCCGCCTCCACTCGCCGCGGGCGGCGGACAACTCCGAGCCCTCGTCGGCGGCGCGGTCGTCGGAAACGCTCCCGACGAGCCCGTGCCGGCGGGCGCCGCGCGGTCCGCGAACCGCGTTTGGACGGTGGTGCCGACGAGCTTCGGCCTGCTCATCGACGGCAGCGCGCACCGACTCGTGAATCTCGGCACGAGCGTCGCTCAGCCGCTCGAGCTCACCGACTGCGTCGTGAGCGCCGCGGGTAAATCCAGCGCCTGTGTTTACAAGCGCCGGGCCATCCTGATTCAGGTGCCCTAGGCGCGGGCCGAACGGCCCGAGGTCCGAGCTACGCGCTCGGCGGCTTGGCGCGCTCGAGGTAGCCGCGCGTGCGGGTATCGACCTTGATCCAGTCGCCTTCGTTCACGAAGAGGGGCACGTTGACGGTCGCGCCGGTCGAGATCTTCGCGGGCTTGGTCACGTTGGTCGCGGTGTCCCCGCGCACGCCCGGCTCCGTCTCCGCCACCTGCACGACGATGTGCGGGGGCAGCGAAATACTGACGGGGTTGCCGTTGTAGATCGTGATCGTCACGTCGATGCCGTCGATCAAAAAGCCCGCGTCGTCGCCGACCGCTTCCTTGTGGACGTGCAGCTGGTCGCCCGACATCGAGTTCATGAACACGAACATGTCCCCTTCCGGGTAGATGTACTGGAGCGTACGATCTTCGACGTCCGCGGCTTCGAGCTTCTCGCTCGAGCGGATGTTGCGCTCGATGGTGCCGCCCGTGAGCATGTTCTTCATCTTCGTGCGCGTGAAGGCCTGGCCCTTGCCGGGCTTCACGAACTGAAAATCGGTCACGATGTACGGCTGGCCGTCCATCATGAGCTTGAGGCCTTTGCGGATGTCGCTGGTATCCATGCGTGCGGGCTGCCATCTACACTAAACCGACCGCCTTGGCGAGCTTGCCCCCCCTACGCCGAGGCGATACGCCGGGAATCCCCCCGAAAGCCAGGGCCATGGACGAGTACGAGCTCGAAGAGATCAAGCGCGAGATCGTGGAGAGTCGCTCGCTCTCGATCAAGACGAACAACCTCGTCAACGCGCTCGCGTCGGACGTGAAGAGCATCGCGAAGCGCCACCAGATGCAGGAGCGGCGCTTGATCGTCAACACCGCGACCGCCTACGTCGTCACGATCGCGGTCGTGCTCGGCTTCGTCAAGCTCGCGTGGGACCTGCGCCTCGACGCGGTGCGCTCCGAAACGCGAACCGCCGAGGAGCACGCAACACAGGTCGAGAAGCAGCTCAAGGCGCTCGAGACTCGCGACGAGGGCGTCGTGCGCGCGCGGCGCCAAGCGTCCGATTTCTACCAGCTCGTCGCGCAGAACAAACGACGCGAGATCATCGAAGCCTTCCCGGAGGTCGCGAAGGCCGACCTCACGCCCACCGAGCGCGCCACGTTCGAGGCGGCGGTCGACCGCGCCAAAGACGAGCTCTCGCTCATCGCGTACCAGACGGGTCTCGACCACGCGCGCATGGGACGCTGGCAAGAAGCGGCCCAAGAGCTCCGCTCGTCGCTCGCGTACAAGAGCGACGGCCCGCACTCGGCGAGCGCGAACTACGAGCTCGCGCGCGCGCTCGTGGCGCTCGGCATGCATCGCGAGGCGATCCCCATGCTCATGACGCTCTCGGAGGCGTCCGCCGACCGCGAAGTGATGGACGACGCGACCTTCCTCCTCGCGCAGGCTCAACTCGAAATCCAGGCATACAACGACGCCAAGACCACCCTGCGCGCGTTCATCCGCCGCTTCCCGAAGAGCTCACACATCCTGGAAGCGAAGGGTAAGCTCGCCGAGACGGAGCTCTACCACTGACGGAGGGACGGCTTCACTCGACGCTCGGGTCGTTGTCGACCAGCGCGAAAGTGAAGCGGTGCCAGAAGCCCGTCGCGTCGAGCGTGGCGCTCGGGCCGATCGCGACGAGCGTGTAGCCGCGGCCGTTCTCGAGCTCGTCGATGCCAGCGCGCTCGCGGATGACGCTCCAGGGCTCGCTCGCGTAATCGACGCTATTGACGCTCGCGTTCACGCTCCAGGTGTCGGCGTTCGCGCCCCAGGACTGCACCGGCAGCATGGTACGAGGGTCACGCGGCCTGAGCGCGCCCTCGCCGAAGCGGTCGACGATGGTGATGGCTCCGCCCCCGTCCCTCGAACCGGGCACCGAGCGAACGCCGAGATCACCCGACGCATGGGACGCGTGCAGCGCTTGCATCGACAACATGCCCTCCGAGGTCGCTCGCGAGAGCAGCGCGACCTCGGCAGTCAGCGAGCCGCGCTCGGGGGTGTAGTCGTCGCCGCAGGCGGCGGCCTCGCGCGCCGCCGTGAACGCCTTCGCGCCGAGACAGCCGGCGGCGACCTCGAGCATGCTGTACCCGGCCGCGAGCGTTCCCGCCGGCACTCCCGGGAGCGCTCCCACGCGCAGCGCCGGCGGCGCTGCGGCCGCTGCTTCAGCCCGAATGTTCGCTCCGGCGCCGCCCGGCGCGCCGCCCTCGCCCGGCGTGCCGCCCTCGGATTCACGGCCGCCGGCGCCGGCAAGCGCGTTCGCCCCGCCTTCACCCCGAGCGCCGCCTTGCCCCGCGGCACCGCCTTCGTCCGTCTCCGCCGCCGTCACGCTTCGTGCGAGCGCGACGGCCTTGGCGCAGTCGAGCCCATCGATGGCCGAGAGCTCACCCGTGATCACGTACGGCACGACGCCGTCAGTCTCGGACCTCACGCCCGGCAGCGTTTCGAAAGAGAGCGACTGGCCGTATGCGAGGCCGCCCGGCGGCACGGGGCTGCCGACGAGCGTCGTCTCGCCGTCGCGCACACGCGCGAAACAAAAAGCCGTCAAGTCCGCGTCGACGATGCCGTGCACCAGGGTGAACACCGAACGACCCGGCGGCTCCGTCATCTTGCTCGGATTCACGGCGGGCGCGCCGGCCGCGGGCGGTCGAACGAGCGCTCCGCCGCTTCCGCTCATGC
Source organism: Polyangiaceae bacterium (assembly GCA_025936045.1). Lineage (GTDB taxonomy): Bacteria > Myxococcota_A > Polyangia > Polyangiales > Polyangiaceae > PMG-095. The sequence goes on along the minus strand of JAICUB010000002.1, from coordinate 89,597 downwards.
CGCCCGCTCCCGCGAGGCCGCCCATGCCGCCCATAGCGGCGGGTTGGTCGCGCTGCTCGAGCACGGCGTGATTGTTCGAGCAGCTCGGCGCGAGCGACAGCCCGCCAACGAGACCGAACGACAGAGTGCTAATTCGCACGCGCGTCGGCTTTCTCGAGTGGGGGGCTCGGCGAAAGCGGGTGACCGTGGTTCAAGGGCCCGTGCCCGGAGCCGAGCCCGGGAGCGGTCCGGATCGCCTCGAGCAGGTAGCGCCGCGCGCGCGCCACCGAGTCGGCGAGCGTGAGCCCCTCGGCGATGCCGGCCGCGACGGCCGACGCGAGCGTGCAGCCCGTGCCGTGCGTCGACCGTGAACGGATCCGCGGCGACTCGAAGCGATCCACGGTGCCGTCCGCGGTGACGAGATAATCGACGACGCTCTCGCCCTCGAGGTGCCCGCCCTTCAGGAGCACCGCGGCGGGCCCGAGCAGGAGCAACCGGCTTGCTACGTACAGGAGCTTCGCTTCGTCGGTGATGCGCTCGCCGGAGAGCGCTTCCGCCTCGGGCACGTTCGGCGTGAGCAGCGCCGCCATCGGGACGAGCTCGCCGACGAGCGCCCGCTCGGCCGCCGGCTCGAGCAGGCGCGAGCCGCCCTTCGCGACCATGACGGGATCGAGCACGATGGGCACCGAGGGCGCGAGCCTGCGGCACGTCGCCGCCACGCGCACGACGTTCGCCTCGGAACCGAGCATCCCGATCTTGATCGCGTCCGCACCGATATCGACCAAGACGGCTTCCATTTGAAGCGCAACGAACTCGGGCGTCACGGGCTCGATCCCGAGCACGCCGAGCGTATTTTGCGCGGTGAGCGCGGTGATCGCGGTCGCGGCGTAGCCCCCGAGCATCGTGACCGCCTTCACGTCGGCTTGAATACCCGCGCCTCCACCCGAATCCGAACCGGCGACGATGAGCACGCGACCCACGCGGAAAGGGATAGCGCAGGGGGAGGCGACTCGCTATTCTCGATTGCCCGCGTGACCCCTGCTGACGATGCGGTACGAGCCGCGAGCCTGATCGGTAGCACGCTCGTGGATCGCTACCGGGTCGACGCCGTACTCAGCGCGGCGACGGCGAGCGCCACCTTCCGGGTCATGGATCTGCGCGAGGGGGCCGCCGCGCTGAAAGTCTTTTATCCCGAATACATGCGGGGCGAGGCCGGCCGGCGCTTTCTTCGTGATTCGAGCGCCCTCGTCATGCTCCACCACCCGCATTTGGTGGAGACGCTCGGGGCCGGCAGCGACCCGCAGCACGGCTTGAGCTTCCTCACCCGCACGCTCATCGTCGCGCGGAGCCTCGATCAGGTGCTCGCGGAGATCGGCGTGCTCGAGCCGGTCGCGGCCGTCCGCATGGCGCTCCACGCCGCGCGGGGCGTGAACGCCGCGCATCGGGTCGGCGTGCTGCACCGGAACGTCAAACCGGAAAACCTGTTCCTCGAGCTCCGTCCCGAGGATCAGATGGTCGTGCGCGTAGCGGATTTCGGCGCGGTGAGGCTCGCCGCCGATCTCGGACCCGACGCCAAGCCGAACGACCTGCCGCCCGGCGCTCCGGATTACCTCGCGCCGGAGCAGCTCAAACCGGGGCCCGAGGTCGACGAGCGCGTCGACGTGTGGGGCCTCGGCGCCGTGCTCTACGAAATGCTGACGGGGAGCCCACCCTTCGGGCACCTCGAAACAGCCTCCGACGTCGTCACGGCGATCACGAGCGACGACGCGCCGCACATTCAAGATCGCGCGCCCTGGGTCGAGCCGGAGCTCGCGCTCGTCGTCCACCGCGCGCTCTCTCGCGATCAGGCACGCCGTTACGCGACCATGGAGGATTTCGCCGAGGCGCTGCGTCCGCTCGCCGCCGGCGACGAACAGCTCGCGTTCGACGGCGTCGCCACGGTCTCGGAATCGGTGCGCGCCCACGCCGCGGCGCGTGCGGATCTCCAATCACAGCCGCCCCCAGAGTCCGTGCCCTCGCTGCGCCCGCACGAGACCGACGAGCTCGGCTTGGTCGGGCGCCGGCTCGACAAGCGCTACAAGGTCGTCCGCCTCATCGGCCGCGGCGGCATGGGCGCCGTGTACGAGGTCGAAAGCGACGACGGCACGCGCCTCGCGGCAAAGCTCATCTCGCGTGGCTTGGCGGGCGAAAATCACCCGGCGCTCGTGCGTTTCGCGCGCGAGGCCAGAGCCGCGAGCGTGATTTCGAGCCCGAACGTCGTCGCCACCTACGACGCCGGCTCGGACGACGAGCTCGGCTTGCCGTACATCATCATGGAGCTCTTGCACGGCACGGACCTCTCGAGCGTGCTCAAGCGGGAGGGAGCGCTCGAGCCGCAGGTCGCGGTGCGGCTCGTGCTCCAAGCCGCTCGCGGCATCGCGGCCGCGCACGCGCGCAACGTCGTCCACCGAGACGTGAAGCCAGCGAACCTCTTTTTGCAGGTCGCCGAGAACACGCAAGAAGTCACGGTCAAGGTGTGCGACTTCGGCGTGGCCAAGCGCACGCGCATGGATGAAACGCTACGCCGCACGAGCGGGCTCAGCCTCACGCGCACGGGCGGCATGCTCGGCTCGCCGATGTACATGGCGCCCGAGCAAGCGCGCAACGCGAAGCACGTGGACGAGCGCGCGGACATTTGGAGCATCGCGGTCGTGTTGTGGGAGGCGCTCAGCGGCAAGCGGCTCTGGGGCGCGCAGACCTCGCTCGGCGAGCTCATCGTCGCGATCTGTACGGAGCCGCTCCAGCGCCTGGAAGACGCGGCCGCGTGGGTGCCGCGCGATCTGGCGCGTCTCGTTCACCGCGGGCTCGAGCGCGACCTCTCGCATCGCACGCCGAGCATGCAGGCCTTCATCGCGGCGCTCGAAGTGTTCGCGGGCGGCTCCGATCGCGTCACGGCCGAGCAGCTCGTCGGCCTCACGGACGAGCACCGTGAAGTGCTCGCCAAGCGCGCGGGCACCCTTGCGAGCGGCCGCCCCGTCGACTCGGGCTCGCACGGCGGCGCCTCCGTCCCGACGCTCGCCCGCTCGCCGCTCGCCTCCCTGCAGGTGATGACCCGCCCGCCCGTCGCGGCGCCCCCCTCCAGCTCGACTGGCTGGATCATCGGCGTCATCCTCGCGATCCTCGCGGCGGGCGCCGCGTTTGCGTTCATGCGCTGAGCCGCACGCGTCAGCGCAGCGGTAGTCGGAAGGCGACCGCCTCCGAACGCGCCGTCCCGAGCCAGGTGTTCGGAAGCTCGCGTTTCACGCGGGCCGCTTCGTCGAAGTATTGGTGCACGCGCGACTCGAACACGACCGCACCCGTGTAGCTGCCCGCCCGCAACCCCGTGTAGCGAAACGGCCCCCAGCGGAGCTCCCAGAGCTCGTCGTGCTGGACCGTCACGAGGTCGAACAACGGCAGCTCGCCCCCGGCCGCGACTTCACGAAAGGCCGATTTTCTCACGGTGTTGTCGAACTTCGCCGTCGCTCGCTCGTCGAAACCGGCGACGAGGTTGCCCTGGGCGTCACGGACCTCGAGTTCGCTCGGCTGGAGCATCGCGTCGTGAAGCACCCACTGCACGCGCGGCGTTTGGTTCAACAGCACGGACGTGCTCATCGGCTTGAACTGGATGATGAAGCTTGGGGGGTGCGACATGCTCCCTCCGGGTGTCGGCGTCGAGGCCACGAGCGCGGCTTCGGGCACCGCGGCGTCGACAGTCCCCTTCGGACTCCTCGCGCAAGCGACGCCGGCAAAAAGGACCAGCACGAGCTCGGCGAGGCGGTTCATGCGGGCTCATTCGCCAGGGCGGCGTCGGATTCTCGTAACAGTAGCTGGTTCTTTCGATACCGATAGTACTAATACCCGCTCGCCGCAGCGTAAAACCCGAGGTGCATGCCTGGCCGCGCACGAGCCCAACCTCACAATACCGTGACTCCAACAACGGCACCATCAAGAGCGTGCACGGCACCGGCCGGCCTGCACCGACGCAAGGCTGAGCACGTGGCGATCCCCCGCACGAAGACCGCGACCGTTTCCGTGCCGCCGCGCGCCACGGTGAACCTCTCCCTCACGTTCAAGAAGGACGGCAAGCCGGTGGTCGGCGCGACGGCTGCGGCGCAACCCGCGACGGGCGCGGTGCGCCAACTCGGCAAGACCAACACGACGGGCGCGTTGAAGAACGTCAAACTCGACCCCGACGAGGCGGCGACTATCGTCGTGATCTTCAAGAATCATCGCGGTGACGGCTTGCCCATCGGCTTCGTCGGCAATCCGAACTCCTCGCAGGTCTTCAGCGGGACGCTCGGGCCGGGCTCGCGCAACTTCAGCGTCCAGATGGTGCAAATCGCGTCGCAGGTGACGGTCACCGTCCTCGACGCGGACAGCAACCTTGCGCTCGCGGGCACGGAGGTGAGCACGGGCGCCTTCAAGGCTAGCGGGGATCGCAACGGCAAAGTCGTCACGGACGGCCTCGCGGGCGGCGTCCTTCATACGATCGCGGCGCTGCGCAGCGGGTTCGGGCCGGAAGGCTCGAGCTCGACTTGAAATGACTCGCTTCCTCGAGAGTTCGTCATACCCGAGACTCGAACGGGCGCTGAGTGCGCTGACGCTCGGCCTCGCCCTCGGCGCTGCTGTCGGCTGCGCGACGCCTCGCAAGCAACCGCAGAGTGGCGCACGCGGGGCGGCGCTCACGAGCCCTCCCGCCGCCGACCATGCCGGCACGAGCCAACCCGGGCAGTCCGCGCCGTCCCCGACGGCTGCGAGCGCTGCGGTCGGACTACCGGAATCACATCGCTTGTGCGTGGGAGGCAGCCACACCTGCTTCGTCGATGGCGAACAGACGTTGTGGTGTTGGGGCGGCAACTACTACGGCGCCGTCGGTGTCGGGACGCATGGCTTCGTGGGGCGCATGGAGGACATGGACACCGAGCACGCTGCCGTGAAGCTCCCCACGCGCGTGCCGTCGCTCGAACATCGGGTGCGCGCCGTCGGCTGCGGTTCGGGTGGAGCCTGCGCGGTCACGGTCGACGGACGGCTCTACTGCTGGGGCCAGGGGGAAGGGCGCGAGGTCCTGCAAGACTTTGCAGACTCGCCGCTGCCGCGAAACATCGGCGGCAAGGTGCTCGCCGTCGCGCTCGAGCGGGAACACGGCTGCGCCCTGCGTGAGGATCGGACGCTCTGGTGTTGGGGCGCGAACGGCTCCGGCGCGCTCGGACATGGCCCGCGCGACCCGAACGAGAAGCGCGGCTACAGCCCGGCCACCGAAGTCGCGGGCCTGCGTGCCTCCGTCGCGGCGGCGGCGGTGTTGGAGGCGGCGACCTGCGCGCTACTCGTAGACAACAGCGTGTGGTGCTGGGGCGGTAACGACGAAGGCGAGCTCGGCGATGGCAGCTTCGAGCAACGCTACGCGCCCGTCCGGGTGAGCCCCTCCGTGCGCTTCGCCGCGCTCGCGGCGGGAGCCACGCACGCGTGCGCCTGGACGCTCGACCGCCGCCTGTTGTGTTGGGGCACCGACGCGTTCGGACAACTCGGCAACGGAAAGATACCGAAGGATAACCGTCCGTTCTTCCCGAGCGCTCAAGCGGTGGCGCACGAATTCTCCGGTTTGAGGTCGCTCGATCTCGGCGTCGGGGAGACTCTGGCCGTCGACGGCAACGGCGAGCTTTACGCGTGGGGCGACCAACACTGGGGCCTCCGCGGCTTCACGCCCGCACCGAACCCGACCCCGCATCGGATCCCCTTGCCCGGCCGGGCCGTGGAAATTCGCGCCAACGAAACGCACCGCTGCGCCTTGCTCGAGGGAGGCGCGGTGTGGTGTTGGGGCAACGGCGAAAGCTACGAGCTCGGCAACGGAAGCGACGCGAATCACCGCGAACCCGTGCGCGTCACGTTCCCGAAGTGACGCGCGAGCCGTCCTTTCACGACAAAAAAGATGCGAGCGCAGGACCCGGGCGCTTCTCAAGCCGACGGTAGAGGCGCTAGAGTCCTTCGACAATCGCTCGGGCCCCTTGGCGGAATGGCAGACGCCGGGGATTTAAAATCCCTTGCTCGCAAGAGCGTCCCGGTTCGAGTCCGGGAGGGGCCACCTTTCCCGGTGCCTGGACCTGAGCGCCTGGCGGTTGTGGTAGAAAGCGCGCAGCCATGCTGTCGCTATCCGTTCTCGTTCCCGTCTACAACGAGCAGCACAACGTCGCGCCGTCACTCGATCGACTGCACTTGCTCGCGCAGGGGGCGATGCTGAGCCAAATCCAGGTGGTCGTCGTCGATGATTGCTCGACGGACGGCACTCGCCAGGTTTTGGCGGCCTACGCGGATCGAATGCAGCGCCAGCCAATCCCTCGCATCAAGTGGGAGTTTCTCCGACACGAACGGAACCAGGGCAAGGGCGCCGCCATCCGCACCGCGCTCGAGCGCGCAACCTGTGACGTCACGGCCATTCACGACGCGGATCTCGAATATCACCCGAAGGACCTGCTCCGCATGCTCGGCATATTCGAAACGGAGCACGCCGACGCCGTCTTCGGCTCGCGCTTCGCGGGTGGCGAAGCGCGGCGCGTGCTCCTTTTTCGACACGAGCTCGGCAATCGCCTGCTCACGTTTTTCACGAACCTCGCCACGAACGCGAACTTCACGGACATGGAGACCGGCTACAAGGCCGTCCGCACGGACCTCTTGAAGTCGATACCGATCGTATCGAACGACTTCCGGATGGAACCAGAGCTCGCCATCAAGCTCGCGAAACGCGAAGCCAGGATCTTCGAAGTCCCGATCAGCTACTCCGGTCGTACCTACCGTGAGGGGAAGAAGATCAACTGGCGCGACGGCGTGCGCGCGCTCGGTGCGATAGCGCGCTTCTGGATCTCCGACGAAATCTACGTCGAAGACGAGCATGGCTCCCAGATCCTCGGTCGCCTGTCGCGAGCTCCTCGCTTCAACGCGTGGCTCGCCGACACCATCGACCCTTATTGCGGGCAGCGGATTTTGGAGATCGGCAGCGGGACGGGAAATCTGACGCGGCAGTTGATTCCGCGCGAGCAATACGTCGCGTCCGACATCAATCCCTTGTACCTCAACACGTTGAAAGGACTGTTGTCGGAGCGCCCCTATTTGAACGTGACCCACACGGACGTCACGAAGGGCGAGACCTTCCCGGACCTGGCGGGCGGCTTCGACACGGTCATCTGCCTGAACGTCATCGAACACGTGGAGGACGACCTCGAGGCGTTGCGAAACATCAAGCGAGCGCTCGGCCCCGGCGGACGCGCAGTCGTGCTCGTGCCGCAGGACCCGAAGCTGATGGGCAGCTTGGACGAAGTGCTCGGCCACAAGCGCAGGTACACCCCGGAGACGCTCGCCGCCGTCGCGAAGCGCGCGGGGTTTCGCGTTCAGGACATCGTGCTCTTCAATCGCGTCGGAACGCCGGCGTGGTGGCTCAACGGCAAGCTCTTGAAGCGGCGCGACTTCGGCCTCACTCAGATCATGACGCTGAATCTCTTGACGCCGATCTTCCGTAGAATCGATGCGATGCTGCCCTTCAAGGCTTTGTCGCTCATCGCGATCCTCGAGACCGAGGAGCTCGCCGAGCGCCCCGCGCCCGCGGTCGCCGCCGCTGCCGCTGCCGCTGCCGCTGCCGCCGGGGAATGATGGGCGAGGCCGAGGCCCGAGCGAGCAAGCAGGAAAATCAAGGCAGCTCGCGCTGGCTGACGCCGGTCATCGCGCTGGGCATGACCGCCGTCTCGGTCGTGCTCTTGCTGTCGCTCACGTCACCGGAGCTCAGTTGGGACGAGGCGGACCTCGTCGGAACGGCCTCCCGTAGCTGGTGGTCGCTCTGGAGCAGCGATCCGCCGGGGCAGTCACTTCGCAGGCATTACCATGGCCCCCTCGGCCTCTATCTCGCCAAGCTCGGGCACGACTTGCCCGCCGCGCTCGGCTCACTCGAAGCGCGCGTGCGGTTTCCGACGGCGCTCGTCGCGTCGGCGGGGATCGGCCTGCTTTACTGGCTGCTCAGGCGGGTCTTCGAAACGTCGCGGCCGGCGGCGTTCGTCGGGTCGAGCCTCTTGCTCTTCAGCTTCATCCGTCTCGAGGAGACGAACGTCATCGGGCCGCACCATCTCATGGTGGCGTGCACGCTCGCGCTCCTCGGCCTCGCCTATCGGTACCGTGACGAGCCCAGCAAGCGAACGGCCGTCATCCTCGGGCTCGCCCTGGCCTTCGGCGCGCTCACGATGACGTACGTGATCCCCGCGGCGCTGTGTACGGGGGCCGCGCTCACGCTGGCAAGGTCGCGCTGGCTCGCGCTCGACGGCATCAGGCTCCGCATATCGCGCTGGCTTTTCGCCGCGCTCGGTACGGCGGCGCTCGTCCTCCTGATCCTGTGGCCTCCCGGTATTTTGAAGCTCAGGCTAGCCAAGGATTTCGGCGCCTTCGTCTTGATGGGTCACCATCCGACGCTCGTCGGTGAGCGCATGTTCGAAGTCACGCCGCGTTCGGCGGCGTTGTATTGGCTCCTGCGCCTCGATGCGCCGATCCTCTTGGTGTCGACGGGCGTCATTTCCGTCGCGTTCTGGCGCGCCGTTAGGACGCGTAGCTTCTCGTCGCGGCACGCTTACCTCGGTGTCTGCGTGGCTTTCTTCTTGGCCACGGCCCTCACCGCTCACCTCGCCGGCGCGCGCAATCTACTGCTCGCGATCGCCGTGACGTGTCTCGCCACGGGCGCCTTGTTCGACGAGGCGGTCGGACCACGGCCGCGCTGGCGCTCGTTCGGTGCCGCCGCGATCACGCTGCTCGCGGTCGGTAACCTCGTGCTCTTGTCGCGGAGCTCGAGCTACACGCCCTATTTGGCGACGGACGGCTATCGCGCCTTCGTCACGCAAGGAGCGAGCCGTCTGCACGAAAAAGCGCGCGCGGTCGTTTACGGACTACCCGTTTTGAAGTTTTACGCGCGCGAGGCGGGCGTCGGCTCCGCCTGGGATGCGAGCGAGATGCCGTGGACCACGCAGAGCTTCCCGCTCGCAGCCGACGTGAAGTACGTCCTAATCCCGGCGTTCGTCTACGAGGACATGCCGCCGGATCATCCGATGCGACGCATCGTGGCCGAGCATTGGAAAGTGGTGTGGTCGTTCGAGCGTCCGCACACCTGGCAACTTCGACTTTTCGAGCGCCCCGCGGGCGCGTCGTGACCTTGTCAGCCCTCGCGCCGGAGCACATACTACGGCGCCTTGAATACCGGCGCCGTGCACGCGAAAGACGCTCGCCCCGCCCTGCGCAAGCTCCTCTTGTCCAAGGGCCGGCGCATCGCGGAGCTCGACCCGAACCACTGGTACGCGGGCTACCTCGAGATGCAGGCGGATCGCCTGGTCTCGGACCTCGAGTTCGTGACCGAACGGGTGCCGCGGGGCGGCCGCGTGCTCGACGTGGGTTGCAGCCCGCCCTTCGTCATCGCCGTGCTCGCCTCCCTCGGCTACGAAGCCGTCGGCATCGACGTCCAGCCGCAGGCCTTCGCGCGGAGCCAGGCGGAGCTCGGGTTCCGCGCGGTCGGCTGTAACGTCGAGGAGCAACCGCTGCCGTTCGAGGACGGCAGCTTCGACGCCGTGCTCTTGTGTGAGGTCTTCGAGCACCTGCGCATCAACCCCGTGCGCACCATGCACGAGGTGCGTCGCGTGGTGAAGCCGGGCGGCTTCCTTCACCTCACGACGCCGAATCTGTATTCCCTCGGCGGCATCTCCAAGTTCCTACTCGACCGGCAGAGTCACTTCTTTTCGACCCGGGACCTCTACGACGAGCTCGACCAGATCAACATCGAAGGATTTTCCGGTCACGTGCGTGAGTACACGCATCGCGAGGTCGAAGGCTTTTTGCGCCGCGTCGGCTTCACCCGCGTCGAAGCGCAGTTTCGTTTCGGCGGGAGCAAAGCCTGGACGCGGCCGATCTACCGACTCGCCCCCTACCTGCGCCCGAACGTCGCGTTCCACGCTTATCGCTGAGCGCTCGGTCCGTGGTAGCTTTTCGGGGTGAACGCGCCCCGAGTCGACACGGCCCGGCTGCGCCGCACATGAGGGAGCGCCATGCCGTACACGAGCACGGCCTTCCCCGCGACCGTCAGCGATTTTCGGCTCGACCGCTACGAGGTCACCGTCGCGCGCTTTCGCCGATTCGCCGCGGCTTATTCCCCGGCGCTGGTGCCGAGCGGCGGCGGTAGGGACCCGAACGATCCGAGCGATCTCGGCTGGGATCCGGCATGGAACGCGCTCCTCCCCGCCGACGCGCACGCGCTCACCGAAGGGCTGAAGTGCGACGCGTTCTTGCAAACATGGACGGACGAACCGGACGCGAACGAGCTCAATCCGATCAACTGCGTCACTTGGTACGAAGCGTTCGCCTTCTGCGCTTGGGACGGCGCGAGGCTGCCGACCGAAGCGGAGTGGAATTTTGCGGCCTCGGGGGGCAACGAGCAGCGCGTCTATCCTTAGTCGAATCCTGCGACTTCGAGCCTCAGCCGAGAAGCGCGACGAGCCGCTCCACGAGCTCGAACTGGGCGGCGTTCAACTTCGCGCGCGCGGTTTCGAAATCGAAGTACTCCGCGCGATCGACCTCGGGAAATTCGGGGAACGCTCCCGAACGCGGCGGCCACTGCATGCTGAATTTGGTGCTCGTCAGCATGCGCGGGTCGACCGACGCTTCGCACGCCCACGCGTGCACCGTCTTGCCGTTTTTCTGCTTCACGGCCCCGAGCGGAAGGAACGGACCCTCCACGGAGAAGCCCGTCTCTTCCAAGAGCTCGCGCTTCGCCGCCGCGAGCGGTTCCTCGCCCGGCTCGATTTCGCCCTTCGGGATGGTCCACGCACCGGCGTCACGGCGCCGAAAGATCGGACCGCCGGGGTGGGCCAGCAAGAACTCGAGCCCGCGCTCGGTTCGCCGGAAGATGAGCACGCCGGCGCTCTGCTTGTGGGTACGCGTGACCAAGACGCTTTGAAATAGCGCGCGCCGCCCCGCCCGCCCAGGAGAGAGCGCCCGAGGGCCGCCGCGCGCACGCTCCGGCCGGCCTAGTTCGTCGGTTCCTCGCAGACGAAGCTCGGAAAATCCTGGCCGCACGCCACGTCGTTCCACTCCCAGCCGAGCTCGGGGTCGAAGACGGCGCAGTCCTCGCCCGCACCCGACGCGTCGTTGTCGGGTTCGCCGTCGGCCCAATCGTTGTAGCGCATCATGACGGGCGCCCCGTCGTCGTAGAAAGTAACGCCGTTGTCCGTCGAGCCCCAGACCCAGGTACCTTCCATGGAGCCGATTGAGGATGCGCTGCTGTCGCTCGCTCCGTTCCACACGGCGTCCGAGACGGAGTACTCGTCGAGGAGACCCGTGACGAATACGTCCTCGGCCGACGAGTTGATGCGTACGAGGTCGAGCGTGATGCCCAAGGCGTCGCCGTAGTCGTTGCAAGCATCGTGAGCGTCCAGGCGCGTGTAGGTCGCATCGCCCGGACCGGTACAGACGAGGTAGCGATGGTCGCTATCGACTGCGCCGTGACAGCCGTCGGGGCAGACATTGTCGCCGTCGACTTCTCCGTCGCAATCGTTGTCGAGCCCGTCGCAGATTTCCTCTGCGGGGTCCGTGGGGACGCAGCTCGGCGAGCCACCCGCACCGCCGCGAGCGCCCGCGCCGCCCCCCGCGCGTCCGCCGCGCCCGCCGCGCGCCCCCGCGAACCCGGCCGTATCAGCGCTGCCGCCGCTGCCGGGCATGGCCGTGACGCCGCCCGCCGACGCGCCACCCTGCGTCGAACCGCCGGTGCCCCTGCGCCCGCCGTTGTCCCCCGTGCCCGCGTCGCCCGCCTCGTCCGGCGAGCCGCCGGATGCCTCGCCGGAAGCAGCGCCAGCGCCCTCGGGGGCGGCGCCCGAGTTGCCACCCGTGCCGGACTGCGTCGACTTGCCGCTCACGCCTGCCGCAGAAGGCGCACCGGAGCTCCCGGCGGCGCCTCCGACCCCGTGCTCGATGGGCGGCGTATCGAAGAACCTCTTCGAGCCCGAGCATGCGACCAGGGCCGCCACCGACAGGACCCAAGTCACCCGCGCGGCGCTCCACGCATCTTTTCGCGAACGCCAACGCATGCTGTGATGATGACGATGGTTCCCGGCGGTTTCAATGCTCGCCCCTACTCACGCGAAGTTCCGCCGTGAATCTCCCTGAAGATGCACCTGGTCGGCTCATCGCGGGTCGCTACGACCTGACTGAAGAACTCGGGCGCGGCGGTATGGCGGTGGTTTGGCGCGCCGTGCAGCGCGGCCCCGGGCGCTTCGCGCGCTCCGTCGCGGTGAAGCGGATCTTGCCCGAGCTTCGCCTGCTGCCCGACACGATCGCGATGTTCGCCGAAGAGGCGCGCATCGGCGCGGAGCTCAACCATCCGAACGTCGTCGCCGTCCTCGACTACGGCCTCGACGAGTTCGGACAGCCGTACCTCGTGAGCGAGTACGTCAACGGCCTCGATCTCCGAGCCTGGATCGATTCGCACGCCGCGCGCGGCATCGCTACGCCGTGGGAGCTCGTGACGGCGATCGGCATCGAGATCCTGCGCGGGCTCGCTTCCGCGCACGGCCGCGTCGACGCGCGCGGCCAGGCGGCGGAGGTGCTGCACCGCGACGTGACGCCGGCGAACGTCTTGCTCGACTTCTCCGGAGTCGTGAAGCTCGGCGACTTCGGCTTGGCGAAGGCGCCCGACCGCGAACAGATGACGAGACCGGACGTCGTGAAGGGTAAGGCGGCGTATCTCGCGCCCGAGCTCGTGCGCGGAGAGCCGGCGAGCCCGCGTAGCGACCTCTTCGGCGTCGGTATCGTGCTGTGGGAAGCGCTCACCGGCGCCCGGCTCTTTCTCGGCGAGAACGAAATCGCCTCCGCGCTCCTGGTCCGCGACGCGCGCGTGCCGATGCTCGGCGTGAGACGTCCCGGCTTGCCGTTCCAGCTGATGCAAGCCGTCCACCGCGCGCTCGAGCGGGAGCCGGCGCGCCGCTTCGCTTCGGCCCAGGAGATGCTCGAGGCGCTCCGGAACGTGCTCCGAGTCTTGCCCGGCACGACCGACGCGTCCGCCCTCGGGCCGAGCTTTCTCGCGGCGCGTGGCCGTAAATCGCGGCCGCCCGGGCCGAACCCTGGCTGAGCTAGCCTGAATTTGATAGTCGTTTTCAGGTAGGCTAACCTGAAGCCGTCTCGATGCCGACCGACGTTCGTCACCTTTCCGAGCTCGAGGTGGGCGACGTCGCGGACATCGAACACGTGGGCGGCGAGCGCTCGTTCCGGCGCCGGTTGATGGAGCTCGGGCTCGTGCCCGGGACGCGCGTCGAGCTCAAGGCCGTCGCGCCGCTCGGCGATCCGCTCGAGCTCCTCGTGCGCGGGGCGAGTCTCTCGATCCGGCGCGGCGACGCGGCGCTCGTGCGGGTCCGCCCCGGCGTCAAATTGACGGCGCCGGAGCTCGAACCCGCGACGCGTCGCCGGCTGCCGATCGCACCGGTGCGGGGCGCGCCTTGACCCTGGGTGAAAGCGCGGCGCTGCCCGAACGCGCCGCGCCCGTTCGAGCGACGGAGGCGCCCGTCGTCGTCCTCGTCGGCAACCCGAACGTCGGCAAGACGAGCGTCTACAACCAGCTCACGGGCGAGCGCGCACACATCGGCAATTACCCGGGCATCACGGTCGAGCAGCGCAGCGGCCGGCTCGAGCTCGGCGGGCGCGGCCCCGCCACGCTGCTCGACCTCCCCGGCACCTACTCGCTGTCCGCCCGCTCGGCGGAAGAGCAAATCGCGCTCGACGCGCTGCTCGGACATGCGGGGCTCCCGCTTCCCGCGCTGTGCGTCGTCGTGGTCGACGCCGGCCAGCTCAGTCGCAACCTCTACCTCGTGCTGCAGCTCCTCGAGCTCGAGCTGCCCATCGTGGTCGCGCTCAACATGCTCGACGAGGTCGCCCACAATCCCCCGAGCCCGGCGGATCTCTCGCGTTTTCTCGGCGTGCCCGTGGTGGCGACGGACGGCCGGCGCGGCGCCGGCATCGAGGAGCTCAAGCGCGTGATCGCCGAACGGCTCGGAAAGCCCGCGAGCTCCGGCGTCGCGGTGAGTTACCCGGAGGCGCTCGTAGCCGACGCGGATCGCGTCGTTTCGGCGCTGCCGGCCGCGTGGCGCTCCACACCCGGGCGGGATCGAGCCCTCGCGCTCTGGGCGCTCGCGAGCGTCGAGCCCGGTGACGAGCTCCGCGACGTCCCGGCCGAGCTCCGCGAGCGTTGCGAGAGCGTACGGCACGCGGCCGGGGCGCGCGATCTCGACCGCGAGCTCATCGCCGCACGCTACGCCTGCATCGACGGCGCGCTCGAGCGCCTGTATGCGCGCGTCGAGCGCCACCCGCCGAAGCGCGCCTCCTCGGAGCGCGTCGATCGCATTCTGCTGCACCCTATTTTAGGCTTCGCGATCTTCCTCGGCTCGATGCTGGTCGTGTTCCAGGCGCTCTTCTCCTGGTCCGATCCCGCCATCAAGGTCATCGAGCGCCTCGTCGCGTGGACGGGGACCGAGCTCACCGCGCTCTTGCCCGCCGGCGTGCTGCGCGACTTGTTGGTCGAGGGCGTCATCGGCGGCGTCGGCAACGTCATCGTCTTTTTGCCGCAAATCCTCTTGCTCTCGCTCTTGATCGGGCTGCTCGAGGACTCGGGGTACATGGCGCGCGTCGCGTTCTTGATGGATCGCGTGCTCCGGACGCTCGGCCTTCATGGCCGCGCCTTCGTGCCGATGCTCTCGGGCTTCGCGTGCGCCGTCCCGGCCATCATGGCGACGCGCACGATGGAGCGGCAGCGCGATCGCCTGCTCACGATGCTCGTGATCCCGCTCATGACGTGCTCGGCGCGCTTGCCCGTCTACACGCTGATCATCGCGACGTTGTTCCCGCCGTCACGCGTGTTCGGCTGGGTACCGCTGCAGGGCCTGATGATGGTCGGCATGTACGTCTTCGCGATCGTGACGACGCTGGTGGTCGCCCTCGTGCTCGGGCGCACGGCGGTGAAGGGGCGGCGCGTCCCGCTCGTACTCGAGCTCCCGCCGTATCGCCTGCCGAGCCTCAGACTCACGCTGCGCAACATGGTGGAGCGAGCGTTCGTGTTCTTGAAGGAAGCGGGCACCGTGATCCTCGCCTGCACCATCGTGCTCTGGGCGCTGCTCGCCTTCCCGCGGCCCGCCACGGCGGTCGCTCCGCCGCGGCCGGCGTCGGTCGCCGCGGTCCACGCGACGAGCGCCGAGCAGCACCTCGCCGCGCCGCCCGTGCATCCGACGGCCCCCGAGCCCGCACGCGCCGAGTCGCGCATCGGCGAAAGCTACGGCGGGCGACTCGGCAAAGCCGTCGAGCCCCTGTTCGCTCCGCTCGGCTTCGATTGGAAAATCGACGTCGGCATCATCGGCGCGTTCGCGGCGCGCGAGGTGTTCATCTCGACGCTCGGCCTCGTCTACGGCGTGGGCGACACGGACGACCAGGCGCTCCCGCTGCGCGAAAAGCTCCGGCAGGAAACGCTCGGTGGAAAACCCCGCTACACGCCGCTCGTCGGCCTTTCGCTCTTGCTCTTCTTCGCGCTCTCCTGCCAGTGCATGAGCACGCTCGCAATGGTACGGCGCGAGACGCGCTCGTGGCGCTGGCCCGCGTTCCTGTTCGCTTACATGACCGCCCTCGCCTATCTCGTCAGCCTGCTCGTTTATCAGGGCGGGCGTCTTTTCGGGTTCGGCTGACGCTCGCGCCGTTACCCCGGTCCTTTTACGCGCGGCCGGTGCTCACGGTCGCGCGCGACGCCGTCGGCAAGATCCTCGTGCACGAAACGCCCGAGGGCCGCGTGGCCGGCCGCATCGTCGAAGCCGAAGCCTATCGGGGCCCGGAGGATCGCGCCGCGCACTCCTACGGCGGGCGCCGCACGCCGCGCACCGAAGCGATGTTCGGGCCGCCCGGGTTCGCGTACGTCTTCTTCGTCTACGGCATGCACTGGCACGTAAACCTCGTCACCACGCGGGACCTCGCGCCGCACGCGGTCTTGATCCGCGCGGTCGAGCCGCTCGAGGGCGTCGAGCTCATGGCCGAACGACGCGGGCTCACGCCCGGCGATCGCAACCTCGCCAACGGTCCGGGCAAGCTGTGTGAGGCGTTCGCCATCGACAAACGCTGCTACGGGCTCGATCTCTGCAAGCGCCCCCTGTTCTTGAGCGACGGGCCGCGCGGCAAGCTCGCGCGCTCGCCCCGCATCGGCGTGGA
This sequence comes from Polyangiaceae bacterium, assembly GCA_025936045.1. Taxonomy (GTDB): domain Bacteria; phylum Myxococcota_A; class Polyangia; order Polyangiales; family Polyangiaceae; genus PMG-095. The sequence goes on along the minus strand of JAICUB010000002.1, from coordinate 73,361 downwards.
CTACGCGGGCGAGTGGGCGGCGCGTCCCTGGCGCTTCTTCGAAGCGGGCAATCCGTTCGTGTCGCGCGCGCCGGGCGGGCGCGGTAAGAAGCGAACATGACCGCCGCTCCGGCCCTCGCCGGCAAGAAGATCACGCTGTGCGTGGCGGGCAGCATCGCGGCGTACAAGGCCGTCTTGCTCGCGCGACGTCTGCTCGCCGAAGGCGCGGAGCTCGACGTGTCGCTTACCGCGTCGGCGCGCGCGTTCATCGGGCCGGCGACGTTCTCGGGGCTCACGGGCCGGCCGGTGCTCGGCGAGATGTTCGCGCCCGATCAAGCGGGCGAGCCGCACGTCGTGCTCGGCAAGGCGAGCGATCTCGTGCTCGTCGTGCCCGCGACGGCCGACGCGCTCGCGCGCTTCGCGCACGGCCGCGCCGACGATTTCACGAGCGCGCTCGTCCTGTGCGCGGCGTGTCCCGTGCTCGCGGCACCGGCGATGCACCCGAGCATGTGGGCGAACCCCGCCACGGTGCGGAACCTGGCGATGCTCGCCACGGACGGCCGCATACGGCTCATCGGTCCCGTCGCGGGCGCCGTCGCGAGCGGCGACATCGGCATGGGGCGCATGGCGGAGCCGAACACCATTTTCGACGCCGTGCTCCGGACGTTGACCGAGCGGCAAACCCTGCGCGGCGTGCGCCTGCTCGTCACGGCTGGCCCGACGACGGAAGACATCGATCCGGTGCGCTACGTCGGCAATCGCTCGTCGGGCAAAATGGGCTTTGCCGTCGCCGAGCGCGCCGCGGAGCTCGGCGCGCAGGTAACGCTCATCGCGGGCCCGGTGAGCTTGCCGACGCCGCCGGGCGTCACGCGCGTGGACGTGCAGAGCGCCGAGTCGCTCCGGAACGCGCTCTGGCACGTGCTCGGCGGGGACCTCGGCGGCACCGACGCGCTCGTCATGGCCGCGGCCGTCGCGGACTACCGCCCCGCGGCGGCGAGCCTCACCAAGCTCCGCCGCAGCGACGCGCCGCTCACGCTCGAGCTCGTGCCGAACCCGGATTTACTCGCGGAAATCGGCCGCGCGCGCCGACGCACGCGGCCGGTGCTGGTCGGCTTCGCGCTCGGCACCGAAGACGACGCTGACGCCGTCGTCACGGCTCGACGTAAGCTCGCGGACAAGCGAGTAGACTTCGTCGTGTCCAATCACGCGGACGAATCGATCGGCCGGGACGACATCCGTGCCGTCCTCGTCGGTCCGAGCGACGAAGAGCACGTTCCGTTCGGACCCAAGCGCGCGCTCGCCGATCGCATCCTCGCGCGCGTCGGCTCCGAGCTCGCCGCGAGGCGCGCGTGAAGCGCGTCGTTCTGGCCTTCGTCGTCGTCACGGCCAGCTACGCCGCGGCGTTCCGTCCGGATTTCGCGGGCACCCCGGCCTTTTACTGGGTATTCGGCATCCCGCACCTCCTGCTCGCGGTGCTCGCCGTCCGCGGCTTCGCGCGCGACGGCACGATCAAGGCGCGTCTCACGCCGCGCGGGGGCGACATCACACTCGGCGCGCTGCCCGGCATCGCGCTGCTCATCGCATCGTGGGCCGCCCGCGCCGTGGTCGTGCCGGCCGGCACGCCGCGGCAAGCTTGGCTCTTGCGCCTCTATCTCGCGCTCGGGGACCCGGAAACGCTCCAGCACTCCGTGTTCCTCACGAGCGCCCTCGCGGTCATCGTCGTCTGTGAAGAGCTCGTCTGGCGCGGCATGGTGCTCGACGAGCTCAGCGAGCGCTTCGGCAACCGGCGCGGCTTCGTCTTCGCGACGCTGCTCTACGCGCTTGCGGCGCTACCCACCGTCTACCTGCTGCGCGATCCCGTCGCCGGCCCGAATCCGCTGCTCGTCCTTGCAGCGTTGGGCTGCGGTCTCGTTTGGACGTTCCTGGCCGGGCGCTTCGGCAGGCTCGTGCCGAGCACGGTCGCGCACCTCGTCTTCACGTATTTTTCGGCCGTGCAGTTCCGCTGGCCCGTGTGAACCCTACCCGTAGCGAACCGTACGCGCGTGGCTGTCAGCCCGCGCCGGCCGCGATGCGCGCGAGCTCTTCTTCCGACAGATCGAAATCGGCGAAGACGTTCTGCACGTCGTCGTGCTCGTCCAGCGCTTCGACCAGGTTCAAGCAGACCTCGGCGTCGCGGCCCGTCATCGGCTTCTTGTTCTTCGGGATGTACGCGAGCTTGCTCGCTTGAATCGTGAGCTTTTTCGCCTCGAGCGCGCTCGTCACGCGATCGAGGTCGTTCGGCGGCGTGTACACGCCCCACGTCTCGCCCTCGTCGCGGTAATCCTCCGCGCCGGCCTCGACCACCGCTTCCATCAGCTGGTCCTCGGTCGCCGCCGACTTCTCGAGCGTGATCACGCCGACCCGATCGAACGCCCAACCCGCGGCACCCGAGCTCCCGAGCACGCCGTTGTGTCGCTCGAAGATCTTGCGGAGCTCCGCGACCGTGCGGTTCCGATTGTCGGTCATGCCCTCGACCAAAAACAGCGTGCCGCTCGGGCCGGTGCCTTCGTACAGCACTTCGTCGTACGACGCGCCCTCGAGCTCACCCGTGCCGCGCTGGATCGCTCGCTTGATGTTGTCGGCGGGCATCTGCTGCGCGCGACAATCGATCACGGCCTTGCGCAGGCGCGGGTTCGAGTTCTGGTCGCCGCCGCCGATGCGCGCCGCCGTCACCACCTCACGGATGAGCTTGGTCCAGGCTCGACCGCGCGCCGCGTCGGTGGCGCCCTTTTTGCGCTTGATTGTCGCCCACTTCGAATGGCCGCTCATGTTCGGGCGCCTTGCCTACCACCGACCCGGCCGCACGAAAAGCCTCGCCGCACCGCGCAACGGCTCGTGCGCTCCGCGGGCCCCCGTCACTCGCGCATCTGCTCCGCCAAATAACGTTCCCGCCCGAGCTCCTTGACGAGCCCGAGGTGCGTTTCCAGCCAATCGATGGATTCTTCTTCCGACTTCAGAATCGACTCGAGCAGCGCACGTGTCCCGTTGTCGCCCTTGGCGACCGTGAGCGCGACGCCGCGGTTGAGCCGCGCGTGCGCCTCCTTTTCGACGGCCAAGTCGAGCTCGTGCATCTCGACCGGCTCCTCCCCGACGCGCACGGGAAAAAGCCGCTGCATGTTCGGCACGCCGTCGAGAAAGAGAACGCGCTCGATCACGGCGTCGGCGTGATGCATCTCCTCGATCGACTCTTCGCGCTTCTTTTTGGCGAGCCGATCGTAGCCCCGGTTTTTCAACATCTTCGCGTGGATGAAGTACTGATTGATGGCCGTGAGCTCCGCGGTCAAAACCTCGTTCAAGAGCTCGATGATCTCGGCGTCGCCTTGCATGGCGCGGATTCTAGTGCTGGTTTTGGCGCGACGTCCCAGCCGTGGGCTCGACTGAATCGAAGGCTGGGCACCTGAACGAGTTCTCGGCGCTCGGGCTCCGGATGGCTCGGGCCTCGGCACGAGTCCGACGAGCGCCGTTCACGCCCGAAGACGGCCGGCCAAGCGACCGAGCGACCCAAATCCGCGAAACCGCTCGCTTCTTGCAAATGATGTTGAAAGTCGTTTTCAATTGGTTACGCTAAGGAGGTCGTGATTGTGTGCCATTGTCGAGCCGTGAGTGACCGCAGCATCCGCGCGAGCATCCGCGAAGGCGCCTCCACCCTCGAGGCGGTGAGCGACCGTACCGGCGCCGCCCAATGCTGCGGCGGCTGCGAACCGATGGTCGCCGAAATCCTCGAGGACGAGCTCGAGGCCCGCACCGAACCGTCGTCCCCCAAGCTCACGACCCTCCGCCCGCTGCGCCTGCTCAAAGACCCACGCGCCGCCTGACACTCCGACAGGGACACCCTCGGGTGCGCTGGGTCCTCATTCGTGCAGGTGCTGGCAGCATTCGAAGCCCGAGGGCGTGCAAGCGAACAAACAAAGGCCCGGGCTCGCGCCCAGGCCTCTGCACTCACACGACACCTCGGAGAGATTACGCGTTGTAACCCTTCTCGCCGTGGCCGCTCACGTCGAGGCCGCTCTCTTCTTCTTCGGCCGTGGGGCGTAGGCCGAGCGTGAACTTGAGCCCGTAGCCGAGGATGGCCGTGCCGATGATCGAGAGCACGAGCGTGAGGCCCATCGCCTTGAGTTGCTCGAGCCACAACGTCTTGCCCACGATGTCCTTCAGGTTCATGAGCAAGTTCGGGTTCGCCTCGGGCGTCGCGAGCAGACCCGTGACGAAGGCGCCGAGCGTGCCGCCGACCGCGTGGACGCCGAAGGTGTCGAGCGCGTCGTCGTAGCCGAGGGCGTGCTTGAGCTTCGTGCAAGCGAAGAACGGAACGATGCCGGCGAGGATACCGATGATCATCGCGCCGTTCGCGGTGACGAAACCGCACGCGGGCGTGATGACGACGAGGCCGCCGACGATGCCGGAGCAGAAGCCGAGCACGGTCGGCTTACCGCGCGTGAGCCATTCCACCGCCGCCCACGAGCCGCCCGCGATGGCGGCCGCGAGCGTCGTGGTCATGAACGCCTGCGACGCGATGCCGTCGGCGCCCACGGCGCTGCCGGCGTTGAAGCCGTACCAGCCGACCCACAGCATGCCGGTGCCGACCATGGTGAGCACGAGGCTGTGCGGGGCGAACTCTTCCTTGCCGAAGCCGACGCGCTTGCCGACGATGAGCGCGAGCACGAGCGCCGACCAGCCGGAGGACATGTGCACGACCGTGCCGCCAGCGAAGTCGATCGCCTTGATCGAAGCGTCCTTGTTGAAGACGCCGTTCATCATGCCGTCCGCACCCCACACCATGTGCGCGAGCGGGAAGTAGATGAGGAGCATCCAGCCCGTCACGAACACCATGAGCGAGCTGAACTTCACGCGCTCGGCGATCGAGCCGATGATGAGAGCCGGGGTGATGATCGCGAACATCAGCTGGTACATCGAGAAGGTGCTCTGTGAGACCCAACCCGAGTACGCGGTGTTCGGAGCGACGCCGACGCCCTTCAGCATCGCGTTCGCCATGCCGCCGAGGAAGGGCGTGCCGGGCGCGAAGGCGAGGCTGTAACCACAGGCCCACCAGAGCAGCGTCACGAGCGCCGCGATGCCCATGCACTGCGCCATCACCGAGAGCACGTTCTTCTGCCGCACGAGGCCGCCGTAGAAGAGCGCGAGACCCGGCAGCGTCATGAAGAGCACGAGGGCGGCGCAAATCATCATGAAGCCGTTGTGGCCGGGGCCGGGCGCCATGATCTTGGAGGTCTTGTCGTCGACGCGCGCGCCGTTGTTCACGTACGCTTCCAGATCGGCGAGGCGCTTTTCGACGTCGCTCGGCGCGGCAGCGGGGGCAGCAGGGATCGCGACGGCAGCGGCGGCAGCGGCGGCAGCAGGGGCCGCGACGGCAGCGGGGCTCGCGGCGGCAGCCGCCGGCTCATCGGCGAGCGCCGTCCGGCTGGGAACGGCGACAGCGAAGCATGCCAGTAACGATGCGATTAGGAAAAAGAGCAGCCTTTTCATGAGCTCGGACCTCCTTGGGGCCAGCGGCGCCGCTCGGGCCGAACCCTGGACCCGACACGATTCGGGTCTAGGTTTCTGCTCGTTTGCGGCGAAGTCATGTTTCCCATATCGATTGTTTCTGAATTGATTCGGAAGTCTTTCGAGAAACTTCCGCGGGTGACATCGGGACGAAAATCCAAGGATGGCCTATGCTTGCGGCCGTGCGCGTCCCCGCTCCGGAGCCACCGCCGAAGCAATCGACCACGCAGCCTGCGGCGTCGGAGCGGCTCGAGCCGGGTCACGAGGAGACGATCGACGTAAGCCAGGCGTGGGATGAGCGGGCGGCCGTTCGTACCGCCGCAAGCCTCGAGTTGCCCACGGACCTCCTGGCCGCAGGGGTCGGCCGCTTGCGGGGCCTCACCATCATCGCCGCGCTCGTGCTGGCCGCTTATCTCGCGGCGCTCGCGCTACTCGTGCCGTATACGCCGAGCTGGGCGCGCATGCGCTCGAATTGCCTCACGCTGCTCGGCGTCGCCGCCGGGCTCAGCGTGGTGATGCACCCCGTGACCCGCATCCGCAAGCTGAAGCCGCAATACGCGCATGACCTCGGCTACGCGTATCTGATCGTCCTCTCGCTCCTGCTCGGCCTCTTGCGTCACGCGAGCGGCTGGCCCGCGCCCGAGCTCGTGCGTCAGGTGTCGCCGGTCGCGCTGCCGATCCTCGCGTTCGGCGCGTTGATCCCCGCGGCGCCCCGCACCTCGGTCGGAACCCTGTTCGGCGCGGCGTGCATGGATCCGCTCGCGTTCGCCATGGCGCGCTCGAGCGACCCGACGCCGCCGTTCGCGGATCTTCTACTTTTGTTTTCGTCGCCGTTCGTCGCCGCCTTCGTCGCCTACGAGGTCGCCCGTGGCGCGCACCGGTTGAGCGAGGGCATCGTCAAGGCGCGTGAAGTCGGCAGCTACCGGCTGGTCGAGCGGCTCGGCGTCGGCGGCATGGCCGAGGTGTGGCGCGCCGATCACCGGCTGCTCGCGCGGCCCGCGGCGGTAAAGCTCATTCGCCCGAAGATCCTCGTGGACCACGGCCCGGCCGAGGCCGAGCGCTTGTTGCGGCTATTTTTGCGCGAAGCGCGCACCACCGCGTCGCTCGGCTCGCCGCACACGATCGTGCTCTACGACTTCGGCACCACGCGCGAAGGCGCCTTCTATTACGTGATGGAGCTCCTGAACGGCGTCGATCTGAAGTCGCTCGTCGAGCGCTTCGGCCCGCAGGCGCCCGAGCGCACCGCGTACCTCCTGCGCCAGGTCTGTCACTCGCTCGCCGAGGCGCACGATCGCGACTTCGTGCACCGCGACGTGAAGCCCGGAAACATCTTCACCTGCGAGCTCGGAGGCGACTTCGACTTCGCGAAGGTGCTCGACTTCGGCCTGGTGCTCGATCGCCATCCGACCGCCGCCGAGCTCGAGGACGAGCGCCGCTTCGTCGGTACACCCGCGATCATGGCGCCGGAGATGGTGCGCTTTCAGGCACCCGTCGATCGGCGCGCGGATCTGTACGCGCTCGGCTGCGTGGGTTACTGGCTTCTCACCGGCAAGCGCGTGTTCGAGGCGGAGACGCGCCACGACATGCTCGTCATGCACGCCCATCAGCGGCCGGTCCTGCCCTCGGTGCGCAGCGGGCAGAAGCTCCACGCCGAGCTCGAAGCCGTGATCATGGGTTGCCTCGAGAAGAACCCCGATCGGCGGCCGCAAACCGCGCGGGAGCTCCGCGACCAGCTCGACGCGCTGACGTTCGAGCACCCCTGGACCGAGGAGCGTGCGGCGCTCTGGTGGCGGCATCACCGGCCCATCGCCGGCTCGGCGCCTCCGGCGAAGGCGAGCGAGGCCGCGGCCCCGGGCGCGGGCCCCGAATCCGCAGCGCCCGCCGAACGCGAGCCCGAGGTCGGGGCCGAAACCGGCGTCTGAGCGCCCGTCTCTCGGCGTGCCCGAAGTGGGCGGAAGGCGTCCCGACCCCTGCAAATGACGTTCAGGTGACTTGCGTGCGACAAAATCGGCGCAATATGTCGCACCGATGAATTTGGTGGCGTTGCGTCGGGGCGGGCCTCGACGATGGGGCACGCTCCGCGACCGTTGGGCGCGCGACGCGGACCTTCGGAGCGCCGTCGCGTACGTGGCGATTAACGCGGCCCTGCGCGCCGACTTCATCTGGCTCGGCGATCAGATGAACACGCTCTGGCGCGCGGCGACGCTCGCGCTCGTCGCGGGCTTCGTGAACGACACCGGCGTGGCGCTCGGCGTGCTCGGCTTCGTGCCGCGCGGGGGGCGCTTCCCGCGCGCGCGCGCCGGGCTCTTCGCGCTCGGCGTGTTCTTCACCGTACTCAATCTGCGGACGCTCGCGGCGCTCAACGTCCCTTTCGATCCGCTCATGCTCACCTACCTGGTCGAGCCGGTCCACACGAACCAGATCGAGTCGCCGATCCCGCTCGCCGTGCTCGGAGTTCATCTGACGCTCGCTTGGGGCGCGCTCTTCGCGGCGCGCAAGCTCGTCTTCGGAGCGCGGACGACACCCGCCGTCGTCGAGCCCGCGCGCGCGCGCCTGCTGGCGGCGCTCGCAGGCGTGCTGCTCGTGCTCGGCTCGCGCGCGCTCGCGCGGCTCGACTACCGAGCGACGCAGGTTTCTCACGCCGACGGCTTCTCCTGGCTCTCGTTTCAGCTCGACCATCGCTCGTTCGGCCTGCCCGCCGGCACCGATCCGCGCCGGGCGCTGCTCACGCCCGCGGCGACCTTCGGCGACGAGTTCGCCGACAATCGCTTTCCGCTCGCGCGCGGCACGCCGTACGCCTTGTGCCAGGCCGGTATCGGCGGCGAGCGCTGCAATCACGACCAAGACGGCGACGGCACGCCCCTGCGCGACGACTGCGACGACGCCAATCCGGCGATCCACCCCGGCGCGCTCGACCTGCCCAGTGACGGCGTCGATCAGGATTGCAGCGGCCTCGACGAGGACACACCCGACGTGCTCGTGCTCGAGCTCGAAGGGCTGCCGTCTCACGTGCTCGCGGCGACCGGCGGACACGGCGTGGATCTCGTGATGCCGGAGCTCGACGCGCTCACGCGGCGCGCGGACGCGCGGCTCTTCACGCGCTACGAGACGGCCGCGGGCCAGACGGCGCCGGGCTTCGCCTCGGCCATGTGCTCGCTCATGCCGCACTACGGCGCCGGCATCACGCGTGCGTACAGCGGCATCGCGCTGCGCTGCCTGCCCGAAATCCTCGCCGAGCACGGCTACGAGCCGCGCATGATTCAAAACGGCGACCCGAACTTCGACAACCAGCGCGCATTCGCCGAACACGCGGGATTTTCGAGCGTCGAAGACGCGCACGACATCGAACGCGCCGTCGGCGGCGCGCAGCGCGTGACGCATTGGGGTGTCGTGGACGCGGCCTTGTTCCATCGGCTTTCGGACGTCTTCGCCGCGCGCGCGCCGGACGACGCGCCGCTCTTCGTGCTCGCGCAGTCCATCAGCAATCACTACCCGTACGCGCTGCCGGATCCGCGCTTTGCGCGGCCGGGGCCCGGCGGCGCGACCTGGCGGAAGGCGCGCTCGACGAGCGCGTACGTCGACTATGCGCTCGGCGGGCTCGTGCGCGCGCTCGACACGCTTGCGCGCGTGCCCGGGCGGCGCCCGCTGCTCGTCGTGATGAGCGGCGACCACGGCCATCCGGCGGAGGTGCACGCGGGCGACCGCATGCCGGCCTCCGCGCTCTACGGCGAGAACGTGCATACGCCGCTCGTCTTGTGGGCGCCGGGGCGGCCGGAGCTCCTCGCGCGGCTCGACCACGCCGCGCGCGAGGCGCCATGCTCGAGCCTCGACTTGATGCCGACGCTGCTCGGCCTGCTCGGCATCCAGGCCGTTCACGCGGCGATGGGCCGCGATCTGGCGCTTCCGAGCACCGGCGCCGATCGACGCGCCGTGTCGCTGAATCCGCTCGCCGGCGGCCTCGTCCGCATCCACTACGCGACGGGCAGCGTCATCGTGCGCGCGCTACCGCCTGCGCTCGAGGCCTACGCCGCCGAGGACGAGGACGAGCTCCACGATCTCGGCGCAAGCGCGCCGGAAGCCCTCACGGCGGCACGCGAGGGGCTCGCCGCCGTGTTCGCGGCCAAGGCGCTGATCGAAGCCGATCGGGTGTGGTCGCGCCAACTCTCGGCGCCCGCGAGGGGCGCCGCCGCGTCGCGGGAGAGCAAGCGTGAGCGCCTTCGCGCGGCGCACGGCGGCTAGCCGCTCGCACGTCCGCGCCCGCGCGCGTCAGTGCGGGCGCTTGGAAAGCCGCTCGGTGACGCTGCTTCCGAGCCCGAGGGCGAACGAGACGAGGCCGGGCGTGTGGCGCGCGAGGCCCACGGCGGCCTTGCCGTGCGCCGTGATGACCGCTTCGCCGCGACGCGCGAGCGTCGCGTCGAGCATCTGCGCGGCCGCGCGCTCGGCCGACATCATGAGAAATTGCGGCGTGGGATCGACCGCGTCGAGGTGGACGCGATTGGCGTTGTCCACCTTGCGGAAGTCGGTCTCGATGAAGCCGGGCGCAAGGTGGGTGAGCGAAACGCCACGCTCCCGGAGCTCGAGTCGTACGGCGTCGCAGAAAGAGCGCAGCGCGTGCTTGCTCATGCAGTAGGGCGACCACCCGGGGATCGAGACGTAGCCGTTGACGCTGCCGACGACGCCGATGGCACCGCGGCGCCGTTCGAGCTCGGGCATCGCCTCTTTGATCGAGCGCATCGCGCCGAACACGTTGGTCTCGAACTGGCGCCGATAGTCCTCGAGCGAGAGGTCGATGAACCGGCCGGAGACGCCGAAGCCGGCGTTCGCGAGCAGGATGTCGAGCCCGCCGAAGCGCTCACGAGCCATGGCCGCGGCGCGGGCCACGTCGCCGTCGAGCGTCACGTCGCCCGCGACCGCGAGCGCCCGCTCGCCGAGTTCCGCCGCGAGCGCCTGCGTCTTCTCGGCGCGCCGGGCCACGAGCACGACGCTTGCGCCGCGCCGTACGGCTTCGCGGGCCATTGCCTCGCCGATACCCGCCGAGGCGCCCGTCACGAGCGCCACCTTCCCGCTCATATCGTATCGAGACATGCCGGCGAGCGTGGCACGGAGGGCGACTTGCGTCACGGCGACTCGCGCCTCATAGGCAAGGGGTGAGCACTTTCGCTCTCGCCTCCATGGGCGCATGGTTGGTCGTGGTCGGCGCCGGGTGGGCGCTGCGGAGCCGCGCGTATGCCATCTACCGCGGCGTGACGCTGGGGCTCCAGGTCCTGATTTCTTGCGCCCTCGTGCCCTATTTCGGGCGTCTTTTTCCGGCGGTAGCCGTGCTGCAGGCGCTCGTGTTCCTGAGTGCGCTCGCTTTGATTCGGCCGGGACTACGCGGGCTTGCGTACCGGACGCTCGTCAGTGTGCCGGCGTCTTTTTTCGCGGCGGGCACCTTGCTCGCCTGGCCGTGGGCCATCGTCGCGGCGTTCGGGGTCACGCCGCACGGCGCCTGGCTCCCGTATTTCTTCGCGGCGGTCGGCATCGTGCAGTCGTTCACCACGCGTGAAGAAGTGATCGACGTGACGGTCGCCGACGGCCAAAACGTGACCGGTCTCAAGCGCCACGCGCACGGTGAGCTCCGTGTCGCACGCCCGCTCAAGATCGTCCAGATCACCGACCCTCACCTCGGCCCCTTCATGTCCGTGAAGCGGCTACACCGCATTTGCGAGCGCGCCGTGGAGCGGGCGCCGGACCTGGTCGTGCTCACGGGCGATTTTTTGACGATGGAGTCGCACTCGCGGGCCGATCTGCTCGCGAGTGCGCTCGAGCCGCTGCGGGCGCTCGAAGGACGCACCTTCGCCTGCCTCGGCAACCACGATTACGAAGCGCTCGACAACGTCCAGCACGCGCTCGCGACGAACGGCGTGCGCCTGCTCGTGGACGAGGCCGCGGAGGTGCGCACGCCCGCCGGTGACGTACAAGTGCTCGGGCTCGACTTCGTTTGGCGGAACCGCCCGGAGCACCTCGCGCGCGTCACGAGGACGAACCCGCGCCGGCCCGGGGCGCTCCGCCTGCTCCTCCTGCACGATCCGAGCGCATTTCGCCACCTCCCGGACGGTGAAGGCGATCTGGTGCTCTCGGGGCACACCCACGGCGGCCAGGTAGGGTTCGTGAGCCTCGGGCTACCGTGGACGTTCATGCGCGCCTTCGTGAGCGCGCCGGATCACGGGCTTTGGGCGCGGGGCGTCGATCGGCTCTACGTGCATCGCGGCACCGGTCACTACGGCTTCCCGCTGCGCCTCGGGGTGCCGTCGGAAGAGAGCGTGCTCCACGTCCACGCGCGCACGCTGAGCTCCGCGTAGCCCGCCGAACGGCGCGCAACGAGATGGCGCGCGCGAAGCGCCGAGAGTAGCGTGCGGGCCCGCATGTCGACTCCGTCGCGAAGCTTTGCTCTTGCCCTCGGGCTCTCGCTGTTCGCTTGTCAGACGTCGGAGACGGTCGCGCCGCCGCCGTGCCCGCCCGTCACCGCGGCGCCTCCCCCGCCCGTCGCGGTCGCACCGGCGCCCGAGCCGCAACGAGCTGCCCCCGCGCCGAAGGGCCCGGTCGCGGCTCCCCTCGACAAGAACCTCGCGCGGCCCGACGTGATCGCGAAATCGGCGCCGCTTCCCGGTTTCATGAAGGGCATCAATCTCGGCAATTGCCTCGACGCTCCCACGGAGGGGGCGTGGGGCACGGTGCTTTCGGAGAAGCATTTCGAGATGGCGCAGGCGGCTGGGTTCGATCACGTCCGCTTGCCCGTGCGCTTCAGCACTCCCGAGCGCTCGGGCGAGACCGCGCCCTTCAAGGTGAACGACGAGTTCATGAAGCGCGTCGATTGGGCCGTCGATCAGGCGCTCGCTCGCCACCTCTCGATCATCATCGACGTGCACCACTTCGAGGAGATGAACAAGGATCCGAACGCGAACAAGGCGCGCCTGTTGGCGATTTGGGGCCAGATTTCGGAGCATTTCGCGAAGCGTCCGCCCGAGGTCGCCTTCGAAATTCTGAACGAGCCGACGGAAAAGCTCGAGCCGAAGCTACTCAACGCCATCACGCGCGACGCCATCAAGCTCATCCGCGCGAAGAATCCGAAGCGCATCATCTTCGCCGACTCGTACTTCTGGGCGAACGCGCGACGCTTGGCCGAGCTCGATTTGCCGAAGGATCCGAACGTGGTCGCGCAGTTTCACATGTACGAGCCGATCCTCTTCACGCACCAGGGCGCTCCGTGGATGGACCCGCCGTTCCAGACGCGCGGCGTGATCTTCCCCGGCCCCCCCGCCACGCCCGTGACGCCGCTGCCCGACGCCGCGAAGGAGAAGTGGGTCGCGGATTGGTTCAAGGGCTACAACGAGCTTCCCGCGGCGGAGAACCCCGGCGGGCCGAAGGCCGTCTACGACTACTTGGACTTCGCCGCCAAGTACGTGAAGGCGACCGGCAAGCGCGTCTACCTCGGCGAGTTCGGCGCGATCGACAACGCCGACCAACAGTCACGGGAGAACTACGTTTGGCTCGTGCGGACCGAGGCCGAACGGCGCGGGATCGGCTGGGCGTACTGGGACGACGGCGGCGGCTTCAAGGCCATGAACGTCTACGCAGGCAACTGGAACGAAGGCCTCCGGCGCGCGCTCATGGATCGATGACGCGCGCGTCGTGACGCGCGCGTCGTGACGCGCGCGTCTCTACGCTACTTGCACTGAAGCAGCTTCACGTCGTCGACCCAGAAGTCGAAGGGCGTCCCCTGATCGATCGCCCACTCGAGGTGCTTCACCTTCGCGCTCGCGAGGTTCGCCGGCTGCGGGCTGCCCCAGCCGTCGAGCTGCCGGAGCTCAGCGAACGAAAGCTCGAAGGTTTGCCAATCGCCGTTCAGCTGGAGCGTCTTGCCGAACGCGTTCCAGCATTCCTTGCACACGCCGCCGTCGGGGTGGGTGTTCACGTCGTGCACCTTGAAGCGCACGAAGCTCTTCGGCGTGCCCTTGATTTGAAAGCTCACGCCCGCGTACTTGGACGCGTCGTAAAAGCCGCCGCCGAGGAAGTTCCCGCCGAGCGAGAAGCCCCAGACGTCCTCGATGTCCGTCTTGCCCGCCACGTGCGCGGCGCGCTTCGAGCCCGCGGGGCCGCCGTCCGAGACGCGAAACTCCGGGCCGGGCAGCTCCACGGAAGCGTGCGGAGCCTTGGCGATCCACCAATAACCGTTGCGACCGTCGAGCACGGCGACCTGATTCGTGCCGTCCTCGAAGTCGTCGAAGAGGCCCTCGGGCCCGGGCTGCATGCCGTGCGCGCAAACCGGCAGCGGATTGGTGGCGACCGCGGGCGCTGCGCTCGGAGCCGGCGGAGCGGAGGCGGCGGCGACCGCGGGCGGCGGCGCCGTCGGGCAAGGCGCGATCGGCGCCGGCCGAGCGGGGGCGGCACAGGCGGCGAGAAGCGGGAGAACGACGACCGAGAGGACGGACCGAAGAGACGGTTCTCGCATGGCGCTTACTTCTCGCCGCAATTGCCGGCGGCCGCAACGACGGCCCCCTCGAACACCAAAGAAACCGCGCAGATGGCCGGGTTGAAACGCATTCGAGCCTCCATGTATCTGGCAGTGTTCATGTCCAGAGCGAGCGGTTGACGTCTAAAGAAATACGCTTAGGAGCATGGTACGCTGAGCGCCCACCGTGCGGGCAAAGGGCTGCCCGCGGACCTAAAGAAACTTGCGGGTGGATTCGGGAATTCAGGCGGAACTGCTCGACGCGGTCGCGTCGGGCGTGCTCGTCTGGCAACCGACCTCGGCGAGCGAGTGGACGGACACGGACCCGAGGGAGCTCAGGCTCGTTTACGTCAACCGCACCGCAGCGCGTTGGCTTTCGCTCGACCCGGAGCGAAGCGCCGGTCGCACGATGCGCGATCTGTTTCCGCACGCCGACCGCGCGCGCATCGCGGCCATGTTCGAAGTGGCGCGCACGCGCCGCGCGCAGGACTTCGGGGCGACGACATGGACGGGCCTCGGAGCGAGCGCCGTGCTCCTCCGTGCGCTCCCGGTCGGTGAAGGCGCGGTCGCGGTGCTGATCGACGAACAGGACGCGCTGAGGCGCGCGGAGACGGAGGCCACGCGCCTGAACCGCTTCCTCGATTCCATCGTCGAAAACATGCCGGCCATGGTCTTCATGAAGGAGGCGGAGCACCTGCGCTTCGAGCGCTTCAATCGCGCCGGCGAGGAGTTGCTCGGGCTCACGAGGGACGAGCTACTCGGCAAGTCGGACTACGACTTCTTTCCGCAAGACCAGGCCGATTTTTTCGTCACGAAGGATCGCGAGGTGCTGCGCACGGGCGTCCTCGACGTCCCCGAAGAGCCGATTCGAACGAAGAACGGCGAGCGCTGGCTCCACACGCGCAAGATCCCGCTCTACGACGACGCCGGTCGACCCGAGCATCTGCTGGGCGTTTCCATCGACATCACCGACACGAAGCGCGCCCAGGATCTCCTGCGCGCCTCGCATGACGAGCTCGCGCTCAAGGTCGAACGGACCGAAGAGCAGCTGCGCCACGCGCAGAAGATGGAAGCGGTGGGCAGGCTGGCGGGCGGCGTCGCGCACGACTTCAACAACCTGCTCTCGGTGATCCAGAGCGCCGCGTCGCTCGCGCTCGGGGCGGTGGACGATCCGGCGGAGGTGAGGAGCGATCTCGCGGAAATCCAGCTCGCCGCGGAACGAGCGAGCCGCCTCACGCGCCAGCTCCTCGCGTTCGGCCGACGGCAGCTGCTCGAACCGCGCGTGCTCGATCTGAACGAGGTGCTGCTAAGCTCGCGCGAGATGCTCGTGCGCATGATCGGCGAAGACATCGCGCTCGAGTACGTGCAGGGCGTCGGTCTCGGGCGCGTGAAGGTCGACGTGGGGCAGCTCGAGCAGGTGGTTTTGAACCTCGTCGTCAACGCGCGCGACGCGATGCCGCGCGGCGGTCGCCTCACGATCGAAACGGCGAACGTCGTCTTCGACAGCGGCTACGGGGAGACGCACCCGGACGTGAAACCGGGGCCGCACGTCATGCTCGCCGTGAGCGACACCGGCGCCGGCATGGACCGAGCGACGCTCGAGCGCGCGTTCGAGCCGTTCTTCACGACCAAGGAGCAGGGCAAAGGCACGGGGCTCGGCCTGTCGACCGTGTTCGGTATCGTGAAGCAGAGCGGCGGCTCGCTTTTCGCGTACAGCGAGCCCGGCCGCGGCGCGACGTTCAAGCTTTATTTCCCGCGTGCCGACGAGCTCCGCGTCGCTTCCGAGACGCGCCTACCCGCCGTCCGCACCACGTCGCGCGGCGAGACGGTGCTGGTGGCCGAGGACGACGAGCAGGTGCGGGCCGTGCTCCGGCGCGTGCTCGCGCGCGGCGGCTATCGCGTGCTCGAAGCGCGCTCCGGCGGCGATGCGCTCGCCGTCGCCGAGCGCTTCGAGGGCCACATCGACCTGCTCGTGAGCGACGTCGTGATGCCCGAGATGGGCGGTCCGGAGCTCGGCAGCGCGCTCCGGAGCCGCCGCCCGGGCGTCCGGTTACTCTATATGTCCGGCTACACGGACGACTCCGTCGTCCGGCACGGGCTCCTCGAGGGGGAAGTCGCTTTCCTGCAGAAGCCCATCACGCCCGAGCTCCTCCTGCGCAAGGTGCGGGAGACGCTCGACACGCCCGCGCACTGACGCGGCGTGCTCGGCGGCGACGCGCGCTTGCGCCTCGACCTGGCCGTCTATCGGCGCCGCGCCCGCCGCCGGCTTCCTTCGCTGGTATTTGCCGTCGCTATCCATCGTGTACACGCGGGAGTCGTCGAGCTCGAACGGCTCGAGCACCTCGTGCCGGATGCGATCGCACAGCGCGCGGCTCGCGATCGGAAACAGCACCTCGACGCGGCGGTCGAGATTGCGCGGCATCCAGTCGGCGGAACCCAGGAAAAACTCCTCCGTTTCACCCGTTCCGAACAGGTACACGCGCTCGTGCTCGAGGAAGCGCCCGAGCAGCGAGTAGACGCGGACGTTCTCCGAAACGCCCGCCACGCCCGGGCGCAGGCAACACGTACCGCGCACGAGCAGATCGATCGGCACGCCGGCGCGTGACGCCTCGTAGAGCTCGCTGATCACTTCGGCGTCGACCAGCGCGTTCAGCTTCGCGAAGATGCGCGCGGGCTCGCTGCGGCGCGCGCGCTCCGCTTCCCGGCGGATCTTCGCGACGAGCATGGGCCGCATCGTGCGCGGCGCCACGGCTAGCTTTCGATACGCCACGTCGCGTGAAAAGCCGGACAGCGCGTTGAAGAGCTCCGTCACGTCCTCACCGATGAGGTCGTCGGTCGTAAAGAAGCCGAGATCCGTATAGAGCCGCGCCGTGGAAGCGTTGTAGTTGCCGGTCGAAAGGTGGACGTAGCGGCGCAAACCGTCCGCCTCGCGCCGGACGACGAGCAGGGCCTTGGCGTGCGTTTTCAGCCCGGAAGCGCCGTAGAACACGTGCGCGCCCGCGCGCTCGAGAGCTCGCGCCCAACCGATGTTGTTCTCCTCGTCGAAGCGCGCCTTGAGCTCGATCGAGACGGCAACTTGCTTGCCGTGCTCGGCGGCACGGATCAGCGCCTTCACCGCTTCGGCGTCGGAGCCGGCGCGGTAGAGCGTCATTTTGATGGCCAAGACGTTGGGGTCGTGGGCGGCCGCGCGCAGGAGGTCGAGCACGGGCGTGAAGGATTCGTACGGGTGATGCAGCAGTAGCTCCCCTGAGGCGATGCGCGCGAACGGATCGCCGCCCCAGCCAATCGGAGCGAGCTGGTGGAGCGGGGCGTCGTGGAGGCTCGCGACCGGCAGCTTTGCGAGCGCGAACAGGCTCGAAAGGCCGAGCAGACCGCGCGTCTCGTAGACGTCGCTCGGATCGAGCTCGAGGTTTTCGAGCAAGAGGCGCCGGATGCGCTCCGGCGCGTCGGCGACGATTTCGAGCCGGACCGCTTCGCCGAAACGGCGGCGCCGTACTTCGCGGTCGACGAGCGCCAGCAGATCCGCGGCTTCTTCCTCGAGGATCTCGAGATCCATGTCGCGCGTCACGCGGAACGCCCAGCAGCCGACGATGTTCATCCCGGGGAACAGATCCGCGAGGTTTTCCGCGATCAGCGCCTCGAGTAGCAGGATGTCGAGCGGCGCGGGCGCGTCGCCTTGCGGCTTCGCTTCGCTCGGAACGTGGAGCAAGCGCTCGAGGCTCTCGGGCACCTTCACGCGCGCGACGCCGCGCTCGTGAGTCTCGGGATCCTCAGCCTCGACCGCGAGGGAGAGCGAGAGGTTCGAAACGAACGGGAACGGATGCAGCGGATCCACGGCGAGCGGCGTCAGCACCGGGAAGACCTGCTTGCGGAAATAGTCGCGCGTCCAGCGCTGCGCACGCTCGCTCAAGTCGCCGTAGCGTTTCAGCCGGATGCCGTTCGCTTCGAGCGCGGAGCAGAGCTCGACGAAGAGCTCCTGCGCGCGCTCGGAGAGCTCGCTCACCGCCAGGCGGATCTTCGCAAGCTCTTCGATGACGGGCGCGCGGGTCGCGAGCTCGGCCGCCCGCTGATCGTGCAGGCCGGCGACGCGAATCATGAAAAACTCGTCCAGGTTCGCCGCAAAGATGGCGAGGAACTTCACGCGCTCGAGCAGAGGCCAGCTCGGATCGCTCGCCTGCTCCAGCACCCTCGCGTTGAAGGCGAGCCAGGAGAGCTCCCGGTTCACATAGAGCGCCGGGTCGTCAAGGGGGCGCTGGTCCGGGCCGACGCCGTTTTGCGAGGCTTTTTCCGACATGACCGGAGTCCTAACGTGAACAAATTCCCGTGTCGCGGTGCAGGAGGAAACTAGTCGATGGAGGCGGGGCGACGTTTCGGTGCCAAAGCCGTCTTCGGGTGAATTTTGACCCCACTTCGCGCTAAGGGGGGACGCAACCGAAAAAATCTACCGCAACCCTGCGGCTTACCGCGAGGCAGCTCATCGATGCGTCATCTGGACCGTTCCGTACGAACCCTCTTCGCACTCCTCTCGCTCACGCTCATGCTCATGGCCGGCTGCAAGAAGGGAGCGCCTGAAGGCAGCGGAGCCCCGGCGACCGGCTCCGAGGCAACCCCCGCGAAGGCGGCGGAGCCGAGCACGGTGACGCTCCAGGGCTCGGGAGCGAGCTTCCCCGCGCCACTTTACTCCCGATGGTTCCGCGAGTTCAGCACGAAGAACCCTCACATCCGCGTGAACTACCAGGCGACCGGCAGCGGCGCCGGCATCAAGGCCTTCACGGCCGGGCAGACCGACTTCGGCGCGAGCGACTCCGCGATGACGGACGAGGAGCTCAAGCAGGCGCACGGCAACGTGGTGCTCTTGCCGATGACCGCGGGCCACATCGTGCTCGCCTATAACCTGCCCGACGTGAAGGTGCTCAAGCTCAGCCGCGACGCTTACGCCGGTATCTTCCTCGGCGAGATCACAAACTGGAATGACCCGAGGATCGCGTCCGAAAATCCGGGCGTGAAGCTCCCTGCCACGGCGATTACCCCGGTGAACCGCTCTGACGGCAGCGGCACGACGTTCGTCTTCACTCAGCACCTGAGCGCCATCAGCGAGAAGTGGAAGAAGGGCCCGGGCACCGGTAAGTCCGTGAATTGGCCGGCGAAAGCGGCGGTCGGCGGCGCCAAGAACGACGGCGTCGCGGCACTGGTGCAGCGCACCCCCGGCGCGATCGGCTACATCGAATACGTCTTCGCAGCGACGAGTAACCAGCCGACGGCCATGCTGCAGAACAAAGCCGGTAAGTACGTCGCGCCGACGCCGGAAGCCGCCGCGGCCGCGCTGTCGCACGTCGAGCTCCCGGCCGACCTCCGCGCATGGGTGACCGATCCCGAAGGAGACGACTCCTATCCGATCGCGACCTACACCTGGCTTCTTGCGAAGAAGAAGTACGGCGACAAGACCAAGGCCGACTCGATCAAGGCGCTCCTCAAGTGGTGCCTCGGCGACGGGCAGGCGCTCTCGAAAGAGCTCCACTACCTGCCGCTGCCTGCGAACGTGACGGAGAAGGTCCAGAAGGCTGCGGAGACGATCGAGTGACGCCCTCCGCCGCGACCCCGCCTCGCCTGCCGGTCGCCAGGCCGCCGACGGCCTGGCAAACGGGCGCGAACGTCGTCTTCCGCGGGCTCACGCATGCCTTCGGCGGCGCGGTCGTGGTGTTGCTCGCAGGCATCGTGTTCGAAGTGCTGCGGCATGCCAGCCCCGCGGTCTCCAAGTACGGCGCCGGCTTCGTTTCGGGCTCGGTGTGGGACGCAAACCGCAACGAATTCGGGATTCTGCCGGAGATCGGCGGGACGCTTTACACATCGTTCTGGGCGCTCCTCCTCGCGGGCTTCCTCGGCGTCACGCTCGCGCTCGTGTTGAGCCAGGGCTTCCTGCACCGCCGCTACGAGGTCGTCATGAAGAACGTCGTAGAGCTGCTCGCGGCGATCCCGAGCGTCGTGTACGGCCTCTGGGGCATCTTCGTGCTGGTGCCGCTCTTGCGCCCGGGCGCCGCCTGGCTCAACGATCACTTTCCGAATTTCCCGCTGTTCGCGACGCGCCTGAGCGGCCCCGGCATCTTGCCTGCCTCCCTCGTGCTCGCGATCATGATCCTGCCGACCGTGACGGCGGTGTCCCGTGAAGCGATGGCCGCCGTTCCACCGCGTCTCGCGGCTGCGGCGTACGGGCTCGGCGCGACACGTTGGGAGGTCATTTTCAGGGTCACGCTGCCCACCGCGTCGGGCGGCATTTTCGGCGCGCTCGTGCTCGGGCTCGGCCGCGCTTTCGGCGAAACGATGGCGCTCGCCATGCTCGCCGGCAACGCGCCAAACTTCAGTTGGTCGCTGTTTTCGCCGGGCAACACGCTGGCAGCGCTGCTCGCCAACCATTTCCCCGAAGCGGGCGAGTTCGAGGTCGGCGCGCTCATGTACGCGGCCCTCGTACTCTTGCTCATCACGCTCGCCGTCAACGTGGTGGGGTCGCTCATCATGGTGCGCGCGACGGCGGGCCTGCGAGGTCTCCGCTGATGGCGCCCCCGACGACGGCGGGCAGAGCGGGCAACAATCTGCATCTCTCGCTCGGCAACTCGCGCACACTGCTCGATCGCGTGCTCACGCTGCTGGCGATCGGGCTCAGCCTGTTCGCGTTGTTTCCGCTCCTGTCGGTGCTCTACATGTTGCTCGTGCGCGGTGGCGAGCTCCTTTCACCCTCGCTTTTCACCGAGCTTACCCCAGGCGCCGGCATGGAAGGCGGCGGCATCGGCAACGCCGTGCTCGGCACGCTGATCGTCGTGCTGATCGCGAGCGTCCTGAGCTTGCCGCTCGGCTTGCTCGCCGCGATTTACCTGGCCGAATACGCCGGCGAATCGAAGCTCGGAACCTTGGTGCGCTTCGCCGGCAAGGTGCTCACGGGCATGCCGTCCATCCTCGCGGGCGTGTTCGCGTACGCGCTCGTAGTCGTCACGATGGGCTCGTTCAGCGCGCTCGCCGGCGGCGTCGCGATGTCGGTGCTGATGGTGCCGACCGTCATGCTCACCGCCGAGCAAGCGTTGCGCGCCGTGCCCGAGAAGATGCGGATGGCGGCCCTCGGCATGGGCGCTACCCGGATGGAAACCACGCTGCGCGTCGTCGTGCCGACTGCGCTGCCCGGCATCCTCACGGGCGTCATGCTCGCCCTCGCGCGCGCCGCCGGTGAGACCGCGCCGCTGCTCTTCACGGCGCTCTTCAGCGACTACTGGTTCGAGGGTCGGCTCGGCTCACCGATCGCATCGCTCGCCGTGCTCATCTACAACTTCTCCGGGAGCCCCTTCCCTCACCTCGTCAAGCTCGCATGGGCGGCTTCCCTCATCCTCGTCTTTCTGGTGCTCGTACTCAACGTCGGGGCACAGCTCATCATCCGGCGTCCACAGGAATTTTGAGCAAATTCGGTAGATTACGAGGGATTCGAGTGTTCACCTAGCCAAGCGAAGGAAGAGTCACCATGAATGCCGACATGTCGACGCAGGCAAGCCTCGCCGCGGCGCCCGAGGTCGCCACCGGCGCTCCGGCGCCAGCGGCGGCCGGTCCAGTGTTGATGGACTGCAGGGTTGAGCACATCTTTTATGGGTCCTTCCTCGCGGTGCGCAACGCCGAGGTGCCGATCATCGCCAATGAAATCACGGCGTTCATCGGTCCTTCGGGCTGCGGCAAGAGCACGGTGCTCCGCAGTTTGAACCGGATGAACGACTTCGTGCCCGGCTTCCGCATGGAAGGTCACGTGCACTACCGGGGGCAAGACATCTACGCGCCCGGCGTCGATCCGGTCGCGGTACGGCGCTCCATCGGCATGGTGTTCCAGCAGCCGAATCCGTTCGCGACCAGCATCTACAACAACGTCGCGTTCGGCCTGAAGCTGAACCGCTTCAAGGGCGACTACGCGGAACGCATCGAGAAGGCGCTGCGCGGCGCCGCACTGTGGGACGAGGTGAAGGACAAGCTCAACTCGAGCGGGCTCGCGCTTTCGGGCGGCCAGCAACAGCGCCTCTGCATCGCCCGCGCCATCGCGGTCGAGCCGGATTTGCTGCTGATGGACGAGCCTTGCTCGGCGCTCGACCCGATCGCGACCCGCCGCGTCGAAGAGCTGATGCTCGAGCTCAAGCAGACCTACACGATCGCCATCGTGACGCACAACTTGCAGCAGGCTCAGCGCGTCGCCGATCGCACGGCGTTCTTCTTCGTGGACACCTCGGCCGGCGGGCGCACGGGCTACCTCATCGAGTACCGTCCCACGCAGGAGCTCTTCGGTGACCCGAAGGAAGAGCAGACGCGCGCGTACATCCGCGGCGACTTCAGCTGACGCGCCCGGTTCCGGGGCGCGCGCCGTCAGTCGATCACCATTTCTTCCGGCAGCAAGCGACGCTTGATGCTGACGAGGCGCGCGACGTCCGCGACGAAGAGCGCGGGTTCCTTCGCGTAGACGAGCTGACGGCTGCGCAGAACGAGGTCGACGAGGGTGCGGAGCAGCTCTTCGTGACACACGCGACCTTCGCTCAGCACTTCGACGTCGCCGAAGGGCCAAGCCCGCATGAGGCCTTCCCGCAGGCGCTTTTCGTCGCGTATCAGCTCTTCCCACGGGACGACGGGCACGTTGAGACGCCCGCCGGCGCTCGAAAGCAAGAGCACGAGCGACACCGCGAGGAACATGAAGTCGGTGACCTTGTCCTTGGTCGAGTGCACGGGCGCGTAGGAGTCGAGGTCGATGCCCTTGAGCTGCCCGCGGCGGCTCATCATCAAGTTGCCGTTCTTGAGATCGTTGATGGCGTAGTTCATCGAGTGAACCTCCACCAAGCAGAGCAGAATGCTGCTCATGAGATCGAGAACCATCGCGGGTGAGAGCGGATGCGTGAACGGGAGCGCGATGCGCTGGCGGCGCCAGAGCTGGCTGCCGGGCTGGCTGACGGCGCGCGCGTACTCCTCCTCGCCTTCCGAGACCGAACGACGCGGTGGCGGACGCGAGACGCTCGCATGCTCGGTGCCCGTCACGCCGATCAAGTTGTCGAGCGTGTCGCCCTCGACGAGCTGGAGGACGTGATACGTGTAGCGCTCACCGCGGAGCTTTCCGCTATCGTAGAGGCGGATGAGGTGTACGGCCGGCGCGAGGTCGCGGCCGACGACCATCGCCTGCTCGGCCTGCAAAATTGCGTTCTTTTTCTTACCCTGGATGCGATCGACTTTGAGCGCGAGGTGCGCCGGGTAGCGCGGATTGTGATCGTTCAGGACCTCGTAGACGCGGCCGAACTCGCCGATGCCGAGCTGGCGCAAGAGAGTGAAGCCGAGGTCCGCGAAGGGTCCGACGACCGTCTTCCACCCGTCGAGATCCTCGACGCTCTGCACGCCGTATGCGCCGAGCTTCGGCTTCGGGGTCTTCACCTCCCGGCCTTTGCGCTCGAACGGCATCGGCTGCATCGCGACCGGGATCTCCGGCATCGCTCCCGACAAGCTCAGGCGCAGATATAGATCGTCGAGGTATTCGCGCGTCGCGATTTTCGCTTCGCTCGCGTAGCTCGCGTAAGGCTCGCCGCGCGACATGAATCCGAGCGCGGAGAGCAGCCTGAAATACGCGTGCTCTTCTTCCAGGCGGGCTGCGGGGATCCCGAGCGATTCCGCGATCTGATTTTCGTAGATCTGCCCCGCGGGGCTTCGAATCAACACACCCGTGCGGCGCCCCTCGTAGAGTACGCTGAGCGTCACGTACGTGAGCTTGGCGAAGACGTCGATTTTCGCGGCGAAGCGATCGAGCGGCGCGGCCGGGTAGGCGAGCTCCGCGGCGAGCCGCGAGATCAGCGGCCAATACACGCCGACGCGCTGATCGGCCGGAAGCCAGGTGCCGCCGTGCACCGTCTCTTGCACGAAATGCGCGAGCCGCGAGTGGAGCACGACGCGTACGTCGGGCCCTTGGTTCTCGCTCTCGTGCGCCGATTCACGCGTGCCGTCGCTCGGCACGCGCACGCTGAGGAGCACGTTGATGGTTTGGTTCGGGCCCTGCATCGAGCCGAACAAGAGGTCCTCGAACGCCGCAAGCACGTTCGGCTTCGATTCGAGCCGTTGGCGGACGGCACGCAGGCCTTCGTCGAGGATCCCGGCGAGCCAACCCGACTCGTCGTTCTCCGCCTCGAAGGCGACGAGCTTCATCGCGCGGTGCCGGTGGAGCCGTACACGCAGGTCGGGCTCGTAACGCTCGGCCGGCGGGAGGGTGAGGTATTGGACCCACTCTTCCGGCTCGGCGCTGAAGACCGTCGTCGAAAACTCGGTGCGAACGCTTGATTGGGACCAATTGCGGGCGCGGCCGCGGCGGCTCGGAGGAGAGCGCACGGGCACGCGACCGCTCCACGTGTCGAAGGCGGCACGGACGGCTTGACGCGCCGCCTCCTCTTTCTTTCCGACCATCTAAGCCGAGAAAGTTAGCACCGACGGGCGCCGAACCGGCTCGAAGGAGCGCGCCTGCCTCCGGATTTTGGCGGTCGCGCACCGCTCCGAGCGCTCCTTTTCGGGAGCCGCGCCAAGCTAGGCCTCCCCTCTCCGCAAGAAAAGGATGGTACGCAGCCTGGAATGCCCCAAGCTCAGCCCAGTCGCGCGGGTGACGCGGCGCCGGCCGTGCGGAACGCCGCGCGTGTCGTCGCCTCCGCCATTCGCACGCATTGGAAACGCACGCGTGACGAGCTGATGAAGGTTTGCTCGCCGCGGGTGGGGCTCAACGTCCACGATCTCAGGGTTGCGCTCCGTCGCCTGCTCGCGGCGCTCGAGCTTGCGCAGTGTCTGGACGTGCGCGTTCCCGCAAAGACGGCGAAAGCTCTCGAGCGGCTCCTGAGCGCGCTCTCGCCGCTTCGCGATCTCGAGGTGCAAAAGCAAACGCTCGAGCGCCTCGGCGAGGACCAGCCCGAGCTTCTCCAGCTCGCCGAGCGTCTCGAGGAACGCCGCTCGGTCTTGGCCCGACGCGTCGTCCAGAAACTCGACGAGTTCGCGCCCGAGCTCGTCGAGCGCGCACTCGAGCACTGCGCGGAGGCCCTCGAGACCGAAACCGCCGTGCCAGAGGTGGCGCGCATTCTGCTGCTCGCCGCGGTCGTGCGCCGCTACGTGAAGTTCGATCGGCGTCGCCACGCCGTGGCCGGGAGTGATCGGCATGCGCTCCACGGGGTACGCATCGCTTTCAAGAAGTACCGCTACGCGGTCGAAATCGCGCGACCGCTCCTCCCTCGCCACGCCGAACGCGCGCTCACGGCCATGAAGCTCTTTCAAGACGAGCTCGGTGCCATTCAAGACGCCGGTGTGCTCATCGACACGCTCTCGAGCACGAAGCCGCTCGCACGCCACACGAAGGCCGTTCAGCTGCTGCTCGGAGGGCTCAAGCACGAACAGCGCCGGCGCATCGAGACGATGGTCATCGCACTCGGCGCGCAGGTCACCGCTCATCCCCCCGCCTTCAGCGAGGTTTTCGGCTAGCCGAAAGCCGGCTCAGCCACCGTCGGCGATGGGCTCGACCTGGTTGCTCGCGGCGCTCGCTTGCCCGAAGTCTTCGTCCGAGGCGAGACGTTCGACGAGTAGCGCACGTGCTCGCCGCGCGCGCGCACGCTCTTCCGTGCGGCACGCGCGAAAAAAGCGCTCGAGCTCCTGGTCACCGGCTTTCTGCGCGTCACCGATGTACCTGTCGTACGCGCTCACGCCCTTCAGCGCATGGTAAAGAACGCTCACGACGGCGTAGATCTCGTCGGTTTCCAGCCCGACCCCGGCGTGGGGATCGGCCCGCAGAGCCACGTCGCGCGCATTGCTCGCCTCGTCGGCGCGCGTGAGCTCGTCGCGCACGGTCGTGTTCGGGAGCTTGGCCATGTCGCCGGCCTCCCCTCTTCCCGTCATTTCAGGGTGTCGAGGATGGTCTGCGCCATCTGCAGGTGATCGGCGACGCGGGGCCGCAGGTTCACGAGCATTTCCCGGAGTTGCTCGCTGCGCACGGCGGGCATGAGCCGCCCGTCGATGGTGTCGAGCAGCTGCCGGTGGGCGTCGAGCTGGCTCTGCATGTACTGCTTGTCGAAGCTCGGCTCGTCGTTCTTACTGAGCTGATTCTCGACGCTCGTCGCGTTCACGCGGAGCTCGGTCATGAGCTGGCTCTCCGTCGGGCGGAGGTTGAGCCGCGTATCGAGCTCGTCGACGTCTTTTACCGCCTGGCCGTGCTGCGCGATCATCGTCTCGGCAAAATGTTTGACGCCCGCGTCGCGGGCCTTGCCGACGGCGATCTTCGCTTGGTCGATCTCGGCCATGTTGGAGGCGCGCACGACGGCCGCAATCTGTCCGTCGGTCAGGCCCTGCGTCGAGCTCGCGGTCGGCGAAGCCGGAGTGGACGTACTCGTCGCGGGCGTCACCGGCGTGCTCGCCGTCGTCGTCGTCGTGCCGGACGCAGGCGTCATGCCCGCCTCGTAGCCGGACGGAGCTTGCGCGGACCGCTGGTCGCTCTCGTGACTGCAGGCGAAGAGCGCGAGCGGTAGAGAGAAAACCAGCACCTGGGAGATGGTGAATGATCGCATTGGCTGACCTCGCTCAACTGATGGAATGACTCGCGAACACGCGCCTCACCGCGACGGCCACGGCACGGAGCACGCGGTCCCACGTTTCGTCGTCGCCCGCCGACTTCGCTGAGGCGTCGTGGACGACGGACCCGTCCGCGCGCATCCGAAAGCCCGGTATGGTGGGCGCCTCCCAGAAATCCTCGTCACGGTCCGGCCACCACAGCACGGAGGGCTGGGTGTCCTCGAGCTCTTGGGTGTCCTCGAGCGTGTCGCGATCGAAGACGTCGGCGGGACCAGGTCTCGGGTTGATGGGTGCGGACATGCTACTCGGGGAGCGCCCGGCGAACGGCGCCCAGCACGGCTCAAGCAACTTCCGTGCGACCCCGCAGGCCGGTCCTACGCGCACCGAAGCCACTTTTCGCTGACGCCCGCGAGGCGAACTGCCTCGCTCGAGGGAAAATGCGGCGGTCCGTCCGGCTGTCCTCGAGCGCACTGGAACCTGCCGCTTCGGACGACCGTAAAGCATCTGGCACATCGCGTGCACCCGAACCGATCAGGCGAAACGAGAGAGTGATGAGAACCTTTCGATGTGCGTGCGGAGAGCGCGTCTTCTTCGACAACACGCAATGTCTTTCATGCTCTCGCGAGCTCGGTTTCTTTTCGGAAGCGGGCACGGTCGTAGGGCTGGAACCCCCGGTGAACGGCGTGCATGCGACGCCCTACGGTCCCTGCCGTAAGTGCGAGAACTACTCGGCGCGCGGTGTATGCAATTGGCTCGTTCCGATCGATTCGAACGAGCCGCTCTGTCGCGCCTGCCGCTTGAATCACGTCGTGCCGGATCTGTCGGACCCGACCAACCTCGCGCTCTGGGCCGAGGTCGAGAAGGCGAAGCGTCGTTTGATCCATTCGCTCGATCAGCTGCATTTGCCCGTGCTGTCGCTGCGAGACGATCCGGAGAACGGGCTCGCGTTCGACATCGTCGCGGACACCGCCGGCCGGCGCGTGCTCACGGGCCACGCGGACGGCCTCATCACGCTGAACCTGGCCGAGGCTGACCCGCTCACGCGCGAACGGCTGCGCCTCGGCTTCAAGGAGCGCTACCGCACGTTGCTAGGCCATTTCCGGCACGAGATAGGGCATTATTTCTGGGAGCGGCTCGTGCGCGACGGCGGGCGGCTCGCGCTCTTTCGCGAGCGCTTCGGCGACGAGCAGCGCGACTACGCGGCGTGTCTGCACGCGCACTACGCGGCGCCAGCCGACGACACGTGGAGCGCCGACTTCATCACTGCCTACGCGAGCTGCCATCCGTGGGAGGATTGGGCGGAGACTTTCGCGCACTATCTCCTGATGCTCGATACGCTCGATACCGCGCGCGAGTTCGGCTTCGCGGGCGCGCTCTCGCCCGAGCTCAGCCTGCCGGGCAGCACCGATTTCGATCTCATGCTCGAAGAATGGACGGAGCTCTCCGTGGCCCTGAACGCGGTGAGCCGCAGTATGGGACTGCCCGACCCGTATCCATTTTCGATCTCCGAGGTCGTGCGCGACAAGCTCGAGACCGTCCACCGTATCGTTCGTGAAGCGCGCTCCGCGGCCGTGAAAAGCACGCCGCCGCCCGGACCGGCGTCGTTCGCTCGAACGGCTACGCGTATCGCGAGCTGACGACGCGGCTTCAGGCCGGCGTCGCCACGAGCGCCTGTTCGATCGCAGCCGGATCGGCGGGCTTGACCAAAAAATGATCGAAGCCGGCGGCGGCGGCGTGCCGACGCGTCTCTTGATCGGAGTAGCCGGTGAGCGCGACGAGACGCATTTGCGCACCCCATGCGCTCGCGCGAAGTCTGCGTGCGACCTCATAGCCGTCGACGAGCGGCAAACCGAGATCAACGAGCGCGACCGCCACCGGCGACTGCGTGGCGTGCTCGATCGCTTCTTCAGCGGTAGCGGCGGGCAGCGGCTCGAGACCGAGCGCCGCGACGAGCTCCCCGAGAACGTCGCGAACGTCGTCATCGTCTTCGACGATGAGCACGCGGCGTTGCGAGCCACTCGAAGGCGGCATCGATTCGAGGTCGCTCTTTTCCATGAGGCACACCGTACCTCAGCCTTGCGGCGGGTGCTCAAGGTTCGGAGCTCCGGCCGCTCAGGCCTTAGAACAGCTGTCCGCCGAGCAAATATGCCCCGATCGGATGGGCATCCGGGGACCAGGCGAGGTCACCTCGCACGACGAACGAATCGCCGGCCGTGATGCGCGCGCCGAGTCCCATGCCGAATTTCAGCCCCAGCGTCGTGCCATCGAGCGCGGCCGAGCTCGGTAACGCGCTGAAGACTCGACCCGTGTCGAAGAACGCCGTGAGGCCGAACAGATTGCGCTTTTCGAACGCATGAAACGAGAAGAGCTCGCTCCGGAGCTCCACGTTCGAAAAGGCCTTCACGCTGCCGAAATAGCGGCCCGCCGGAACCCCGCGGACCCCCTTGCCGCCGCCTAGCGCGAAGGTATCATCGTTGAAATTCTCGACCGAGCGCGCGAGCTCGTAAAACGGAGGAGAGCCTTCGAGCACATCGACTACCCCGCGGGCGGCGAGCGTGAGGTGATCCGGGATGAGCGTCGCGAAAGCGCTGAGCTTCAGGTTGATGCGCACCCAGGCGTAGCTGAAGCGACCGAAGCCGCCGGGGGCCAGATCAGCGCGGAGCGTGTGGTACTGGCCGCGATGCGACGACACCTCGTTGTCACGCGAATCCCAACCGACCCCATAAGAAAATTTCGCCACCTCGAGCCCCGGATCGGTGCGTAAGAATTTCCGCGTCCGAGCGTCCTCCGAGCGCGCGTCCCGGGCGATGCTTCCGTCGTCGGGATAGGTTGCTTGAACGTGCTGCTCTCCGAGCGCCCAGAGCAAGAGCATGTGTCCAAGATGGAGCGTCGCGCTCGCAGCGACGATTGAGTGCGAGAGTTTGTATTCGAAGTACGGGTCGGAGTCGGAGCGGCCCCCCTGGATCGTGGAAGCGTTTCCGAGGCCGTAGTACTTCAGCGTAGGCTCATAGGTGTAGCCGGCACGGAGCTCGACATGCAGGCCCTCGAGCCAAGCGTGGGGCACGACGAAGAGCACGTAGTCGTCGAGGTAGCCGAGGCGCGTGCTATTGCCGAATTTCGCGGCGATCGCTCCCGCGCTCTCGAGGCGCCAGACGTACGGGCGGACCCCGGCGGACACGTGCGCGAGTGACGTGAGATAGCCGCCTCCGATGCCGACGTCGCTGTCGCCGCCCACGATGGGCACGATCGTGAATTCGGGGTCCTTCGCCGCGGCGGTTCGCGAACCGCACACGAGCGCGAGCACCGCAGTGGCGAGGCCGACGCACCTATGCCGCCACGTCACT
This sequence comes from Polyangiaceae bacterium, assembly GCA_025936045.1. Classification (GTDB taxonomy): domain Bacteria; phylum Myxococcota_A; class Polyangia; order Polyangiales; family Polyangiaceae; genus PMG-095. The sequence continues at coordinate 43,430 of JAICUB010000002.1, read as the reverse complement.
CGTCGAGCCCGACGATCGCTTCGGGTGACATCACGTGGAACGCGAAGGATTGAACCAGGTAGAGCGCGACGTTTTCCACGTCGTGCGAGCGGTAGCCGATCGCGGCATCCTGACCGACGCTCAGCTGGTAGTCCTCGCCGCGCAGCGAGAGGACGACGCCGCCGCGCAACACGCGTGAGTGCAGCACCTGGCCGCCCACGAGCTCGCGCAGCTGGCGCAGCGGCGGATATTCGGGAGCCGACGCCAGCCTGCGGTATGCCGTGTCGCCGAGCACCACCGCGTACGGGCCTTTCACCGTCGCTTCATCGAGCACCAGCAGAGCGCGTGTCACGGCGTCGATCGTGGAGGCCACGTCGCCGCCGAGCGGAATGCGAGCATTCGACGACGCAGCAAGCACGCCCTGCATGCCGGCGGGTTCGATGCCGTAGAAAATGGCGCGATCCTCGAGCTCTGCCAGCGTGCGGGCCGCGGCTAGCGCAGGGTGATCGTCGAGATCGGGAGCGCCGCGCTCGCGTGCATCGAACGCCGCCCGCGGAAGCTCGAACGGCACGCGGGCTTCGATGAGCGGCAAGACGGCGCGCTGGCCGGCCACGATCCCGGGACCCACGTCGCACGGCACGAGCTCACCGAGGTTCAGCGTCGAAAATCCGAGGCCGTGCGGCCCGTCGAAATCTACGATGCGGCGCCCCACGAAGTGCTCCTCGAGCACCTCCTTCACGTCCGCCTCGAGCTTGGCCCATACCTCGGGCGCGATCGGCGCCGACCCCCGCCCGGTGATCACGACCCCACCGCCTTGAGCGAGCCGATACCGAGTCCGCGACCGGATTCACCGCGCGGCGGCCCCTTCGAGCCCGCGCCGTTCGCGGGCTTCTCTGCGTCGAGCTCCACGCCGAGGGTCCGATCGGTGAACGCGACCTTGGCGAGGCGCTCGGCGAATTCGGGCCGGTTGCGCCGCAGCCACTCCACCAACATCGATGCATGCTCGAACTCCTCGTCGCGGTTGTGCGTGAGGATACGCTTGAGGTCGGGATCCTTGCAGCTCTGGAGTCGCTGCTGATACCAATCGGCCGCCTCGAATTCTTCTTTGACGCTCGTCAAAGCGCGATGCGCGTCGCGTGTTTCGTCATCGAGCTCCCCGGTCGGCTCGTGGTACTCGCTCATGGGGTTCGGACATATGCAGCGCACGTGCCAGCCGAATCGACGCAAGAAAGCGGGCTGCGCCGCACCCGAGAACGCGCGGCGCCGAGGCACCCTGTCAGGGTGGGGCATTTCGATGCGCTACCGCTGCTTCTCGAGCCAGTTGTTGCCCACGAAGAGCACGACGCTCGTTTCTCCGGGGCGTACGCGGACGCCGACGTTCGCGACGCCCGTCGACACCAAAAATGCGCCGACGGGCCCATGCTTGGTCACGGAAAGCACGCCTCGCGCCTGAGCGATGCCAGCCCGCGCCCGCACGAGCTCGAGGCGCGACAGGTTGCCGAGTCGAAACAGCGCCTTGGCGTCGAGCCCCTTGAGCCCGAGTAGCGTGCTCTCGAGCTGCCGCGCGAAGGGCGATTCGACGACGAGCGGCATGAGCGCGTTCGCATCGTCGGCATGAAGCTCGAGGGTGCCCTGGGCGCTCACCGGCTCTTTGGTTTGGACTTCGATGTCACTGCTCTTCAGCACGGCTGACCAAGGTTTGCTGGTGCGTTCCCCGACGGCCAGCGTGCCGCCCGCGATCTCCAGATTGAGACGCTCGAGCTTCAGCTTGTCGTCCTTCGGTGCGGAGTCGAAGCTCACGTCGAGCTTGCCCTTGCCGCCTAGCTTCGCCTTGCCCACGGTGGCGGAGAGATTCGGAGCGCTCACGTGCCCGGTGCCCGACCAGGCTCCCTTTGCGTCACGGTGTGCCTGGAGTGAAGCGACGGCGCGGCCGCTCAAGGGCGGCGCATCCGGAATGGAACGCGAAATCCAGGCGAGATCGGGCACGTCGAGATCGACGGGAGCCAGATCGGCCCCGACGAGCGCGAGCGAGCTCGTGAGATCGGGCGTCACGTGGACGCTGGCGTCGATGTGCTCGAGCCGCGGAGGAGCGTGCCCGCCGGCGCCCCGAATCGTGAGGCGCGGCGAGCGAAACCCGAGCTCCATCGGGGCTTGCTCGGCCCCTGACGGCACCCGAAGCCGATACTCGGAGGCCCCTTCCACGCGAAAACGCTCGTTGCCGAGCGAGCCCTCGGGACTCCGGATCTCGATGTCCGTCCCGGGTGCCACGACGCCACGCTCTAGCTTGGCGTCGACTTGAACGTTGCCGCTCCCCGTCGCGGAGAGCCCCGCTCGCGGCCCGAGGTACGCGTCGAGGAACGCGAGGTCGGTGCCGGCGAGCCAGCCCCGCGCGCCAGCGTGGATCTTGTGGAACGGATCGAGGCCCTCGAGCTTCCGCGGATCGCTGCCTTCCACCTGGCAATCGATGGAAAGGTTGGCGTGCTCCGCAACCATCGTGTCGCCGAGCGTGAGCTTGCCGCCGTGGAGCTCCAGCGACGCCGGATAAACCTCGTACCAGCGCGCCGGTTTCACGTGGAAGTTGCCGCGCGCAATGCCGCCGCCTCGGTAACGGTACTCGAGGATCCACACCTCCTTCACGTGAGCGGTGATGTTTTCTACCCGCACGTCCCAGAGATTGTATTTGCTGTCGGGAATTTCGGGGGACGGCGGACTGTCGAACAGGGGCGGATCGGGGAACCCTTCGATCGGCGGGTAGGCGGCCAAGCGCGGACCCTCGAGCCCCACGCGACTCACCTTGTGTCGCATGCGGTACGAAACGTCATCGGCATCGACGCGGACCAAATGGAAACGCTTGCTCACGAGCTCGTGCAAGCTGAGATCGATCGAGCCTCGCTCGATGCCGATGAGAAACTGCACGTTGTGATCCTGAAAGCGCAAGCTCAGGTTCCGCACGACGACGTGACCGGGCCAGGGGCTGAAGGCCAAGTCGTACTTGAGACGCATGTCGTCGTTGGTCGCGAACGCGCGGACGGCGGGGGTAAGGAGCAGAACGTTGGCGAGGAGCAGGTAGCCGACCTCGAGCGCGGCAAGCACCAGAAGCACCCGCCAGGCGACCGCCCACGCGTGCGGCAGGCTCCGCTTGAGCACCCCGTCCGCGGGAATCGTGTCGTCCTCGGTCTTCACTGCGCTCACGGGTAGCAAGCCCCGAGCCAGGGAGACTGACGCGACTTTCGCGCGGCGTGTCGTCACATTCCGCGCCGTTCGTGGCGCTCTGCCTCGACCGGCACGAGCCCGAACCCGGCTCGGCCTGCTCACAGCGCCCGCGGTTACCTGTCCGTTCCTTTTCGAAGGCCGGTACATAGATTGCACAAGCTTGCGGGTTGACGCCTTGTCGAGCCCCGACCTGCACCGTCCAGAGATGCACGCATGGAACGCGCGGAAGTATGGGGACCAAGTCTACGCCGCGATGTTCGAGCGGGTGCTCTGGCCCGTCTGGGACGGGGCGATCCGGCGGCGTGAAACCCGTAAGCATCTGTCCTACCTCGGACGGAGTCAGTGGCTCGAGCCCGAGCTCCGTCGAAAGGAAGAGCTGCGCGCGCTCATTTCACTGCTGTCGTACGCGGGCGAGCGCGTGCCCTATTATCGCGAGCTCTTTCGCGCGAGCCGCTTCGACCCACGCGGCGTGCGCTCGGCCGCGGACCTCGAAGTTCTTCCTCTCCTCACGCGCGAAATCATTCGCGAGCGCTACGATGACCTCGTCGACCCGGCGCACCGCGCAACCAACCTCAAAAAGGGCACCAGCGGCTCGACGGGCAATCCGCTCAAGTTCGAGTACTCGCCCGAGAGCGAGTGCTGGCGCCAGGCCGTGAAGATCCGCGGCTACGGCTGGGCCGGCTATCGACCGGGCAAGAAGACGTTTTACTACTGGGCTTCCGTCTCTTCGGCCGAGCCGACCCTCAAAATTCGCCTCGATCGCGCGCTCCGGCGCGAGACCTTCGTCGACTCGATGCGGCAGGACGAGGCGGCGCGCTGGGCGGCGCTCGCCGCGCTCCGCCGCGCAAAGCCCGATATCATCGTCTGCTACACGCAATCCTGCGCTCAGTTCGCGCGCTGGATCGTGGAGCGCGGCTTTCGCGATTGGGACGATATCCCCGTAATCTGCGGCGCGGAGGCCGTGTTGCTCGGCGACCGGGCGATGCTCGAGCGAGCGTTCGGCCCGCACATTTTCGAGACCTACGGCTCGCGCGAGACGATGTTGATGGCGGCGGAATGCGAGGCACACGCCGGCATGCACCTCTCGGAGGAAAACCTGCTGCTCGAGGTGTTGAAGGACGGACGCGGGGCGCTGCCGGGTGAGGCAGGCGACGTCGTCGTGACCGATTTGCACAACTACGGCATGCCGATGATTCGCTATCTGAACGGCGACGTCGCGCGGCGCGCGGGTGACGAGCCGTGCGCCTGCGGGCGCGGCCTCGCTCGGCTCGAGCAAGTCGACGGGCGCCGCGCCGACACGATGATCGACCGCGAAGGCAACGCCGTTCCGGGTATCGTCTTTCACGTGCTGTTCAGCGATGCGCGCCGCGAGCTCGTGCGCCAGTTTCAGGCCGTCCAAAACGTGCGTGGCGAAGTCACGTTGAAGGTCGTGCGCGGGCGCGATTTCGCGGAGGACGCCTTCGAGCACGTCACCGGTCGGTTTTCGCACTACCTCCGCGGCCTACCGTTCCGTATCGAATTTCACGACGCGATCGAGCCGCACCACCGCAGCGGCAAGCTCCAGACCATCATCGTGGAGCGAAACCCGCCCAGCGCCGCTTGCGCGCCAGCAGAAACAGCCCGATGAACGCGCTTGCAGAAAAGCCCGCGGCGCCGCTGCTGCTGCTGCTCGCGCCAGTGCTCACGCTGCAACCGGGGCTCAAATCGGGTACCGCGGCGGCCCCCGGCTGACCCGCAGCGCTGGGCGCGGAGGCAGTCGCCGTCGCTGGACCGCCAGCCGCTGAAGCCACGGTTCCACCGTTGGCGAAGCTCCCCGTTCCACCGCTCGCCGCGCCGCCAGGAGCTGGTCCGGTCGCGGGCGCACTCGCGTCGCCGGCCTGACCCGAGCCCCCTTCGCCCGTGCCGCCCTCGCCGCCCGAGCCCGTGTTCATCGGGCCCGCGCCGGTGCCGCCCGTGCCGTTTCCGCCGCTTCCGCCCGACCCGCCCGGGGACGGCGGCATCACGCGGGCGCCGTCGTCGCTGACCGCGCAGCTCTCGTCGAGCGCGACGACGAGCGGCGCGCCGTCGAAGCCTGCTTTGGAGCCGGCGTGGGGCGTCACGGTCACGCGACAATTCGAGCCGTCCTTGGCCGCGACGACGTCGCTCATACCGGAGCCGTCGACCGGTGCGTCGACGACGACGTGCACGGCGCTCGCGGGCGCGCTGTAGACGAGCGAGCTCGTTCGCGCGCCGTCCGCGGCTCCGTTCGTCACGACCGCGACCGAGCCGCCGGCGCGCGGGATGACGACTCCGCGGTAACCGTCGCCGCTCAAAAGCTCGTGCGCGTCGGTCATGGTCGCTCGCGCCGACACGACGTGAAGTGCCATCGCGGACGGACCCGCCACGTCGATGCGGTACTCGCTGCCCGCGGCGAGGCGTGAGACGTCGCACGTGTGATCGGACGAGGGGCACTCGGACGCCTGCGGCATCTCCCGCACGCTCGGCACGCCGCTCGAGGACCACACGTGCTCGACGGACAGCGCGGAATCACCGACCGTCGCCGTGGCGCGCTCACCGGCAAGTGCGAGACTGCCCGGCGTCCGCACGCGCAGGTGCAGACCGCGCGCCGCGTCGCCCGTCACGACGCGATCAATCAGCACGATTTCGCCCGCGCCGCCGTCGGGCACGAGCACGAAGTCGCGCAGCGCGACGCTCACGTCGCTCGCATAGTCCTCGTAGCGAAACTGATCCGCGTAGTCACAGCGAGCTACGGCGACGCCGGAGCCGGATTGACGGGCCCACGTGAGCTCCGTCGTCTCACCCCAATTGCCTTGGCTCGGCGAGTAGCCGTCCGGCAGCGTGTTCGAATCGACCGCGGGCGCGTTGCTCGTGAGCGTCGAGAGCGTGCCGTAGGGAGAGGGATCGACCACGAGGTCGTCGGCGGCGCGCGTGAGCACGAAATTACCGGCGTCGTTGTGCTGGTGATCGTCGACGAGCCGATGCGTGCACTGAAACACGCTCCACGGCGCGCTCGGCGTCCAATCCCCCCGCACGTACCAGTTGCCCGAGCCCGCGCCGAGGTAGTTCGTGGGCAGATCTGTGGGGAGCGCACTCGCGGCCGGAGCGCGCGCGACTGCGATGCCGTCGAAGAGCGCGTTGTCGTTCTGGAGGGCGAGGTCGGCGTTGAGCTTCAGCGCCCAGGCTTTGGCCCGATCGCTCGCCGGCCCGGCGAGCGCGGCCAGCAGTGGCCCATTGTCGACGGTTTGCTCCGGCGTATCGTCCTGTGTGTCGCCGCCGACGAACGCCATGTGCGTCGTGGGCGTGAGACCGTGGGCGAAGCGCAGCACGAGCGAGTCCGCCCACGTATCGGCGCCGGGGACCGCGTTACCGTTGTCGATCATCGCGCGCGCGGCGAGGCCGAGCTCGAGCACGCTGAGCGGACCGTACTCCCACCCTTCCGGCCAATCGCCGCCCTCGAGCACTCCGCCGGGCGCGAGCGCCGGCGCGAGATCCTTGCCCCAAATGCCGTCGTGGACGGTAGCCCAATGCGCGTCACCGGCGGTCCCCGCCTCCCCGCCCTCGGCGATGGCGATCAGCGTCGCAGCAAAAGCGTAACCAGCCTCGTAGTTCGCACCGGGCAGATCCTTCAGATAGCCGCTCTTCGTGTAGTACGTCATCCACGCGTCGAAGCGCGCGCGGGCGTGCGCGAGCAGATCCTCGCTCACGCCGGGCGCGTCGTGCAGCCAGTCGTAGGCCACCGCCGAGTACGGCGCGAAAGTTCGCATCGCATACCCCGTGTCATGCGTGACGACGTCGTCGCCGCCTGCCCCGTCCCCGACGGACTGGTAGTCGTCGAGCAGCACATTCCAGTATTTAATGGCCGTTTGGAGATCGTCGGGGCTGCCCGAAGCAACCCATGAAACGAGACATCCCGACAGGGTCGTCACGAACTCGAAACCCTGCCAACCGCCGTCGCTGTACTCGGAAGGATCGGTGCGCGCGGCGGCGCAACGCGCAGCCCCCCGCTCGACAGGACTGTTCTTGACGCCGACTTGCGTCTTGATCCCGGCGACCGTCTGACTGTCGAGCCACAGTCGCGGGTGCGCGCCCGAAGGGGCCGCGGCAGCGAGACCGGCGATTGTGTTGATGATTGCGGGGGCGACACCGAGGGCGAGAGCTCGCCGGGGGATTCGCGACATCCCGTGGCATCTAGCATCGAGCGTCGCGTTACGCCTTCGCGCAGGACACATGAAGCGCGATGTCAGCAATCGGTCAGCGGACGACGCGACGCGTTGGGTCAGTTCGGCACGAGGCTTGAATGGACGACCGACGTGGCCAAGCTCGCACTCGCTCTTCTTGCCGTCAGCGCCGTCTGGTTGCCCGCGTGTGGCGACAGCATCGACGCCGGCGGTTATGGCGCACCTCAGGGTCCTTGGGTTTCGTCGACGGCGAAAGAAGCGACGTCCTCGAGCGCCGTTAACGACTCACCTGGGGCCGAATGCCCCGCGCCGAATTCCGGGCAAAATTCCTCGATTTCTTGGGTTTCGAGCTTCGAGGAGGATCTCGGGACGAACCTCGCGAGCGTCGCGACCGACGGCAATGACGCATATATGACGACCACGAGCGGCGGGACCCGCAAGGTCGGAAGCGACGGCGGGACCGTTTGGAGCAAGCCGTTCGGCAACGTCGTAGCGACCAGCGAGACGGGGGACGTAGTCGTGAGTGGTTCCTTCGCGGGAACGCTCACGCTCGACGGCACGGTAGTGACCTCCGCCGGCGGCACCGACGTCTTCGTCGCGCGACTCGACAGCGACGGCAACGTCGAGCGCGCCGTCGCGCTCGGCGGCAGCGGCGACGAGACGGTCACGAGTCTCGTCGTCGATCATGCTGGACGGGCCGTCGTTTCTGGCCCGGGACTCGGGACGGTGGCGCTCGATGCTGCCGATGCGCCCGCCTGGCGGGTCGACTACTTCGGCGCGCTCGGGACGGACGCCGCGGACGACGTGCTCGTCACGGGCGCGCTCGTCGGCAGCGTGGACTTCGGCGGAGGAGCGCTCACGAGCGCGGGCGGCAAGGACGTGTTCGTCGTGAAGCTCGACGAAACGGGAGCCCATCAGTGGAGCGTTCGCTACGGCGACGCCGGCACCGATCAGCGCGGCCAAGCGATCGCCTCGGATTTCGAGGGAAACGTGCTCGTCTCGGGCGTCTTCGACGGCAGTATCGATTTCGGCACGGGGGCGCTGACATTGCCCCACTGCCCGTCGGAAGCGTGGTGCAACGACTCCGGCTTCGTCGTGAAGCTCGACCCCACGGGGACGACGCTTTGGAGCGTCGCACGCGGACCGATGCGCTCGTTGCCGGGTCTCGCGACCACGGCGCAGGGCAACGTGGTCATCAGCGGCGCGGAGCCGGGCGACGCGTCGCCGTACCGCATTCCGATCCTGTTCGCGCTCGACCCGGCGGGCCATTCGCTCTGGCAACGCACGGAGTGGCCCGACACCGGGCTCGGCGCGGGGCGTGCCGTGGCGGTCGACGGTTGCGACGCCGTGCTCTGGGCGGTCGCGGCCAAACCCACGCTGGCTACGAACGAACACGCTTATCTCGCGAAGCTTCTCTTCTGATTACCCACCCCTCTTAACCAAAAGAACGACTGGCTCTGCGAGCCTTCTCGAAAGGTCAATATGTGCGGCATCGTCGGCTACCTCGGACAGCGTGAAGCAGCTCCTATCCTTCTCGATTGCTTGAAGCGGCTCGAATACCGCGGGTACGACAGTGCCGGCGTGGGCCTGATTCTGCCCACGGGAGCCGAAGTCCACCGCTCGACCGAGCGGCTCGCCGGCCTCGAGTCCAAGCTCAATGGGCTGAACGGGCACGCGCTCGCCGCACGCGTCGGGATCGGTCACACGCGCTGGGCCACCCACGGTCGCCCCACGGAGACGAACGCACACCCGCACACGAGCCACGACGGCAAGGTCATCGTCGTGCATAACGGCATCTTCGAGAACTTCGTCGAGCTCCGAGCCGAGCTCTCGTCGTACGGCCTTGCCCCGAAGACGCAGACCGACACGGAGTGCTTTCCGCTGCTCGTCTCGCTTCTCATGCGCGAAGGTTACGCCTTCGAGGAGGCGTTTCGGGCCGCGACGCGCAGGGTCGAGGGCAAGTTCGCCATCGCGTGCCTGCACGCCGATCATCCCGAGAAGATCCTGCTCGCGCGCTCGGGACCGACCCTCGTGGTCGGCATCGGGGAGCGCGAGTACTTCGTCGCGTCCGACGTGGCTCCGCTGCTGCCGCATACGCGCGACATCGTCTTCCTCGAGGACGGCGACATGGGCGTGCTCACACCCGACGGGCTCACGATCCTGGACGAAGACGAAGTATCGGTGGTGCGGACCGTCTCGCGCATCGACCTCGACGCCTCCGCGACCGAGCTCGACGGCCATGCCCACTATATGCACAAGGAGATCTTCGAGCAGCCGCAGGCCCTGGCGCGCACGCTCGTCGCGCACCTGGACGGCGACGACCTCAAGCTCGGGCTGCCCGTCACGGCGGAAGGCTTTCGCAACGCCGAGCGCCTTTCGATCCTGGCGTGCGGTACTTCGTGGCACGCCGGCCTCGTCGGCAAGTTCTTGATCGAGAAGCTCGCGCGCTTGCCGGTCGAGGTGGATTACGCCTCCGAGTATCGCTACCGCTCGCCGATCGTGAACGACCGTACCCTCGCTCTAGCCATCACGCAGAGCGGTGAGACGGCCGATACGCTCGGCGCGCTGGCGGAAGCGTCCGCCCTCGGAGCCACCACGCTCGCGCTCTGCAACGCGGAAGGCTCGCAAATCACGCGACTCGCTCAGGGTACGCTGCTCACGCAAGCCGGGCCCGAGATCGGTGTGGCCTCGACCAAGGCCTTCACGACACAGGTGCTTCTGCTCACGCTGCTCGCTATGGAGGCGGGCGTGGCGCGCGGAACCTTGACTCACGACGGCGCCGATCAGCTGCTCGCCGCGCTCCGAGCGTTGCCGGCGCAGCTCGAACAGGTGCTCGCGCTCGAGCCCGCCATCGCGGAAGCGGCGACGCGCTGGTACGAGGCGCACGACGCGCTTTATCTCGGGCGCGGCCCGCTTTATCCGATCGCCCTCGAAGGTGCGCTGAAGCTGAAGGAAATTTCCTACATCCATGCCGAGGGCTATCCGGCGGGCGAGCTCAAGCACGGCCCCATCGCGCTCATCGACTCGCGCATGCCCATCGTCGCGCTCATGCCGCGCGACGAGCACCGAGAGCGCACCCTCTCGAATCTGCAGGAGACGATCGCACGTGAAGGCAACGTGATCGCGTTCGTGACGCAAGGCGACACGGCGCTCGAGGGCCTCGCGAACGCCGTCTTCGAGCTTCCCGTCACCCACCCCATCGTCGCGCCGATCCTCTACTCGATCCCGCTTCAACTCCTCGCGTACCACATGGCCGTCGCTCGCGGCTGCGACGTGGATCGTCCCAGAAATCTCGCGAAATCCGTGACCGTCGAGTGAGCGCAAGGGGGGCCCGCGGCCTCACGGCGCTGGACCCGCGCGCCGTTCCGGACAACGGTTTCGCCCCTTGATGGTTTCCGAGGTCGAGCCGGGTGCGCGCGTTCGTGTCCCTTTTTCGGAGCGTGGACTCCCGGCTGCAATTCGCCGCCACCCTCACGCCTTCGCGCTCGCCGGTCTCGTCGTCGCAAGCTTATTGTTCGAGCTCCACGTCTCGAGTCAATGCTCGCTCTGGATCGACGAGCTCAATACCTACGTCATCGTAACACGCAAGCCGTGGGCAGCCGTGCTGCGAGGGGGCTCTCCCGAGCATCCGCCGCTCTTCTTCGTTCTCGTCAAGCTGGTCACCGACCTTTTCGGCGCGTCCGCGGCGAGCATGCGAGCCCCGTCGTTCGCGTTCGGCTGTGTGGAGCTCGTCGCCATTCATTGGTTGTGCTTGGAGCTCGGGCTCAAGCGAAGCCGGGCTCTCGTCATCGTGGCGTCGGTCGCACTCGCGCCCTTTTTCGTGCGTCATGCGGCCGAGGCGCGCCACTACGCGCTCTTTCCCGCCATGGCCACGCTCGCCATATGCTGCACGCTCCGTTGCCTACGTGAGCCCACCCGACTGCGCTACTTTGCCGGCTTTGCGGCGAGCGCGGCGACGATGGCTGCGACCCACTATTTCGGGCTCGCGTACGGCTGCGCTCTTCTCGGCGTCCTCGCCGTGGACCTCGGGCCCCGCTGGAAGCGCCTTGGCTTGACGCGGAAGCAGACGCTCCTGGCAGCGCTCATCCTCGCCGCGCTGTTCGGCATTTTCGCGTGGATCCTCGCCGGAGCCATCGACCTCGCGCGGTTCTATTCGAAGCCACGCGCCGTCGAGGGCACTCTACCGTGGCCTGACCTGCTCGCCGCGATCGCCGGCGAATTCTCGTTCTTCGGCGCGGTGCCGTGGGCGTCGTACGTCGAAATCGGATTCGCCGCGGCGGGGGTCGTCCTGATCGGTATTCGCCAGCGCGGGCTCGCGCGCATCGTGCCGGCAGCGCTCGCCTTCGCTCCGTGCGCGGCGTCGCTCCTCGTGAGCTCCGGGCACTTCATCGCGGCGCGCTACCTCGCACCCTCGTGGGTGCTTTATCACCTCGGCGCCATGGCGGCGCTGCTCGCGCTCGGTGATTTCCTCGCGCGCACGGCCGGGGCCTTGAAGCCACGGCTCGCGCATACCCTCGCCTGGACGCCGCTCGCCGTCGTCCTTCTGCTCCGCGTCGCCGAATATCCGACTGAGTACGGCACCGGCACGGACTATTACGAAGGCCTGCAGACGTACTTCACCGAGCACTTCAAGTCGGACACCGCGCTCGTCACCTTCGACGGGTTCTTCGGTGAGCGCATCATGGGGCTGATGTATCCCGTCGGGAGTGCACCGATCTGGCTCGAAAAATTTCGGCCGCGGCGCGGTGTCAATCGCTACGTCATCGCCGAGATCCAGGCGGACAGCCCCGACCGCCAAGCGAAGCTCGAAGGCCTGATCAAGCTCCATTTCGGACTGTCGCCGGAGGCTTGGCGCGCGCTACCCCTCCTCGACTTGCCTCACTCCGAGTATCAACCCGCCGTCCTCGCGCGTCTCGTCGTTCTCAAGGACGGCAACGCAGTCGTTTCCGAACCCGCGGCGAAGCACCCGCACCGCACCCACCGGCACCGGCGAGCCGAGCCCGGTCCCGAGTCATGAACCGAGTCGTCTCGGCGCTCCGACGGCGCCCGCAGCCGAGCGCCCTCGCCGTGCTCGTGCTCGTGAGCCTCGCCTTCCGCGTCTACGTCTCGCATGCCTGCTCCCTTTGGCTCGACGAGGACTACACGCACGTCGAGATCGACCGCGGGTGGCCGACCGTCCTCGCCGGACCGGAGCCCGCCCATCCTCCGCTGTTCTTCGTCCTCACCAAGCTCGCCGTGATGCCGTTCGGCTATTCGGAGACGGCGCTCCGCGCGACTTCGCTCGCGTCCGGTTGCGTGCTGCTCGTCGCCGTCTATTGGCTGTGCCTCGAGCTCGAGCTCACGGCCTGGCGCAGCCTCGCCGTCGTGGCGCTGCTCGGGATCACGCCGTTTTTCATGAACCAGGCGATCGAGGCGCGGATGTATGCCCTCTATTCCGCGCTCGCAGCGCTCGCCGTCGTGTGCATGCTGCGGCTCCTGCGCGAGCCGGCGCGTCTCGGCTACCTCACCGGCTTTGCGGTCTGCGTCGGAGGTATGGCCGCGACCCACTACTTCGGCCTTGCGTACGCGTTCGCGCTGCTCGGGGCGCTTGCCGTCGGGATGATCCCGAAATGGCGAGAGGTCGAGCTCACGCCGCGCCGTGCCATTCGCGTCGGGCTCGTCCTCGCGGCGCTGCTCGGTGTTCTCGCCGCCGTGCTCCTGCGCGCCGTCGCACTGGCGAGCTACTACTCGCGAGCAAAGAGGGGAGGCGGTTCGGGACCGTGGCCCGAGCTTCTCGAGCAGATCCTGAGTGACTTTTCGTTCGTCGGTTCGAGCGCCGCGGCGGCCAAGGTCGAGCTTGCACTCGCGGCCGCAGGGCTCGTCCTGCTCGCCCGCTCGCTCCGAGGCATTGCGCGCATCGTACCGCTCGCGCTTGCGTTTTGCCCCTGCATCGGAGCCCTCTTCATCACGTCGGGCCATTTCGTCGCGCCCCGCTACGTGGTTCCTTCGTGGATTTTTTTCCACGTCGGAGCGTGTGTCGCGCTCTTCGCGATGGGAGACGCCGTCCGAAGGCTCCTCGCGACGAGGGCATCGCCAGTGGGCCTATTGGTTGCGTGCGCGCTCGTGCTCACGCCCGTGGCTTGGCGCCTCGCCGAGTATCCGGCGAATTGGGGCGCGGGCGAGAGTGATTACCGCGGGCTAGAGCGCTATTTCATGCGGCATCTCGCGTGGAACACCGCCCTCGTCACCTTTCCGGGGGCCGCCGGTGTCCGCATGATGCAGCGGGAATACCCGGTGAACCCTCGCCCGATCGAGCTCGAGCACTTCAAGCGGGTGCCGGGCATCGACCGTTACCTCGTCGCGGAGATCCACGTGCGCAGCGACGCGCGCCGTGCGGAGCTCGAGCATTTGGTCCGCAGATATTTCGGTCTCCTTCCCGCCGCTTGGCGCGATGTCCCGCTGCTCGATCTGCCGGGCACGACGTTCCAGCCGCCCGTGCAAGCGCGGCTGCTCTCTTGGGACGGCCACAAGGTAGAGGTGCCTCCCGCGGACCGGCATCCGCATCCGGCGCCGCGCCGCCATCATCACCACCGCCGCAGCGAACACGACCTCGAGGGCTGACGCGGGCCCGCGCACGCCGTTACCAGGTGACGGCCTGGGATCCGAGCAAGAAGCGCCAGAGCCCGACGACGGCCGCCGCGTTCAATACCACGAACGTTCGCGCGACCACGCCGACGCGCCCGGCACGCGAGCCGAGTAACGCAAGTCCGTAGAAGAGCAATTGCGAAAGCCAAACGGCGCGCCAACCGAGGGCCACCCCCGCGCCGAGCCTCGCGTCGAAGGCGAGCGAGGTCGACACGACGAAGAGGAGCAGGAGCGCCCACGGACAGACGAGGCGCAAGAGCTTGTGGGAGACGAGCTCGAACCAGACGCCGTTCTTTCCCGGCACGAGCAGCCACGGCATCTTCGCAACGAGCTGGTAATTGCCGGCGAGCGTACGCACCTTGCGCCCGAATTCGCGATCGTCGTCGCACGCCTCGTCATAGGCGACGGCATCGACCGAGAGCACCGTGCGCTTCTGCGAACGCACGAGCGAGAGCGGAACGAACATGTCGTCGAGCAAGACGTCCGGCGGAAGCTCCTCGAAATCCCCGCGGCGGACGGCGTACAAGCTGCCGCTCACGCCCACCATCGAGCCTCGGCGCGCCTCGCAACGGCGAATGAAGTACTCGTAGCGCCAATAGGCGCTCGGCCCCGTCTCGCCGGCGAGCACGAGACTCCCGGAGACGCAGCCGATACCCGGATCGGCGAGCGGCTCGAGCAAGGCACGCAGCGCGGACGGAGCGAGCGTTTGCCGCACGTCCGTCATCAACAGAACGTCACCGCGGGCCTCGCGCCGCAAGAGGTTCAGCGCGCTCGGTTTGCCGGAGCGTCGCGGCAACGAGAACACTCGAATGCGCGCGTCCCGTTCGGCCAGAGCTCGCGCGAGCGCTTCCGTGCCGTCATTCGAGCCGTCGGAGCACAGCAGGATTTCGAGCTTGTCACGGGGGTAATCGAGCGTGTCGAGACTCCGGATCTTGTCCTCCAGGTAGCGTTCGCCGTCGTGAACCGCGATACAAACGCTCACGCTCGGCTCGAAATCCGAACGAAGCTGCACCCGGCGCGGCGCGAGCCGCGACCAGAGCAGCACGAGCAAGGGATAGCCCGCGTAGGTATAGACGAGGAGCGCGAGCGCGGCGAACGCGGCGTGAGTCATGCGCCCGCGCTGGCGGCGGCCGCGCGAGGCTCGGCCTGCTTGCGGCCGGTCACCTGCTCGTAAATCCCCTCGTAGCGCTCGGCCATCAGCGCGAGGGAGTACCGTCGCTGAACGGCTTCACGTCCCGCCTGTCCGAGCCTCAACCCCGCGGTCGGCTGATGAGCGAGCACGACGAGCTGGCGCAGGAGCTCGTGCTCGTCCTCGGGCGGCACGAGCAAGCCATTCACCTCGGGCTCGATCAGATCGGGAATACCTCCGACGGCGGTGCTCACGACCGGGACGCCCGTCGCCATCGCCTCGAGCAGCACGAGCGGCAGGCCCTCGGTCCGCGAGCTCAAGACGAACGCGTCCATCGCCGCCATGTAGGGCGCGACGTCCGCGCGCGCGCCCGCGAGGTGCACGAACTCCGAGCGCCACGTCTCGCTCCGTGCGCGCTCGAGCGCCTCGCGTTCCGGACCGTCTCCCACGACGAGCAGCTGGCGTCGCTCGTCGAGCAGCGGCGCCATGGCTCGAATGAGGAGCGCCTGGTCTTTCTCCGGAGCGAGCCGACCGACCGTGCCGACGAGCCACGAGCTCTGAGGCACGCCGAGCTCGGCACGGACCCGCGAGCGCGCTTCGGCGTCGGGCTTGAAGCGCCCCACGTCGATGCCGTTCGGGACCACGTGAATGCGGGACGGATCGCATTCGGCGCGCTCGACGGCGACCTTGGCGAGGTGCGGGGTGACGGCGACGTAAGCGTCCACGAGCGTGGCCGCGGTGCGCCGGAGCCAGAGTCTGCGCGTCTGATCGGGATTCATCCCGTGTTTGGTGTGGACGCTCTTCGCGCGAGCGAGCCCGGCCGCGGGCGCGCCGTAAATCATGGCGTGCGGATTGTGCGTGTGCACTACATCGACGGCTTCACCGCCGATGAGCGTGGCGAGCCGAACAGGGAGCGACGCATCGACACCGGCGTGCTTGGGCACGTTGTGGGCGGGAATGCCCGCGGCGCGAAAGAGCTCCCCGAGCGTCCCCTCGCTGCCGGCGGCGAGCGATACGGCGAGCACGCGATGGCCGCGCTTTTTCTGCCAGGTCGCGAGCTCGAGCGCCATGCGCTCCTGCCCCCCCATACCGAATGACGAAAGCACATGGGCGATGGTGAGAGCGCTCATCGACCGACCCCGCGCAGCATGATCAACGGTGTTTTGAGCAATATCATGAGCTCCATCCGCAAAAACGTGAAGAAATGCTCGAGCGACGCCACGTACGCGAGATCGAAGAGCAGCTTCGTGCGCATGTCGTCGGCGAGCGAACCGGCTGCTTCGTCGAAGCCGTAGGGATTCACGAGCGTGCCGTCGAGCGCCGCGACTTCGCTGCCCGCCGGCGCGCGGCCCGAATACGTCAGCGATACCTGCGCGAGCCCGGTAATCCCCGGCTTGGTGCCGCGCAGGCGCTCTTCGAAGAAGGGGATCGCGTAGGACAAATTTTCGAGCAACTCGGGCCGTTCGGGACGCGGGCCGACGATGCTCATATCGCCCGTGAGCACGTTCCAAAGTTGAGGCAACTCGTCGAGTCGAGTCTTACGTAAGAAGCGGCCGACGCGCGTGATGCGTGGGTCATTTTCCTCGGCCAACACGGCACCGGTAAGCTTCTCGGCGTCGACTCGCATGGACCGAAACTTGATCATCGGAAAGCGGCCGAAGTGAAGATGACCGTTCGCTCTTCGCGCCTCCAGCATCGAGGCTCGCCACTGGCGGTAAAAAATTGGACCCTTGGAGTCGAGGCGAACGCAGAGTGCGATCAAGCCGAAGACCGGGGCGCCGACGAGCAGTCCGAGTCCGGCGATCAAAAGGTCGATGGCGCGCTTCGTGAAACGAACCGCGAGGCCGCGCGGCCACACATCGATGGCCGGCACCGGGACCGACACTTCTTGCGGGATCTGATACGATGCTGAAGCCAGGCGGACGGAAGAAGGAACTGCCATGATTCGCCTTTCGGTACCGGGCACCTTGCGCTATCGCGATATCGTCCTGCGCGTGGTGGCCTCGGCGTGTCGCCTGCTGCGACCGCAACGAGCAACGAAGCAAGAAACAAGCCGCGAGGGTGAAGCGGCGGACTTCGATGACCTGGTCGTCTCGGCCGTGGGCGAGGCATTCAACAACGTGGCAATTCATGCCTACCGGGGCCGTTCGGTGGGCGCAGTGGAGCTCGAGCTCGATCTACGCGAGGACGCCGTCACCATCCGCCTCGCCGATACCGGGACCAGCTACGACCCGACGAGCACGATCCCGCCCGTCCTCGACGAGCTGCCGGACTCCGGAATGGGCCTTTACATCATGCGCACGTGCATGGACCAGGTGACCTACCAGCCCGGCAGGCGACCGGACGAGCCCAACGTGCTCACGATGACGAAGCGCTATCCGGCGCGGGCGTAGCGGCGCCTGCCGAGCTCGAGCGCCCGCGCGAATTCCCCGGCGAGGAGCCTGCGATCGAAGCGCTCCACGTCGATGGGACGTTCGGCGCGGCCGAGGGTACCGTCGACGAAGGCGCGCACGATGCGCTCGAGCACCGCCGCAATGGCCACAACGTCGGACGGTGGCACGACGTCACCGAGCCGGTGGCGCCGGACGAGGCGAGCGAGCGCCCCCTCGGGAGTGAGCGTCAGGGCGGGGCGTCCGAGCCGCATGATCTCGAAAATCTTCGCGGGATAGATGCGGTCCGAACCCGGGAGGTCGGCCAATAGGCAGAGCGGCACGTGACTTTCGGCCAGCAGACGCAGCGCCTCTGCGTGAGGCAAATAGCCGAACCTCGTTACGCCGAGAGACTCCGTAGCGTCGAACGCGTCGGCCTCGGTCTCGACGATGCGCCCGACGAAACGCGTCTCGAGGCGCGCGGCGAGGTGCGGCTCGCGTTCGTGGAAGAGCCTCATGCCCGCGAGAAATCCGCGCGCGCTCGTCAGACGAAAGACGGTGCCCGTATACGTGATGAGGCAGCGATCGCTCGGCGGTGACGGCAAGACCTCGGGGAAATCCGCCGGATCGTAGCCGTTCGGGATCGAAAGCGTGCGCTCCGGGTCGAGAAAATCGAAGCGCGCGAGCAGGTTCTCGCGAAACTCCTCGGTGGCGGTCGTGACGACGCTCGCACGGCGGAGGACGGCCCGCTCGAGCCGTTCGGCGGCGCGAGCGGAGCCGGACATTTCGTAGATGGAGCTCGTCGTCGTCCACTCGTCCCGATAGTCGAGCACGTAAGGCGTGTGGCGCAGTCGATCGACGAGCGGCGCCAGTAGGAATTGCGAAAACGGCGGACCGCTGATGAGCACGACGTCTTCGGGGGAGTCACGCAAATGTCCGAGCAGCGAACGCGCCGCCGCGGGCAACCAGAGCACCTGCGGGTCGGGCACGAGCAGTTCGCGACCGAACTTCGAAACGGCGCGCAGCGGCCGCGCGGCAAGCTTCTTCGGAGCGTCCGCGTGGGCTCGCCAGGCGAGATCCTTGGCCGCGTAGCTCGGCTCGAGCGTGCGCGCGCGCAGGATCGACACCTCTTTCGGCACTTCGGCGAGCAAGGACGCATCCATCACCGGCACCGAGGGGCGTCGGACGGTGAGGACGCTCGGCAGAACTCCGTGCTCGGGCAGGTATTTGACGAGCTTCAGCATGCGTTGCACGCCGGCCCCTCCCACGGGCGGAAAGGCGTACGAGACGACGAGCACCTTGAGCGTCACGGCGCACCGCACTTGGACGCGCTCACGCGCACGAAACCGCCCGCATTCGCCGCCAGGGCCGAGCTCGAGCTCGACGGCGCGAGCGTGAGATTGCACGTCGCGTCCACCGTGACGTCGTAACGGCGACCGGGCGCGAGCCCGGCGACCACGACGTCATCGATGGGTCCGCCGAGCGGCGCGCGTCCCTTGCCGTCATCTGCTGCAAAGAGCACGGCCACCGGACGTGACGCGCCGCGAACGGCCGCGCCGCGCAGGTGCTCGCCTCTCACGGCCCGCGCGTCGGGTGGCCGCGCCGAGGCGACGGCCGCGCTCACCACGTGCAAAAAACCGCGCTCGCGCGTGCCCGTCGGGCTCTCCACTTCGAGGCGAAATGTGGGGCCCCAGGTATGGTTCGCTCGGTGCGAACCCTCGCCGGAAGGCGTCGGCTCGCGCAGGGCGGCGTGACGAGCTCCGTTCGGTTCGAGCGTGCGCACGTCCACGCGCGACGCCCCGACGACGGCGCTCGCAAGGTCGCCGTCGACGGCGGGCGGCTGCGTCAGGTGGACGGCCCACGCGACCTTCACGTCCGGTTCGTCGACCGTGACCCGATCATCGACGACGACGAGGTCCGGGCGCACGAAGACGAGGCTTCGCACGGCGCGCTCGACCGTTCGAGTCTTGCAGCCGTCGCGAGCGCACTTGGGAGCGTACGCTTCCCCGAAGTCGCCGACCGCGAGCATGACCACGCCGTCGTCGCCGTAGCGTGTGGTCTTCACGCGGTCTCCTCCCCATACGCCTTGATTCGGGGGGTACGTGAGGTGCCGTCCGCCGTCGTCGATCAGCAGCGTATTGTGGTTGATCGTGGCCGAGCCCTCCGCGTCGCCAGCGTCGATGAGCAGGCCGTCGGCCCCGCGAAACAGCTCGAAGTGCCCCTGATCGGCGTCCTGGTGGTCCTCGGCGAGCCAGGGGCCGGCCTGAAACGAGACCCAGGTTGCAGCGGGCGACCAATCGCTGCGCGCGAACGTGAGCCCCACGCCGTCGAGGTGGAGACTCGTCTTCGCTGGGTCGCGCGGAGATTGCTCGGGCGCGCCCGGCCGATCCGCGAGCAACCCCACCCAGGATTGTTCGCGCCGGAGCGGAGGCAGCGCGTGGTGCAGCAACCATCGGCCCTGCGCGGCCCGCGCGTCACCGATGCCGTCGAGAGCGACGTCCACGGCGGCGACCGCCAGAGCCGACGGCACCACCGGATGCTCGCCCTGGGTACCTCCGTCGTAAACCGTGCGTTCGTCGGGCAAGAGTGCGTGGCTATGATGCGTGATGGTGTCGGCCAGCCACGGCAGCTTGCGCGTGACGTCGGTGTTCGCGCCCGTGCGGAACGCCTCGGCGACGAGCGCCACTTCGGCCGTCGTGTACTCGCCGTATTGATAGCCTTCGGGCCAACCGCCACCTTGGAGCTCGTCGCGAAAGGCCGGCAGTGCGCGGGTCGAAAGCTCGCGCCGCGCATGCTCGAGCCAGCGATCACCGAGCGGCGACTCGCCCGCCGCCGCGAGCCCCGCGAACGCGAGAGTGGTGAGATAACCCCAGTAGTAGTTCGCGATCGGCTGGTCGTGGAGGTAGCCGTCCGTCTCGTACCAAGCGAGCCACTTGTCCAGGCGGGCGAGAGCGCGGTCCTTCAACGCTCGATCGAAGCCGGGAGCGCCGCGCAACCAATCGTAGGCGAGCGCGGTGTAGGCGCCGAAGGTGCGGATGCCATAGCCCGAATCGTAGTGGATGACGTCGTCCCCACCCTGCTTGTCTCCGACGGCGAGACGATCGTCGAGCAGCGCGCCGAGGTAGCGGAGCGCGCAAGCGGCGTACTTCGCGTCACCGCTCGCGTGCCAGACGAGAGCGCAGTCCGCCACGGCGTCCGCCCATTCGAACCCCTGGTAGCCCGAGGCGATCGACTTTTCCGCCGCTTCGTCCGCGCGCGCGAGCACGCTACGGTAGGCCGCGGTCTCGCTCTTTGCGGCTTCACGCAGGCGCGCGAGCGCTGGCCCGTCCAAGAGGATGCGGTGCGTGTCCGCGCCGCCCCGCACGACGTTCAAGCTGCCGGCTTCGAGGCCGCCTACGGGGGTGCGCACGACCGGCGCGCGCTCGCGCGAAGACACGCGATGTAGCCCGAACCGTACGCAGGCCGCGGCGAGCACCAGCACGCTGAGAACGCTTCCGATCACGATGGCCAAGCGCAGGTGTCGCATCGTTCGTCCCTTCAAGCCTGTGCGGCGTGCGTATAAAGATAAACGGCCGTGATGATGAACGCGTCGATGAGCCCGATCGCGAGCGCGTCGAACCAGCGGAGTCGCACGCGAAACCAGGGGGCGTGTGCGCGCACCGCCGAATAGAGGGCGCCCGCGAGCCCCACGTAAATCCAGAGCACGTAATGGTAGGAGAACGAGAGGAAGAAAATGCCCACGATCAGGCCCGCGAACGCCGCGAGATAGGCCGTAGCCCAGCGCCGTGCCACCGCTGCGTCGTCTTCCGGCTCGTTCCGCCGCGGCCGTGGAAAGCGCCGCAAGACCTCGACCGGGATCTTCGCCGAAAGGTAGACGATGGCGGTGAACAGGAGCATCCCGGGGAGCCCGAGCTCGGCGAGCGTCAGGAGATACGAGTTGTGCGCGGTCATGTAGTGGAATTCGCCGAAGCGCCCGAGCCCGACCCCGGCGAGCGGATGCGAGCGCCAGATCGACAGCGCCTCCGCCCAGCAATCGATGCGCTCCACCGTGGAGCTGGTCGCTTCGGCGCCGCTGCGCCCGCCGAGAAGCAGAAGCGGCAACGCGAGCACTCCACCCACGGCCATGCCGCCGATACCGAAGCGCTTGACGAAGTACACCGCGAGCACCGCCAAGAAGACGAGCTGTCCGCCGCGTGACTCGGTGAGTACGGCGCAGCAGCCGACGAGCCCGAGCGTGAGCGCCACGAGCAGTCCCTTCTTGATCGATTTTCGCCGCCGTCCGAACGCGAAGGCGAGCGGCAAGCCGGCCCCGCCCGCGAGCGCGAGCTCGTTCGGATCCTGCAAGGTTCCGCGGTAACGCACGCGGCCCTGCCCGATCGAGGTCGTGCCGAAGAGGCCGATGCGCTCGCACATGTATTCGGCTTCGGGCTCGGCGTCGCCCTGGTAGCAGGTCTTCGCCGTCTCGCAGGGGCGGCCGTCGGGCTTGCCGGAAGCCGTGTCCGAGGGCGTCGATTCGTCGACGACGACGCAACCGTTGCTCGCGAAACCTTGCTCGGCTCCCACCGCGCAAACGAAGAGCACGACCGCGAGCACCGTTCCCGAAACGATCTCGAGCGCTCGGAACGATTGCACGGCGTGCGCGATCCCGAGATAGAGCGTGACGCAGACGGCGAGCGTGGTCATCGGCTTGATTGCCGCAGTGGGCCCGTGCACGAGGGCCGTGAGCGACGCAAACACGAAGAAGACGACTACGAGCCAGAACTGGGGTGTTTTGCGCCAGCGGAGATTGCCAGTTCGCAAATCGATGATCATGCCCAAGAGCCACAATCCAAAAAATAGATAGAGGAAGGGCACGGCCCGAAAGGGGCCAAGAAACTCCTGCGGGCGCACGTAAATTAAAAATACGAGCCCGACGATTCCGGGTATGGCGAACATATTATTTGGTGTTTAGATGTAGGCCGATGCGAACCTCACGTAACCTTCCAATTTGGACAATCACACTCGGACTTGCGCTCGTGTCGGCTGGTTGCGCCGCGAACGCCGGCCACCTCGTGTCCCCGAACCCGAACGACGACCCGCGCCGCCAGCCCTACGTGATCGGGCCGTCCGACGTCGTGACGATCACGGTGTGGAAGGATCCGGCGCTCTCCACCGAAGCCACGGTGCGGCCGGACGGCACGATCACGATGCCGGTCGTCGGCGAGATCCGCGCGGCCGGTCGCACCATCGCGGACCTGCAGAAGGAAGCGCAGCAGCGCGCCGAGACCCTGGTCAAGGACGCCGTCGTCACCGTGTCCGTTTCGGAGGTGAACAGCTATCGCTTCACCGTGGCCGGCAACGTCGAGCATCCCGGCCTCTTCACTTCGCGCTACTACCTCACCGTTTCGGAGGCGATCGCGCTCGCCGGCGGCCCGAATCGTTACGCTTCCACGCACGACGTGGTCGTGGTGCGTCCGACCCCGAGCGGCGCCGAGCGCATCGCCATCGACTACGACCGCATTCTTTCGGGCAAGAACCCGCAGGAGGACATCGTGCTCAAGGCCGGCGACGCCGTGCGGGTACCCTGAGTCGTGGCTCTCGCTCGTGACGCCGCGCGCGGCGCACTCTTCTCGATTTCGTCCGGTATGGGCGCGCGCGCCATCGGCCTCGTCAGTACTCTCCTGCTGGCGCGCTTCCTCACGCCGAGCGAGTACGGCGAAGTATCCGTCGCGGCCGTGCTCGTGATGACCGCAACTCAGCTCTCGACGCTCGGCCTCGGCCAGTACCTGATCGCGGAGCAGTCGGCCGATCGCGGCACCGCCTTCCACGTCACCGTCTATCACTTCCTTTCGGGCATCGTCGCGCTCGCGCTCGTAACCGGCTGCGGCCGCCCACTCGGGCTCGCCGTCGATGCGCCGCACCTCACGCATTTCTTGCCCGGTCTCGTTGCGGCGGCGCTCTGCGATCGCGTGGCATACGTGCCGGAACGGCTGCTCGTGCGCGATCTCCGCTTCGGCAGCTTGAGCGGCGCGCGAACCGCGGCCGAGCTCGCCTACAGCGTGTCGAGCGTGCTCTTCGCTGCGCTCGGCTGGGGCGCCATGGCGGTCGTCGCCGGGAACGTCGCCCGCTCGGCGCTGCGTAGCGCCCTCTTCGTCTTCGCGGTGAAGCGTCGCGACTGGCTCGAGCCGACCCGGTTCAGCCTGGAAAAGACACGCAAGCTCTTCGCGTTCGGCGTGCCCATGGCGCTCGGTGCGTCCTGTCAGTTCGCCTCGCGCCGCTGGGACAACCTGCTCGTCTCCCACTTCTTCGGGCCGGGCCCCGCGGGCGCCTACAACCTCGCCTACAATCTCGCCGACGTTCCGGCGATCCAGGTCGGCGAGCAGATCGGCGACGTCCTGCTTCCGTCGTTCGCGCGCCTCGAACCGAGCCGGCGCGTGCCCGCGCTCCTGCGTTCGATGGCGTTGCTCGGCCTCGTCGTATTCCCTCTCGCCGTCGGACTCGGAGCCGTCGCGCCGACGCTCGTGAGCGTGCTCTTCGATCAGCGCTGGCTTTCGATCGGCCCGATGCTCGTCTTGCTCTCGGCGCTGTCCGTCACCCGCCCCGTCGGCTGGACGATCGCGTCTTACCTTCAGGCCCGGCAACGCCCGGGGCTGATTCTGTGGCTCGAGCTCTTGAAGCTCGTCGGCTTGATGGGCGGCATCGCGACGTTCGGCCGAGTAAGCCCGCTCTGGACGTGCGGCGCCGTCGGCTTCGCCTTCGCGCTGCACGCGCTCGCGTCGCTCGTCGTCGTTGCGCGCGTCGAAGCGCTGGCGCTGCGACAATCCATAGGCAGCCTCTTGCCGGCGCTCGGAGCCTGCGTGCCGATGGTCGCGGCCGTCCTCGGCGTGCGCGCGCTGCTCGCGAGCTACGGCGAACCCAAAGCGTGGATCTCGCTCGCGTTGCAAGTGGTCGCGGGCGCCCTCGCTTACGTCGGCGGGGCGCTGCTCGTCGCGCGCCGCCCGACGGAGGATCTCGTCGCGCGCTTGTTCGACGCGCTGCGCTCGCAACGGACTGCCACGTGACCCACCCGCCCGAGGGGTCGCGCCCTCATTGCGCACAGCGGAACCCGAGGGCGGAGCCTTCGTCGGAGGTGTCGTACCAGTCGCGTTTCGAGGCGCGCTGCCACAGCGTCTCGCTCTTGTAGCCACCGCCGCGGCCACCGAGACGCGTGCCGGTCTCCGGGCCCGTCGGATTGTCGGTCGGTGAATCCGCGTAGTAGCTCGCGTCGTAGTAGTCGGCGACCATCTCCACGACGTTGCCCGCCATGTCGAGCGCGCCGTAGGGGCTCGCACCATCCGGTAACGAACCCACGGGGATGATGGCGTCACCGCAGCCAGCCATGTTCGTGCGCGTACAATCGGCGTCGTCGTTGCCCCACGGATACTTGAGGGAATCGGTGCCCCGCGCGGCTTTTTCCCATTCCGCTTCGGTGGGCAAGCGCTTGCCCGCCCATGCGCAAAAGCTCTTCGCCTGATCCCAGGCGACGCAGGTCGCGGGCAGGCTCCCTTGGCTGCAATCCCAGGGGCAGCTCGGAGCCGTGCACGCACCCGCGGCGTAGCAAGCCGCGTATTGATCTTGAGTCACCTCGGTGACGTCGATGGAAAAATCAGCGAGATTGACCTCGTGCTGCGGCTTCTCGTCGTCGCTACACGCGTCGTCCACGTCGGCGTTGCAGCCCATCATGAACGAGCCGGCCGGCACCGCCACGGTATCACCTGGCGAGGCGTCGCTCGTGCACACGGTGTCGCCTTCCATCCCAGCCGTTGCACTGCTGCCTCCCTTGCCGCCACTCGCCGCTCCACCGGATCCGCCGGCACCGCCGGTCGCAGCGCCGTCGTTCGACGAACCGCAGCCCGCGACCAGAAATAGCAACGCAGCGCCGATCGACGCGAACGCGAAGCGCCCGCGAGTCCCGCAATAGAGCTCCTCAATCATGGTGCGGGTGCCGCAGCAATCGGCGTGCCACTCGCGTTGCGTACGAAATGGGCCCCTGGCATGCGGCGTGCACCTGCTCTCGACCGTGCAGCTCACAGCGCATCCCATCGAACGAGCGACGGCGCCGCGTGTTTTTCGGCGACTCGGCTCCTTCCGCATCGTGGCCGAATGTCACGGTGTAAACGCATACCGCGGCGGAGACTTCTACTGTGCGAGCCTGGGCGAGGCAGGTCGCCTCGCTGTGGTGATCGGCGACGCTTGCGGACACGGCGCGGAAGGCGCGCGGCTCGTCTCCCGACTCTTGCCCGACATGCTGCGGCTCGCCTCTCCGGGCATGGGGCCGGGGCGGTTGCTCGGCACCTTCAACCGCCGCGTCGCCGCTCGACTCCCCCTCGATCGCTTCGTGACCGCCTTGTCCGTCGAGATCGACCCGAGGCTCGGGCAGGTCACGGTTGCGAACGCAGGTCACGTCCCGGTGCTCGTGCGACGTGCGAACGGCAACGTGAGCCTCATCGGGGGCACCTCGGCCCCGGCGCTCGGCCTGCTCGATCACTGCATTTACCCGGAAGAACGGCACGAGCTCGCGCCGGGCGACGTGCTCGTGTTCATGACGGACGGCATCCTCGAAGCGATCGAGAGCGACCTCGTGGGGATGACGACGCTGCGCGGTGTGCTCGCGCGAGCGCCGGCCGGGAGCCGAGCCGTGCACGACTGCATCCTCGAACGCTTGCGCGCCTGCTGCGCGGAGCGACCGCTGGACGATCGCACCCTCGTCAGTGTCGAGCTGCTCGAACAGCCCGTGACGACGCGCCTCGCGAGCTGACCGCGAACGGGCCATCGATGCGCGTCCTGGTTCTCACCAAGATCTTCCCGAACAGCGTGGAGCCGCTGTCCTCTCCTTTCAACCGCCAGCAGTTCGCGGCGCTCGGGCGTTCCTGCGAGCTCGAAGTGCTCGCGACG
This sequence comes from Polyangiaceae bacterium, assembly GCA_025936045.1. Taxonomy (GTDB): domain Bacteria; phylum Myxococcota_A; class Polyangia; order Polyangiales; family Polyangiaceae; genus PMG-095. The sequence continues at coordinate 17,025 of JAICUB010000002.1, read as the reverse complement.
ATTCCGTGGTTCCCCGGCGCGTGGGCAGCGAAGCGTTGGTCGCCCGCGGGACGCCTCGCAGACGTTCCGCGCGAGGAGCACATCGACGGCCTTCCGGTGCGGCATCCCCGCTTCGTCTACGTGCCCAGGCTCGCGCAAGGCTTGACCGGCCCGCTCTACGCCGCGTCGCTCGCGCCCGCGGTGCTGCGCTATCGGGGACGCGTCGACATCGTCCTCGGCTCGTGGGCGTACCCCGACGGCTACGCGGCCGTCACGCTCGCGGAGCTGCTCGGCGTGCCCGCGGTGATCAAAGTGCACGGTTCGGATCTGAACGTGCTCGCCAAGCGTAAGGCTCCGCGCCGACGTATGGAGTCGGCGTTCCGGCGTGCCGCGCGCGTGGTCACGGTGAGCCGCCCGCTCGCGCAGATCGCGGCCGAGCTCGGCGCGCCGCGCGAGAACATCGACGTCGTCCCGAACGGCATCGATCGGACGCTGTTTCATCCGCGCGACCGCGCGGCCGCCCGCCGGGCGCTCGGCATTCCCGTCGAAGGCCAGGTGGTGCTCTTCGTGGGTCACGTGGCCGCGGCAAAAGGCGCGCTCGATCTAGTGCGCGCGTTCGCGACCGCAGGCGAACGTCTCAAAGGCACGCGGCTCGTCATGGTCGGCGACGGCGCCGACTTCGCTGAATGCGGCCGGCTCGCGGAAGCGCTGCGGGTTGACACCACGTTCGCGGGCGCGGAGCCGCACGAGCGCGTCCCGCTCTGGCTCGCCGCCTGCGACGTCCTCGCTCTGCCGAGCTGGAACGAAGGCGTACCGAACGTCGTGCTCGAAGCGCTCGCGAGCGGGCGGCGCGTCGTCGCCACCCGTGTCGGCGGCATCCCGGACGTGGTCGCGACCGACGAGCTCGGCGAGCTCGTCGCACCGCGTGACCCGGAAGCGCTCGCCTGCGCACTCGAGCGCGCCGTCGTGACTCCCTACGACCCGATGCGGGTCTCGAGCGCGCTTCCGACCCCGAGCTGGGAAGGAAGCGCGGAGCTCTTGCACCGGAGCTTACTCGCCGCGCTCGAGGCCCGGGCGCGCGCTTCCTTCGTCCACACCATCACCGAAACGCAGGCGGTCTAACGATGAGCATGGAAGCAGACATCTTTCGACTTCGTGGTATCTCGGCGCCGCGCGCGAAGACCTCGCTGAAGGCGCGCAGCCGGCGTGGCGCGAAGGCGCTCGCCGAGGCCCTCCTGCCTACGTCGCTCGTGGCGTGGCGCGAGCCGGGGACGCGCCGCGGCCAGGGCGGCGCCGGCCGCGTCGCGCTCACCTTCGACGACGGGCCCACCGAGCTCACGCGCGACTACCTCGCGGTGCTCGAGCGCTACGGCGTGCGCGCGAGCTTCTTCCTCGTGGGCGAGCTTTGCGCGCGCCACCCCGAGCTCGTGCTCGCGATCCAGCGCGCGGGCCACGAAATAGCGGGGCACGGCTACACGCACCGCCGCTTCACGAACCTCGGGCCGCGCGCGTTGGTGGACGAGCTCGAACGCACGCGGGCGCTCTTGCCGGGCGAGGCGGGAAAGCGGCGCGTGGTGCGGCCGCCGCACGGGTCCGTTTCGCTCACCTCGACCGTCACCGCCGCGTCCGCGGGCTACACGACCGTGCTCTGGTCCTACGACTCGAACGATTGGGCGACGCATCGCGCCGACGAGGTCGCCGCCACGTTCGCCGAGCACCCGGTCGACCCCGGCGAAATCATCCTTTTTCACGAGGGGCAGACCTGGACGCTCGATGCGCTCCCGCGCGTCATCGAGCGCCTGCGCCAGGCGGGCCATGAGCTTACGACGACGGGTGACCTGCTTGGCCGCTAGCTTCGTCGCTTCCGCGACCTTGGCGTGCGGCAAGGGGCCGCCCGTACAAGTGCTCGGGGATTCGACGCGGCTTCGCGCGAGCGAGCCGTCGCCCAAGGCGTCTCCGTTCTTCGACGGCAAGCGCGTGCATTTGCGCGGCGCGCGCGGGGAGACACTCGGACTCGAAGTGCGCATCACGGACGGGCGCGAGCGGCGCGTTTCTCTCGAGCTCACCCGCGGAATCGGCGTGAAAGGCTTCGCCGTCGACGCGCTCGAGGTGAAGAAGCCCTCGACCGACATGTACGGCGCGAGCACGGGCCGCGGGCGCTATCCGGACGTTCTGCGACCGGCGGCTGGAGCCGTCCCGAGCTCCGAGCTCGCTTACTTCGATATAGCGGTGCCCGAACAGGCCGAGCCTGGACGCTACAGCGGGACGCTGCGCATCGACGAGCGCACGCTACCGGTCACGCTCGACGTGAGCCGCGCGAAGATCGCGCTCGAGCAGGCCCCCCTCGTGTGGGTCTTTTACGCTCCGCGTGAGCTCGCGCGCCTCCACGGCGTGCCCGACGACGACTCGCCGGCCGAGCTGGCGCTCGAGGGGCGGTACTACGAGCTCTTCCGCGCGCACGGGGCGCTCCTCGCGTCGGACCTCTCGCCGGCGCGAACGGCCGCGCGGCGCGACTTCATGCACGACGTGAAGTACTGGCCCGTGGCGGTCGACACCTCGAGCGACGAGGCGATCGCGCGCGACACGCGCGCCTTCATCGAGGAGTTTCGCGGTACCGGCGTCACGCCGTTCACGATCCCGGTGGATGAGCCGAAGACGCGCGCCGAAAAGCAGCGCGCGCGCCACATCGCAGACGTGATCGGCGCGGCGGGCGGGGGTCGTCCGTTACTCCTCCGAGCCGTCACCGACGCGCGCGATCCGATTTACGGAGACGCGATCGACGTCTACTTCTCGCCCGACAACTTCCCGACCGTCGCGGCCGAGCAGCGCGGCTCCGGCGTGCGCTTCTGGACCTACAACGGCCGCCCGCCCGCGGCGGGCAGTATGATCCTCGATACCGAGGGCACCGCGCTCCGCACCTGGGGTTGGATCGCCGAAAAGTACGGCATCGACCTCTGGTACGCGTGGGAGGGGCTGTACTTTTCCGATCGCTACAACGATCGAACGCCGACGGACGTCCTCCACGACCCCATCACCTTCGACGAGCGCACGAACCCGCGCGGAGGCAGCGACTTCGGCAACGGCGACGGCGTGCTCGCGTATCCGAACGCGCTGCCTTCGCTCCGGCTCAAGGCGCTCCGCCGCGGACTCCAGGATCGCCTGCTGCTACGCGAGCTCGAACGCTGCGGCGGGAGCGAAGCGGCTCGCCAGCTCATGGATCGCATGGTGCCGCGCGCGCTCGGCGCCGGCAAAGGCAACCCGAGCTGGTCGCTGTCCGAGCCGCCGTGGGAAGCGGCGCGCGAGGAACTGCTCGACGACGTGGAGGCGGCGTGCCGTGATTGAACGCGGCTGGCTCGGCGAGGAACGGCCCCTTTCGGACGCGTTCCGGCAGGCGCTTCGCTTCGTGCGAGCCGGCGTCAAAGCGCCGCTCTGGTTCGGGCTCGGCACGCTCGGTCTCGCCGCGGCGCTCGGCCTCGGCGCGATCATGCACACGCGCAGCTACTCGCCGCGCGTCGTGTTGCGCGTGATCGAAGCCGATCGCGACCCGGGCAGCATGCCCGAGCTCAAGCGTCGGCTCGGCGAGTACGTGCGCGAGGGCGTGTTCACGAGCGAGCCGCTGCTCGACCTGGTCAGGCGTTACCACCTGTACCCGAAGCTCGAGGCGTACCCGCGACGCGCCGTGGAGGCGTTCCGGCGCGATTTGGAGGTCGAGGTTTATCAGAACTACTTCGTCGAGCAGCGGAGCGAGAAGGAAGCGCCCCGTTCGGCACGCGTCGCGGTGAGCTACCGCTCGACGGATCGCGACACGGCGCTCGCCGTCACGCGCGATCTCGGCGCGCTGGTCGTGATTCGCATGACGGCGGAGCGTGAGGGGCAGGCCAAGCGCGCGTCCGACGCCGCCAAGCTCGGCGCCGAGACGCTCGAACAAGCCTTGCTCGCCCGCCTCGCGACCATCGCGGAAAAGCAGCGCGCGCTCGGCGCCACGCGCGCGCCCGACCCGGGAACGCAGGTCGAGCTCGTGAGCCTGCTCGGCTCGGTGCCGGCGCTCGAGCGCCAGGTCGACGCCGCCGAGCGGCGAGCGACGACGCTGGATCTCGGCGCCGATCTCGAGGCCCGCGGCATCGGGCTTCGCTTCGACATCGCGGAGGACGCCGACGCGCCGCTCTTCGATCGCCGCTCCCGCCTGCGCTTGCTCGGAATCGCGAGCTCCTTCGTTCTCGGATTGCCGCTCGTGCTGCTCACGGTCGGCGCCTTCAACACCGCACGAGGTACCGTCTGATGTCTGCTTCACCTCCCCCCTACCCGCGCGACGACGAAGACGGTCGCGAGCTGGAAAACCTAGGGAGCTTTTTGCGCCGCACGCTGCACGCTTGGCCGCTCACGCTGCTCTGCGTGTCGCTCGCGGCGTTTGCCTGCTGCGCGTTCATCTACTTCCGCCATCCAGGCTATCGCTCGGAGACGGTAATTCTGTACTCGGCAGGAGTGCGCCAGGCCGACGCCGGCGAGCAAGACGACAACCCGCGCAGCGCGAGCACGCGACTCAAAGAGCTCTTGCTGTCGCGTCCGAGCCTCGAAAAAGTCGTCAGGGAGTTCGCGCTCTATCCCGAAACGCGCGCGAAGTACGGCATGGGGGACGCCGTGGACGAGCTCAAGCGTCACATCGAATTCCGCGCGCCGGGCGGGGACACCTTCAGCATCGCGTTCACGGGCACCTCGCCGAGCGAGGCTCAGCGCGTGACGCAGGCGCTCGGCAAGCTCGTGATCGAGGGCGACTCCGAGCTGCGGAAGACCCAAGCCGAGCAAGCCCGGGACTTTCTCACCGCCGAACGCACCAACAAGGCGAAGGACCTGCGCGACGCCGAGCAACGGCTCGCGGAGTTCATGGGCCAGCACCGGCGCTTCGCGCTCGATACCACGCCGCTCGCCGCCGGCGCCGCCATCCGCGCGAGCTTGGGCGAGCGCGCGCCGGCGACGGTGACGTATCGCAGCATTCGCGCTTCGGGGAGCACGCCGGCAGCCGCGGTCCCGAGTCCCGCGCCGGGCGGCGGCGCCGCTGCGGCGCCCGCGGACGCGGGTGAACGCGCGCGGGCCGTAGCGGCGCTCGCCGCGGCGAAGGCGAATCTCGCCGAGCAGCTCGAGCGCTACACCCCGGCGCACCCCGACGTTCGTGCCGCACAAGCCGAGGTCGACCGCGCGACGGCTCGCGTCGCCGCGCTCGGGCCGGAGCCGAAAACGCCCGCTCCTGCCGCGCCGGCGCCCGTCACGCCGGCGCCCGCCCCAGCACGTCGCGTGGCGGTCGCCGTGCCGGCCGCGATACCGGCCGCGCACGCGGGTCCCGAGGACGTCGTGGGTCTCGAGACGGAGTGGTCGAAGCTCACGCGCGAGGTCACCGCAGCGCGCCAGCGCGTAGACCAGGTGGAGGCCGCACTCTTCAAGGCCGACGTGCTCGCAAGCTCGGAGATCGCCGGTCGCGCGGTGCAAATCTCGGTCATCGATCCGGCGTTTTTACCGGAGCGCGCGGTGGGCCTCGGGCTCAACGTGCTCATTGCCATCTTCCTCGGTGCGGGTCTCGTCCTCGGGATCCTCGCCGCCGCCCTCAATGCCGCGCTCGACGATCGCATCTATCGCGCCAGCGACGCGCGCGGCACCACGGCGATTCTGGTCGAAGTTCCGAAATTCAGCTGGCGACGGAGGGCTTATGCCTCACAGTGAGGGTCTCAAGTTCAAGCACACGATCATCGACAACTGGACGTTGCCGCCGGAGGCGTCGCATCTCGAGCGAATACGGACGCCGGCGCCCGTGCAGCTGCCCTCGCTCGGACGTAACGTGCCGGTTCGGACGGAACCGCCCCGACCGTTCACACCCGTCGCGGCCGTGCGTACGACCGTGATGGGCATGCCCGTGCCGCCCGAAGCGGCCGCTCCCTCGACGACGGCCTCGAAAGACATGCCGCCCCAGGGCTTCAACGTCCCGGCGGAGGTCACCGCGGACGAGCCGGAACCCGTCGTGCCGCTCGTGAACAGGGTGCGGCCGAGTGAACCGGTAAAGGCGGCCGAACCGGGCGCGGCGCTGCCCGTCACTCCCGTCACCGCACCCGACCCGCCCCCCGAGACCGCAGCGAACCGCTCGACGCTCATGCGCTGGACGGACACCGAGGCGATCGTCACGACCGGCCGCGGTGGAGCGCATACCGAGGTGCACGAGCTCGTCGAGATCCCCGTGGACGTGGATCCGCGCCTCGTCATGCTCTACGGGCACGCGACCGAGCAAGCGCGCGCCTATCGGCTGTTGCGTCACCGGCTGTTGAGCCTCGGCGATCCCCGCGTCATCGCCGTCTCGAGCGCGGAACCAGGCGAAGGCAAGACGACGTGCGCCGCGAACCTCGGGCTCGCGCTCGCGGACGAAACGCTCGCGCGCGTGCTCCTGATCGACGCGAATCTGCGACGGCCGTCGCTGGCTCAGGCGTTCGGCTTCGAACCTTCGGACAGCTTCATGGAACGGCTCGTCGCCAACCGCGACGTGACGCCGCCCTATCTCGTGGCGGCCGTGCGCGGCACGCGCCTGCACGTCGCTGCCCTTCCGCAGCAGCGCCCGCGGCCCGGTCACGTCGATCGCCTGCTGCTCACGGCGGCACTCCACGACCTCCGCAGCGACTACGACTACATCATCGTGGACTCTGCCGCCGTATTCGAAAGCGCAGACGCGGACGTCGTCGGCGAATGCGCGGACGGCGTACTGCTCACCGCCCGTGCCGGCTCGTCGCGGCGGAGCAGCATCGAAGCCGCCATCCAGCAACTGAGTCCGAGCACCGTGTTCGGCACCATCCTCCTGGATTCCTGAGTTTACCGAAGACGCATGGCTTTTCATCGCAACGTTCATCGCTGGCTCACCGGATACGTGAGCCAACGCTTACGTGACCGCAAAAAAGCGACCTTCGAGGGCCCGCGGCACGTCCTGTTCGCGCTCTGCGATCATTACGAGCCGCTCTGGGGCGACGTCGACCGAACGCGGGGCCTCGAGCGCGTCGAGCGCTGGGCCGGCGAGTACCCGCGCGCCTTCGACGAGTTTCACGACGCCGACGGGCGCGCTCCGCGGCACTCGTTCTTCTTTCCAGGCGAACAATACGATCCGCGCTACCTCGACCTGCTCGGAGGCCTCGTCGCCCGGGGCTACGGCGAGGTCGAGGTCCACCTGCATCACGACGCGGACGACGCGCAAAAGCTCACGCACGACCTCGCGCGTTACATCGGTGCCTACGCCGAGCACGGGCACCTCACGCGCGATCAGGACGGACGGGCGCGCTACGCGTTCATCCACGGCAATTGGTGTCTCGCGAACAGCCGCCCGGACGGCCGCTACTGCGGCGTCGATTCGGAGCTCGCCGTGCTGTTCGAGACGGGCTGTTACGCGGACTTCACCTTTCCTTCAGCGCCGGACTCCACGCAACCGAACATCGTCAATCAGATCTACTGGCCCACCGGCGATCCGCGGCGGGCGCGAGCGCACGAGCACGGCATCCGCGCGCGCGTCGGTACCGTGATGCGCGATCGTATCTTGATGATCCAGGGACCGCTCGCGCTCGCGCGTCGAAAGCTCGGCTTCCGCATCGAGAGCGCCGCGCTCACGGCGCGCGACCCGGGCACGCCCGATCGCGTGGCCACGTGGGTCGCGCAGGACATTCACGTCGAGGGTCGCCCCGAATGGCTCTTCGTCAAGGTGCACACGCATGGTGCGCCCGAAACGCAGGCGAAGGCGCTCCTCGGCGAGCCCGGCCGCGCGCTCCACCGCGAGCTCACGCGCAAGTACAACGACGGCCGGCGCTTCGTGCTCCACTACGTGAGCGCCCGAGAGATGTTCAACATCGCGCTCGCCGGCATGCAGGGCATGCGCGGCGATCCGAACCTTTACCGCGACCATGCCCTCCCTCCACCCCCGCTAGCCGCATGATGGATCTTTACGGGTTTCTCTTTCAACGCGTGCTCTATCCCGGGCTGCAGAGCGGCCTCAAACGCCGCCCGACGCTCGACCATCTGCGCGAGCTCGAGCGCACTCAGTGGTGCTCGCTCGACGAGCTCGAGGCGCTGCAGGAGCGCGAGCTCGGCCGCTTGCTCGCGCACGTCTTCCAAAACATCCCTTATCTGCGGGAGCGCTATCGGGCGGCTGGGCTCGAAGTCGGCGACGTGCACCACTTGGACGACCTCAGGCGGCTGCCGCTCCTCACGCGCGACGAGGCCCGCGAGCACTTCGCGGAACGGCGTTCGGTGGCGCCGCCGTTCGCGACCATCGACAAGTCGACGAGCGGCACGACGGGCCGCCCGCTCGCGTTCGCCTACGACTTCGGCTCCGAGTACTGGCGCCAGGCCACCAAGCTTCGCGGCTACGGTTGGGCCGGCTACCAACTGGGCGACCCGAGCATCCATTATTGGGGGTCCCCGTCGCTCGAGCCACCACCGTTCGGACGCCGGCTCAAGGAGACGGTGGATCATTCGTTCCGCCGCGAGCACTACGTCGACTGCACGGAGCGCTCGCCGGAGGCGCTCGATCGCGTCGTCGAGCGGATCCGCGCCGTGAAACCGAAGGTCATCGTGTGCTACGCGCAGGCCGGCGCGGCGCTCGCTCGCCACGTGAACGCCACGGGGTGCCGCGACTGGAGCGACATCAACGTGATCTGCGCGGCGGAGCGGCTGTTTCAGAGCGATCGCAGCGCCATGATGAGCGCCTTCGGACCCGGCGTGTTCGAAACGTACGGCAACCGCGAGGTCATGCTGATCGCCGCCGAGTGCGAAGCACACGCCGGCCTTCACCAGTCGATGGAAAACCTGATCGTGGAGGTCGTCGTTCGGGACGGCGATCGGCAACGTCTTGCAGAACCGGGCGAGCTCGGCGAGGTCGCGATCACGGATCTGCACAACTACGGGGCGCCCTTCGTGCGTTATCTCACTGGCGACCTCGCGGTGGCCCACGCGAACGAGCGCTGCGCCTGCGGGCGCTGGCTCTCGCGGCTCGAAAGCATCGAGGGCCGCTCGACGGAAACCTTGCGCGACGCGCAGGGCAACCCCGTGAGCGGCATGTTCTTCAGCGTGCTCATGGCGTACCTCGCCGACAAGGTGCGCGAATTCCAGGTGATTCAGCGGCGCGACAACGCCATCGATCTGCGCCTCGTCCCCGTCGGCAAGCTCGACGATTCGCTGCTCCAAGCCATCAAGGACCACATCGGCAAATACGTACCCGGCGTCCCGCTCAGGTCCGAGGTCGTCTCGGAGCTTTTGCCCGATCGCACGGGCAAGCGGCGCGTGGTCGTCGTCGAGAACTGACGGATGCGGCGGCGCCGAGGGAGCAAGGCCCGAGCGAGCGTCGGTGCGCTCGCGTTTTCGGCTTTCTTTTTTGGTTGGCTCGGCGGAGCGCGCGCCCAAACGCCCAAGCTCCAGGCGGTCGGCGACACCTCCCTCGGCGTGAGCGACAACGTCCAGTCCGCGCCGGACGTGCCGCTCCCCGGCGGCGCTTCCAAAACGGCCGGCGCCTTCGTGGTGCTGAGGCCCGGCCTCGTACTCGGCTTGCTTTCACCGCGCACCGTGCAGCGCCTGGCTTACACCTTCGACTACGATGTGTATTTCGCGCGCAGCGCGACCAACAGCGCCTCGAATCGTCTCGAGTACCGCGGCTTTTTCGACCTTTCCAAGGGTCTGAACGCGATTGTCGGCGCGGCGGCGGCGGAATCCGACAGTTACGGCGCGCTCACCTTCGCTCCGCCTGGCGCCGGGGCCGTACCGTTCCTCGGCAGCGCCTCGACGAAGCTTTTCCAGGCCAGCGTCGACGAGCTCGTCAGCGACGACTTCACGGTCGGGTGGCGTGGATACGAGGGCCTCGGCTTCGTCTACGGGACGCCGCTCGCGGGTGACGCTCCGACGACGCTGATGCCGAATGCTCGGCTCGGCGGCGAGTACAGTTGGCTCGGCAACGCCCTCGGCGCAGAAGTTCGCGCCGACTACAACGTCGTGCACGACGGCATTCTCGCCGACGGGACGCGCGTGGCGCTCGAGCGCGAGCTCGTGACCCGCGCGGTCGCGGTATACCGCCGGGACATCGGTCGCTACCTGAACTCGCGCTTCGAAGCCGGTGTGGCCCGGCTCGACCGCGTCGAGCCGGACAGAACCCGCTGGTACCCGACGGGCAGCGCCACGCTCGGGTACGCGGACACCTTCGGGGACGCCACCTTGAGCTACCGTCACGCGATCACCACGAACGTATTGCTCGGCCAGTCCTACCTTTCCGACGAAATACGCCTGCGCGGCGCCGTGCCGCTGGACCAGAAGGCGACTTTTTCTCTGGCCGCGAGCGGCGGGTACCAAACGGGGCGTCTGCTCGATCAAGATGCGCATCTTGCGACGCACGTCTCGCTTCTCCTCGCCGACGTGACGTTGGGCTGGCAGACGACTCCGTGGCTCCTGCTCGGTATCCGGGCCCAGCACGTCGATCAACGCTCCGGCGTGCGCGTCGTGACCTTGCCGGTGAGCTTCGTGCAAAACAATCTGATGCTCGGCGCGGCCTTCAAATTCCCCCCCGATCCGGAGATGCCCGCCGCGTACCGCGCCCCCCAGCGCGTCGATCGCACCGACGAGCTCCGGACCGCGACGGTACCCGACGGTCAGGGCATCGCCGCGCCGAGCGGTCGCTCCCGCTGAAGCACGCGTGCGAGCGCGGGTCGATTGCGCCGCACGCGCGTGACTTGCGATCTCACCGTGGCGCGATGCTGCGGTGGCAGCGTCGCGGGAAGGCACCGAAGATACGCCGTGGCGCAACGAGCGCGGCCCACGTTTTGCAAGAGTCGGCGCGCATGGAAGATAGGATTGCGGTCATCGGGCTCGGCTACGTCGGATTGCCGATCGCATTGGCTTTTGCGCGTCGCTTTCCCCAAACGATCGGCTTCGATTTGAGCGCGCGGCGCGTGGACAGCTTGCGTCGTGGCATCGACACCACGAACGAAGTGGATCCGGCCGCGCTCAAGCAGTCGAAGCTCGAAGCGACGACGGACGATTCGATGCTCGAGCGGTCGAACTTCTTCGTCGTCGCGGTACCGACGCCCATCGACGAGGATCACCGCCCGGATCTCACGCCGGTCGTGAAGGCGAGCGAGACGGTCGGCAAGCACATGAAGCCGGGCAGCGTCGTCGTTTACGAATCGACCGTATACCCCGGCGTGACCGAGGACATCTGCGGCCCGATCCTCGAGAAGACGAGCGGGCTCAAGCGCGGTCGGGACTTCAAGCTCGGTTATTCGCCCGAGCGCATCAACCCGGGCGACCGCGAGCATTCCTTCGAGAAGATCGTGAAAGTGGTGTCCGGTGAAGACAAGGAGACGCTCGACCGCGTCGCGCGCGTCTACGAGACCGTGGTGGACGCCGGCGTGTACCGGGCGCCCTCGATCAGGGTCGCCGAGGCGGCCAAAGCCGTGGAAAACGTGCAGCGCGACCTCAACATCGCGCTCATGAACGAGCTTTCACTGATTTGCGACCGTATCGGCATTCGCACGCGCGACGTGCTCCGCGCCGCGGGCACCAAGTGGAACTTCTTGCGTTTCGAGCCGGGACTCGTGGGCGGGCACTGCATCGGCGTCGACCCGTATTATCTGACCACGCTCGCGGAGTCGGTCGGCTACCACCCGCAGGTGATCCTCGCGGGCCGGCGCATCAACGAGGGCATGGGGCCGTTCGTCGCGCAGCGTCTGGTGAAGCACCTCGCGCGCGCCGACGTTCGCATCCAGGGCGCCCGCGTCGGCATCCTCGGCCTCACTTTCAAGCAAGACGTGCCGGATCTCAGGAACACGAAGGTCACCGACATCGTGAAGGAGCTCGAACAATTCGGTATCGAGCCCATCGTCCACGATCCATTGGTCGACGGTGAAGCTTCACAGCACTTGGAGCACCCGGTTCGTCTCCAGCCTTGGTCGGAGTTTACCGAGCTCGACGCGCTGATCCTCGCCGTCCCGCACAAGCAAATCCTGGAGATGCCGCGCCAAGAGCTCTTCGGCGCCATCCGGGACCACGGGATCCTCTGCGACCTCAAAGGTGCGATCGAACCGAGCGAGGTTCGCGCCGACATCAAGTACTGGAGCCTCTGACGTGACCCGCTTCGAAAAGGTCTCCTCGGAGCTGCTCGCGAACCCGGCGCGCTGGCTCGTGACCGGCGCCGCGGGGTTCATCGGCTCTCACCTCGTGGAAGCGCTGCTGCGACTCAACCAAGAGGTGGTCGGTCTCGACAACTTCGCGACGGGTTACCAGTCGAACCTGGACGACGTGCTCGACCGCGTGGGGGACAAAGCGTCACGTTTTCACTTCATCGAAGGTGACATCCGCGATCGCGTGACGTGCCTGGCGGCGATGGAGGGCGCGCGTTTCGTGTTGCACGAGGCCGCGATCGGCTCGGTCCCGCGCTCGATCGACGACCCGATGACGACGCATTCGAACAACGTGGACGGCTTCGTCACCGTGCTGCTTGCCGCGCAGGAAGCGCGCATCGAGCGCGTCATCTACGCCTCTTCGAGCTCCGTCTACGGCGACGACAAGAACAGCCCGAAGCTCGAGAGCCAGCTCGGCCGCCCGCTTTCGCCCTACGCGACGAGCAAGCTCGTGGACGAGCTCTATGCCGAGACGTTCCTGCGCACGCACCACGTCGACAGCGTCGGTTTACGCTACTTCAACGTGTTCGGGCCGCGCCAGGATCCGAACGGTGCGTACGCCGCGGTGATCCCGCGCTGGACCGAGCAACTGCTCTCGGGACATCCGAGCGTCGTCTTCGGCGACGGCAGCAACAGCCGCGATTTCTGCTTCGTCGACAACGTAGTTCAAGCGAACCTGCTCGCGGCTACCGCCTCGGAGACCGAGGTTTTGCCGCGCGTCTTCAACGTCGCGTACGGAGCGCGGACGACACTGCTCGAGCTTTACGACGCCATTCGCGACCGCGCCGCCAAGTACGCGCCGGAAGCGCAAGGCGCATCGCTCGAGCGCCGCCCCCCGCGCGCGGGCGACATTCCACATTCGCTCGCCGCGATCGACCGGGCGCGTGCCTGTATCGGTTATGAGCCGGCGTACGACCTCCGGCGCGGTCTCGACGTGACGGTCGGCTGGTACGCGTCACGCGCGGGCCGTACCGACTCGAGCGCACCGAAGAGCGCGCGTTCGCTCAAGGAGCCCCATGAACTACTCGCGTACGGATATCAACAAGAACACCATCTTTCGGGTACGCGGTGAGCTCGACGCGCTGTCCGCCCCCGAGCTCCGTCCGGTCCTCGACCGGCTGCTCGAAGACGGGCGGCGCGACATCACCGTAGACCTGTCCGATCTTCGCCTGATCGACAGCTCGGGCGTGGGCGCGCTCGTCGGGCTCTACAAACGCGTGCGCGCGGCGGGCGGCGCGGTCCGCTTCGTCGGCGTGACCGCGCAACCGCTCGTGATCTTCAAGATGCTGCGGCTCGACATCGTGTTCGGACTCGCGAACGTGAGCTGACCCGCGTCACGGCAGGTTTGCCGCTCGACCGCTCAGCGATGCAGCCAGAGCCGCAGCGTCGCCAGTAGCTGCTCGGTGTTCACGGGCTTCGCGAGGTAGTCGGAAGCGCCGGCGTCGAGGCACTTTTCGCGGTCACCCTTCATCGCCTTGGCGGTGAGGGCGACGATGGGAAGCCGGCGCAAATTCGGCTTTTTGCGGATCAGCTGCATCGTTTGATAGCCGTCCATCTCCGGCATCATGATGTCCATCAGTACGACCGCGATGTCCGTCGTCTTCTCGAGCGAGGCGATGGCTTCATGGCCCGTCTGCGCCGTCAGCACCTTCATGCCGTGACGCTCGAGCACGCTGCCGAGCGCGAAGATGTTGCGCACGTCGTCGTCGACGACGAGCACCTTCTTCCCACGCAAATCCTCGTCGGAGAGGTGCAAGCGCTCGAGCATCTGCTGCTTGTGCGACGGCAAGTCGGCGATCACGCGGTGCAAGAAGAGCGCGGTCTCGTCGAGCAGTCGCTCGGGTGACTCGACACCCTTGATCACGACCTTACGGGCGAGCTCCCGCAGCTGGCCGGCGTGCTCCGGCGTGAGCTCCCGGCCCGTGAAGACGACGACCGGCAAGTCCGGCAGGCTTTCGTCGTCGCGAATGCGATTGAGCACCTCGAAGCCGGAGATGTCGGGCAGGCGCAAATCGAGCACGACGCAGTCGATTTGCTGTTCCTTCAGGATCGTGAGCGCCTCTTCGCCCGTCGTCGCGCTCACGATCTCGATGTCGTCGTGGCCGAGGAGCTCGCGGATGCTGAGCTGCTCGGCGGCGCTGTCCTCGACCACGAGCAGCCGGCGGCGCCGCGGCATCGAGTACTCCTTGATGCGCGAAAGCGCCTGCTCGAGGCCCTCGGTCGTCGCGGGTTTCGTGATGAACGAGAACGCGCCGCGCGAGAGCGCATCCTGCCGGTTCTCGTCGAGCGTGATGATCTGGACGGGAATGTGCCGCAGGTTCGCGTCGCGCTTCAGGTACGAGAGCACGGTCCAGCCGAGCATGTCGGGCAAGAAGACGTCGAGCGAGATCGCGGTCGGATGGTAGTCGCGGGCGAGCTCGAGGGCGTCGGCGCCGCGCTGCGCGACGAGCACCTTGAAGCCCTTGTCGCGCGCGAGATCCACGAGCACCCTCGCGTAGTGTGGGTCGTCCTCGATGATGAGCAGCGTGGGCTCGCCCGGATGCACGTCGCCCCGATCGTCGGGGATTTGCTCGGGCGTGGCGTCCGCGACGCGCACGGAGGTCGAGACGACCGAATGAACGGCGAACGGAGCCGGGTGTCCGCCCTCGCGCGTCGCCGGCATCGGTGACGAGAGCACGTTACCCACGGTGCGCGCCGAAGCCGGACCGACGTACTTGAGCGGCAAGTAGAGCGTGAAGGTGCTCCCCTGCCCCGGTGAGCTCCGCAACGTGAGCTCGCCGCCGAGCAGGTGCGAAAGCTCGCGGCTGATGGCTAGGCCGAGGCCCGTGCCGCCGTATTTGCGGCTCGTGCCCGCGTCCGCCTGCTGGAAGGCCTCGAAGATGATCTTTTGCTTTTCCGGGGCGATGCCGATGCCGGTGTCCGACACCTCGAACGCAATCACCGTCCCGCCCTGGTTGAGGACGGGGTGATCCGGCGTCCAGCCCGCGGCCGCGGCGGTGATGTTCAAGCGGACGCCGCCGTGGTCGGTGAACTTGAAGGCGTTCGAGAGCAGGTTCTTCAACACCTGCTGCAGACGCTTTTGGTCCGTATAGAAGGTGCGGCCGAGCTTGGGATCGAGCTGCACGTCGAAGGTCACCTTGCGCGTCTCGGCGTCGTGGCGGAACGGGCGCGCCACCGACTCGAGCAGCGTCGAGAAGGAAAGCTCGGCGGGTTCGACCGTCACCGTGCCGGATTCGATCTTCGAGAGATCGAGGATGTCGGTGATGAGGTTCAGGAGGTCGGAGCCGGCGCTGTGGATCGTGCGCGCGAATTCGACCTGCTTGGGCGTGAGGTTTTGTTCGGGGTTTTCGCCGAGCTGCTGGCCGAGTATCAGGATGCTGTTCAGCGGCGTCCGGAGCTCGTGCGACATGTTCGCGAGGAACTCCGACTTGTATTTGGACGTGAGCGCGAGCTCCTTCGCCTTGTCCTCGAGCGCGCGGCGTGCCTGCTCGATCTGCTGATTTTTGCGCTCGACTTCGGCGTTCTGCTCGGTGAGCTCGAGCGCCTTCTGGCCGAGCTGCTCGTTGGTCGCCTGGAGCTCCTTCTGCTGCGTCTGGAGCTCGGTCGCGAGCCGCTGCGACTGATCGAGCAACGCTTCGGTCTGCATCGTCGCCTCGATGCTGTTCAAGACGATACCGATGCTGCTCGTCAGCTGGTCGAGAAACGCGAGGTGCGACGCGGTGTAGCGGTTCAGCGACGCGAGCTCGATCACGGCCTTGACCTGCCCCTCGAACAAGACGGGCAGCACGATCACGCTGCGCGGCAGCGCCTCGAACAGCGCCGAGCCGACGCGCGTGGTCCCCGCCGGCGGATCCGTGATCAAAATACGGCGCCGCTCGATCGCGCACTGCCCGACGAGCCCTTCGCCGAACTTCAACGTTTCGCGATGTCCGTTCTTGCCGTCGTCGGCGTACGTGCTGAGAAGGCGCATCTGCCCGACGCCGCTCTCGGTCTGCTCGTCGGTGCTCTGATAGACGACGCCCTGGTGCGCCCCGACGAGCGGCGCGAGCTCCGAGAGCAACATCTGACCGACACGCGCCAGATCCCGCTGGCCCTGCAGCATGCTCGTGAAGCGCGCGAGGTTCGTCTTCAGCCAATCCTGCTCACTGTTGCGATCGGTGGTGAGCCGGAGGTTGTCGATCATCGTGTTGACGTTGTCTTTGAGCTCGACGAGCTCGCCGCGTGCCTCGACCTGAATCGAGCGCGTGAGATCACCCTTCGTCACGGCCGTCGCGACCTCCGCGATCGCGCGCACTTGGGTCGTGAGGTTCGCCGCGAGCAGGTTCACGTTCCCCGTGAGGTCCTTCCAGGTTCCCGCGGCGCCCGGCACGTCCGCCTGGCCGCCGAGGCGCCCCTCCACGCCGACTTCGCGCGCCACCGTGCTCACCTGGTCGGCGAACGTGGCGAGCGTGCTCGTCATGTCGTTGATGGTGTCGGCGAGCGCAGCGACTTCGCCCTTCGATTTGACGGTGAAGGTCTGCCGCAAGTCGCCGTTCGCGACCGCGGTCACCACCTTGGCGATGCCGCGCACCTGTTCGGTCAGGTTCGCCGCCATCACGTTCACCGTGTCGGTCAAATCCTTCCACGTGCCGCCGACGCCGGGCACCTCCGCCTGACCGCCGAGCTTGCCTTCCGTGCCGACCTCGCGCGCGACGCGCGTCACTTCGGCGGCGAACGAGTTTAGCTGATCGACCATCGTGTTGACGGTGTTCTTCAGCTCCAAAATTTCGCCCTTGGCGTCGACGCTGATTTTCCGCGAAAGATCGCCGCGCGCGACCGCCGTCGTCACCTCGGCGATGTTGCGAACCTGACTCGTGAGATTGCCCGCGAG